>CAVOVI010000001.1:0-442500 GCA_963699825.1 uncultured Gemmatimonadales bacterium
CTTGATGCCGGATCCGGTCATGGCTTCATTGTTCCAGCACAGCCGCCGGCGCGGGGCCCGGCGGCAAACATCGACTATATCGCGTCCGAAGCCGATCGGCGCGGAAGTGGCATCGTAACGGGCCAGCGGGCCCCGGGCCGGATGCCGCCTTACGCCTGACGCTGCTTAGCGGCATCGGGGAAACCTGTTGTTATCGCACCGGATCGCTCCTGGAAAGTCCCGGCCGATAGCGGTCGACGCCGGAGGGGCCGGGCGGGCGGGTGCGAAGCTCACCAATTCGTGCGAGCGATGTGCGCAGGAGATCGGCAGTACTGACGCCACTTAGTGAAGAGATATCATGGTGGCGGGATAACGCACGGATGGGCGGGAACTGCCGCTTCGGTCGTACATGCAAGCCCAGAGACGACATTTTTCATGCCGACCCTTTTTCGTTTTTTGTTCGTCGTTTCAACGCTGGTAGCCGTGGGCTACGGCAGCTTGTACGTCCTTGCAGTTTATTTCGAGCCGGAGCAGGCCGAGGTGCAGAAGCCGCTTCTGAGCGTCAAGATTCGGAAATAGGCGGGCAACCAGCATGAATACTTCGGCGGCAACCTGGGTGCGGAGCGTTTCCACAGCGCCGTAACCATCGCCCTGCTGGTGGCCGCGCTGATGGCCTTTGCCGGAACCGGTGCTGTCGCCGACGACACCTGGAACCCGTTTGCCGACAAAGATCGCCGAGCGGCCGAGCGTGCCGCCAGACTGCGGCGCCAGCAGCAATTCGATCCACAGGGAGCGGATCAAGGCGTGTACGGCAATGGAGCGAACAATCGCGGTCCGTACCTGGCGCCGATGCGCCCGATAGAGATCTGCCACAGTATGGCCGGGCGCCGCAGCCCTATCCCGCGACCCCTCCGCAATATGGCAATGGAAACACCTATCAGCCCTACGGCGCGCCGCCTTATCAGCCCGCTTCGCGGCCCGAGGACAGGGCGGACCGGGCTGTGGGCGTTACGCCCCTTGCACGGTGCGCCCGGTACATATGCTGCGCCGCCGTCACAAGGACAGGACAGCTTCGGCGCGGCGCAGCCGTCGAGCTGAACGTGGTAGCTTACGCCGGTCATTTCAGCGAACGGCGCGCTGCCGGCGGGCACGTGGCAGGGCCTCGATGCATCGGGCGTGGAGCAGTTGCTCGGGCCGGTCGCGCTGCCGCCGGCGTCGCCTGCGCTCAACGATCTTCTGACACGAGTACTCGGCGAGCCGGCCGGCGACCCGCAACTAAACGCCGTGCTGGTCGCCGCACTACTGAAGGCAGGCCGGTTCGACGCGGCGGCGCGGCTGCAAGGCCGAGCGGGCGACATGCCGAGCGCGTCGGCAGCGCCCGTACAGGCGCTGCTGAGCGGTCAGCTGGATCTCGCCGCAGGTAACTCCGAGCGCGGCTGTGCCACGGTGAAGCAGGTCGTCGCCGATCCGAAGAAGTTGCCAAAGCACCTGCGCGGCGAAGCGATCGTGATGGCAGGGTACTGCGCGGATTCTCGCCGGCAACGCGCAGGCCGGAGCGCTTGCTGCGGAACTCGCGCGGAATTCGGGGTTCAACCGGCCGTTCACAGTGGCGCTGCTCGAGGCGATTGCGAACGGCGGAAATGTGCGCGCGCCTTTGCCGCGACTGGTTTCGACGCTGGACGGCCTGTTGGTCAGACATCTTAAAGCGCAGGATCCGGCGCTTGTCGAGGGTATGCTGCAGCACGCCGACGCTGGTTTTCTGCAGCTCGTTGCGAGCGACGAGAAGGCGGAACCGCAAGTGCGCCTCAAGGCGGCGGAACTCGCAGCGTCGCGGAACGTGACGTCGCCAGCCGCCCTCGCCGAAACGTATCGCGCGGCTGCCAGTGCGCCGGCCGGTGGCAGTGGCGCGGCACTCGAGCGCGCGCGACTGTTTTCGACGGCTGATCGGCAGCAGGCGCAGTTCGCCAAGACGCGTGCGATCCGCTCGCTGCTCGATAGCGCGCAGCGTGACCGGCTCTATCATCGCATCGCGGTTGCGACCGCGCCGATCGTGCGCGCCATGCGGCCGGCGCCTGAAATCTCCTGGTTCACTGAGACGGCGATCGAAACACTGGCCGCGGCAGGGGACTATCGCGCGGCACGGCAATGGGTGCAATCGGCGCAGCCGGGCCCCGGCGCCGATGCCTCGCTCGATCACTGGCTGATGTTGCTCGATATCGCAGACCCGGAGGTAAGCGACGGCAACAGGGGCCGCAGTATCACGGTACTCGAAGATCTGGCGTTGCAGGGCCGCTTCTCGCAGCCGGCGCTGCACCGCCTTGCGACGGTGCTCGACGCGCTCGACTACAACGTGCCAATCCCGCTCTGGAACCTCGCCAGCCGAACGCAGCAACCGCAGGACAGGACGTCTGCCGAAACGGGGGTATTGAGTGCGCTCAAGAAGTCGTCCGAGGATCAGCAGATCGCAGCGACGCTGCTCTATGCTCTGCGCACGATATCGTCAGAAGGCACGACTGCGACGCATCTCCTCGGGCTTGGCGAAACCATCCGGGCGCTGAAGCGCGCCGGGCTGGAAAAGGACGCGCGTCGGCTCGGCTTCGAGGCGCTTTCGGCGATTGGCCAAGAGCGCGCTGACCGGGGCAAAGGCGACCCGGCGGCGTGGTCGGCGAACTGAACCGAGAGCGTCATGAGCCCACTGTTCGGGACTTGAAGTTGTTCTTTGATTTGACTTGTCCAGAGGTTGAGCCGGACGTTACTGAATGTGTCTTTGAGCCACGTACGTGTAGGCGAGAAAATGATTCGCCAGCTCTAATGTGACGTTAAGTTGACAATTCGTCTCGCCCTTGTAGTTGTGGACAAGCTGTTTGTATTTGGCGACACGACGGCAGGTGCAGCGGCGTAACTTTGCAGGCTTCTTCCAGGCTAATCAGGGATCAACGTCGATCGACCGGCGTTCACCGGATTGGAAGGACCAAGAATATTGGACAGCGCTTTTGTGTGCCACGACACAACCAGCGCGATTAATCGGCCGGACCTTCAGGAGGACCGGTGCTGCGGGTTTTGATCTCGGAGCGGTGCCAAGTACTCGATCGAACGGTCTCGCGATCTGCGATACCGGTGTTATCGATCTGCTCCACGCGATGGATGACGCTGCCGCCGCTTTGCGGGGCGATAGGGTCCATAGCTGAACAATTGCCACACGAAAGACGGGGGCTCGCCAGCCGCCTGAGGATGAGGCTTCGGCCGATTTCTCAACGACGATGCGTTGCCGGATGGATCATGTCTACCGGTTGCGCGGCAGTGATTTTGTGTTGATTCAGTTTGCGTAACGGAGTTTGCAGAATGAGTGTGCGTAAGCGAGTGTCGGTGCGCCCGCATCCCAATCCCCGAAGATTTCCGTCATCGTTCCATTGTACGACTATCAGGATTTTATCGGCGATTGCATCCATAGCCTGAAGCGACAGACATACTTAAGACTTCGAGGTCATCATCGTCGATGATGCGAGCACGGACCGGTCACTGGCGGTCGCTGAATTGCTTACTGCAGACGATGCGCGTTTCCGGGTTGTGCGCAATGCGACTAACAAGGGATTGCCGGCTACTCGAAATGTCGGAATGCGCTGCGCGCGGCGCCCTACATCATGCATGTCGATGCCGACGATTTCGTTCCGCCAATGCGATCCAGCGACTGGCGCAGCCTCTGCAGATGCACCGGGACGACGTCATTGGTTTCGGCCATACGTTCTATTCCGGACCGCGGCAGGCGCGCGTACATGTCGAGCCTCACGTCGACCGTATTTCGACAAACTTTCTCATCGAGCCGAAGCTCTGGGACTTCTGCAGCGTCTGCCGCTACATCTATTCGACCGATTTCATCGAACAACACGACTTGTTCTTCGACGAGGAAGTGCAACTCGGCGAGGACCAGATCTATCTGTCGAAAGCTCTGCCGCGCGCGCGCAGCTGCACGCTTCTGCCCGATCCGCTGATCTTCTATCGAGTCGGACATCGCAGCATGAGCACATTCAGCAGCGACTGGAGATGGAAGGAGGATTGCGGCCTCTGGCCAGCCGCGGTGGCGGCCAACATCAAACCGCTCCGTGAGATCTACAACTTCTTCTTCCTGCGGGTGTTCCATCGTTATATCGAGAAACTGGCGACGGCGCATGAAGTGCTGCCGGGCGCGGAGGCGGACGAGATCATCGGTCTCTTCTGCGAGGCGTTTGGTGACGTGGACCTCGGTTATGCCGCTCACCCGGAAAGCCAACCATGGCGGGACAAGGTGTACGTGCCGCAGGAATACATGGCGGCATTGAGCGCGGTGGTGCGGCGGGACCGGACGGCGCTGGCGGAGCAGCTCAAGGATATCGCGACGCGGTTTTCGCATTCGGCGATTTTCGAAGCACGAGATCTCAACCACGCGCGTCAGTTCGAGAAGGGCGTCGAGGTTCTGCAGGCGGCGATAAAAGCAAAACCATCACACGCCGGGCTCGAGGGCCAACTTGCCGAAACGCTCTTTCAGCTTGCCCGGTTCGACGAGGCCAAGACGCTGGTGCGCAGCGCGATCGAGAAGGAGCCGGAAACGAAGGAGTATCTCGAAATCCTCTACCGACTGTCGATGCGTGCGTCCGATGCACTCGAAGCGGTCAAAGCGGCAGAGAAGATGCAGGCACTCGATCCGTTCGATCCGAAGGTAAGTGAGCGGCTCGGGCGAGCGCATCTCAGCCAAGGCAAGGCTGTGGCCGCCCGGCGATGTTGCGACCGCGCCGGGGCAGTGGCCCGTTCAATCACCGGACTTATGACGTTGCGAAGCGAAGCCGAACGCGCGCGCGGCCGGCCTGTCAGGGCAATGCAATGTGCAATGATCGCAGTGAAGCGGGCGCCCTTCGACAGCGAGGCACATGTTTGCCTCGCGAAGCGGTTGTCGGAATCGGGTGATCATGAGCAAGCGGCATCTGTCCTGAAGAGCGCGCTTAATTTCGCGCCGCAGTCGGGCAACACGCATATGGTTCTGGCGCATTTGCTCGCCCATGCCGGTGACATCAATGGCGCCATCGAGGCAGCAGAGAAAGCAATCGCGCTCAATGGCGACGCGCCGGAGTGGCATGCGTTTCTGACGAACTTACATGTGCGCGCCCAAGACTGGCAGAAAGCTGAGGATTGCGTTCGCCGGCAGATCGAACGCTCCCCGAACAACGCGCTTGCCTACAACACCCTCAGCGGGTGCCTGCAGGCACAGGGACGCTTGGAGGAGGCCGCGGAGGCAGCGCGCGAGGCGATTGCTCGCAACAGCAGGCTTCCCGGATGGCACGTCAATCTTGCCAACCTGATGCTCCGGCAGGAAGACTGGGAGGCGGCCGAAATCAGCGCGCGCAAGGCGATCGCGCTATCAAAGGATTGCGCTCCGGCCTATCGAACATTGAGTAGCGCTCTGTTGAAGGCGGGGCATCCTGACGCTGCGATCGGCGCCGGCCGCAAAGCGATCGAGCTCAAGGCGGACGTTCCAGAGTGGCATGTGCATCTGGCCAATCTCTACATCAGGCGGCACAAATGGGCAGAAGCGATCGCAGCGCACAACGTTCGATCGATCTAGAAAATGGTTATGCGCCGGCGTTCCGATCGCTCAGCAGTGCGCTTGTTAATGCAGGCAATATCGACGAGGCGGTTGCCGCCGAAGACAGCGGTGCACCTGAACGGCGACGTTCCGGAATGGCGCCGGCATCTTGCCGGGCTCGTCGAACAACAGGACGCCTGGGCGCGCACGACTTCGCGGGAGCTGCAGCCAACAGATTCCGAAATTGGCGCCGATGCCTGAGTCGCCATGTGATGGCTGTTTTGCGGAGGGCGAGTTAAAGCCCGTCCGGCACCAATATGGAGTGGAGGTGTCCGGCGGGTGAGGGGTTGTGGCGTGTGGATGCGCGCCAAACGGCCCGGCGGAGATCGGACGTCTTGGCGGGATGAAACCATCAGATTGTAGAGTATTCGAGAGCAGCGACCTGGAAACGACGTAAGCGTCTGATTTTTGTCGTTTTTCTGAAATTTAATTCTATGCTAGCGTTTTACCGACTGGATGCCCTAGCGGTCATTGAGGATGATTATCGAGTAGTCGGAATTTTTACCGGCGTACATATTGATGCCGCGGCTTGGCTTGTCATCAAGCTGCATTGGATGCGCGAGGGTGTCGCCATCGGCGATATTCGAGCGACACGGAAGACTTCCAACCAAGACTATCCCGCCCGTACCGCTGGAAGCCCATGGTCAAGATGACTTCGCCGTAGCATCCGTACTGTGGAGGCGGGCGAATGGTAATGGAACATCGCGTGTGGGGATTCGTGGCAATTGTCTTCGCACGCGAATGACGGAAGTGCCGATGCTGCCAAGCAGGTCGGCACTTCCTGACAATCTCGTCTGGCCTGTCGAGGTTGCAAGCCGCTGGCGCGACGCGCAATGGCACCCGAGCCGGGGGTGATGGTCATCGGCGCGTCAGAACACCGGGGCGGGCATGCCGAGGTCGGCGGCCTGGCGGCGCTCGTAGGCCTTGCATGCGTCATCGTGATGGTGGCCTCGGATACCGCCGCGGACGGTGCCCGGCGCAACGGATCGATGAAAATCCTTCCAGCTGTCAGGCAGGCGGTAGGAATCGGGCGGCGCCAGCCAAAGGCGGTGAAGCAGGCGTTTCTTCTGCGGCTCGTCGAAGTCGACGTAGTCGGTGCGGGCGTGCAGCATCGTGTGATTGTTGAGAACCTGCATGTCGCCCGGTTCGAGCCACATCGTGAAGAGGTTTTCCGGGCGCTGCAGGATCTCGTCCATCTTGTCCATGGTCTCGCGCTGCGCGTCGGTTAGCTTCGGTACACCCTCGATATTCTGAGCGGACTGGGCGCGGTTGCGGTTCCACTTGCCGAACACGCGGCCTTCGCAGATGTCGAACAGCGGCTGTTTCATGTAGGGGGCTTCGTCTTCGGCCTCTTCCTGCTGGCGGCTGAAATAGAAATAGTCGTGTGCGATCTCGGCGAGGTCGGGGCGCTCGTCGATCAGGATTTCACGGGCGGTGAGGCTGCTCGAGACCATGCTCTGGCCACCTGATTTGGCGGCATTGTAGCAACCGAGGGTCACGAGGTCGGCGCCGTCGGTGTGGAAATCCAGGCGGGCGTTGGAGGAGTAGCCGCGGCCGCCGGCCGAGCGATAGTCGACGCCAGCGTCTCGGACTGCGGAGAGATACTGAGAGGCCTTGCCCTGTGGGCGGGCGACGCCGTGGTGGAGGCCTATGGCCCAGTTCAGAATGCGGAACTCGGCTTCGTTCAGTTCGTCGCGCGGCAGGCCCTTGATCAGCGCGAGACCGCAGCCGTGATGGGCTTCGGCGATGGCGGCGGCGATGACCGGCGCGGCGGGGCCGAAATCAAAGTCGGAGCGGGTGTAGTCGAAGAGGTGCTTGTCAGGCGCGTAGGCGGCCTTGGTGACGGCTGCGAGGTGGGCACGGGCGCCATCGTCGAGCTTGAAGACCCAGTTGCGGTCTTTCAGGTCGGCGACGCGCCAGTTCGCCGGGCTTTTCGTGATCTGTCCGTCCATTGTGTGATCTCCTCGGTATCCGGCCTCAGTATCCGGCTTCGATTTTCGCGCTGAACTTGCGCGCCTATTCCACGCCCTCGACGATGCGGCAATCGCGGGTCGCACCGTCACCCAAGGCTTCGAGGGCCGCCTTGTAATCAGGCGTATCGTGTGCCGCGATCGCAGCCTGCAAGGAGGGGCATTCAATGACGGTCGTTCGCTCGACCCTGCCAGCCTCGAATGCCCTGGCGGCGACGCCGCGCGACAGGAAGCGCCCGCCAGCGGCGGCAACCGCGGGGCCGGCGAGTCGGGCATAGGCTGCCATTTTATCGGCATCGTGGATTGCGTGGCAGGTATTGACCCAGTAGGCCTTGGGCATGCCGGTCTCCCATGCATCAATGCGAGAACATCATGCCGGTTGATTGCATACGCCGCCATGCGAGGCAATTCAGGTGCAGATTTCTCGGCGTGGTGCGGTGAAGCGGGCGTGGCGCCTTTCTCAGGGGAAATCAGACTCAGTGGGCAGCAGCCCGGCGAGATTGGCCTTTTCTCGGCTTCGTGCGTCTTTTGAGACATAGCCGAAGGGAATGCAGTGAGGGTATATAGCCCGCTGCGTTAACCATGTGATCGAGGTTCAAGCTATGCGCCTACAACTGAGCGCCGCCGTACTGGCAATCTCCCTGTGTTTTGTTTCGACGAGTTCGTGGGCAGCGTGCCAGCGACTGGGTTTTTCGGTCAATGACTACGGCAAGAAGGGCCCGATCAAGGACGCCAAGCGCATGCTCGATGTCTACATCAAGAAGTGGGCGTCGGAGCGCGGCATCAAGAATTACCGCACGGGCAAGAAGACCGTGACCTGCGAACTGTTTCTCGATGTCGGGCTGTTCGACGAATATACATGCAAGGCAGCGGCGACCTTCTGTTGGAACGGCAAAACGAGCCGTCCGGCCAAGGTGGCGAACAAAAAGTGAGGCGAGCCGGCCTGAAGATCCCAAATTGATGGTGATCTGAAACAGATAATGGCCCGGCAATTCGTCTGCCGGGCCTTGTTATTCGCGGCCTGACATGTGCCGATCAGGCTGCCGCGGCAGCGTGGGGAAATTTGGCTTCGATCGCGGATCGGTCAAAGGGCACAACCAGGAAATCCGCCGCGCCGGCCTTGAGTGCCCGTGAAATGTCGATCGGGTCGTTTTCCGTAGTCGCATAGACGATGTGCGGTCGACTGACAGGGAACTTGCGGTGGAATTCGACGAGAAAATCGAAGCCGCTCATGTCGGGAAGATCCCAATCAATCAGAATGGCCTGCGGCATCCGTTCTGCGCAGATGTCGAGGCCGGCACCAGCGGTTTCCGCCTCGATGACAACGTAGCCGATGCTGTTGAGCAGCGCCTTGGCAACCTTGCGGATGACGCCGGAGTTGTCGATGACCAGGCATTGTTTCACGATGGGCCCCTCGCGTTATTTCAGTGATCGCGGTAGTCGGGAATTGATGGCGCGATTATGCGGCGGGTTCGTTAACGCAGTGTTTACGGCGCGCGCCCGGTCCGCCGTTCGCGTCACGGTGTGCCCAAGCGGCCAGCCTTGCATGTCGACCCGCCACTCCGGCGAAGTCAACCATGCACGGCGCGCAATGTGACGTCTTCCTCGGTCTGGTCGATTGTGATGGTTGCGCCGACGTTCTGGGCCAGGCGCCAAGTGTAATAGGCTTGCACCGACATGGCGTCGATCTCGGGCATCTCGCCCGCAATGATCTGCGGCAGATGCTGAGGCGGGCGGCAGCGCGGGCCGGCGCACCTGATGGCAAAATGCGGCAACGTCAGGTCGTCGTCGATGACGACGTCGATGTTGCCGCCGCGCGGCAAGGCGTTGACCGAAATCGCCACGAGGTTGAGGAGCAGTTTGACCTGGTTCTTCGGCAGGTAACCCGATGGAGCGGACCAGGACAGCTTGTGCTTGGTATCGCCGATGAATCCTTGTGAGATTTCCCGCGCGGTCTGGAGGTCGATTTCGGCGCCGGCCGAACCGGCCGCGCCGAACGCGAACCGAGCGAATTGGAGGCGGGCGGATGCCTGCACCGTGACGTTGCGAATGACGTCCATCGCATAGTCGCGTGAACTCGGATCGCTGTCATCGCCAAGAATTTCAAGGCCGTTGTAGATTGCCCCGACTGGGCTGATGACGTCGTGACAGATCTTGCTCGAAATCAGGGCTGCAAGCTCCAGATCGGATGGTTCTTCGGCGTATGTCATGGCAGCTCCAGCGTGCGACATTGGGGACAAGCGGCCTCGTGCCCTAGAGGATACCGATTACGCGACGAATACCGGGGACCGATTGCGGCGGTGGCGGGTGAGTGATTCGAATAACCTGTTCGCGGGAAACTGACCACCGGTCGGCACGACAATTCTGCCCGGCGCGAGCGGTTTTCGAGGCGGCGTGGCGGGAACGACTCGGTTCGCTGTTGTGCACAGTGGCAAAGTGAATGGTTGCATGTCGCGCCAGACAGGTTAGTTGGTGGCGACACAGATTGATTAAAGGGGGCGAGATGCATATTCCAACACACGAAGAACTCGGGCAGGCCCTGCTTCCGGCAATGGTCAAGGCCGCCCGGCTGGAACTGCGGTACCGCCATGGCGACATCGAAGTCGAACGGAAGGCAGACGCTTCGCCGGTGACGATCGCCGACCAGGAAGCCGAGGCAATCATCCTGGAAGCGCTGGCCCGGGTCGCCCCCGATGTGCCCGTGATCGCCGAGGAACAGTACAGCGCCGGGGTGATTCCTGATGTCGATGGTACGCTTTTCCTGGTCGACGCGCTCGATGGAACGCGGGACTTCGTGAAGGGCGGGGAGGATTTCACGATCAATGTTGCGCTGATCGTCGACCGTGTGCCGGTGTTCGGCATGATCCTGCTGCCGGCGAACGGCCAATTCTATGTCACGACGGGGCCGAACGAGGCGGGCTACACCGTGCTGGACTTCAACTCCGATGTGTCGTTCGACGCACTCGCGATGACGTCGATCAGCACACGCTCGCCCAACCCCGAAGCACTTGTCGTGTCGTTGTCGAATTCACACCCGTCGGCGAAGCTGGAGCAGGAATTGATCGGCAAGCCGATCGGCGGCCGGGTCGAGGCCGGTTCGTCGCTGAAGTTCTGCCGGGTCGCCGAAGGCAAGGCCGACTTCTATCCGAGGCTCGGTTCGATCAGCGAATGGGATATCGCAGCGGGCCACGCGATCGTACGGGCGGCCGGTGGCGAGGTCACCGAACTGGATGGCAGCGCGCTGCTTTATGGCAACTCGGCCGCCAAGTACCGGACGCCGCCGTTCGTCGCCTGGGGCAGAGAGGAACTCAAAGCCCGGATCCGTTTCAATCCGGAGTAGGGCCCCGGCCGGCGCGTGGCTCGCGCGGTTAGGCGCGGGCGTTCGGATCGATGCATGACGGCGGGGGCAGGGGGATGATCGTCTCCCGCCGGAAAAGCGGTTTCGAATTGGCCGCTGTGGTCACTGGGGGCAAAAATTCCGTTATTTGAGCGGGATATTAAACGGTGCGCCATTAAAGGGTCGCGGGCAAGACGCCGTTCAGACAAATTTTGTTAATAGTTCTTTACGATCTTTCAACCATAACGACGTGTTAACGCGCGGCGCTCTATGTGCCGGATGGTTTTGGGGGCGGATCGTCGATCATCTGATCACTCGAAACCGTTGTTACCGCGGGATTTGGTTCCTGGAGCGTTACAATGGTCAACCTTTATTCGTTGAAAACTCGGAATTCCTGGAAGTCATCGAACTCCGGCAGGCGGATGCTTTCGGGCTGGCTCGGAGCCGGGCTCGGCATGGCTTTGCTCGTGGCGCCCGGCAACGCGCAAGAAACGCTGCCTTGGCAACAGAAAACGCCCTACCAGCAGGCGCAGAATTCGCCGGCACCCGACCCTTACGTACCGGCAAGCCCGGCACCAGCGAACAGATGGGATTACGGCCAGGCGAACGACGCCTATAAGCCGGCGCCGCAGCCGCGGGTCTACCGTGACCAAGCGCAGAATTACGGCGAGCAGCGGAGCTATCCGCAGACCGAGCAGGCGCCGCAGTACGACGCCAAGCCGCGCGGACACATCCAGCCATATCAGCCGCAGGAGCAATATCCGAGGCAGTACGGCTCGAACGAGGGATATCGGCGGGACCACGGCGGGTACGATGACCGGTACGACAACGGCGGCCCGATGCGGATGCCGCACGGCGGGCGCGGCACCTATTCCGAGAACGAAGTGGTTGACGCCGGGCATCGCTTCTTCGGCTCGCTCAGCACCGGGCTGGCCAAGGCGATCCAATGGGCATTCAAGAAGTCGGGCCGGCCGAATGGGTACATCCTGGGCGAGGACGCAGGCGGGGCGTTCGTTGCCGGACTGCGATATGGCGAGGGTAAGCTCTACACCAAGGATTTCGGCGTGCGCCGCGTGTTCTGGCAGGGGCCGAGCATCGGCTATGATTTCGGCGGTGATGGCAACCGGACGATGACGCTTGTCTACAACCTGAGGTCGCCGCACGATGTTTTCCGCCGCTTCGCGGGCGTGCAGGGATCAGCTTACCTGGTTGGAGGCGTCAGCGTTCAGTTCCTAACTGGCGATGATATCACACTCGCACCAATTCGTACGGGCGTGGGGCTTCGCTTGGGCGCCAATATAGGCTATCTGAAATATACGCGGAGGCCGACTTGGAATCCGTTCTGACGCAGTGAGCGCCGGCCCGTTCTGCAGATCCAGTTGCCTAGTTGGAATCTCACGCCTGAATGCCGTTGGCGCAAGCGGATGGCCCCAGGAACCAGGCTGGGATTTGGGCTGGGGTTCAGGCTGAGGTTCAGGCGGGGATTTGGGCTGGGGGTTGCCGCGGGGTGAAATCCGTTTAGGATTTGTCGTTGCGGGATTCCCTGCAATAGGTTTGCCCGGGAGCATATCGGTGTTCACGTTCCAGTCTATCATGTTCGTGTCACTGGGGTTTTTGTGCGCGCTGCTGTTGGGCTTCATCGTTGCACCCGCGTTCTGGGCCCGTGCCGTGCGCTTGACGACGGAGCGGCTGCGCGCGTCACTGCCTCTGACTGAGCAGGAAATCAGCGCGGAACGTGACCGGCTGCGCGCAGAGAACGCGATCCGGGTTCATCAGCTGACGGCCAAAATCGAGCAGGCGCGGCTGAGCGACGCCCGCCAAAAGGTCGAAATCAACCGCCGTGACGGAACGATTTCGCAGCTGCAACGCCAGCTACGGGAAATAGAGACCGAACGGGAAGGCAGCGAGAATGCGCGGCGCGTTCTCGAAGCCACGATCACGCAACGGGTGCCAGAGGTCGAGGCGCGGTTGATGGAGGCGCGGCAGCTGCTCGCCAAGCGTGACGCGGAAATGAAGGCGCTGCAGAGCGATACGGGTAAGACGTTCCGGGCGCTGGACGACGCGATGCAGCTGAATGCGCAGCAGCGCGCCGAAATCGACCGGCTCAAGATGTCGTTGGCCGGGCACGGCGCGCGGACACAATCGCTTGCGGGCGGCGTAGAGAGCGAAACCGCGTTGCGGGCGGAACTGGAAAAGTTGCGCCAGCGGTCGCGACAGCAGGCCGCGCAGATCGAGCGGCTGCAAAGCGTGGCGCGTGATCCCAATTCCGGCGCCGCAGCCCAGCGGGAGTTCGATGCGGTTCCGATCAGGAAAGCGCCTGCGAACGATACCGGTCTGGAGGACGCCGGCGACGCCAAGATCGGCCAGGATAAGGACGGCCGGGTTGCGAACCGCTTGGATGAGCCAGTTTCGGCCGCCGAGCGCCAGGTAGCGTCAAGTGGGGAGACGAACGCGGCGATGCAGGCCGTGAAGGTCAAGCTGGACGCACAAGCGGCGACGATCGAGAAGCTGACGGCGGAGATCGCGGCATACGAAAGCGGGGCAGCGGACAAGGGCCGTTCGCTGTCGTTGCGCGATAGCAGAACGGCGTTGAAGGCGCGGGTGGCTGCGTCCGAACAGGTTATCGCTTCGCGAGACAAATCGATTTCTGACCTGCGCAGGGCACTCGCGTCGGCTAATGAGCGGCTGGCGCAGCAGGCCTCATACTACCAGAACGAATTGCGGCGCCTCGGCGCACGCAACGGCGCGCGAGCAGCGACAAGCGGCTCGAGCCGTGACGATAGTGGCCAGGACGGCCGCGAAATCAATGGTCTTGAGGAGCCGCAGGACGGCGCGGAGCGGTCATTGGAAGCCCGCCTGAAAGCTCATCAGGCGTCCGACGCGACGCCGGGAGCCGGCGGCCGGCCACCTGAGAGTAGCGAAGCTGCAGCGGAGGCAGGCAGCGACTTCGATACACGTGCCGAGGTTGCAGCGGTCGATGCGCCGAAACCGTCGCCGAGGGGCAAGCTCATGGACAGAATTGCGGAACTGGCGAAACGCTAATGCGACTGCGCCGCGATACTGTACTATCCGCGCGGGTGCGGCGGTCACGCGGCTGGCCAAGCGGCCTAGCGTGCGGCGTCGATCTTGATGTCGGTCAGCGCCTTGCCGGTCGAGAGATCCTGAATGATGACGCCGGAGCCGCCTGCCGTCTGATAATGAACCAGTAAGCGGTTGCCGATCATCGAGATGTTTTTGACGACCGCGCCGGGCGGAAGTGAAACGGACTGCTGCGGTGCGAGCGGGCCAGGGGGTTCGACTGCCACTGCGGCAGCTGCCGGCGCGGCAGTTCTGGTCTTAATCGCCGAGAGATATATGACGCGGGCGACGATCGCGAGCAGCGCGGCCACGATCATGATACTCATGATCGCGATTGCGGCCTTCAATGCCTTGACCTGACCGGACGTCAACGGGCCGTTATCATTGGCCGAACGGGACGGCGCGGACTGCGGTGAGATCTTGTTTTGCATCAGGTGACTGCCGAAATTGCCTAATAATATGAGCGAGACGCTGCAGGGTGTCGGGTGAGACGAGGAGTGGCCGTAAGGCCGAAGAGTGGGATTTGCCGAGACGTTGATCATGTCGGATAGCGCAATAATGAAGAGGCGGCTAGTCGTCGGGGACGAAGAGGCGGGAAAGCGTCTCGACCGGTTCCTGAGCGGGAGTGTGCCGGATATGAGCCGGCAGCGCCTCAAAGCGCTCATCCTGTCCGGTGAAGTTTGTGCGGGCGGCGCGGTTCTGGATGATCCTGCGTTCAAAGTTAAGACCGGGCAGGCGATCGAGCTTGTCATTCCGGCAGCGACAGCGGCGGAGCCGGCCGGCGAAGATATGGCGCTCGATATCGTTTACGAGGACCCCGAACTGATCGTGCTCGACAAGCCGGCGGGCCTCGTCGTGCATCCGGCGCCGGGAAACGAGACGGGTACGCTGGTCAACGCCCTGATTGCGCATTGCGGCGATGAGCTTTCTGGAATCGGCGGGGTGCGGCGCCCCGGCATCGTGCATCGACTCGACAAGGATACGTCGGGTCTGCTGGTGGTGGCCAAAACCGATCGGGCGCATCAGCAACTCAGCGCCCAGTTCCAGGCGCATGGTATCGATGGGCGGCTGAAGCGGGAATATGTGGCGCTGGTGTGGGGGATACCGCTGCCGGCGGTCGGTATCATCGATGCGCCGATCGCGCGGAGTCAGACGAACCGGCGCAAGATGGCGATCGCGCGGCCAGAGACGGGGCGCCGGGCGGTGACGCATTATGGGGTCGAAGAAGTTTTCGATCTTGGCAACGGGTGCCAGGTGAGCCGGATGAGATTACGCCTCGAAACAGGGCGGACCCATCAAATCCGAGTGCACATGGCCTCGATCGGACACCCGTTGCTCGGCGATCGCACCTACGGCGCCGGCTACAAGGCGAGCGAGGCGTTGTTGCCGCCGGCGGCCAGGGAAGCGCTGGAGGCACTCGGGCGACAGGCGCTGCACGCGACTGTGCTCGGGTTCGAGCATCCCACAAGCGCTGAACGCCTGCGGTTCGAAAGGCAACCGCCGCAAGACATGGCAGTGCTGCAGTTGCAACTCGCGGCAAATCAATAGGCATACGGACTAATTTTGACACTGCGCTGGTCGATTTGTTATAAATCCGACCTCCCAGGTCTGGAAATTTCGCAAATAGTTCCCATCTCCGTCCGCCGTGGTCGCGTTGCCGGAGGTTCCGGAGGAACGAAAGCTCCGCTAGATGGTTGGAGAGAATGTGAACTGAATTGATTTCCAGTTGCGGATCAAGTGGCGTTGCTTAATAGGCGAGATGTCCGAAACCTTGGTTACGTATCGTAAACAGAGATCCAACGCCTAGCTTTGAACGTAGTTTAGTTGAGTTTAGTTTTTTGTTGCGGGCGGCGTGTACCGCACTTGTGACGGCTGATGGAGGCAAATACAGCATCGATGGCAACGAGAGCATTACCGACCATTGCGGCAGGTTCTGGCGGACTTGCCCGCTATCTCGAAGAAATCCGACGGTTCCCCATGCTGGAGCCGGACGAAGAGTACATGCTTGCGCGCAGCTGGCAGGAGCATGACGACACCGAGGCCGCGCACAGGCTCGTGACGTCACACCTGCGTCTGGTCGCCAGGATCGCCATGGGCTATCGCGGTTACGGGTTGCCGATCGGCGAGGTGATCTCCGAAGGCAACGTCGGCCTGATGCAGGCGGTGAAGCGGTTCGATCCGGAAAAGGGTTTCCGCCTCGCGACCTACGCCATGTGGTGGATCAGGGCGTCGATCCAGGAATACGTCCTGCGCTCGTGGAGCCTCGTGAAGATGGGCACCACGGCGTCGCAGAAGAAGCTGTTCTTCAACCTGCGCCGCACGAAGGGGCAGCTGCAGGCGCTCGAGGATGGTGACCTGTCGCCAGAGCACGTCGACGCGATCGCCACGAAGCTTGGCGTTTCGAAGGAAGACGTGGTGTCGATGAACCGCCGGCTCGGCGGCGACGCGTCGCTCAATGCGCCACTGCGGACCGACACCGAGACGGGTGAATGGCAGGACTGGCTCGTCGACGACACGCCCGACCAGGAGGATGTACTTGCCGAGAGCGAGGAACTGGCGCAGCGCCGTAAGTACCTGTCGAGCGCAATGAGTTCGCTCAACGATCGCGAGAAGCGAATTTTCGAAGCGCGACGTCTGGCGGAAGATCCGATGACGCTCGAGGAGCTCTCTGAAGAGTTCGGCGTCAGCCGCGAGCGGATCCGCCAGATCGAGGTGCGCGCATTCGAGAAGGTGCAAAAGGCGGTGCAGGAGTCGGCGCGCAAGGACGGCGTTCTCGAAGCGCAGCCGGGCGCTTGAACTGTAGCTGCAAATAGCTGTCACAGAATCAGTGCATTATAGGGGCGAGCAAGTCAGGTTGCTCACCGGCGAAGGGCACGCAGTGGTTCACGCCGGAAAGCGTGCGCGTCAGATCAAAGAGGCTGTTGCTCCGCCTTGACGTATCTGGACCAATTGCAGGCATCGGGACGCCCTGGCGTCTCAGCAAAGACTTGGCGGCGATGGATGGGGCCGCACGACGATATGCCACCTGCCGACCAGGGTGACAGCCTGCATTTACATCCTTCACTGCTGCCGCAAAAAATTCCTGCTGCGAATGCCGCATCGATGTCCGGCGAGGCTTGCCCCGTCGTGCACCGCCGCGGGCGCGGGCATGGGGATCTCTTGAGATACTCGGGAGTTTTCAAGGCAGCTACCGACTATGGAGTGGCTCATGCTGAAGTGCCTACGTCCTCGGTCAGTTCGTGTGATTTCCGCGACAACGCTATCAGGGAAGGCGAGGTCTGCCTCTCCCGACGACTGGATGATGAGGCTGCTCTGGCGCCTCAAACCTTTCCATCCACCCAGTATCGCCTAATTCAGCTTTGTCGGTGATCTTCGGAGGTTGATGGAAGCCGATTGATCATACCGGCCAGAAACATGCAAAGCCCGGTCATCGAACCGGGCTTTTTTATTGAGTCAGATCGGGAAGAGTGCCGGAGGGGAGACGATATCGCGCCGTCCTGGTTATTGGGCGATCTGTGACAGGGAATGGGCGAAATATTTCTCGATGGCGGTTACCAGGGATGCCGAGACCTCGTTGCGCCATTCCGGAGACTGCAGCCGGGCGGCGTCGCGGCGGTTGGATACGTAGGCCAGTTCGATGAGGACCGAGGGCACCTTGGCGGTTTTCAGGACCTTGAACGCGGCCTCGCGATGGGGCTTGCCGCGCATTGTCGTCGTCGCACCCATCTGGGCGATAGCAAACTGAGTGAACACGTTGGTGCGCTCGAGGTTGACATGCACCTCGCGCTGGGCGAGGTCGCCCAAGATGCCGCGAACTGCGTCGAGGTCATCGCTCTTGGCCTTGACGTGCTTGAGGACGCTATCCGACATGGCTTCTTCTGCAGCTTCGGCAGCGGCGGAGCGGCGCAGTCGATCGGCAACTTCCCGGCGCAGCGAATATATCGTAGCGCCACGGGCATTGGCGCCGGCATAGTCGGCATGCACCGCGATGAACAATGCCGCGGTGCTGTCCTCGGAAATGTCACGCCGCGTCTCGAGCGGGATGAAAACATCGGTTTCGCGGGTCATCTTGATGCGGTAGCGGCCGGTCTTCAGCAGCCTGTCGCGCAAGGTGAGTCCGAAAGCGAGAACCACGTCCTTTTCGTTGACGCCGAATTTACGAGCGCCGGAGTCCTTGCCGCCATGGCCGGGATCGATGACGATCAGGGGCTTGTAGGCGCTGCCGGCCTGACGTCCGCTCGCGCGGCGCGGAGAGGGCGGTTGAGTGAAGGCGCCGCCAAGCTGGCTGAAACGCGGATTGTTCAGGGCGACCTTGGTCGCTTGCGGCAAGGCGCTGTAGGGGGAGAGCAATATCTCGAGCTGAGCGCCGCGGCCCGTTGGATTACTGGTAATGCCGTGCTTTTCGATGACGATCGGCTCGTTCACGTCGATGACGATGCGGGACCGGCCCGGCGCATACTGTCCGGCGCGCATGTGACGGACCAGTGCATCTGGAGCAGCGTCGGAGACTTCGGGAAGGCGCATTCCGACCTGGGCCATTTCGACGATGACGCGGTTGGGATTGTTGGTTGAATAGATTTCGTAGGCAGACTGGCGGCGCAGATCGATCAGGATTTGGGTGCGCGGGGTGGGCTTCTTGTCCTGGCCGAAGATCGCAGAAAGGCCGAAAGGCAGCGACTTGGAAGCGGATTGCGCGGCTGCAGCGCCCGCCGAAAGCGACAGGGTCGTTGCAATTAGCACAAAGATATTCGCTGTCCGCCAGCCAAAGCCAGCAGACCTGCGTGGTCGCGAAACCATGCGGTTGACCCCCGTCTACGCGATACACTCTACGCCACTGTGGCGAGGTCGACACTTGTCATGCACAAAAATGGCGTTTTCCAGATCCGTGCATGGTTAAATTATGAATTCGAAAAGGTTAACGGCCGGTAAATTCCGACGATGGAATTGTAGGTAAATGTCGAAATACTGCCGCCGGAGGGAAATTGCCGCGCCATCGCGCAGCGGGCGGGCGCGGCTTACGGTCGGATGACGCTGCAGTAGCCTTCGTCGACGGAATGGCGCAGTTCGCTGCGGTATTGCTCGAAGGCATCCGTGCCCGATGTAAGTTCGCCATAGTGAGCGGCGTCGGGGTCGTTAAGTTTGCGGTAGATGATCGGTGCGCTGACGGGAGCGATGGTTGCGCCATGCTTGGCGAGAGTCGTGACAAGGCCGCGCATACGGTCGGTCTGATCGATCTGCGAGACGACGATCATGCGCATCGCGCCCTTGGTCAGAGACACCAGATGGATGAAGCTCGATGTCGGCGGGATATGGAGACGGCCGCGATGGGAGTAGGGCGCGTCGGGGCGGTTGCGCTCTTCGAACAGCAGGCTCGGCCAACTCGCGTCCCAGGTGATGTCGGTGCGGTAGGCGATGATCGTATCGGGCAGGTGAAGGCCGGCCGGATGGTAAGGTAGTGGCCGATGAAATGATCGACGGCGACACGCGTATAGGCGCCCATGTAGACTGGGGCGATTTCGGTCGTGGCGCCAGGTTGACGGGACTCGTCAGACGGCGGATTTCCTGGTGGCGAGCCGCCGCTCCAGTTCTGCTTCAAGTCATCGAAGTCGAGGCCGAGTACCATGCAGACGTCGAACAAAGTCTGATCACGGACGGTCCGTGCCGGCGAGCAAGTTCTGGATGGTCTTTTCGTGGCAGTCGGCAGCATCGGCGAGTTCGGCCTGGGTCATCTTCTTTTCGATGAGAGCGAGGCGAATGCGGTTGATGGCACTATTGCGGCCGGATGTTGGGGAGGTCATTGGAACTTTTTGATTTCAGGTCGGCGGTGGTGCGGTTCGATGGTATCGCCAATACCGGCCGGGAGAAATCGAAAACGGAAGATATCAATAAGGGCCGGATACGAACATCCGGCCCTCGGGATCGACAGGGGCCGGATGTTCGCATCCGGCCCTGGCATTTTCCTGTTCTCGCCAAACCGTGGCTATCAGAGGATCTCGACGCGCACCGGCACGACGCCGGCGCTCGGTCATGCCGACAACCTGGGCGGCGCGCTTCGAAAGGTCGATGATGCGGCCGCGTATGTAGGGTCCGCGGTCGTTGATGCGCACGACAACCGAACGGCCGTTGCGCAGGTTGGTGACGCGAACGCGGGTGCCGAACGGCAGGCGTCTTGTGGGCTGCTGTCAGGGCGTTCGGATTGAACCAGCCACCGGAGGCAACACGCTGCGGCTGCCAGTAGTAGGAGGCGAGACCACTCAGTGAACCGCCGCGGGAAGCGCGAGCGGCTGCGAGTGGTGCGGGAGCTCGTGGAGGTCGTCTTGCGGTTGTTGCGGGCGCGACGAGCGGAGCGCGATTTGTTGGAGCTGCTGCGTTCCTTGATAGCGCCTTCCGGTGCAACCGTGACCGGGGTCGAAAAGTCGCCGTAGATGTTGCTCTTCCAGCTTGCATGGGCGCTGCTGCCCAATCCGGCAACCAAGCGCGATGACCGCTGCCGCGGCCAGAACTAAATACTCTCATGTGACACCTCTTCTGGGGTCGAGCGGTCGGCAATGGCATAACCGGTCCATGCCTGCCTGCCGATCCTGATGCCGGCATAAGTGCAGACAAGAGAACACAACAAATCGTCAGAACTCATTGTGCGATTTTAAGTTTCCGACCGCATCGTGTGGCGTTCGGACTGACGGCGGGGGAAACACCACAGGCCATAGCCGGGCACGTCAAGTGCAGCGGGCAATCGGATAGCAATCGTGCGGTCTTCAGATGAATTTGCAGCATGGGGTCTGACAATCGAAGACTGGGGTGCGTGCACGATGTTTCGTAATGCGCGAACAATCGTGCGGGTGCGACAACGATGTCGCAGTCATCAGGGCCTGGGCTGCAGGCAGCCTGGACGATGCCGGCGTTGGATGCTAGCGGTGCCGACTGGCAGTTATGCGGCTGCCGAGTAGGCAGTGCTGCGCCTCAGAGCGTGCCGGGGAAACTGCCGCCGTCGAGGACGATGTTCTGGCCGGTGATGTAGCCGCCGTACTGGGAGCACAGGAACGCGGCCATGGCGCCGAACTCCTCGGCGGTGCCAAAGCGCTTGGCCGGCACGTCCTGCATGCGTTCGCGGTGGACTTCGTCGAACGAGCGGCCCGATGCTTCGCGCCATCCTGGTCGACGTGCCGCGCAGGCGGTCGGTATCGAACGGGCCGGGCAGCAGGCCATTGATCGTGACGTTGCGGGCGGCGGACTTGCGCGCGAGCACGGCGACGGCGCCGGTCAGACCGGCGCGTGCGCCGTTGGAGAGTTCGAGTTGGGCGATCGGGATTTTACCGAATAGCTGGTGATGTTGACGATGCGCCCGAAGCCGCGGTCCATCATGCCGTAGACGGTTGCGTGGATGAGCGCGATCGGCGTGATCATGTTGCCTTCGACGGCGGTGCGCCAGTCGTCGAGCGTGAAATCCTTGAAGTCGCCGGGAGGCGGGCCGCCGGCATTGTTGATCAGGATGTCGGGTTCGGGGCAGGCCGCGAGGACTGCCGCGCGACCGGCATCCGATGGTGATGTCACAGGCGATGGCCTTGACGTTGACGCCGCTGGCGGCGCGGATCGCGTCGGCAGTCGCCTCGAGGGTCTCCTTGGTGCGCGCGCAGATCGTGAGATCGACGCCGGCTTCGGCGAGCTTTTCAGCACAGCCGCGGCCGAGCCCCTTCGATGCCGCGCAGACGATCGCCGTGCGGCCTTTCAATACCGAGATCCATGTGATGTCCTCCGATGATTTCTGTCGTGTTTATGCATTGATGCACAGCCATACGTCATTTGGCCGGGAGGATTGGTATCGTCGATTGCCGAGGGGCGATCAGGCGGTAGTGCCGGTAGCTAGCAACAGTGCGACTGAATGCTTGCGACTCGTCAAATGGCTGTTTCGCAACAGTCGTGCGGGATTGCCAGTATTAACAATTGTTTACTTGGCGTGACTGCTTTATGTGTAAACTTATCCTCAGGTTCAATGAAACGGAAGGAGGTGATCCAATGTCGAGTGAGATCAGGCTGATGGTTAAGCTATGGTTCGTCGAACGGTCGTTGGAGCAGCCTCCGCGGGTCGGTTGATGAAGCAGCGCCGGGGAGATCCTGGCAGCATAGCCATCAGTTGACGTTTTCTCACGGGGCCACCCTTAGCGGGTGGCCCTTTGTGTTTTTGGGCAGTGTTTTGCTTCGCCTGTATTTGGTGCATCAGAAAAATGTCTGGCGCCGCAATTTGATTTTTCGTCAAGGTATCTGATGACGTGAAGCGCGCGAGATTGCAGGAACATCTCTCGTTATTCATTGAGGAGGAGCCCGTGTATCGCCAATTTTCCAAAACCGTCATGGCGGTTGCTGCCTTGGTGCCGGCGTTCGCCGGGGCCAGCGAAGCGCGCATCCGTTGCAACGGGCCTTATCAGGTCGTGCGTGGGCAGGGCGAAATCGCGACACCCTATTGCCAGGACGAGTATCTGGCGCGGATTGCGCGCAGCTATGGGATTCGCGTTTCGGGCTCGGCGATACGGCACAGCCCGAGCCGGAAAGAAGAGGTTTGCCGGGCAATCGGTCACGACAGCCGCATCTATGAGCTGTGCCTCCAGTATCGCGATGACGGTTGCCGAGGCAGGCGGTGCTGATGCTATCCCGGTCGGGCGCTGATAATCTGCTCAGGCGGCCTGTTTGACCTTGCGGGCGTTGCGGACCCAGGCGTGAATCTTTTCGAGATCAGGCGGCTGGCCGTCACGAAGGACGCTTTGGCCGGCCGAGGTCTGGGCATAACGCAGTATCGCGGCCATGGCCTCGCCGGGATCAGCGTCGGCGATCGCATCGATTGATGTCAGGCCGGCGCCGACCAGAAGTTGCGCATGGCCGCCGCGAATGCCGGGCAGCGTGCAGACCAGGCGCGCCTGATGTTGCCATTCGATAATGGTTTTGGGTGTGATGTGGCGCGTGGCGAGGGCGGCGGCAGTTGCATCTGGGTCAGCATCGAGGAATTGCTGAACCGTTCGCATGCCGATCGTTTCAAAGCGGCGGCCGTCTTCGGGCCAATCGATGGCGCGGCTTCAAGATCATCGGAAGGTGAAAGGTTAAGGCGCGGCGCGCGGACGGAAATCATCCGTGAGCGGCCCGGCTGTTGGCGCGTGCTCGCGAAGCCGGTCTCGCAGGCGTGCCAGGGGCGCGGCGGCGGGACCATCGGAACGGGCGGTGGCGGATGCTATTACTGGAACTGAAGCGGGCGCAGCGGCGACGGGTGCAGGCGCCATTGCCGGGGCAGCGTTACCGGCGTTGCCGGTTTGTCGAACACCGGCGAGCGAGCAGAGCTTGCGCTTGTCAGGTTCAGGCTTGCCGGAGACGCGGCTTGCGATGCGGCCGATGCGAGCGTAGGGATCTGACCCTGCGGAAGAGGTGAACTTAAGCGGCGGTCGCGACGCTGGCGGTCAATCGCTCATTGCGTTCGCCGAGGACCTCACGCTCGTAGATTTCGCGGACCTGGCGGTCGTCGTCGCGGAGTGTCGCCTCGACCGAACCTGTTGACTGAAGTTCGTCGTACATCGCTTCGACCTGGCGGCGGTCGGCGGCATCTTCCATTTTGCGGGTCAACCATTTGAGCGGGATCTTGAGGGAGGCAACGAAGGTTGCGGCGGTGAGGCGACCTTCCGGCGGCGTGACGCCGGCTTCTTCGAAGGCACGGTCCAAAAGGGCTGCGTGACCGGCTGCGGCGTAGGCGAGGAGTTCAGCGATCAACTGACGGCAGATCTCGTCGAGGCCCTCGGGCGGCTCGACGACGCCGCGGTCGAAGTTGTAGTGCGCGATCAGTCGTTCGTAGTGCGCGTTCGATGTCTCAGCGCCGGCGATGACGTGATCCTTGATCCAGGCGGTGTCGCTGCCGAGGTCGAATGTCGGTGGCGGGGTGCGGCGTTGCGCGCCATGAGAGCGTCGTATGACTTCGAAATGCTCCACTCGACGGCGCGGTGGATGTCGTTTTCAGCCGTCGATTGGGCAGTATGGAAGGGGTGGATGGGGTCCGTGTAGTAGTGGCTCATGATGCCGGCGGCGTAGACCGCCTCGTGCCAGGAACCGGTCAGCGCGCGACGAGCACGCGGTACCAGCTTTCGACCTTTTCCGGCGCGCCGCCCCAGAAGTTGTCGCGGACGTGCAGGACGTGGTTCTTGAAGAGCAAGGCACGGATTGACTGCAGCCATGATGCGCCACTCGTCATCAGGGTTTCCATTGTTGAGGTGGCACCTGGTGCAATTGCAGCAGCTCGCAGGAAAATCCTGTTTCTTTGGCAAGTTCAGAGAACTTTGGAACTGCAGTTGGTCGAGATGATGTGTGAGTTGCAAAGAGCAACATGAACATTCACAAGAATGCTGTTGAGTTTCACCTGCATCACCTTCAGGAAGGTGAGACTGAAGCTCAGAATCAAGAACTTCTTCAGAAACTGCATGGATTTCAGCATTGTGTGCTTCAGTGCTGTCGTTCTTTTCAGCTTTCTGCTTGGCCTCTTGAGCCTTCTTGCAAGCCCATCCTTTGGGATTCTTGGGATTGGCACAGCACTCCTTCCAGGTGTGCTTCAAATGAGGGTGTTCAGGACACTGTTTGTCCGGATCTTGGTCCATTTTGTCAGGGTTGGCAGTGCCCTTGTCACCATCCTTGCGACGAAAGTGACGGAACTGTTTGTTGTGATTGCCATTGCTTGCATCAGCGGAGGTGCGAGTGCACTTCTGCTTGTGATGATTAAGCTCTTCATGACTCATTGGAGTCAGTTTTGCGCTCGCGGAAACATTCCACGAGTTGAGCTCCGGAGGAGGTGTGAACCTCGCCACGAGCTTCGCTGCACTTGGTGCGCCAAGTTAAAGGGAAAGAGTCATGGAGACTCTGCTTTTCCTGGGCATCTGCGAGGTTGGGATGTTCATCCTCACCTTCAAACCAGTCAGCCCAATTTTGCATCTCATGGAAGCAATCAGCCCATGGCTGAACATTAACAAGACGGGGTTCGTGAGCTGAACGCAGCTGATCCAGAACAGCTTTGCGTGACTTCAAGGTGCAGCACTTAGCAATGAATGCCTTCAGCGAAGTCGCAAAATTGCTGCATGTCGAGCGCAGTTCCTTCTGGAATGGCGTCACAGACATCGTTCCACGTTGTCTTGAGGACACTGCTGAGTGTGCGATGGAAAGCATCGAAAACGACATCTTCGTTGTGCAGAACCAGATCTTCAACTTTGGAGCAGAAGGAGGTCACATGGGACAGGAGATTATTCGGATCGGTGGCGGAAAGTGTCTTGATGCAGATGGCACATTTCCCATGGTCACCGTTGGGACCTTTGTCTTCAATGGAGAGCTTCACAAGATCTTGTTCGCGATCCACAGCAATCCAAGGAATGAATTCCATGGTGTCCTTGTTGTTGTTCATGATGAACATTCTCTTTTCTGAATTCAGAGTGAGTAGGTTTGAGCGACAAATCAATATTGTGATGCAGAAGCGGTGTCATCTGTGACATGAGACCTCTTAACTTGACAAGCTTCTCATTTTGATGCTTCTCATTGCTTGACATCAGGCTTCTGGTTCACTCGTGCTTGACAACCAGTGACACAATGCTGATGCACATGCTGACGTAAGAATAGGTCACCGGCCCCGGCCGCGCGGAGTGGCGTCTCGACGCCTTCCAGGTGCGCGACTTCGACTTTCCCCGAGAGATGGTGCCGCGCATCGTCGGCCTTCTGGCCGGCGACAAGCGGGACAGCGTCCTCTCGATCGCGATACCGGCGGGGATCGGTCGGGTGCGGGTGCATCCGAACGGCGTGACGTTGTATCCTTCGAGTCGACAACCATGACCGCGCATCGAATTCTCGTTATCGACGACGAAGCAGGCGTCCGCGACGCCCTGAAGCAGGTCCTGGCCTACGAGGGACATGACGTCCGCGTGGCCGGCTCCGGCGGCGAAGGGCTCACGCTCTATCCGGAGTTCCGTCCCCACCTCGTCTTTCTCGACGTCAAGATGGCCGGGCTGGACGGGCTGGACACGCTCTCCCGCCTTCGCGAACTCGACCCGACCGCCACCGTGGTGATGATTTCCGGGCACGGCACCATCGCCACGGCGGTGGAGGCCACCCAGCGGGGCGCGTTCGATTTCCTCGAGAAGCCGCTCGACAGCGACCGGCTGCTGGTCACGGTGCGGAACGCGCTGAACCAGGTGGTGCTGACGCAACGAGAACCAGCGGTTCAAGAAGGCGGTGGACGAGGCCCACGCCATGGTCGGGACCAGCCCCGCGCTGCGCGCGGTGCGGGCACTGATCGACAAGGTGGGTCCGACGCCGGCCCGGGTGCTGATCACCGGCGAGAACGGCAGCGGCAAGGAGCTGGTGGCCCGTGCCATCCATGCGGCGAGTCCGCGGAGGCAGGGGCCGTTCATCGAGGTCAACTGCGCCGCGATTCCGAGCGAGTTGATCGAGAGCGAACTCTTCGGACACATGAAGGGGTCATTCACCGGCGCGTTTGCCGATCGATCGGGGAAGTTCGAACTGGCCGACGGGGGGACGCTGTTCCTCGACGAGATCGGGGACCTCTCGCTGTCGGCGCAGGCCAAGATGCTTCGCGCGCTGCAGGAGGGAGAAATCACCCGCGTGGGCGGCACCAAGTCACTCCGCGTCGATGTGCGGGTCCTGGCGGCTACCAACAAGGATCTCGAGGCCGAAATCGCGGCTGGCCGGTTTCGTGAGGACCTGCTGTACCGCCTCAATGTCGTCCCCATCGTCGTGCCGCCCCTGCGGGAGCGCGCCGCCGACATCCCGGAACTGGTGGCCCACTTCGCCTCCGCCATCGCCGCCGCGGCCGGAGTGCCCGCGCGCCTCTTCGACGCCTCGGCGGTGGAACGCCTGCAGCGCCGGGCCTGGCCGGGCAACGTGCGCGAGTTGCGGAACGCCGTCGAGCGGCTGATGATCCTTGCATCGGGGAAGTCGGTGACCGCCGCCGACGTTGATCGGATCCTCGCCGGCAGCGGCGGACGCGGGCGTCCACCGTGGCCGCCGGCGGGACGGACAATCCCTTTTCGGCGCCTACCTTCGAGGCGTTCAAGATGGAAGCCGAGCGGGTGTTCCTGGAGGGGAAGCTGCGGCAGCATGACTGGAATGTTTCCGAGACGGCCCGGGCGCTCGACATGCCCCGGTCGAATCTCTACAAGAAGATCGAGCGATACGGCCTGACGCGGGAGTCCTCGTGAGCGACCAACCCCGGGACTGGGACAAGGAACTGGCCGCCATCGACAAGGTGATGGCGAAGACCGCGGCCTCGCCGGCACCGCCCTCGGCCCCGGCGCAGCGGGGCGGGGGAGGAGGCGTTCACGCCCCCGTGGGTGGCGGGGCGGTGGGCAAGCGTGCCGCCCTGACCACCTGGATCCGCGCCGGGCTCGGCCTCCTGCTGACCGCCGCGGTCCTGCAGTGGCCGTATGCGCATCGGTGCGGCCTCGGCCTGATGCTGTACCTCGGCGCCGCGACGATGGTGGTCATCGCGGGCAGCTGGACCATGATCATCAGCTGGAAGCGCCGGCAGGGATGGGCCCACCTCGCCGGACTCGGCGTCTTCCTCGGCGGGCTCGCTCTCGTGGCCAGCGTCCTGCTGCCGCGACTGGGCTACGTTGCGACTGCGCTCCCCTGGATGTGTGAGTAGCAGCAATCTCCATTCACTCTGAACTTTCGAAAGCATGATGCCAAAGACCTTTAAGAACTTCATTGACGGCAAGTGGGTCACCCCGACCACCGGAACCTGGTTCGAAAACCGCAACCCGGCCGACACGCGCGACCTGATTGGCCGATTCCCCGACTCGGGGCCGGCGGATATCAAGGCGGCTGTGCGGTCTGCGCAACGGGGCTTCGAGATCTGGCGCCGCACGCCGGCCCCGGCCCGGGGCGATGTCCTGCGCCGACTCGGCGACCTCATGTCGACCCACAAGGAAGAACTCGCGGACGGCATGACCCGCGAAATGGGGAAGGTGCTCGCGGAAACACGGGGTGATGTGCAGGAGGGGATCGACACGGCCTACTACGCCGCGACCGAAGGCCGCCGCCTCTTCGGGCACACGGTGCCGTCTGAACTTCGGGACAAGTGGGCGATGAGCTTCCGCCGGCCGATTGGTGTGGCGGGACTGATCACGCCGTTCAACTTCCCGCTCGCCATCCCGACCTGGAAGATGTTCCCGGCGCTCGTCTGCGGAAACGCGGTCATCCTCAAGCCATCGGAAGATGTGCCGCACACCTCGCACCGGTTGGTGGAGCTGCTGCTGGAGGCCGGGCTGCCGCCCGGAGGTGATCCAGCTGGTGCACGGGCGCGGCGCCACGGCCGGCAAGGCGCTGGTGGAGCACCCGGACGTCCCGGTCATTTCCTTCACCGGGTCCACCGCGACAGGGTCGTTCATCGGCGAGACCTGCGGCCGGATGCACAAGCGGCTCTCCCTGGAGATGGGCGGCAAGAACGCCCAGATCGTGATGGACGACGCCGATCTGGACCTGGCGCTCGACGGTGTGCTCTGGGGCGCGTTCGGCACGACGGGCCAGCGCTGCACTGCCACCAGCCGCCTCATTCTGCACAAGAAGATTCACGACAAATTCCTCCGGAAGCTGGTGGATGCCACCGAAGGGCTGCGTCTGGGCGACGGACGGAAGGGTTACGACGTCGGGCCGCTGATCCATGAGCGCTCGCGCGAGAAGGTGGAGTCGTATGTGGCGATCGGGCAGGAGGAGGGGGCGGAACTGATCACCGGCGGCAAGAAGCCGGGCGGGGAGCGCCTGGGCCACGGCTTCTTCTACCGGCCGACCATCTTCGCCGGCGTGAAGCCGTCGATGCGGCTGGCGCAGGAAGAGATCTTCGGCCCGGTCCTGAGCGTCATCCAGGTCCGCAGCTTCGAGGAGGCCGTTCGCGTCAACAATGGCGTGAAGTACGGCCTGTCGAGTTCGATCTACACGCAGGACGTCAACCAGGGGTTCCGCGCACTGCAGGAACTCGACAACGGCATCTCCTATGTCAACGCCCCCACCATCGGAGCCGAGGCACACTTGCCCTTCGGCGGCGTCAAGGCGACCGGCAACGGCCACCGCGAGGGCGGATGGGAAGTCTACGAGTTCTATTCGGAGACCAAGGTCGGGTACGTCGACTACAGCGGTACGCTGCAGCGGGCGCAAATCGACAACTATGACGACTGACGAACGGTTGCGCCGGCACGAGGCGGCCGCTAAGGTTCGAGTGTAGCGGCTCGCCCACCCGAGGTTCCCGCGCATGCGCCCATTGCAGGTCGGCTCGACCCGACGTGGCCCCACCTCTGACGAGGGGTCACTCGACCAGTACCTCCGCGAGATCAGCCGGTACCCGCTGATTCCGCAGACGGAGGAGGTCACGCTTGCGCAGGGAATCCGGCGGGGCGATGCCGAGTCCCTCGACAAGCTGGTGCGCAGCAACCTCCGGTTCGTGGTCTCCGTGGCCAAGAAGTACCAGAATCAGGGCGTCAGCCTGGCGGATCTGATCAACGAGGGCAACCTCGGCCTCATCCGTGCGGCCCACAAGTTCGACGAGACCAAGGGGATCAAGTTCATCTCCTACGCCGTCTGGTGGATTCGCCAGGCCATCCTGCAGGCGCTCGCCGAGCAGAGCCGCATCGTTCGGGTCCCGCTCAATCGTGCCGGCACCTTGCATCGCATCGGCAAGAAGACCGCCATGCTCCTCCAGGAGCTGGGGCGGGAGCCGACCCCGGCGGAGATCGCCGAGGGCATGGACATCTCGATGGAAGAGGTCCAGAAGACGCTCTCCATCAGCCAGGCGCACCTGTCGCTCGACGCCCCGATGACCCCGGGCGAGGACAACCGGCTGCTCGACTACCTCCCCGACACACAGAACGCCGGTTCCGACAGCGAGACGTTCGAGCACGCGCTCACGGAGGGGATCGAGGAGGTGCTCGCGACGCTCAAGGAGCGGGAGGCGAAGATCCTCCGCCTCTACTTCGGCCTGGACGGTCCCGAGCCGATGACGCTCGAGGAGATCGGAACCTTGCTTGGCATCACCCGCGAACGGGTTCGGCAGATCAAGGAAAAGGCCTTGAGTCGCCTCCGGCATGTCAGCCGCGCCCGCTCGCTGGAGAGTTTCCTGACCTGATCCGTTGTTCCGGCTCCTCAGCTTCCTTTCCTCCGTCCTCTATCCCCCTCGGCATATGGCATCCAACTCCTCATTCGACATCTCCACCGGCGCCGACCTGCAAGAGGTCGACAACGCGGTCAATCAGGCGCTCAAGGAGATCCAGCAGCGGTACGACTTCAAGGGCACGCACTGCACCATCGAGTTCGACCGTGACAAGGCCGAAATCCGGCTCGCGGCCGACGACGATTTCCGCATGAAGAGCCTGATCGACGTGCTCCAGGGACGGCTCATCAAGCGCGGCGTACCAGTCAAGAACATGACGACGGGCGACTTCGAGTCCGCCACCGGGAGCTCGGTTCGGTGCACCGTGACCCTGACGCAGGGGATTGCCACCGAGATCGCCAAGCGGATTACCAAGGCCATCAAGGACAACAAGGCGTTCAAGAAGGTCAGCGCCAGCATTCAAGGGGATGAAATTCGCGTCAGCAGCCCCTCGCGGGATGAATTGCAGGCGGTCATGGCCTTCCTGAAGTCCGAGGACTTCGACATCGAGCTGAAGTTCGGGAACTACCGAGGATGAGGGTGCGGTTCACTCCGCTCTTCCTTACGGCGGCCGCGGCGGCCGTTGCGGTGGCGTCGTGCAATCCGACGCAACCCGTGGCGCCTCCCACGCCCGAGCCAGCGCCGGTCAGTGCCGCGCGCCCTCCCGCCCGTCCCGTGGTGGACTCGGGGCCCGGAGGCCCGGCTATCCCGGTACTCCCGCCCGATACCGTGGTCAGCACGTCGGATGTGCGGATCGGCCTCGTGGTCGGCGCGTCGGACGTGAACGTCGGCGGTGGCGGTCCTCTGGTGATCACGAACCCGGCCGGCGTTCGGGTGCAGGACGTGATCGAGGGAGCGGCCTGGCGGGTGCGGCCTGCGGGATCGGCGATGACACTCTCGGGGCCCGGTGGGCTCAATGGCGGGCGACTCGATGCCATCGTGGTGACGCCGCTGCATCCCGGACAGTATGTGCGGATCGACGGCCGGGACTATCGCGGTGAAGTCGCGGTGATCCCCGGGCCCGACGGATTGACCGTCATCAACCGTCTGGGCCTGGAGTCGTATCTGGCCGGGGTCCTCTCCGCGGAGATGGGCCGGCGCGATCCGAGCGAAGTGCAGGCGATGTACGCGCAGGCGGTGATTTCCCGCACGTACGCCGTCCGGAATCTCGGCAAGCGCCGCGCTCTGGGGTTTGACCTCTATGGCACGGTCTCGGACCAGGTGTATGGTGGGGTCGGGGCGGAGACGGCACAGAGCTGGGACGCGGTACGCGCCACGCGGGCCGAAATCGTGACGTGGAAGGGGCAGCCGATCGACGCCTTCTTCTACTCGACCTGCGGTGGGCGGACGGAGTCCGGCGCCGCGGTGTTCCAGCTCGCCGGCGATCCCTACCTCAAGTCGGTCTCCGATCTCGATCCCAACGGGCAGGCGTACTGTCGCTTTTCCCCGAGGTTTCGGTGGCGTGAGGAATACTCCGGCGACACTCTCGAGGCGATGCTGCGGCGCACCCTCCCCAGCCTCACGAATGTCAACGCCTCGAGCATCTCGAGGGTCGAGGATGTGAAGGTCACCCGCCGGACTCCGTCAGGCCGCGTCGAGGCGGTGGAATTCAAGCTGAACGGCCGGCATGTGTCGGTGTCCGGCCAGGCCGTTCGGCGGGCCTTCCTGCTGCCGGATGGCGGGATGCTCCGCAGCACCGCCTTCGACGTCCAGGAGCAGGCCGACGGCGCACGGGTCAGCTGGCTCGCCATCGACGGGCGCGGGGCGGGGCACGGCGTCGGATTCTGCCAGTGGGGCGCCGTGGGGCGGGCGCGCGAGGGCCAGGACTACGGACAGATTCTTGCGGCGTATTATCCTTCCACCAGGGTCGAGCGCCTGCATTGACCGGTTACCCCGGGAGCAAAGAATGAGTGAAACGCTGCGCGTCGGTGTGGTCGGGGCAGGAGCCATTACCCAGGTGGCGCACCTGCCGGTACTGCGGAAGCTGAAGGGCGCCGAGGTCGTGGCGATCTGCGACGCCGACTATCCCAAGGCAAATGCTCTTGCCGCCCGGTTCAAGATCGAGAATTCCTTCGACGACATCGAGGATCTCCTCGGGCACTCTGAGTTGGACGCCGTCGTGATCTGCACGCCGAACCACCTGCATGAAGGCCATGTGCTGGCCGCGCTGCGGGCCGGGGTGCATGTCCTGGTCGAGAAGCCACTCGCGCTCAACACCGCCAGCGCCCAGCGGGTGGTGCGTGCCGCCGCCAAGAAGGACCGCGTGGTGATGGTGGGGATGAACCACCGGTATCGCGCCGACGTGCAGATCATTCGCAGCTTCGTGCAGACCGGCGAGCTGGGCGACGTGGAGAGCGTGCGCGGGAGCTGGCATGTCTTCCGGCCCAGCCGCTCGCAACTTGGCTGGCGATTGAAGCGCGACCTCTCGGGCGGCGGCGCCATGCTCGACCTCGGGCTCTCGATCCTCGACCTCGGTCTCTGGCTGGCGGGGAACCCAAAACCGGTGCGGGTGAGCGCGACGCTCGACCGGGCGGGCAGGGAGCGCGCCACGGAGCACGCCGGAAGCGCGTTTGTGGTTTGCGAGAACGGGGCCTGCATTTTCGTCGACGTGACCTGGCATCACCTTGGTGAGGGCGAACGGTTCGGCGTCGGGTTGCGGGGCAGCAAGGGGACTGCCAGCATCAACCCGCTCAAGGTCTGGAAGGAGATGCACGGCACCCCGGTGGATGTGGCTCCGACCGGATCAGTGACCCGGGAAAGCATCTTCACGGCCTCCTACCGCGCCGAATGGGCCCATTTCGTCGCCGCCATCCGCGGCGAAGCCAAGGCGCCCGATCTCGAGGAGCACCTGGCGCTGCACCGTGTCATCGACGCGATCTACAAGTCGGCCGACGACGGCCGCGACGTCCTGCTGTGAGGCAGGGGCGCCGGGTTGCCCTTCTGCTGGGGCTGCTCGGCGCCATGTGGGCCGGCGCCGCGCAGGCTCAGCTTCCCTCGACAGATTCTGCTTCCGGTCGTGCCGCCCCCGCACCACACATCTCGCTCATCACCGTCGGTCCCGGCTCGATCCTCTGGGAAAAATTCGGGCACAACATGATCCGGGTGGTGGATCCGGCTACGGGAACGGACATCGCCTACAACTTCGGCATCTTCGATTTCGGGCAGAAGAACTTCTACTGGAACTTCCTCCAGGGGCGGATGCTCTACTCCATGGCCGGCTACGACGCTGCGCGTGATATCCAGCGTTACGTGGATGCCGGTCGATCCGTGGAGGTGCAGGACCTGGCCCTCACTCCAGATCAGGCCCGAACCCTCGCCGCCAACCTCGCACGCAACGCCCAGCCCGACATGCGGGACTATCGGTACGAACCTTATCGCGACAACTGCTCGACCCGTGTACGCGACGCGTTGAACGTCGGCCTCGGCGGCGCGCTGGAGGCGCCCTTGGCCGCCCTGCCGGCGAACGCCACCTATCGGTCGCGGACCGCCGAACTCACCGCCGGAAGTCCCGGGTGGTACTTCGGACTGATGCTCCTCCTCGGCCCTTCCACAGACGTGCCCCTCTCCGCGTGGGAGGATTCGTTCATCCCGATGAACTTCGCGCGGTATATCGAACCCGCCACGAATCCGGTGCTGGATGGCGGGGCCGCACCGCTGATCGATGCCGCGAGCCTCCTGCCCGCTGGGGAGGGGATGACGCCTTCTGGCCGCGCGCCCTCCTTCTGGCTCGGCTGGTTCCTGGTGCTGGGAGTCCTGCTCGGTGGGAGCCTGGCGTGGGCGGGGGGACGGAGTGGGGCCGGAAGGGGTCGGCGGCCGTTCCTGCTGCTCGCCGGGTTCTGGACACTGCTCTCAGGCCTCGCGGGCCTGATTATGCTCTACCTCTGGGCGTTCACGGACCACAGCTACGCCTATCGCAACGAGAACATGCTGCAGGCCAGCATCCTCGGCCTGATCATGTTCGGATTCCTGGCGGGGTGGGCACGTCGAAGTGGTCCAGCACCTAACGGCGTGCGCGTCCTCGCCGTTGCCGTCGCAGTCCTCTCGCTGCTCGGGGTCTTGATTCAGGTGCTTCCGTGGTTCGCGCAGGTCAACGGACCGATCCTCGTCTTCTTCGTGCCCGCCAACCTCGGGATGGCGCTGGGGGCGATCCGCGCTGCCCCGAGGCCGACTACGATGACTGGGCCGACCGCAGCCCTTCCTTAGCAGCCACGAAGTCAGGTGCGAGCTTCAGCGCCTGCTGATAGAACTGTACCGCTGCCGCCTTGTCTCCCTGATCCTGTGCCAGCACTGCCCGTCCGAAGAGGACGAGCGCTTCCGAACTGATCTTCGCGGATGCCGGTGTCCCCGCCGGGAGTGCCGGCAGACGCTTCCCCGACATCAACTGTGACGCGATATCGGCGACCATCTGGGGCAGTTCCGAGCGCGCCCGCTGCCCGGTGGAGACCACCTCCAGGATGGTGCCGGAGCTGGCGTCAATGAGCCGCGCGTCGATCCGCACCCGCCCGTAGTAGTCCACGAACGTCCCCGTGACCACATATCCGGCGCCGAGCTGCTTCCCGACCCGGGTGGCGGCTGTCGCGTCCACGCGCCCCCCGCGGCTCAGGCCGTCCCGCTCCACGATTTGCTGGGCCGTTGCCCGGTCGATGGTCCGGAGGCCATTGTTCCGCTCCAGTTCGGCGGTCAGCGCCGCCGGGATGCCGCGCCCGAGTCCCACGAAGTCGAGGGAGTCGAGGCCGTAGGAGCCACCATTCTCGAAGGTCAGTACAACGATCGTCGGCGTCGCGGCCTGCCCGGAAAGCGGCGGCGCGGCGGAGACGAGGAAGAGCAGGCAGAGCAGGCGGGCCGTGCGAATCATCGGTCCACTCCTTGTGAGTAAGCGTGTCACAACGTCACCGTCCAACCCTCGTGGGCGGCGTTGACGGTGACTCCATCCGGGGCTGCGGCCCGGGCCATGGCGAGCAGGCCATCAACATGCTCATCGTCATGCTCCGGGTCGTGATGGAACAATGCCAGTTGCTTGACACCCGCGTCCGCCGCCAGGGTCACGGCATCGAGGGCGCTCGAGTGTCCCCAACCCGATCGCTCCGTCACCAGCGCCGGTGTGTACATCGCGTCGTGGATCAGGAGTGTGCTGTCGCGCACGAATTGCACGAGCGATTCCCGCCAGTCGGACGCTACCCTGGCGGCCCCACCCGAACCGAGTTCGTTGTCCGTCAGGTAGGCCACGGTCGGTCCGCCGCCATCTGGCGTGATCCGATACCCGAGCGCTCCGCCGGGGTGAGAGAGCCCGAACGACCGTACTTCAAAGCCGGGCACGCGCGTCACGTCACCCGACCGGAGTTCCTGCACGACGACCTGCGCGGGCCGGGCGGTGCGCGGCACGGGGTACACGGCCGGATCGAGTTGTCGATCGAGCACCGCTTCGAGATCGGAGTCCACCGGCGTCGGGCCGTGAATGTGGATCTCCTGTCCATCGGCGTACATCGGAGCGAAGAATGGCAGCCCCTGGATATGGTCCCAGTGCACATGTGACAGGAAGAGATCCAGTCGACCCCTCTGCGTCTGGGCGCTCAGATCGTTTCCGAGTTTCCGGATTCCTGTCCCCGCGTCGAGGATGACGCGATGTCCCGCCTCGTCCGCGATGGAGACACAGGGGGTGTTGCCCCCGTAGCGTGCTGTGCCGAGTCCTGGAACGGGGATCGTACCGCGGGTGCCCCAGAAGGTGACAAGAATGGTCATCGCCATATCCGGGATACAGGGCGAGATCCGTGCCGTGGAAGCCATGAGACAAGGAGGGATTTCGATTGGGCGGGTGCCGTGACGTGGGTCACGCGGGCCGAACGGCCGCCTCCAGCGCTGCGCGGTCAAGGATGGTCACCTGCCGCCGTCCGATGGCGATGACATCTCGCTCGACCAGGTGTCGAAGTGTGCGCGAGACTGTCTCGCGGCTGGCCCCGATCAGGTCCGCCATCGTCTGGTGGGTGAGCCGGCGGGGGAAGACATCACCGCCCGCTTCCGCAGACTGCTGCAGAAGCAGGTGCGCGACCCGGCCATTGACGTCGAGCAGGCTCAACGCGCGGATGCGATCGTCGGCGGCGCGGAGGCGGCTCGACAGGGCCGCCAACATGGCGAGACAGAGGTCGGGCGAAGCGCGGAGTCGTTCGTGAAAGGAACCGCGGTAGAGTGTCATCACGCGACAGGGGGTCATGGCGACGACGTGTGCCGAACGGGGGGCGTCATCGAGGAGGGACATCTCGCCGAAGACGGCACCGGCTCCGAGCACGCTGAGGATCACTTCGCGCCCATCTTCTCCAATCAGCACCACCTTGACCCGCCCCTCGATCACGACGTACATGGCGTCGCCAGGGGCGTCCTGACGCAGGATCACCTGGCCGGCGGTGTAGGACCGCTCCCGGGATGCGTGCGCCAATGCCGTAAGGTCGGCCGGCGGGACGTTCGAGAGAATGGGAACCGAGCGGAGGATCTCAAGCGGAGACTGGGTCACCTGGCCTCGGCGTGGAAGTAGAAGCAGGGACGTTACTTAGAGGAGAAGACGGAGTCAATTCCGGGCGCGCTGGCGAGCCCGTCAAATCGGCTGCAGGTGCTTCCGTTCGGCCTGTAACTCGTTTATCTTTCCCGGCTTGCGAACCCTGGCCCACTCCGGGCCTCGGCGACCACCCGATGCATCCAGGAGCACCACGTGAAGGCCGACATCCATCCCGTATACCAGAAGCTGACGGCCATCTGCGCCTGCGGCAATTCGTTTGAGACCCGCTCGACGGCAAAGTCCATCCACGTCGAAGTGTGCGCGAAGTGCCACCCGTACTACACTGGCAAGCAGCGCCTGATGGACACCGCTGGTCGCGTCGATCGGTTCCGCCGCCGCTACCAGGCAGGCGCCGACGCTCCAAAGGAGTAGGGCATGGAGGCGCGCCTCCGCCAGGCCTTGGCCAGGGCGGAGGAGGTGTCGCGGGAGTTGTCCGACCCCGCCACCGCCCGTGATTCGAAGCGCCTGACAACTCTAGGACGGGAGCATGCCCGGCTCGTGCCGATCATTCGCACGGCGGAGCGGCTCAGGCGGCTGGAAGACGAACTTTCTCAGGCTCGGGAAATGGCGCAGGAGGCCGATCCCGAGCTTGTGGCGTTAGCACGGGTGGACCTCGAGCATCTCCCAGCCGAGGTCGAGGCCACGCGTGCCGAATTGCACGATCTGCTGGTCCCGCGAGATCCGCTCGATGATCGCGATGCCATCGTCGAAATCCGCGCCGGCACCGGCGGCGACGAGGCGGCCCTCTTTGCGGCCGATCTCTACCGCATGTACACGCGGTATTGTGAGCGGCATGGTTTGCGCATCGAGCTGATTTCCGAGAGCGATGCCTCCCTCGGTGGCGTGCGCGAGGTGGTCTTCGCCGTCCGCGGGCAGGACGCCTTCGGGCGACTGCGGCGGGAGTCGGGCGTGCATCGGGTGCAACGGGTCCCCGCCACGGAGACGCAGGGTCGGATCCACACCTCCGCCGCGACGGTGGCTGTCCTGCCCGAGGCCGAGGAGGTGGACGTGAAGATCGAGGCGAAGGACCTCAAGATCGACGTCTTCCGCTCGTCCGGCCCCGGTGGGCAGAGCGTCAACACCACGGACAGCGCGGTGCGGATCACCCACCTGCCGTCCGGGCTGGTGGTCAGCCAGCAGGACCAGAAGTCGCAGCTGCAGAACAAGCTGAAGGCGATGGATGTGCTGCGGGCCCGGTTGCTGGACCGGATGATCGCCGAGCAGGAGGCGGCGCGGGCGCACGACCGCCGGGTGATGGTCGGCACCGGCGATCGCTCCGCCAAGATCCGGACCTACAACTATCCGCAGAGTCGCGTGACCGACCACCGGATCAATCTCTCGGTCCACAACCTGCCCGACATCATGGACGGGCACATCGAGGAAGTGGTCGAGGCGCTCCGCGTGGCGAGCCGGCAGGAGGAGTTCGGGAGTGGTGGCTGACCAGTCGTTGACGGCCTCCTCCGCTCTCGAAGCAGCGGCGGAATCACTCCGCGTCGGCGGGGATCCCCGATGCCCGCCGCGAGGCGGCCAGGCTCGCGGAGGCGGCGTGGGCGGTCGACGCCGGTCAGGCACGATTGCAGCCGGGGAGGGTATTGTCGGAGAGGGAAGCAGGCGGCCTGGCGGGTCTCGTGGAACGCAGGGTGGCCGGGGAGCCGCTCGCCCACGTGGCCGGGTGCATCGGGTTCAGGCACCTCCTGCTGGCCGCCGATGCGGCGGGCGCTGATTCCCGCGGCCCGAAACCGAAGGACTGGTTGCACTCGTCTTGGATAGAATGGGCACGGGCGTCGTCGCCGACGTCTGCACCGGAAGCGGGTGTGTCGCCCTGTCGCTCGCGCAGGAAGGCCGATACGAGAGGGTGATCGGCGTGGATTGCTCCGTCGAGGCGCTGGCACAGGCCCGTGAGAACGCGGCCCAGGCTGGCATCACCGTCGATTGGCGCCTCGGCAATCTCCTCGAACCGCTCCAGGGCGAGTCCCTCGACGTGCTGGTCGCGAACCCGCCGTACCTGACGGCAGCCGAGTATGGGGCGCTGGAACCCGCTGTCCGGGACTGGGAGCCGAGACTGGCGCTGGAGAGTGGTGAGGACGGGCTGGACGCGACGCGACGGCTCCTGATCGACGGTCTGAACGTCGTCGTGCCGGGCGGTTGGATCGCCCTTGAAGTGGATTGTCACCGGGCGGCCGCCGTGGCCGCCCTCGCGGCCGGGGCAGGATGGGTTGAACCGGCCGTACACCTGGACCTCTATGACCGTGCCCGCTTTGTGCTCGCGCGGAGGAGTGAGACGTCGTGATTTCGGAGAAGGCGAAGGATCTCGGCCGCCAGATCGGCCAATCGACTGAGTACAAGACGCTCCGGCGCACCGAACAGGCGCTCCGTGAGGACGAACCGACGGTGGCGAAGCTCGATGCCATCCAGCAGCTGGCGACCAAGGTGGACCAGATGATGGCCGCCGGGCAGATGCCGGATCCCGAGACCACCGCGGCGTACGAGACGGCCGTCCGGGAACTCGAGGTCAGCGCGACCGGCCAGGCGTACGCCGTGGCCCGGGCCAACTTCGAGAAGCTGATGACCAAGGTCAATCAGGATATCAGTGAGGGGATGGAACAGGGCGCCACGAGCAGCATCATCACCCTCTGATGCCGGCACCGGGGGTGTTCATCGTCGTCGAGGGACCCGAAGGGTCCGGCAAGTCCACCCTGATCCGGGCGCTTGCCGACCGGATGACGACCGCCGGGCAGGCGCCCGTCGTCGTCAGGGAACCTGGCGGCACCCCCCTGGCTGAGTCGGTGCGGCAGACGCTGCTGGAGGCAGACCATCAGGTCGCGCCGGCGGCCGAGCTCTTCCTCTTCCTCGCTGCGCGGGCCGACCTGACGGCGCAGGTGTTGCGCCCCGCGCTCGCGCGCGGGCAAGTGGTGCTGGCCGACCGGTTCACCCTTTCCACTGAGGTGTACCAGGTGGTCGGTCGGGGGCTCGACAGGGCGCTGGTGGCGACCGGCAACGCCGCCGCAACTGGCGGCCTGAGCCCCGATCTCACGCTGGTCCTGGATCTTCCGCCCGGAGTGGGGCGGGGAAGGCAGGAGGCGGCTGGGAAAACGCTGGACCGGCTCGATCGCGAGTCGGGAGAGTTCCATGATCGAATCTGTCGGGCCTACGTCGCCGTCACCGGTCCCGGCATTGTACACTTAGATGCGACCGGGAGCCCCGAGCAGCTGCTCGAGGCGGCCTGGACGGCCGTGCGGGATCTGCGGCCTGACCTTTGGAGGCAGTCATGAAGCAACGGTGGGGACTTATCCTGGCAGTGGCGTGCATCTCGTTCCTTTCCGGGGGCTGGCTGCTGCAGCGCGGTGTGAGCAACGACGGCGGCGTGTACCAGAGCGCGCGCCTGTTCGATGATGTGCTCGCCAGGGTGCAGGCGTACTACGTGGACAGCATCGGCGAAGCGGCGCTCTACCAGAAGGCCACGGTCGGCATGCTGGACGAGTTGCACGACCCCTATACCGACTTGCTCCAGGGCGACAATTACAAGGCCCTCACCGAGACCACGACGGGCAACTACGGCGGACTCGGCATCCAGATCGAGGTTCGCGCCGGGTGGATCACCGTGGTCGCGCCGCTGCCCGACACACCGGCCGAGCGGGCCGGCATCCAGACCGGCGACCAGATCACCGCCATCGACGGGGTCTCCACGGAGGACTACTCCTCCGAGAAGGCAGTCTCGACGTTGCGCGGTCAGGCGGGCACCGATGTGGTGCTGACCGTCCGGCGCGCCGGTGTGGATGCGCCGATGAAGTTCACGCTCACGCGGGCGCAGATTCACAACCGGTCGGTCATGTCGCCGACGCTGTTCCCGAACAACATCGCCTATCATCGCACTCGCGACGGTGAGCCAGGCCTCCACGCGCGAACTCCGCGAGGGCATCGACAGCCTCCGCGACCAGGGAGCCACCTCCCTCATCCTGGACCTGCGCGGCAATCCCGGCGGACTGCTGGACGAGGGTGTGGACGTTTCCGATCTCTTCCTCAATCCCGGCCAGGAGGTCGTCTCGACGCGCGGGACGCGCGGCGGGTTCGTCGGAGACCTATGCGGACACGAAGCCCCAGGCGTGGCCGGACATGCCGATCATCGTGCTGGTGGACATGGACTCGGCCAGCGCGGCCGAGATCATCGCCGGCGCGCTCCAGGATCATGACCGTGCCCTCATCGTCGGCCTGCCGACCTTCGGCAAGGGCCTGGTCCAGTCGGTCTTCCGGATCGACCAGAACACGGCGCTGAAGCTGACCACTGCGCGCTGGTACACACCCAGCGGTCGCACGATTCAGCGGACCGCCGCCGACGAGCGCGACCAGATGATCCAGGCGATGCTGGCGGCCAGGAATGGCGGCATCGTGCCCGACTCGGTCATGGAGGCGAAGGGCGACTCGCTCAAGCTGCCCGAGTTCAAGACCGACGATGGCCGGACCGTGCTCGGTGGCGGTGGCATCGTCCCTGACATCGTGGTCCAGCAGGACACCTTCACGACGGCCGAGCGCAAGTTCCGCGACGCGCTGGGGGCGAACATCCCCGCCTACTTCGACGTGATGACGACGTATGCGCTTGAACTGAAGAACGCGGGGACGCTGACGTCACCGGACTTCTCGGTGACGCCGGCCATGCGCAGCGAGGTCTATCGCCGCCTGCATGCCAAGGGCGTCGACATCAGCCAGTCGACGTTCGACGGCGCGTCGCGATGGGTCGATTCACAGCTTGGATACGTCGTTGCGCGGTATGTCTTCGGACGGTCGGCGGAGTTCCGCCGGCGCGCCGCCGACGACCCCCAGGTGCAGACGGCGCTGAGCCTGCTGTCGCAGGCCTCGACGCCGAAGGCGCTGCTCTCCCTCGCCCCCGGGTCACCGGTACCGGCAGGGCAGTAGACTGATGCCGCTCCGCGTCGCCGTTATCGGCGCCGGCCGGATGGGCCAGGGCATTGCCCTGGCCCTTTCGCGTTCAGGGGCGTCGGTGACCCTGCTCGGGAGGCGGCCCAAGTCGGTGCCAGCGCCCCTCATCGTTCAGGTGGAGGATTGGGCGGGCGGCTGTCGCACAGCGGACGTGATTCTCATTGCGACCCCAGATGGCGTCATCCGATCCGTGGCGGAACGCCTCGCGTCCGAGGCGTGCATTTCCGGTCGGCAGACGGTGCTCCACCTCTCGGGGCTCCTTGACCTGGACGCGCTGGGCCCGCTGCAGGGCACTGCCGGGGGCTGTGGATCGTTCCACCCGCTGCAGACCGTCTCCGACCCCATTGCGGCACCGGAACGGCTGCGTGGAGCCTACGCGGGCGTGGAGGGGGATGAGGCCGCCCTCTCGGCAGGGGAGGCGCTGGCGGGGCTGCTCGGCATGACGCCCGTCCGCATCCCCTCCGGCGCCAAGGCGGCCTACCACGTCGGGGCCACTCTCGTGGCGAACTACACCGTCGCGCTGATGGGCATGGCGGTGCGCCTCGCAGAGGCGGCTGGCGTCCCTCCGGACCTCGCCTCGAAGATCTACCTGCCGCTGCTGCATGGCGCCGCGATGAACCTCGATCGCTTTACGCCGGCGGAAGCGCTGACCGGTGCCATTCGCCGGGGCGACACGGCAACCGTGCGTGCGCACCTCGCGGCATTGCCGCTGCAGGACCGGGCGCTCTATGTGGTGGTTGGGCTGGAGGCGCTGGCGCTGGCGCGCCGGGCAGGACTCGAGGAGGAAGGCGGCGGCGGGCGTAGAGTCGGTGTTACGGGCCGCTACTGATCGATGACCTTCACCCCCTTCGGGGGTGTGAAGACGAAGGTGTCCGCCGGCAGCGTGGCGTTGGTCCGTACTTTCGAGAGTGTCAGGGTGCGGTGGTTCCCGGACGGTTCCGTGACCTCGACGCGACGCGGGAGCCCGTCACTCTTCGCGAGCCAGAGCGTCGCCGATGTGAAGGGCAGCCCTTCGACTGCCGGCGTCAACCGGAGCACGTCGACGGCGGTCCCCGAGACGGCATCGGCGCGAAGGTAGCTCACCGTATAGCGCTCGGTCGGCCGATCGAGCAACCATCCCAGCAGGTTCACCCCGTAACCCGCCGCCCTCACGATCGGAGCCCGCAGCACCTGCCCTGGGGCGGTGCTCGGCGTGTAGATCCAGATGGAGGTGCCGTCGATGACGATGGCCTCGCCCGACGGATCGGTGAATCGCATCGAGAGCCGCGAGGGACCGGACTGGGCGAGGGCCCCCCGGCTCTTGAACGTCCCGATCATCTCGTTGCTGACCACCTGGTCAAAGTCAGCGGTCAACGAGTGCAGCTGGCGATAGACCCGGGACGTGCGCTGGATGATGGAATCCGCACGCTGGGCCTGCAGGGGGCCGGCAGCGGCGATGGCCAGTCCGATCAGGGCGGCGGAGGTCCGGATCATGTGCGGACGCCGACTGGCTCGGCGATCCGCCGCCCGATCGCCTCCGCGATCAACCGGAGTTCACCCATCATGCGATCGAACTGGTCGGGGCGCAGGCTCTGGGCTCCGTCGGAGAGGGCCTGGTCGGGCGTCGGGTGCACCTCCACGAGCAGGCCATCGGCACCAGCGGCCACCGCGGCGCGAGCCATCGACGGGACCATGTCGCGTCGCCCGGTCCCGTGGCTCGGATCGGCGATGATCGGCAGGTGAGACAGGGCGTGAACCGTCGGGATGGCGCTCAGGTCGAGGAGGTTGCGCGTCTGGGTGTCGTAGCTGCGGATTCCCCGTTCACAGAGGATCACATCGGCGTTGCCCTCGGCCAGCAGGTATTCGGCGGCGAGGAGGAGCTCCTGGATGGTCGCGGCGATTCCGCGCTTCAGCAGCACCGGCTTGCCGGCACGGCCCGCATGACGGAGCAGAGAATAGTTCTGCATGTTCCGCGCGCCGATCTGAATGATGTCCGCCACCTCGGCCACCCAATCGACGCCCTCCGGATCCACGGCCTCGGTCACGATCAGCAGGCCCGTCTCCCGCCTCGCGAGCGCGAGCATCTTCAGCCCTTCACGACCCAGTCCCTGGAACGAGTAGGGCGAACTCCGCGGCTTGAACGCGCCGGCGCGGAGGAGGGTGGCGCCGGCCGTCCTTCACCGCGTGCGCCGCCGCGAGCAGCTGCGCCTCGCCCTCGACGGAGCAGGGCCCCGCGATGACCTGAACGTCGTCACCGCCGATGGTGAGGCCGCCCGGGAGCCGGACGATGGTGGATTCCTGCTTCCACTCGCGGGAGACCAGCTTGTACGGCTGGGTGACGTGGATGACTTCCTGGACCCCACCGAGCGCGGTCAGCCGTCGTACCGTCCACGCGGCCGTCGTTGCCCACCAGGCCGACGGTCGTCCGCTGGCGGCCCGGCATCGGGCGCGCCTCGTATCCCATCGCCTGGATCGCCTCGACGACCGCCCGGATCTCCGCCTCCCGGGCGTCGTGGCGCATGACGACAAGCATCAGAGCACCGGCTCGCCGAGGCGGACACCAACGATCGTGGATACGCCCGGCTCCTGCATGGTCACGCCGTAGACCGCGTCGGCCGCCTGCATCGTCCGCGGGTTGTGGGTGATGACCAGGAACTGGCTGCTGTGCTTGAACTCGTCCAGCAGCTTCGTGAAGCGACCGACGTTGGAGTCGTCGAGCGGCGCGTCCACTTCGTCCATCAGGCAGAAGGGGCTCGGCTTGGTCAGGTAGATGCTGAAGAGCAGCGAGACCGCCACGAGGGTCCGTTCCCCGCTGGAGAGCAGGTGGATGCGCTGGGTCCGCTTGCCGCGGGGGGCGGCGTGGATCTCGATTTCGCTTTCGAGCGGGTCGGCATTCGGCCGAGAGCCGGAGGTCGCACTCGCCGCCACCGAACAGCGTCTGGAAGACCGTGAGGAAGTTGGCCCGGACGGCGGTGAACGTCTCCAGGAACATCGCCTGCGCCGTGCCGTCGATTTCCCGGATGGCCTGCTGCAGCGACTGGCGGGCGGCGACGAGGTCGTCGCGCTGGACGGAGAGGAACTCGAGTCGCTTGCTCTCCTCCGCATGTTCCTCGACCGCCAGCGGATTGACGACACCGATGCTCTCCGAGGGCGCCGACGATGCGGGCCGACTCCGATTCCAGGGTGTCCAGGTCGAGGTCGAGGAAGGGGGCGCCGTCGAAGAGCTGGTCGATGGGGCGCTTCCACTCCGTCTCCACACGCTCGATGATGCGCCGACGCTCCGCCGCGGCCTCGGACAACTCGAGCTGCAGGCGGTGGTGCTCTTCGGTGGAGTGCTCGAGCGCTCTCGCGATCGTCGTGGACCTTGCGCTCGGCGGTGCCGAGGATGTCCGCGGCCACCGAGAGCGTCTCCTCGGCGTCGGCCGCGGCCGCCTCCAGCTCGAGCAGCGTCACGCGCCGCTCGGCACGCTCCTCCTGCCAGGCGACCTGTTCGGCGGCCAGCGTCGCGGCATCGCCGTCGAGTTGGGTGAGTTCACCGGCCAGCGATGGCGGCGGAGCCCGCCGCCTCCTGGCCGACCTGTTCCGCACGGGCGAGCCGCTCACCGGCCCCGAGCAGTCGGGCTTCGACGTGCGCCAGCTGCACCTGCCAGTGGACCCGCGCCTCGCGCGCCGACTCCTGCTCGGTTTCCAGCTCGGCGAGCTGCTGGCGGCCCACGCTCAGCGCTTCGTCGAGACGCACCTTGGAGAGCTCGCCCTCGGTGAGCGCAGCGTCGACTTCGCCCATGCGGGATTCCGACGCCGCGAGGCGGTCGGTGATCCGGACGACCTGCGCTTCGGCCTCCTGGAGTTCCCGGGTACGTGTGGCGACGGACCGTTCGGCCTCGTCGCGCGCCGATCCGCCGGTGCGTTCCGCGTCGCGCGCACGCTCTGCGGCCTCGGTGGCGGTGGCCAGCGCCGATTCGAGCTCGGCAAGCCGGGCGACCGTGGTCTCGACGGCGTGCTCTGCGGCGGTGAGCGTGGTACGCGCCGTTTGGAGGTCTCCGGCGAGCGCTTCGAGTTCCGCACGACGCCGCAGCGGACCCGAGGGGGCGCCACCCCCGGAGAGGAGCACGGCGCCATTGCTGCGCCGGAGCGCGCGCCCGGAGGGGTCGAGCACTTCCGAACCACCGAGCAGGGCGCGGACCCACCGCGCGGCCGCCGGGTCTTCGACCCGCAGTGTCTGCTCCAGCGGATAGGTGCCGCCTTCGCGCGCGGGTCCCCGTTCCGCCGAGAGAAGCACAATGGCGCCGGCATCGGAGGCGCTATGCCATTCCTGGATCGCGCGTACGGTGGCGTCGTCCCGCACGAGGACGGCGTGCACCCACTCGCCGAGAAGCTTTTCGGCGATATCGGCGTCGTGCGGCGCCGGTGCGCAGGAAATCACTGAGCGGCCCGAGCACGCCACCGCTGAAACGGTCGCGCGCCGCGAGCAGGGCAGCCGCGCCAGGTGCCAGACCGACCCTGTCCCGTTCCAGTTCCCCGAGCGCCTCGTGCCGTGCGGCGAGCTGGGCGACCGTCTCCTCCGCGCGCCGGCGATCGGCTCGCGCAAGCGCCTCGTGCTCGCGCGTCTCGGCGAGGAGATGCCGCGCCCGCTCGGCGTCCGCCGCCGCCGCACGGTGAGCCGCGAGGAGTCGCTCGGCCTCCGCGGCCAGGGAGTCGCGGCGCTGCGTGGTCGCGTCGAGTTCCTGACGGAGGCCGTCCCGGAGCGTGGCAGCCTGGACCGCACGATCCCGCAGCGACACCAGGTCGGTCTCCAGCGCCGTGCGCTCTCCTTCGAGGGATCGGAGCGTCTGGGCCTGGCGCTGGAGCGTCTCTTCCATCTGGCGCACCTGGGTCCGCTGGTCGGCCAGCCGCGTCTTCACCGCGTCTTCCACGCTCGCCCGGCCCTGCAATTCCGCCTGGATGCGGTCGTAGTCCGCCTGCGCGGCGTCCCGCTCCTGCAGCGCGATCTCCCGCTCGCGGAGCGCCTGCTGGGCGCGCTGCTCCATGGCACTGCGCTCTTCCAGCGCGCGTACGCGGCGCTGGCCGGCGTTCGCCAGACGCTCGGAGGCGAGGTTGAGATCGCCCTCGAGGCGGCCGAGGGTCACGCGGATCTCACCGAGCCGGCGGGCGATGTCCGTACGCGCGGCTTCCGCGGCGGCGCGGCGCCGGGCGGCTTCTTCCCGCTCCAGCTCGATGGTGGCAAGTGCGGCACGGCGTTCGGGCAGCGCGGCGGCCAGTTCGGCGTAGCGGGCCTCCTTGTCACGGACCTCGGCGGTCAGCCGATCGAGGTGCCGCTGCGCAAGGGTGAGCTGCACCGCGAACTTTTCTTCCATCAGCTTGGTGTGCCGCTCCGCGCGGCCGCGCTGCCGGGCGAGGCTGCGCAGCTGCGACTGCACCTCCGCCACGAGGTCCTCGACGCGCTGCAGGTCCAGCGCGGTCTCCTCGAGTCGGCGTTCGGTGCTGTGCTTCCGATCGCGATAGAGACCGATGCCCGCCGCCTCTTCGAACAGCGACCGCCGCTCGTCCGCCCGATCGGAGAGGAGCAGGTCGATCATCTTCGCCTCGATCACCACGCCGGCGTCGCCGCCGAGGCCGGTGCCGCGCAGCAGGTCCTGGATGTCGCGCAGCCGGACGGTGGAGCGGTTGAGGAGGTATTCGCTGTGGCCGGAGCGGGAGAGCCGACGGGTGATCTGCACTTCCTGGTAGGCGATCGGCAGCGTGCCGTCTGAATTGTCGAGGTAGAGCGACACCTCGGTCACGTTGACCGGCCGGCGGCCGGCCGCGCCCTGAAAGATCACGTCCTCCATCTTACCGCCGCGCAGGAGCCGCGCAGACTGCTCGCCAAGCACCCAGCGGACGGCATCGCTGACGTTCGACTTCCCGCAGCCGTTCGGGCCGACGATGGCCGTGACACCTTCCTCGAAGGTGAGGGTGACGGTGTCGGCGAACGACTTGAAGCCGGACAGTTCGAGCTTGGAGAGCTTCATGGAGGAGATTCCCGGGACGGCTACGGGTGATAGATGAATGAGGGACGACCCAGGAGACGGCCCGCCGATTCGGCGGCCTCACGGGAAGGATACGGACCGACGACAACGCGGTACGCCTCCTCCTCGGTCCGGGGGGTAATCACGAGCGCAGGAAATCCCTCACCCCGAATCTCGGCCGCGAGGTCCTGCGCCCACGCCGGGTTCTGGGAGCGACTGACCTGCAAGTAGACGGTAGACGGCACCCCCGCCGGGGTGTCGGTGCTATCCGTCGCATCCTGGGTCGATTGCGCGACGTCGGGAGTGGGGGGCGGCGGTTCCGGCATGCCGCCCCGTGCGACCCACGGGATCGGGAGGTAGAGATCGGCGGCCCCGCCTTCGATGCGGCCGGTCACGGGAAACTCAGGGCGGGAGAGATCCCGGGCCACCAGGTCTTTCCCTTCACGGACCAGCAGGGTGGCGTCGCCGAGCACCGTCGGGAGGTCAGCGGCCCACGGGCTTACCACGGCGCCGGCGTACTCGTCGGTGGCCAGATTGACGACCCAGACGGTATCACCTGAGGCAGGGCGGGCGAGCAGCCAGCCGCCGTACGGGGCGACGCGCAGGCCGGCGGCGGCACCGGGGATCCGGATATCGTCGATGCGCTCACCGGCGTACCGGTCGATGACCGCCACATCCTCCGCCTCGCGCCCGACGTAGATCCGGTGCCCCGACGCCGAAAAACGGACCGAGGTCGGCGTGCCGCTCACCCGCACGCGGCGGATCGGCGTGCTGCCCCGTGGCGCCCAGAGGAACACCCCGGTCGGGGCCGCAGCCGCCACGAGGTCTCCCCAGGGGGAGGCGGCGGTGTGGGTGGTGGGCAGATCGGCGGAGCCCCCGGGCTCCGAGCCCGTGACGAGGAACGCCCTGGCGGTGTCCCCCCCCTCGATGGCGATGAGGTGCCGGTCGCCGGTCCCGTAGAGGGCGGTCGGCCGTGCGGGCAGATGCGCGTCGGTGGTCTTCGCCAGACGGTTCCTGATCCGGACGACCGAGTCCTTGCGATCGACGACCCAGAGGGTCCCCTCGGGCCCGAGCGCGACCCCGCTGACGCCCGAGGTGAGGAGCCGGGGGCTTCCTGTCGTGAGGTCCAGCGCCTGGAGGCCCCCGGCCGAGTCCACGGCATAGGCGAGGGCCTGATCCTGGTCGAAGCCGACCACCATCATGAGCGCCGGGGTTCGCCCCCGGGCGCGCCACCCGATGTCGGCCAGGTCGGCACCGGCATAGACCCGGGGATTGCCGCCGGAGTGTGGAAGGCGGAGGAGTGTGGTGGCGGGGACGGCCTGGGAGGCTGGGGGAAGCGCCCCGGCGTCAGAACCGGGAGAGCCTTGGCAAGCCATGAGGCCAACCGCGAGGGCGGTCAGGCCTTTCAGATGGGGGGACGGCACAGGCCAAAAATAGGCGCTTCGCGGGGCAGGGGCCAGACCGGATATCGGCGGCGATTCAGGCCAGAATCAGAAGGGCGGGCCGAGGGTGATGGTCCAGTACGGCGGAATGCCCCGGCCCTGAGGGAAGGACCAGTCAAACCGGAGAATCATGTAGCCGAACAGGTTGACGCGCGCCCCGACGCCGAGGGTCGTGACAGGCACCCTGGTCAGGGCCTGCTGCTCGATCGATTCGTTCGGATCCCTCGAAAACGCCACGCTGTTCCACTTGTTCCATGCAACGCCGTAGTCGACCCAGGCCACGCCATCGATGTACGGCAGTCCTTGTGGCCCCATGCCGAGGTAGGAATTCACCATCGGGAACCGAAGCTCGAGATTGCCGACGGCGATTTCGGTGCCGACCATCTGGTCCAACTCGTAGCAGCCAGTCAGCGGGGCCAGGTTCCCACTGGTGGTGGTGCACTCGTATCGGTAGTACGAGCCCGACGTGCGGCCACGGACCAGGTCGGTGCTGCCGAGGAAATAGCGCTGCCGATCCGCGTCCGGGCCCTTCTGCCCGGCGTAGAGCGCGCGCGCGGCAAGGACAACACCGCGCTTCACTGGGATGTACTTGCGGTAGTCGAGCAGCAGCTGCGTGACGTTCCACCCCCCGACCGTCTGCGACAGCTCGGCGCGGTACCGCGTGCCGAAGAGCGGGCCGATCCACCCCGTGAACGTCGCGTCGTAGACCAGCGCGATGGATGGGGTCGCGATCCGTTGTCCGTCGAAATAGTACGTTTCCTTGTACGTGTCCCTGAGCTGGAGCGTTTCCTGGTTGTAGACCTCGTAGAAGCTCTGGATCCCATCGTCGATCTGTCCCAGGGCCAGTCCGAGCTCGAGGCGCTGGAAGCGATTGATGTTGTAGAACCCGCGCCCGAAGATCTGGCGGGTGGTGAGAAGCCGGGTGCGCGTCACGTAAGTATTCAGGCCGGGCGCGGGATCATTGACGTAAACGATCGGCTGGAGCACGTAATAGTTGGGATACTGCTGGAACCCGACCGCCCAGTTCAGCCGGCCGCTCAGATTGGCATAGGCCGCGAGGAATTCGCCCTGGTTGATCGACCCGTTGATGTAGCCGGCAAAGATCAGCTGCTCGTCGCCGAGCATGTCGCCGAACTGAATGGCCCCGCCGCCGTAGATCCCGTTGCCGAAATTGTCGCGTGTGTAGCCGACCGACGGACGAGCGGCGCTCTCCGGTGTGAATTTCCGCTTGTACGGACCGACGGTGAAGCTCGTGGTATCCGGGAGGAAGAGCGAAGCCGAGTCGAGCAGCCCGATGACGGTGACCTCGCTCCGACGGCGTCCTGCCGTGTCGGTCGCCGCCGGGGCCACGGCGGCGGCGCGGAAGCCCGACGGGGTTCGGTAGATGGATCCCCCTTCACGCGCCTGCGGCACTCCCGGGACCGCCGGTGGCGCCTCTGCCGAATCGGGTGCGGGCGGAGTGACCGCCACGGCGCCCGAGTCGGGTCGCGCCGCGACGCTGTCGCCCGGTTGCGGGGTCTGTGCCGAGTCCGTCCGCACCGCCACCGGTGCCGGGGTCGGCTCCGCCGGCCGCCACGGCTGCCCGCTTCAGGGAGCGCGGGTTCTGAATGGTGTAGACGTCGTTGTTCTGGTCCTCGAAATAGACGAAGGCCAGCCGGTCGGCCTCCCGCGCCCAGCTGAGGGCGGGGGAGAGGGGCGTGGTGGACTGGGCCCCGGTGAAGAGGTTGGTGAGCTGATAGATGTCCCCACCGAGTTCGTAGAGGAAGATGTTGGCATTCCCCGTCCGATCGGAAATGAACGCGAAGGACTTTCCGTCGGGCGCCCACTGCGGATTGACGTTCCGGCCCACCTCCATGTGGGGGAGGAGCTCTCGGCGGCCGAGATCGACGTCGAAGAGGGCGATCCGGAAATTGCCGTAGCTGAGGTCGTTGAAGTTGGTCCCGGGTCCTTCGTCTGTCACGTACGCGATGGTATGCCCGTCCGGAGACCAGGCGGGCATCAGCTGGGCGTACCGGTCGTTGGTCAACTGCCTGAGGCCGGTCCCGTCGGCGTTGACGACATAGAGATCCGAGAGGCCGCCCTCCATGCCGGTGAAGGCGAGCTGTTTCCCGTCCGGGCTGTACACCGGCGAGGTGACGCCGCTCAACTCGACGCGGATCCTGCGGATCGCCTTTCGGCGGATCGGGTCGAAGACGACGATGTCGTCGCCGCCCTGCGAGCGAGCGGCGAAGACCAGGTACTTGCCGTCCGGCGACCAGGAGGCGGTGGAGCTGATGTACCGGAACGTTTCGTAGTTCGAATCGAACACCGACTTCGCGAGCTTCTTGATGACCTCGCCGGTTTCCCCGTTGGCCAGGTAGAAATCGATGAAGAAGAAGTTGCGCTCACTGAGATAGGCGATGAGCGAACCGTCGGGCGAGAGCGCCGGCGCGATGTGGAGCGTCCCGCCGGACTTGGCCTTGGTCAGGAGCGGCTTGCCCACGGCCGAGGCCAGCTGCTTCGAGGCGACATCGGGGAGGTAGGTCTCCTGCACCCAGTCGCGCCACTGCACCGACAGCTGGTTCAGCGAAATGCCGAGGACCCGCTGGAACGCCCCATCGACGCCGCCACCTCCAAGGGTAGCTGAGAGGATGGCCCCGACCGCTTCGTCGCCCCACCGCTCCCCGATGTAGGCCCAGATGGAATGGCCAAACCGATACGGGAAGATGTAGGGGTCGTAGGTCAGCTGCTGGATGGTCGGCAGCTTGCCCTGGAGCACGGCGTCCCGCAGCCACATCGCCGTCTCGGGGGTGATCTCACCGAGCGAGAGGTACTCCGCCATCCCCTCCGCGAACCAGAGCGGGGGGTTCACCTGGATGATGGTGGCGATGCCCGCCCCAGCCTTGCCGCGCGACCAGGTGTCGTACTGGAATTGGTGCACCATTTCGTGCATCAGGACATGGTCGAAGTCCTTGTACGCGCCGGTGAACGGCATGATGGCGCGGTGTTTCATGAAGTCGGTGACGCCGCCGGTCGCCTCGCCGATGTCTCCACCGAGGGCGTTCGTCTGCTGGAACGCCGACGGCGACGCGTAGAGGATGATCGGCTTCCGCTCGATGAACCGATGGTTCAGCAGCGTGGACAGCCGGCCGTACGAACGCTCCGCCATGCGGGCGGCGTCGAACGACGCCTCACGCTCGACGGGGTAGAAGTACACGTCAAAATGTTCGGTGTGAATGATCTCGAAGTCGAACTTGTCGTACATGACGCGGTTTTGCCCGAAATACTGCGCCGACGCGACCGTGGGAACGATCGCGAGCAGGAGGAGCAGGAAGAGGGACCGCAGTGTCATGGCGTTCCGGTAGCTGTCAGGGGCGCGGGGTGAGCGCCGGGGCGTCATCCCAGAGGCGCTCGAGCTGATAGAATGCACGCGCGTCCGGGTGAAAGAGGTGTACGACAAAGTCCACGAAGTCGAGCAGGACCCACCGTCCCGACGGAAGCCCCTCGACATGATGCGGCTTGTGCCCTGCCCGTGCCAGGGCGTCGAGCACGGCGTGGGCGATGCCCCGCACATGTGCGTCGGAGGTCCCGGAGCCGACGAGGAAGTAATCGGCGGCATCGTGCAGCCCGCGCAAGTCGAGCACGGTCAGCTCGCGTGCCTTGAGATCGTCGGCGGCCTGGACGGCGGTTTGCAGCGCGGCTGGCAGGGCGGAGGAGCGCGTCAACCAGGGCTCCGCGGGTTGGGCGGTGCCGGGGGTGTGCCGTCCTCGACCTGGTAGAACACCGCCCATGCACCCTCCCCGACGTGCGTCCCGAGTACCCCGGTCGCGAGCGAAACGAAGCAGTCCTTCGGCCGGTAGGCCGCCACCAGCGCGTCCCGGACCCGGTTCGCGATGTCCGCCGCCTCCGCGTGGACGACCCCGAACCGCAGTTGCTTCGGCCGCGGCTGCAGCCGCGCCTCCAGCAGGGACAGGACCCGGCCGATCAACTGCTCCCGACCCCTGGCCCGGTCGAGCGGGACGACCCGACCCGCCTGATCGAGCGAGAGAATCGGCTTGACGTCGAGCAGGCCACCGATCCAGGCCTTGCCGCGGCTCACTCGGCCGCTGCGCAGGAGGTTGTCGAACTTGTCCACCGTCAGAAAGAGGCCCGATTGATCGCGGACCCGCTCGATTTCCGTCGCGATCGCCGCCGCGGGCCATCCCAGTTCGGCCAGCTCCGCCGCCCGAAGCGCCAGCATGCCGGTCCCCAGAGACGCCGACTTGCTGTCCACCAGCCGGACGTTCGTCAGTCCGCCGGCCTTGATGGCGGAGGCCCCCGACTGGAAGGTGCCGGAGAGCCCCGAGGAGACCAGGATCGAGATCACGTGCTCGGCTTCGTGGCGCGCCTCCCGAAAGACCCGGACGAAGTCGGCCACCGTCGGCTGCGAGGTGGAGGGGAGCACGTCCGAGGACCGCATCCGCCGGTAGAACTCCTCCGGCTTCAACTCGACCCGGTCGAGCAGGACCTCGTCGCCGAAGATGACCTGGAGCGGCACGAGCGAAATGCTGTGGCGGTCGAGCACCGAATCGGGAAGGTCGGCGGCGCTGTCCGTGACGATTCCGACCTGCTTCTGGACCCCGTGCTGCAACCCCTTGTGCTGCGCCCGCATGTCCTCGGCCTTCGTCTTCTCGAGGTTGCCCCATCGGGACACATAGGTAAAGACGGCGTCGGGGGTGTTGGTATGCACATGTGCGTGCAGAATGTCGCCCATCACGGCCACCACGAGCGATCCGCCGAACGCCCGGAGGGCGGCGCGAACCTCGTTGGCCGGGGGCAATTGCTCGCCGCGCACCACCACTTCGGTACAGAACTGGAAGTCCTGGTCGGCCGCGATCTCCATCTCGGCGGCAGGGACGGCGTATTCCCCCGTATACCCTGGATCGACTGCCAGGATCGGGTCGCCGTCGATGAATCGAACCACCCCCTCGATCATCCGCATGAACCCCATCCCCCCCGCATCCACGACCCCGGCTTCCTTGAGGACGGCCATCAACTCGGGGGTGCGCGCGAGCGCCTCCTCACCCTCGAGGTGCATCTGCCTCATGAACTCGGCGATGTCGGGGGAGCGGGCCGCGCATCGCTCGGCGGCGGCGGCGGCTTCGCGGGCGACGGTCAGGATGGTGCCTTCGCGGGGGTCGTCCAGGGCGCCGTAGAGTCGGTGCGCCCCGGTGCTCAGGGCTGCGGCAAGCTCGGCCGGCGTGGCCGACTCCTTGTCGCCGATCGATTCGGCCACACCCATCAGGAAGTGGGCGAGCATCATCCCGGAGTTGCCTCGGGCACCCAGCACGGCGGCACGCGCCATGGTGTTGGCGGTGACCGGAAGCGGCGCGTCGCCGAGCGCCCGGAGGGCGTCGGCGACGGCACGAAGAGTCAGGCTGAAGTTGGTACCGGTGTCACCATCGGGCACCGGGAAGACGTTGATCCGGTTGATCTCCTCCCGGCCCGCCGCGACCCAGTCCGACGCCGCAAAGAGCGATCGGGCGAGCCGTGGCCCGTCCATGTAGGCAATCCCGACGCCCATTGGCGGGCGGCTCCTACTCGGCAGCAACCGTCACGCGAACGTCGGCGTGCACCTCGGGATGGAGGCGGACGGCGACGGTGTGCTCTCCCACCGTCTTGATGGGGTGGGCGAGCTCGATCTTCCGCTTGTCGACGGTCTGACCCTGGGAGGCGAGGCTGTCGGCGATGTCCTGGGAGGTGATGGAGCCGAACAGCTTCCCCTCTTCCCCCGCCTTGCGGGTGAAGGTCACCGTGATGGCCGAGAGCGTGGCGGCCGCAGCGACCGCGGCGTCCTTCTCGGCGGCGAGACGGACGTTCCGCGCCTTGGTTTCGGCCACGATCCGCTTCTTGTTCCCCTCGGTGGCCTCGTAGGCGAGGCCCTTCGGCAGCAGGAAGTTGCGGGCGTAGCCCGGCTTCACCCGAACGAGCTCCCCAGCCTTGCCAAGCGTCTTGATGTCATCGCGCAGGATTACTTCGATCATCGGTCCAACCCTCCAGAAGGCGGCGGCGCCATGCGCCGCCGGAAGTCGAGCCAGATATCAGCCAGGCCGAGGAGGGCGAGCCCCCCGACGGCAAACGGCAAGAGAAAGAACGCACCAACAATCAGCATCATCACGAACAGCCGCGGTGCCAATCGGAGCGCGGTCGCCAGGACCGCCGAACCGCGGAGGGCGTACAGGCCAACTCCGAAGGTGACCATGCTCGCCGCAGGCCCCGCGAGCGGCGTCGCGCCGGCGAAGAGCAGCCCCATCAGCCCCGCAATCAGCAGCCAGACCAGGTGGTCGCTGAACCGGAAGTCGTTGAACCCTCCCGGGAGCGGCGCGACGGCCCGACCTGCGATTCTCGGGGCGACCAGCGCCGCGAGGCAGAGCCCGGCAAAGAGCACCAGCGCGAGCACGCCAGGGAAGAACGGCGCCATCGGGCGGAGCCCCTCACCGAGCGAACGCAGGGCATCGGTGGTGGCGGGATCCGGCGATGCGCCCCCGCGCGTCAGGATATCGAAGGCTACGCGCTGGGCCATCATCCCCTGCTGCACGACGGCCCGCTCCACGTCCGCCCAACTGAGGCTCACAAACCGCGCGAGGCCGGTGACGCCGAGCACCACCGCGGCTGTGCCCCGAAGCGCCCGGGTCGAGACCGAGCCGGAGGAGAAGAGCAGGAACAGCACGCCGATCCCCATCGACAATACCGCCGCCGCCCGAATCAACTGCTCCAGCAGCCCGCCCGCTTGCGTGGCCCAGAGCGCCAGCCAGAGTGTCAGGGCGGCCAGCCAGAGCCACGCCCGGCGGCCCTGGGGCCGGCTCGCCGCGACGAGCACCGCGAGCGGCCCAAACAAAAATGCGGTCATGACCGGCCAGGTGAAGAGTACGTAGGCCGCGACCGCCAGGCGGGCCCTGAAGGACAGCACCTGTCCTTCAGGGGGCCGCCCCACTGGCACCGTCAGCCGCCGTGGCCCTTCAGATACGGCAACAGGGCGAGCACGCGCGCCCGCTTGATGGCCGTGCTGAGTTGGCGCTGATGCCTCGCGCAGGTCCCGGAAAGCCGGCTCGGCAGGATCTTGCCGCGCTCGGAGAGGAACCGGGAGAGCGTCCGCTCGTCCTTGTAATCGACGACGCGCACGCCGGACTCACAAATGGAGCAGCTCTTCTGTGGGCGCCTCATTCGTCGTCCTCCCCATCGCCCTTGTCGGCGCTCGGGGGGACCGGCTGAGGACCTTCGTTGACCACGACCATGAGCCGGAGCACGCCTTCATCGAGCTTGACGGCACGCTCGAACTCCGGCAGGGCAGACGGGGCGGTGGCCAGCTTTGAGATGACGTAGTAGCCGGTCTCGTGACCGTTGATCGGGTAGGCCAAGGTCCGCTTGCCCCAGTGGGACAACTCGGGTGCCTCGGTGTCGGGCTGGGCCAGGAGCGCGTGGAAGCGCTCGAGACGCTCGTTGATTGCGGGCTCTTCGAGGGCGGAATCGAAGATATAGACCGCTTCGTACTTGCGGGTCATGACACCTTCCTTTGGACTGTTGCCCCAGCCCTGGTGTGGAGCTGAGGAGGAGTATTGTGAGCGGGGAAGTATAGTCGTGAAGCGGACTTGAGTCAAAGGGGCTCCCCCTTATCTTCCCTCGATGATCCTCCACTCAATTCAGGTCGGCGTCCCTCGCTCCTACGGTTCGGAAAGCGCCGAGGACACTCTCGACCGGCCGTGGACCAGCGCCATCGCCAAGCAACCAGTGTCGGGGGCTGTCTGGGTGGGGCGGCTGGGGGTGGCGGGAGACATGCAGGCCGACCGGAAGGTGCATGGAGGCCCCGACAAGGCGGTCCTCGCCTACGGCAACGGGCACTACGAATCGTGGCGCGAGGTGCTGGCGCGGGCCGACGTCGGTCCGGGGTGGTTTGGGGAGAACCTGACCATCGATGGGGTGGAGGAGCGGACCGTCTGCGTCGGTGACCGGTTCGCGATCGGGCAGGCCCGGTTCGAGGTCTCTCAGCCGCGGCAACCCTGTGCCACTCTCAACCGCCGCTTTCACCGGAAGGACATGGTCAAGCTCGTCCAGGCGAACCTGCGCACGGGGTGGTATTTCCGCGTGCTGACGGAGGGATGGATCGAGTCGGGGATGCCGGTGACGCTGGTGGACCGCCCGTGCCCGCATTGGACCGTGTTCGTGGCGTCCGAGTTGATGGAGGAGCGGTCCCGGCGCCGGGAGGAGAGTGTCCGGCTGGCGGCCTGCCCGGCCTTGAGCGAGAGCTGGCGCGGCACCCTCACGGGCACCGCGCCCACCCGCTGAGCCAGGCTAGCGGCGGTCGCCGAAGAGCCGGAGCAGGGAGAGGAAGAGGTTGATGAAGTTGAGGTAGAGGCTGAGCGCCCCGACGACGGCGTATGAACCCGCCTGCTCACCCGAGACCTGCAGCGCCATGGTCCGCAGCCGCTGGGTGTCGTAGGCGATGAGGCCCGAGAAGACCAGCACCCCGATTACACCCATCACGAAATTCATCGCGTCGTTCTGCCAGAAGATGCTCACGACGCCCGCCAGGACCAGCCCGATCAACCCCATGAACATGAACCGGCCCATGCCGGTCAGGTCGCGCTTGGTCACGCTGCCGTACACGGCGAGCGAGCCGAACATCCCCGCCGTGACGAAGAAGGCGCTCGCCACCGACGCGCCGGTGTAGGCCAGCAGGATGATCGCGAACGTGACGCCGTTGAGCGCCGAGTAGGCGAGGAAGAGCGTTCCCGCCGTGGAGGGCGCCATCTTGGCGACCCGGGCGGAGAGGTAGACCACCAGGACCAGCTCGGCGATGATGACGCCGAAGAAGAGCAGCTTGTTGCTGATCAGGGTGGCCATCGCCGCGGGCGAGCTGGCGACGGTGAGCGCCACCAGCGCCGTGACGCCGAGTCCGCCGAACATCCACCAGTAGACCCCGCGCATGAAGGTGGCGATGCGCGCGCTGTCGACATCTGAAATGAATCCGGTGCGCTGCTGTGCGGCGCCGAATGGATTGGTCATTGTCACATCCTCCTAAACGTTGAACCGAAACAACATTACGTCCCCGTCCTGCACCACGTATTCCTTGCCTTCCGCCCGCGAGAGCCCCTGCTCGCGCGCCGGCTTCCACCCGCCGACCCGGACGAAATCCTCGTAGGCCACCGTCTCGGCCCGAATGAACCCGGCCTCGAAGTCGGAGTGGATGACCCCGGCGGCCTGGGGGGCACGGTCGCCTTTGTGGATGGTCCAGGCGCGGACCTCCTTCTCGCCGGCGGTGAAGTAGCTCTGCAGGCCGAGAAGATGGTACGCGGCGTGGGCGAGGCGGTCGAGTCCCGATTCGGTCAGGCCGAGCGATTCGAGGAACTCGGCGCGGTCCTCCGGGGCGAGCTCCGCGAGTTCGGCCTCGACCTGGGCGGAGAAGGTCACGATTTCCGCCGGTTCCTCGTCTCGCGCCAGCGCCGCCTGGAGCGCCTCGACGTGCGCGTTGCCGGCGTTGATCTCGTCCTCGGCGACATTGGCGGCGTAGAGGACCGGCTTGGCGGTCAGGAGGTTGAAGCTCCGGTAGACCGCGGCGTCTTCGGGGGCAGGGACGACCGACCGGGCCGCTCGCCCGTCGGCGAGCGCGGTCCGAAGCGCCTCCAGCAATCGGACTTCCACCTTGGCCTGTGCATCGCCTGACTTCGCGGTGCGCGTGGCCTTGTCGAGTCGCTTCTCGACGGAGGCAAGGTCGGAGAGTCCCAGCTCGATGTTGATGATCTCGCGGTCCCGCGCCGGATCGACGCTTCCCATCACGTGCTGAATGTCGTCGTTCTCGAAGCAGCGGACCACGTGAACGACGGCATCCACTTCCCGGATGTTGGCGAGGAACTGGTTCCCCAGTCCTTCGCCCTGGCTGGCCCCCTTGACCAGTCCCGCGATGTCCAGGAATTCAACGGTGGCGGGGAGGGTGCGTTCCGGCTTCACAAACGTGGCGATGGCGTTGAGCCGGGGATCCGGCACCTGGACCACGCCGGTGTTCGGCTCGATGGTGGCAAAGGGATAGTTCGCCACCAGCGCCCCGGCGGACGTCAGGGCGTTGAAGAGCGTGGACTTACCAACGTTCGGAAGACCGACAATACCGAGTCTGAGCACGCGGAATTATCGCAGGAGTGGGCCGGCAATGGAAGCGGGGCGCTGGCGCGGCACGGGGCCTCGCGGATACAATTGGAGCGTAGACGCTCCCCCCACGCAAGGCGGGCCTTCATGTCAGCAACAACCAGCGTTCCTGGCGGGGCCGGTGCGGCCGGTACGCCCGCCGCACGCGAGCAGGCCGTGGTCCGGTTCGCCGGGGACTCCGGCGATGGAATGCAGATCACCGGGGCTCGGTTTGCCATGGAAACCGCCCTGGCCGGCAGCGACCTGGCCACCTTCCCGGACTTTCCGGCAGAGATTCGCGCCCCGCTTGGCACCACCTTCGGCGTCTCGGCATTCCAGATTCACTTCGGGTCGGTCGAGGTGGCCACCGCCGGCGACGACCTCGACGTGCTGGTCGCGATGAACCCCGCGGCGCTCATCACGAACATCAAGGACCTCCGTCCGCAGGGGATCCTGATTGCGGACAAGGGCGCGTTCACGGAGCGCAACCTCCTCAAGGCGGGGTACAAGGCCAACCCGCTCGAAGACGGCAGCCTCTCGGATTTCACGGTCCTGCCGCTCGACATCGGTCGGCTGACGGAGGCGGCGGTCGATGGGCTCGGGCTCACCTCCAAGCAGACCGCCCGCTCCCGCAACATGTGGGCGCTCGGGCTGGTGCTCTGGCTCTATGATCGCGACCGAAAGACGACGCTGGACTGGATCGAACGGAAGTTCGGGAAGGACCCCGCGATCGCGGCGGCGAACATCGCGGTGCTGAACGCGGGCCACGCCTTCGGGGAGACCGCCGAACTCCCCAACTTCCTCCGCCCGGTCGCCATCGGGCCGGCGCCGGCGGCTCCGGGTACCTATCGGACCATCAGCGGCACTGAGGCGGTGGCCTGGGGGCTGGTGGCGGGGATGAAGGCGGCCGGCATGGAGCGGATGCTCTTCGCCGGCTATCCGATCACGCCGGCCTCTCCGGTGCTCCACGCGCTGGTCCCGCTCCGGGCGCATGGGGTGGTCACCTTCCAGGCAGAGGATGAGATCGCCGCCATCTGCGCGGCCATCGGCGCCTCGTTCGCCGGGTCGCTCGGCGTGACCTCCTCGTCCGGTCCCGGTATCGCGCTGAAGACGGAGGCGCTCGGGCTGGCCATCGCCACCGAGCTGCCGCTCATCGTGGTCAATGCGCAGCGCGCCGGTCCGTCGACCGGCCTCCCCACGAAGACGGAACAGTCCGACCTGTTCCAGGCGGTACTCGGCCGGAACGGCGACGCGCCGCTCCCCGTGCTCGCCGCGGCCACGCCCTCGGACGGCTTCGAGGTGGCCATGGAGGCGGTCCGGCTCGCCACCAAGTACATGACGCCGGTCTTCCTGCTGACCGACGGGTATCTGACCAACGCGGCCGAGCCGTGGATGATTCCGGATCCGGCCGGATTGCCGCTCGTTCCCGGTGAAGTTCCGTACCGATCCGGCGGCGTTCCAGCCGTTCGTGCGGGATCCCGCGACGCTGGCCCGCCCGTGGGCCCGACCGGGGACGCCCGGGCTGGAGCACCGGATCGGCGGGCTCGAGCGAAATGCCGACACGGGCGACATCTCCTACGACCCCGACAACCATGCGCGGATGACGGAGGCGCGCGCCGCCAAGATCGCCGGCATCGCGGTCGACATTCCAGAACAGGCGGTCAACCAGGGCGACGATCAGGGAGAGCTGGCGGTGGTCGGCTGGGGGTCCACCTTCGGACCGATCCACATGGCGGTGCAGCGGGCACGGGCCGAGGGCCGGCGGGTGTCGCACATTCACATCCGGTACATCTCGCCCTTCCCCCGCAACCTCGGCGACCTGCTCAAGCGGTTCGACCGGATCCTGGTGCCGGAAATGAACAACGGCCAGCTCGTGGCGCTGCTCCGGGCCGCCTATCTCGTCCCGGCCGAGCGGTTCACCCAGGTGAATGGCAAGCCGTTCAAGGTCTCCACCATCTTCGGGGCCATCATGGAGCGAACCAGCGGCAACGGGAAGGGAGGTGCCGCATGACGGCGACTCCGACCCTCGTGAACCTGAAGCCCAAGGACTATGCCTCCGACCAGGAGGTCCGCTGGTGCCCGGGGTGCGGTGACTACGCGATCCTGAAGGCGGTGCAGAAGGCGCTGGCCGACCTCGGTTCCCGCCGGGAGAACACGGTGTTCGTCTCCGGCATCGGCTGTTCCTCGCGGTTCCCGTACTACATGTCCACCTACGGCTTCCACACGGTGCACGGGCGCGCGCCGGCCATCGCGACGGGCGTCAAGCTCGCGAATCCTGAACTCGACGTCTGGGTCATGACGGGGGACGGCGACGGGCTGTCGATCGGCGGGAACCACATGCTGCATGTGCTCCGGCGCAATGTGGACCTGCAGATCATCCTCTTCAACAATGAGATCTACGGGCTCACCAAGGGGCAGTACTCCCCGACGTCACGCACCGGGACCAAGACACCGACGTCGCCGGCAGGGTCGATCGAACGGCCCCTCTCCGCCGCCACCTTTGCCCTCGGGGCGGGCGGGCGGTTCGTCGCGCGCGGCATCGACACCCAGCAGGCGCAACTGATCGACGTGCTGAAGCGGGCGCACGGCAATCGCGGCGCGTCGTTCGTGGAGATCTTCCAGAACTGTCTCGTGTTCAACGACGGGGTCTTCGACGAGTTCACCGATCGGGCGGTGGCGGAGGAGCGCCAGCTGCACGTGGTGCATGGCCAGCCGCTGCTCTTCGGGAAGGACCGGCAGAAGGGGATTCGCTTCGATGCCTCCCGGATCGCGCTGGAGGTCGTCACCCTCGGCGAGGACGGCGTGACCATGGAGGACATCCAGGTCCACGACGAGACCAACCGGCCGCTGGCCGGGATGCTCGCCGCCCTCGAGCCGCCCTTCCCGGTCGCCCTCGGCGTGCTCTACGCCGACCCCGTCGAGAGCTACTCGGCGGCCCTGTACCGGAAGCAGCCGACGGGGACGCCCGATCTCGCGGCGCTGCTGAATCAGGGGAAGACGTGGACGGTCTAAGGGCGGGGCCGGTAGGCAGCGGGGCAGGGGGGCAGTAACAGCAAAGGGGCAACCAGTGCATTCCGGTTGCCCCTTGCGATGTCTCCCGCCGCACTGCCGTCTCCTGTCTCCCTGCCTCCCCGCCTACCTCGCCAAGCTGGCAAACCACGGTGCCAGCACCAGGCTCACCACGCTCATCAGCTTGATCAGGATGTTCATGGACGGGACCGGAGGTGTCCTTGAACGGGTCGCCGACGGTGTCGCCGACGACGGCGGCCTTGTGCGGTTCGCTGCCCTTGCCGCCGTGCGCGCCGCCCTCGATGTACTTCTTGGCGTTGTCCCAGGCGCCGCCGGCGTTGGCCATGAAGAGCGCCAGCAGGACGCCGGTGACGGTGGCGCCGGCGAGCAGGCCGCCCAGCGTCTGCGACGCCGAGGAAGGCGCCGACGAGGACCGGGACGGCCACGGCGGTCACGCCGGGCACGATCATCTCGCGCAGCGCGGCCTTGGTGGAGATGTCGACGCACCGCGCGCTGTCCGGCTTGGCGGTGCCTTCCATGAGGCCCGGGATCTCGCGGAACTGGCGGCGCACCTCCTCGACCATGCCCTGCGCGGCGCGGCCGACGGCGGTCATCGTCGAGCGCGCCCATGACGAAGGGCAGGATGCCGCCGATGAACAGGCCGATGACGACCATCGGGTTCAGGATGTCGAGCCGGAGCACCTCACCCGGGGGCGCGACGGCGGTGGCGAAGGCGGTGAAGAGCGCCAGCGCGGTCAGCGCCGCCGAGCCGATGGCGAAGCCCTTGCCGATGGCGGCGGTCGTGTTGCCGAGGGCGTCGAGGCCGTCGGTGATCTTCCGGACCTCGGGGCCGAGCTCGCTCATCTCGGCGATGCCGCCGGCGTTGTCGGCGATCGGGCCGTAGGCGTCGACCGTCATGGTGACGCCGACGGTGGCGAGCATGCCGACCGCGGCGATGGCGATGCCGTAGAGGCCGGCGGCCCAGTAGGACACGTAGATCGCGCCGCCGATGAGCAGGATCGGCAGCAGCGTCGACTTCATGCCGACCGACGAGGCCGGCGATGATGTTGGTGGCCGCGCCGGTCTTCGAGGCCTGCGCGATGTCCCGCACCGGCTTGCCGGCGGTGTAGTACTCGGTGACGGCGCCGATGGCGATGCCGCCGATCGTGCCGGCGAGCACGGCGCAGAAGGCCCCGAGCGCCGGCTTCCCGTCCATGCCGAGGGGGAGGCGGTCGGCGAGCAACCAGGCGGCGACGAGGAAGAGCCCGGCGGCGATCAGGGTCGCGTTGCGCAGCGCGTTCGCGGGATCGCCGTTCTCGAGGAGGCGCATCGCGGCGATGCCGATGATCGAGGCGCCGAGGCCGGCGAGGATCATCAGGATCGGGAGGGCGACGGCGTTCATCCGGAACATGTCGGGAATGGCGCCGCTGGTGGCGGCGAGGGCGATCGTCGCGATGACCGCGCCGACGTAGCTCTCGAAGATGTCGGCGCCCATGCCGGCCACGTCGCCGACGTTGTCGCCCACGTTGTCGGCGATGGTGGCGGGGTTGCGCGGGTCGTCCTCGGGGATGCCGGCCTCGACCTTGCCGACCAGGTCGGCGCCGACGTCGGCCGCCTTGGTGTAGATGCCGCCGCCGACGCGCGCGAAGAGCGCGATCGAGGAGGCGCCCATGGCGAAGCCGCTGAGGATCTCGGTGAAGGCGGTGAACCCGAGCAGGTCGGCCGTGGCGGGGTCGAGCACCAGCCAGGTGACGGTGCCGATGCCCACCAGGCCCAGCGAGGCGACGGCCAGTCCCATGACGGCCCCGCCGTTGTAGGCGAGGAAGAGCGCCTTCCCCTGGCCGACGGTGCGGGCGGCTTCCGAGGTACGGACATTCGCCTTGGTCGCCGCCTTCATCCCGAAGAGGCCGGCGAAGACCGAGCAGACACCGCCGAAGAGGTAGGCGCCGGCGGTCCACGGCCCGATGGCGTAGGCGAGGAGCGCCGGCGACCAGCATCAGGAACGGCGCGAGGGCGGTGTATTCGCGCCGCAGGAACGCCATGGCGCCGTCTTCGATGAGCGTGGCGATGTTCTGCATCGCCTCGGTACCGCGGGGCTGTCGACGCAGGTAGAGATAGATGGACATCGCGATCAGGAGCCCGGACGATGCCGCCGGCCATCGCGAGTACTGGAAAATTCGACACTCAGCCTCCGTTATATCGGTTCATGGCCGGCTCGATACCTTCCGCCAGCCAGCACTCGACGGCCTCGGCCATCGGGTCCAGCAGTTCCGTCAGCAGCGTCCACTCGTCGTCGGTGAACTCGTCGAGGACAAAGTCCGCGAGGTCCCGGCCGTCGGGGGGAGGGGGCCGACCCCGATCCGGAGCCGCGCGTAGTCCTGTCGCATCAGCGACCCTTCCACGCTCTTCAGGCCGTTGTGCCCTCCGGCCGACCCAGCGCCCCGGAGCCGAAACCGGCCCGCGGGCAGCGCCACGTCATCCACCAGCACGAGCAGGTCCTGCGCGGGGTCGAACCCCGGAAACGCACGGAGCGGGGCGAGTGCCGCCCCGCTCCGGTTCATGTAGGTCGTCGGCTTGATCAGCCGGATGTCCACCCCATCGCGCTGGCCGCTCGCCTCCCGGGCCCGTTCGGCCCGGCGGAACGCCCCGAGCCCCCAGCGCCGCGCCAGGTGATCGGCCAGGATGAACCCCGCGTTGTGGCGGGTCTGCTCGTATTCAGGACCCGGGTTGCCGAGTCCGAGGATGGCGCGCAGAGCGTCACTCCTTGTCGTCGTCCTCGTCGTCCTCGCCCTTCGGCTTGCGGATCAACTCGGGTTCGACGGTCTCGTCTACCTCCGCCACCGCCGCCACTTCCTCGACACGCGGGGCCACGACCGTGCAGATCACGACGTTTTCGTCGTCGAGGATCTCGCCCTTGGCCAGCGTGATGTCGCGCACGAAGATCGAGTGCCCGATGGCGAGGTTGGTGACGTCGACGTCGATGCTCGCCGGGATGTCGCCGGGGAGCGTGCGGATTTCGATGTCGCGGTGCACGAAGTCGAGCACGCCGCCGAAGTTCCGGACGCCGTCCGGCACGCCGTTGAGGTGGATCGCGACGCGCACGTCCACTTCCTCGTCCGCATGGATCTCGTAGAGGTCGAGATGCACGATGGTCGAGGAGCGCAGCGCATGCCGCTGCAGGTCGCGCAGCAGCGCCTTGACCGGCGGACGCCCGTCGACGGTGACGTCGAGGATGGTGCTGGCGGACATCGTCGGCAGGAGCCGGGAGAGGTCGCCGGCGTCGATGGCGAGGGGCTCGGGCTCACGGCCGTGGCCGTAAATGACCGCCGGCACCTGGCCTGCGCGACGGAGCGCGCGGGCGGCTCCGGTTCCAGTCTGAGGGCGGGAGGCCGCCGTGAGGTTTACCTGTTGTGCCATGGTCCGATCCTTCGAGGTAATGGGCGCCGCAGCGGCACCCTCAATCGAACAGCGAGCTGACCGACTGGTCGCTGTGGGTGTAGCCGATCGCCTTGGCCAGGAGGCCGGCGATCGAGAGTACGGTCAACTGCTCAAAATGCCGTTCCGGCGGAATGGCGATCGTGTTCGTGACCACCACTTCCTTGACGCCCGACGTCGACAGCCGTTCGACGGCCGGCCCCGACAGCAGCGCGTGCGTCGCGCAGCAGTACACGTCGTTGGCGCCGAGTCGCTTCAAGGCGCGCACCGCTTCCGACATGGTGCCCGCCGTGTCGATCATGTCGTCCGGGATGACGCAATCCCGGTCCTTCACTTCGCCGACCACGTTGACGACTTCGGCGATGTTGGCCGACGGCCGCCGCTTGTCGATGATGGCCAGCGTCGCGTTCAGCCGCTTGGCGAACCCGCGGGCCATCTTGGCCGAGCCGACGTCGGGCGCCACCACCACCGGGTCCTTCAGGCGCTTCTGCCGGAAGTGGTTCACGAACACCGGCGCCGCGTACAGGTGGTCCACCGGAATGTCGAAGAACCCCTGCATCTGGTGCTGGTGGAAGTCCATCCCCAGCACCCGGTCCGCTCCCGCCATCGTCACCATGTTCGCGATCAGCCTGGCGCTGATCGCCACCCGCGGCTGGTCCTTGCGGTCCTGCCGGGCGTACCCGAAGTAGGGAACCACCGGGGTGACCCGCGCCGCGCTCGCCCGCTTGGCCGCGTCCATGAGGAGCAGCAGCTCCATCAGGTTGTCGGCCGGCGGATTGGTGGGCTGGATGATGTACACATCCCGGCCACGCACGTTTTCGTCGATCTTGACGAAGATCTCGCCGTCGGCGAACCGCTTGATCGTCACCTTGCACAGCGGCTGACCGAGGTGCTGCGCCACTTCTTCCGCGAGCGGCCTGTTGGCCGTCCCGCTGAGGAGTAACATCTGGCTGCGATCCAAAGAAATCTGCGCCATAGAGCCCTCAAATCTAACCGGGCGAACTGGGGAGAGTCAACTCGTGCGGGGACAACAGGATCCGCAGGTGGGAGGATTGGCCCTGGTGGATTCGAACCACCATTCGCAGATCCAAAGTCTGCTGTCCTGCCATTGGACGAAGGGCCAGAGAATCCAAAGGTAAAGCATTGTCGCGGCAGGAGAAAGGACCGAGGCCTAGCCTCCGGCGGTCACCTCGATCAGCCGCCCGTGCTTCCGGCCGAGCATCATCGCGGCGTCGGTCCGGTCCGTCGCATTCCGGTAGACCGCCAGGAACGCCGAGCCCGAGCCGGTCAGCCGGCAGAGCAGGGGGCGAGTGCCCGCCAGCGCCTCGAAGGCCGCCTTCAGCCCTGGTCGCTTGGCGAAGAGGGCGGCCTCGAAGTCGTTGCCGGCCATCCGCGCAATATCTCCCCAGCTCCGCAGCGCCCCGAGATCGAGCGCCAGCCCGCCTCGCCGGCTCGCGTCCCTTCCCTCGTCGATCCAGGCATACGCCTCGGCCGTCGGCATCCCCTCGGCGGGCGACGAGCAGGAGGGCCGGGGCGGCGGGGAGCGGGGGGAGACGGAGCATCCGCTCACCGTGCCCCCAGGCGAGAGCGAGCCGGGCCTCGCTCAGGAAGAAGGGGACATCGCTCCCGAGCCGGGCGGCAAACTGGAGGAGCTCGTGACGGGGCACGGCGTTGCCGGCCAGTTGGTTGGTCAGCGATCAGCGCGGCCGCCGCATCGCTCGATCCGCCGCCAAGTCCCGCCTGCATCGGGATGCGCTTCTCGAGCGTCAGGTGGACGCCGAACTTCCTCCCGGTGGCGTGGAGCACCATCTCGGCTGCGCGCACCGCCAGGTTGTCGGCCGCGGGCCCGACGTCCGCGCCGAGCACCTCAATGGTGGTCTCGCCGCCGTCCCGCCGCTCCGCCGTCAACTCGTCGGCGAGATCCAGCAGACAGAAGAGCGTCTCGATGCCGTGGTATCCCGTCGACTCCCTGGCGAGGACCCGCAGGAAGAGGTTGGCCTTGGCCGGGGCGCGCATGGTGACCGTCGCGTCAGGCATCGGAGGGAGCCTCCCGCGCCGTCGCCCCGAGCCCAAGCCCGGTCCTGGTGGCCGACCAGACACCGAGCACGGTGATCGGAACGAAGGTCGTGATGTGGTATCCGACCGCGTAGGCCACCGCCTGGCTCGCGCCGATGCCGTAGAGGGCGAGGACCGCGATGATGGCGGCTTCGAAGGGGCCGACATAGCCGGGTGCCGAGGGGATGGCGATTCCGAAGGCGAGAACACCCTGCAGCACGACGGCGCCGGTGTAGCTGACCGGGAGGTCGAAGGCCACGAACGCCAGGTAGAACGAGAGTGCGTTGACGAGCCAGAGCACCACCGACCAGACGATCACGCCGATCAGGCGCGATGGCGACTGCAGCACGGCAAGGCCCTGGCGGATCCCCTCGATCAGCTCGATCAGGCGCAGTGCGATCTTGTCCGAGGGGATGATGCGGCGCACCACGCGCCTCTGCCGCCCGAGGGAAGGCCACGACCAGGCCGGCGCAGACCAGCGCGGCCAGCGCGAGCAGGCCCGCGGTCGTCGCGGCCTGCTGTACCGGGATGCCGGCCACCGAGAGCCCCGGTGGCATGCCCGGACTGAGCAACGCCAGCGCCAGGAGGCCAACCACCGTCAGGGCATCGAAGACGCGCTCGACTGCGACCGACGCGAGCGAGGTCGTGAGCCGGGCGCCGGTCAGGCGGCTGGCCACCACGGTCCGCACCACCTCACCAGCCCGGAAGGGGAGGAGGTTGTTGGCCGCGAACCCCATCGCGATGGCATGCCAGAGTGGCGTCCAGGGGTAGGCCGCACCGTCCTCCCTACGCAGGAGGAGGCGCCAGCGGAAGAGGCGGAGCGGGAAGAGGCACGTGGCGACGAGAACCGCCGAGAGCAGCCAGCCCAGCCGGACGGCGCGGAGGTACGCGAGCGCCTCGGCGAAGTCGACGTCGCGGAAGGCCCACCAGAGCAGCAGGGCGGAGAGGGTGATGGCGAGGAGCAGCTGCCACACCCGGTGACGCGATCCGGTCAAGCGGAGGGCTCGAGCGCCAGCGGGACGAGGTCGAGCAGCTCGTCAAGGAGAGGTCGGATGCTGCCGAGCTGCGCGCCGGCCTTGAGGAGGTCAGCAAGGTCTCGGCGGACGACGTCGGCACGGCGCAGGGCGGCATCGCCGCGATAGAGCAGGGTTCCGATGTCGACGGCCTCCTCCATCGGTGGGGCCGGGGCCGGGGCCGCGGGTGGCGGCACAGAGGTGCGCGCCGCGCCATTGCCGGATGTTCGGCCCCGCGCACCCGAGAGGCGCGCAAAGGTGAGGAAGCTTCCCGCGAGGGAGCCATCTTCAACCGCCTCGACCGGGGGGAGCACATCCGATTCCGCAGTCGGTGCGAGTTCCTCCACCGGAATGATGTCGTCATCGGGGGCCAGGGACTCGATCGGCACGATATCGTCGGGCACCTGACCGAGGACCGCCGCCAGTCCAGCCAGCTCCGTCGATGCCTGCTCAGGGTCGCTCCGCGGGCCGAGGCCCCGGATGAGGGTACCGGCGGAACGGAGTGCCGCGCCAAACCCACCCGGATCACCGGCGGCAGTGCCGCTGACGATGGCGAGACGGACCGCCCTCGCGAAACTGTCGAGCCCATGACCGATGGTCGCGGCCGAGGTGAGGCGAGGGGAGTCGAGGGCCCCGGTCAGACTGAAGAGGCGGAGGTCCCGCTGGGTGTCCGTTTCCGCGCGGTCGAGCTCATCGGCGGCGTGTACCAGGAATTCCCCATGGGTGAGGAGCTCAACCGACCCGAGCGTCACCGGGGACGGCTGTTCCGGCGGCGTCCCGGTCTGCACGATGCTCGGCTGGCCGATGGGGCAGAGGGTCTCGATCCCCACGACATCCCGGTCGTCAGCGAGGCGCTGGATCAGGAGCACGGCAAAGTGCCGGGCTTCGGGTGCATCGGGTTCGGGGCGCCCGTGGTCGGCCACATCCCGGGAGGCGCGGGTGAGTGCCTGCGCCGCCGCCTCGAAGACTCCACTGACATCCTTGGGCGGTGCCGCGGTTCGGAGGAGCTCGCCGACGGCCATCTCGAGACTGTCCAGCAGTTCGGGCAGGGGAGCGAGGTCGGCGAGGGCCGCCAGGCCGCGAAGGGACTGCATCCGGCGGAGAATGTTGTGGAGGGGATCGCGCGCGCGGGGATCGGCTTCCAGTGCCCGGGCTGCGCGATCGAGTGCACTGGCGACGAGCGCGCCTTCGCGGGCCACGAACGCGCGCACACCTGCGTTCAACTCGCCGCGACTTCTGGTCGGTGGGCGGCTTCCCTCCGGCGGGCGGCCGCTGATGGACTCCAGCGCGCGCGAGAGCTTCTCGGCGCGGGCGGTGTCACTGGCGGTCCATTCACGAGCTTGCCGCACCAGCCCCTTCAGGTCATCCACCGACTGCCCGACGACCTCGGCGAGGGCGGCGTCCCAGGCGAAGACGCGCTCCTGGAATGCGCGTGCCACCCCTTCGAGCGCGCCCGGCCGCCCTCGTGATTTCCGGCTGATTGGCCATGAGCGCAGAGCCGCGCAGGGCGCGGGCAGAAGCGGACGAATTCCTCGGGAGGCGGGCCACCGTCGGCAGCCGCCAGCCGGGCGAGCCGCTCGAGGTATTCGCCGGCCTCCAGCGCGAAGAAGTCAGTCGGGCCGAGGGGATTGGGCATGTCGAACCAAGTTAGGGTGTGGAGCGTTCCCGGGAAAGGTTCGGGGGCCGACTCCGTCGATCAGCCGCCTCATCTCCCGCACCGCCGTCTCCATCCCATCGAAGAGGGCACGGCTGACGATGCTGTGGCCGATGTTGAGCTCCTCGATCTCGGGAACCGCGGCGACCCCCTGCACGTTCAGGTACGTGAGTCCATGACCGGCGTGGACGGCCAGGCCGAGTTCGCTGGCGTGCCGGGCGGCCTCGCGGAGCTGTTCGAGTGCGGCATCCCCCTCGCGCCACCGGTGTGCGTACTCCCCGGTATGGAGCTCGATGGCCGGGACGCCGAGGTCCTTGGCGGCGTCGATCACGTCGAGGACGGGATCGATGAAGAGGCTGACCTGGCATCCCGCCTCGTCGAGGCGCCGGATGGTGTCCCGGAGTCGCCCGTCGCGCGAGCTGACGCGGAGCCCTCCCTCAGTGGTCACCTCCTCGCGGCGCTCCGGCACGAGGGTGGCCTGAAGGGGACGGAGGCGGCAGGCCAGCGCGACGATCTCGTCGCTGGTGGCCAGCTCGAAGTTGAGCGGGGCAGGGAGGGACTCCGCCAGCGCGATGACATCCGCGTCCTGGATGTGGCGGCGGTCCTCGCGGAGATGCACGGTGATCCCGTCGGCTCCGCCCGCCATCGCGGCGCGTGCGGCGGCCAGCGGTTCGGGCTCATCGGTCCGTCGGGCCTGACGGACGGTGGCGACGTGATCGATGTTGACGTACAACCTGACTGGCGTCATTGCTCGCACTCCGCGCGCGGTTTACGTTTCGTGCAGTCAACTTCACAAGGCGGAATGCCCGTGACACTGCGCTGGATTCCCTGTGTACTGCTCGTTGCGGCCTGTGCCGGAGGTAGCGGCAGCGGGACCGGCACGCCGATGGCCGAATCGCTCTCCCGAGACGACCGTCAAGGCGTTCCTGGCGGCGGCGAGGGACACCAATCTCACGCTCATGGCGAGCTACTGGGGCGGTTCTTCGGGCCCGGCCGCCACGAGCAAGCAGCCCCCGGACTACGAGAAGCGGATCCGCGTCCTGCAGAAGTACCTGGTCAGCGACTCGGCCAAGGTCGCCAGCCTCGGCACGGTGGACGGGCACCCGGACCAGATCATGGTGCGGATGCGGATGTTCGTGGGCAACTGCCAGAACTCCGTGCCGTTCATCGTGGGCAAGTGGAAGGACCAGTACATCATCAATGACGTCGACATCACGATGACGGCCACCCCGGGCCGGCCCTGCGACGACACAGGGGAACCAGATGTAGGATGTCCGCGTCCGGCAGACTCACTCGGTGAGCTCGATCAGGATGCCGGCGGTGGACTTTGGGTGGAGGAATGCAATGCGACAGCCGCCCGCGCCGATCCGGGGCGTCTCGTCGACCAGGCGATAGCCGGCCTGCGCGGGCCTGGAGCAGGGCGGCGTCGAGGTCAGGCACCCGGTAGCAGACGTGGTGGATTCCGGGGCCGCGGCGCTCGATGAATTTGGCGATGGGCGATTCGGGGTCTCGCGCCTCGAGCAGCTCCACCTCCGACTCGCCGAAGGGGAGCGACACGATGGTGGCCCCGTCGGCGACTTCGGCCGGATGGGGTGTAAGACCGAGGACATCACGATAGAACTGCAGGGCCTCGTCGAGACTCTTGACCGCGATCCCGATATGGGCGATGCGAGGGGCATCCGGCACTGGGACTCCGGCGTGGCAGGTGAGTTGAGTAGAACTTAACTGCGGGATGCGCGACCGCGCATCCCGCCGCACACTGAGAGGGTAGACGCACATGGGGAAGAACACGATTGACGTAACCGAGAGCACCTTCGCCTCCGAAGTGGAGCAGCACAAGGGACTGGTGCTTGTGGATTTCTGGGCCGCCTGGTGCGGGCCCTGCCAGGTCATCGCTCCGTCGCTGGAGCAGCTCGCCGAGGAGTACACCGGCAAGGTTCGGATCACGAAGCTCGATGTCGATGCGAACCAGCGGGTGGCGGCACGGTTCAACATCCGGTCGATTCCGGCGCTCCTCTTCTTCAAGGACGGTAAGCACGTCGATACCGTGATCGGCGCCGTGCCCAAGCCGGCCATCGCGTCGAAGATTCAGCACCACCTCGCGGCGTAAGGCGCCGCCGTTCGGGCCGCTCAACCGGGCGGCCCGCCCCGCCGAGGGTCTATGCGCGTCAGCGGTACCCGCCTGCTTCACTCTGCCATTCGGCTGAGCGACGTCGCTTTTCCGGCGTCGGACACCCTGCTTGCGCGCACCCGGCTGATCTACCTCCACCTCGACAACCTGCTCTCCTTCGCCAAGCGCGACCGCGACGGCAAGGTGGACGCGTACTTCCTTGGCTACCTCCCCGATGAACTGATCCTCCTCTTCTTTCGGGAGGGAGAACTGGTGACGGCCGCCGGCATCGGCGCCGGTCAGCGCTCGGTGCTCCCCATTGCCGAAGCGGTGCGCCGCCTCAAGGCCGACCCTGAGCGGGCCGAAGCGGCCTATTGTGCCGCGCCGCTCGCCCAGCTGGAGTGGATGTACCAGGCGTGCGCGGCACCGGCGGAGCCGTGGGTGGTCGACACGAAGCATCCGGAGCTGATCTTCCCGCGCGTGATCGAGGAGTCACTGACCGGCGCACTCGAGATCATCTCGAATGGCCGGGTCAACTACCTGGAGTTCGAGCGCGGGAAGTTCGGCGGCGGGTATTTCTATGCCCGTCCGGAGACGATGTCGCTTCCGGCCTATGTCGAGGGGATCTTCCAGCCGGACGCCGATGGTGTCAGGCCCGCGCTCTCCGTCTGTGGAGTGCCGGCGGCGGCGGGGCTGCCGGCGCAGGCACTCCCGTCACAGATCCGGATGTACCGGGACCTCTTCACACGGATTTCCGCGGCCATCGAGGCCGAACTCCCAGGCGATGGCCTTCGCCGGGTGGACCGGGTGACCGATCGCATGCTCCCGCAGCGGGCGCCGCTGGCGCATCTGCTCCCGTCGAACGGCGGGGATCCCTCGATGGTGGCCACGCCGGCGACGGAGTTGACCGCCGACCTCGCGGCCTGGACCGGGGCGCTGCTCACGGAAGTCGAAGTGATCTCTCCCGGGGCGGGCCCTCGAATTCTTCAGGAAACCACACGCGAACAACGCCACCTCCTCCAGGCGGCGGGGTTCTACTCGCATTTCCCGTGGAGCCTCACCTGGTAGACCCCGGCACTCTCTACGTCGTCGCCACGCCCCTTGGACACCTCGGAGACCTGACCACCCGCGCCACCGACATCCTGCGGGCGGTGGATGTCGTCGCCGCCGAGGACACCCGGCGGAGCCGCACGCTGCTGCAGCACATCGGCGCGACGCCACGCCTCGTCAGCGTGCACGCCCACACCGAGGCCAGCCAGGCGGCGCCGATCCTCGCGCTGCTCGACGCAGGGCAGACCGTCGCGCTCGTGACGGATGCCGGGACGCCCGGCATCAGCGACCCCGGTGCACGACTGGTCGCCGCCGTGCGCGACGCGGGCCACCTGGTCGTCCCCATCCCTGGACCGTCGGCGGTGGCCACCGCGCTCTCCGCATCGGGGCTGCCCGGCGACCGATACCTCTTCCTCGGGTTTCCTGCCCGGAAGGGGCGGGACCGGCGTGAGGAGCTCGCCCGCGCCGCCTCGGAACGGTGGACGGTCGTCTTCTACGAGGCGCCGCCCCGACTGACGGCGCTCCTGCGCGACCTCGCGGAGGTGTGCGGACCGGGGAGGCGCGCGGTGGTCGCGCGCGAACTGACGAAGATGCACGAGGAGCTTCGCGCCGGTACACTCGGCGAGCTGGCCGACTGGTACGAGGCGCACCCCCCGAAGGGGGAGATCACGCTGGTCCTCGCAGGCGCGGAGACCGAGCCGGATCCCGCCCCCGATCTGGAGGCGATCCGGGCCGAGGCGGTCGGGCTGCTCGCCGAAGGACTGAGCCGGAAGGATGTGGTCCGCCGGTTGACGGAATCGAGCGGGCTTGGCCGTAATGATGTGTATCGCCTGGTCATGGAGCTTCCGTGAAGTATTCCAGGCTCCCAACGCGGAGCCTTCGTCTGATCTTGATTGCCGTCTGCTGGGCCGCCGGAGCTACCACGCTCCGGGCGCAGGACGACTCCGGTATCGTCATCGGTCGCCTGCACTACGACGGCGGCGGCGACTGGTACGCCAACCCGTCGAGCCTGCCCAATCTCCTGGCCGCTGTCCGTGAGCGCACCGACCTGCATACGGCAAGTCGTGAGCGGGTCGTCACGCTCGACTCGCCGACGCTGTGGGAGGTGCCGTACCTCTACATGACGGGGCACGGCAACGTGCGCCTCAGCGACGGGGATCTCGTCACGCTGCGCCGATATCTGCTGCAGGGCGGTTTCCTCCACGCCGATGACAACTACGGAATGGACGAGGCGCTCCGGCGCGAGTTGGGCCGCCTCTTTCCCGATCGACCGCTGGAGGAAGTCCCGCTCGATCACCCGATCTACAACCTCATCTACCAGTTTCCACGCGGCGTGCCCAAGGTTCACGAGCACGACGGCAAGCCGGCGCAGGGGTTCGGCATCTTCCTCGATGGGCGGCTCGCCGTCTTCTACACCTATCAGTCCGATCTCGGCGATGGATGGGAAGACGCCGATGTCCACAAGGACGATCCCGCGATCCGGGAGTCGGCGCTCCGGATGGGCGTGAACCTCGTGGCCTATGCCGTGGGGACCGGCCAGTGAGCCAGGGCTCCACACGGGCTGCGCTCGAAGGGCTGACCGCCCCGCTCGCACGGCGCGCGGCCACGGGCGGTGGAGCCCTCGTGCTCGGAGCGGTGCTGCTGGTGCTTGGCGCCGCGGCCTGGCTGGTCCGGCTCGGAGTGGTCCACACCCTCTGGTGGGTTCCCGCAGCCTGGGCAGCAGCGGGCACCGCTGCGGCTGTGGTCATCGCCCTCGTGCTGCGGCGAGTGCGGGCCCTCCGGGTGCCGATGCTGGCGCGGCGACTCGAGTCGGAGGGCTCCTGGCGGCTGGGATCGTTGACCGGCATGCTCTCGGACGCAGCCGAAGGTGTGAGTACCGACCTGCACCAGGCCGCCGACCGTTCGGCGGCGTCCGACCTGGTCTCGCGCGGCCCCGCCGCACTCGCACCGCTCACCGCGCAGATCCGGCGATCCAACCGCGTCGCGTTGTTCGCGCTGTTCGCTCGGGGTGGCGGGTCTCCTCGGCGCGGGGCCTGGGCGCGCCCCGGTACAAATGCTCTGGCATCCCTCAAACGCGCTCGCCCTTGCCACCGGCGCGGTGCGCCTCGAGGCGTCCGAACTGGCAGTGAACCGGGGGGACGAGGTCGCCCTCGCCCTGCGGGCACCGGGACGGCGCAGCGCCACGCTGTGGCGCCGTACTCCGGGTGAAACCTGGCAAGGCGAGGAGATTCCCCTCGACTCGCTTGGTGAGGCGACCGTCAACTCGGGCCCGCTCACCGCCGATCTCTTTGTTCGGGCCACCAGCGGCGGCCGCGCCTCCGATACGCTGCACGTCACGGTGCGGTTGCCTGCGTTCCTGGGCTCGGTGTCCGTCACCGCCCAGTATCCCCGGTACCTCGGGTTCGAGGATGAGATGCTGGCCCTTGGCCCCGACTCCATCGTGCTCCCGGAAGGGACGCGGCTGGTGGTCGAGGGTGAAGCGACGGCGCCGCTGACGTCGGCCGAACTGGTCGGCCCACGGGGTGCAGTTTCCCTGGACGTGACTGGCGGCAGGTTCGAGGGGCGCACCGTGCCCGCGGCTTCGGGCGAATATCGGCTCGCCCTGACGACCGGACCGGGACACCGCTGGCCGGCAACGACCAGGTGCTTCTCCTGCGGATTGCGCCGGACAGCGCACCGGCGGTCAGCATTCCGGTCCCGGGCGCCGACACGCTCGCTCCGCTCGGATTGCGCGTCCCGCTCGTGATCGACGCACGGGACGACCACGGCGTCTCCGCGCTCGCCATCGTGAGTCGGCGCATCAGTCGGCTCGGGGTCGAAGATCCGGAACGCCGAGACGCGCTCCCGGTGCCCGATGGCGCTCCTGACCGGCTGATCGTCCCCCACCTCTTCGATTTGGGAAACCGCGCCCTCCTCCCGGGTGACACCGTCCGCTACTACGCCATCGCCACCGACAACGCCCCGCGAGGACGGACCGGACGGTCGCGCGAGTATGTGCTTCGCCTGCCGACGATGGCGGAGGTGCGGGCAGCCGAACGCGAAGCGACGGAGTCTGTCGGTGCTCAACTCGACTCCCTGGCGGCGGCGAGCAAGCAGCTGCAGCGACAGACCGAAGATCTTTCGCGCGAAGCATCGCGCTCCTCGGCGGAACAACCGGGTCGTCGCGACGCCTCGGCGATGTCGTTCGAGGAGGCGAAGCGGGCGGAAGCGGTCGCCCGCCAGCAGGAGGAACTCGTTCGACAGGCGGAGGAGGCGCGGGCGGCCATCGAGGACCTGCAGCGGGCAGCGGCGGAGACCGGCACCCAGGATCCGGAGTTCCAGAAGCGGATGCAGGAGATCGCGGAACAGATCGATCGCGCGCTCACGCCGGAAATGCGGCAGCAGCTCGAGGAGTTGCGTCAGGCGCTGAGTCAGCTGGACGCCGCACGGTCCCGGCAGGCCCTGGAAGAACTGGCGGAGGCACAGCGCAAGCTCAAGGAGGCGCTGGAGCGCAGCCAGAAGCTCTTCGAGCGCGCGGCCGTGGAAGGTGAAATGGCGAACATGGAGGCGGAGGCGCGAGAGCTCGCGCAGGAGCAGGGCCGCTGGAACGACGACGTGGCGCGCGCCGACTCGGCACAGAGCGCCGCGCAGGAGGAGGCGCTCGCGGAACGCGCCGATTCGCTCGCTTCGGCGATGCGGGAAACCGCGCAGAGCCTGGACAAGATGCAGCAGGCCGAGCAGGCGGATCGCATGGAGGCTACGGCCGAGATGGCGTCGACCGCCGCGCAGGAAATGAAACAGGCGGCGGCATCGGCGAAGCAGGGGAAACCGCAGGAGGCCAAGCAGCAGGGCAAGCAGGCCGAGCAGAAGCTGCAGTCGCTCGGCGATGCAGTTGAACGAGCAGCGGCAGGATGTGCAGGGCGAGTGGAAGGCCGAGGTGGTCGCCGCGATCGACCAGATGATGGCGGAGACGAGTCGTCTCGCCGACCGGCAGCTCGCCATCACGGAGGCGCTGAAGCAGGGCGAGTCGCCGTCGACGTTCCGGGCCCAGCAGGCGGCGGTGGAGGAGGGGGTCGAGAAGCTGACGGAGCAATACAAGCAGGTGTCGGGCGAGAACGCGCTGGTGCCCCCGCAGATCGGCGCTACGCTCGAGGTGGCCAAGCGACAGATGACGGCGGCGCGGGATGCGCTGTCCACGGCGGTGCCCGGCCAGCGTGACGCCACGACGCGGGCGGGTGACGCGGTCGATGCCCTGAACGCGGCCGCCTACCAGATGGCACGCGCCCGGGGCGATGTGTCCGGTGCCGGCTCCGGCTCGGGACTCGCGGAAGCGATGGCCCAGATGGCACCAGATGGCACAGCAGCAGGGCCAGCTCAGCCAGCAGGGTGCCCAGATGCTCCCGATGGTGGGAGGCGGGTCGATGCAGGAGCAGATTCGCCGCCTCTCGGAGCAGCAGCGTGCGCTCGCCGAGCAGCTCGAACGGCTCCGCGCGAATACCCAATCGGAGGGGGCGGGGGAGTTGGCCGGGGAGGCGCGCGACCTCGCGCGGCAGCTGGAGGCGGGTCGCCTCGACCGACGGACGGTGGAACGTCAGGAGCGGCTCTTCCGCCGGATGCTCGACGCCGGTCGCACCCTGCAGGGCGAGGAGCAGGATGAGCAGAAGGAGCGGCAGAGCACGACCGGCGCTCAGGATGACATCCGGCTTCCGCCGGCGCTCCGGGCACAACTGGAAGACGACAGCCGGCAGATCCGTCTTCCCACCTGGGAACAGCTCCAGGGCTACTCGCCGGAAGATCGACGGCTCGTGCTCGAGTACTTCAGGCGCCTGACGGAGCGACCGGCACCGTGAGGCGCGCCCTCGTATCGCTCCTTCTGCTCTTCGGGCTGTCGGGCCAGCTGGCCGGTCAGACGGAGATGATGACGCGTGCGTATGAAATGGAGCGCCGCAGTAATTTCTCCGGCGCCGCCGAGGCGTACGAGGAGATCCTCCGGCAGTACCCGGACAATCTCTCCGCTCTGCTCGGACTCGAGCGGGCACTGGCGCCGTTGCGCCGAGATGCCGAACTGGCGCTGCCGGCGGAGGCACTCCTCGCCACCAACCCGTCGATCACTGCCGCGTACTCGATCGCGATGCGCGGATGGGCGGCCGCCAACCGTCAGGACAGCGTGGCGAGCGTGGCCCGGCGATGGGCGAGGATGGAGCCGGGCAGCGACGTCCCCTATCGGGAATGGGGAAATACCCTGCTCGGCCAGCGGGACGGGAACGGTGCGCGTCGGGCGTACCTGACCGGCCGCGAACAGCTGGGCGATCCCGCGGCACTCGCCGGTGAAATGGCACTCCTCGCCGCGGCCCAGAACAACTGGGACGAGGCCGCACGGGAGTGGGCGCTCGCGATGGACCGGTATCCGGGCTATCGCCTCACCGCGCGCAACGCGCTTCTGCGCGCGCCGGCCGCCGAGGAGGAACGAATTCTCAAGCAGCTGGCCCGGGGCACTCCCGCCGGCGCGGCGCCTCGGTGCTGAACTCGGCGTTCAGTGGGGCCATCCCGCGGAGGCCTACGCGCAGTTGATGGCCAACCTGCCGAGCGCTCAGCCGGAGGCGGTCGACGCGCTCCGGCAGTTCCTCGACGCGGCGCGTGGGGTAGGGGGGCCGGAAGTGGCCAGGGTTCGCGGCCAGACGCTAGAGCAACTCGCCGACCGGACCAGCGGCGGCGGTGGATCGCGACTGCGCCTCGAAGCCGCGCGCGCGTACGCCGATGGGGGCGACGCCGCAGCTGCACGGCGCATGCTGGGCGCCCTTGCCGCCGACGGCAGCACACCGCCGGACATGGCGGCCGGTGCCGCGGCGACCCTCGTGACCGTGCTCCTGCGCGAAGGACAGGTGGCGGAGGCGCAACGGCAACTCGACAACCTCCGGACAAATCTCGGCCAGGAGGATGTCGACCGCCTCACCCTGCAGGTCGCCGAAGGATGGATTCAACAGGGCGACCTCGACCGAGCCGAGGCGGTCCTGGCGACCGACAGCACGGTGGAGGCGATGGCGGTGACCGGTCGCATCCGCCTCTATCGGGGCGACCTCGCCGGGGCATCCACGGCGCTCCGCTCGGCGGGCCCGTTCGCCGGCACGAGGGAGGAAGCGACGGCGCGCACCGCGCTGCTCACGCTGATCCAGCCGATCGAGGCGGATTCGCTTCCGGCACTCGGTGCGGCGCTTCTGGCGCTGGCCCGCGGTGATTCAGGCGCCGCGGTCGTGAGCCTGGTGGAAGTGGCGGGGGGCCTGCCGGCCGCGGGTGGTGCGGCGGAGTTGCGGCTTCTTGCCGGGCAAATCGAACTTGCCCGCGGCCGGTCGGCCGAGGCGGAGCGACTGCTCCGCAGCGCGGCGGACTCGTCGGCGCCGGCCACTGCGCCGGCGGCGGAGCTGGCACTGGCGCGACTGCTCATCACTCTCGACCGGAATGGCGAAGCGGTGGCGCTGCTGGAGCACCTCATCCTGACCTATCCCGGCAGCGCCTCCGTACCCCTAGCGCGCAGGGTCCTCGACGCCGCCCGCGGCGGCATCCCGGAGAGTTGATGCGGCGACGTGACTTTCTTCGAAGCGCCGGCGGCGTCCTGGCGGCGGCTCCCCTGGTCTCCTGGCCGCGGGTTCTCGCCGTGGCAGGCGCCGTGGCTGCTGATCCCGATGGACGATTCGCAGGCCGATCACCTCAAGGCGTACGGCGTCGTGTTCCGGCTGCTGGAGCGGAGCGGTCGCGCCGAGTGGTTCCTCAATTACCGCAACGGGGCGTTCCTCGTCCCCTCCGATCCGGTCACCGCGCGGGATGCGGCGCTTGCCGGCGTCACCACGGAACCGCTGGACGAGGGCGCCCTGCTGGGGATCCGCGCCGAGATCCAGTTGGGGAACATGGAGGCGGTGCCGCTCGAGAAGGCGCCGAAGGTGGCCGTCTACGCCCCACCCAATGCCGCGCCGTGGGACGATGCCGTGACGATGGCCCTGCGCTACGCCGGCGTCAATTTCGACAAGGTGTGGGATCCGGAAGTCCTGGCGCCGGGCGGTGCCGGCCTGGCGCGGTACGACTGGCTGCACCTGCATCACGAGGACTTCACCGGTCAGTACTCCAAGTTCTATCTGACGTATGCCGGCGCTCCCTGGCTCAATGAGATGGTGGAGCGGAACAGCGCGATGGCGCGCGCCTTCGGGTTCCCGAACGTGCCGGCCGAGAAGCGCGCGGTGGCCGAGGCGATCGCCGCGTACGTGCACCAGGGGGGATTCCTCTTCGCCATGTGTGCGGCCACGGAGACCCTCGACCTGGCGCTTGCCGGGGCAGGCGTGGACATCGCCGCGGCGTACGCCGACCAGACGCCGATGGATCCGAACGCGACGGCCAAGATGGACTGGAGCCGCGCCCTCGCGTTCCAGGACGCGCGGCTGGAACTCAGCCCCACCGTGTCGCAGTTCTCGGACATCGACGGCCACGAGGTCAACGCGCTCAGCCGCCGCCAGGAGCTGGGGAGTTTCCGGACCTTCGGCTTCAGCGCGAAGATCGACCCCGTCGCCACGATGCTGATCCAGAACCATCGGGAGACGATCCCCGACTTTTATGGGTTGACGACCTCGTTCCGGAAGAGCCGGATCAAGCCGGGAGTGACAATCCTGGCCGATGAGCCGGGCGCGCCGTGGGCCAAGTATCTTCATGGTGAGCATGGACAGGGCACCTGGACGTTCTATGGCGGGCACGACCCCGAAGATCCCCAGCACCAGATCGGGGACGCCCCGACCGACCTGTCGATGCATCCGCATTCGCCTGGTTACCGGCTGATCCTGAACAACGTGCTCTTTCCCGCGGCCAAGAAGAAGGAACTGAAGACGTGAGCCTGAGAAACCTCCAGTGGGTCGTCGCCGCTTTCCTTCTTCTGCCGGTCAGCGCCGCCGCGCAGGCGCCCCGCATCACGCCCGCCGGCGACCCGTCGGTGCAGGCCGATACGATCTACCGGCTCGCTGTCGATCCTGCAGATCACCCGGATGAGGCGGCGCTCTTCCTCCTGGACGACGGGGTGATCGTCGTCGAGGCTGACGGCCGGGAGCGCCGGACCTTTCGGCAAATCGTGCAGGTCCTCAAGCAGTCGGCCGTGGAGGGCTTGGCGGAGCATTCGTTCTCCTGGTCGCCGGACAACGAGGAGTTCACGCTCAATTGGATCCGGGTCGTCCAGCCCGACGGCACGGTGATCAGCGCCGGCCCCGCCCAGCAGCAGGAGAGCGACGTGCCCGCGACGATGGGTGCCCCGGTCTACGCCAACCGCAAGGTGATCCGCGCGTCGATGAGCGGCGTGGCCGTGGGGACGATCGTCGATTTCAGCTATACCACGACCAAGACGAAGCCGTGGGTGCCGGGCGATTTCTATCAATGGTGGGGGGTCAGCACCGGGCTGAGCGTGAAGCGCTCCCGGCTCGTGGTCGACGCCCCTGTGTCGGAGAAGCTCCGCATCGAGGAGCGGAACCTGAACTTTGCCCGGCGCACCGAGCGGGCGAATGGCCGGCAGGTGCTGACCTGGGCCACCGGTGACCTGACGCGGGTCAAGCCGGAAGCCTACGCCGCCGATTCCAACGACATCTATATGTCAGTGGCCGTTTCGTCGCCGCTCACCTGGGGCGACATCGGCCGGTGGTACGGCACCCTGGCCGATGATCGGTACGCCCTCTCCCCCGAGCTTGCGGACCAGGTCCGAAGCCTGGTGGCCGGGGCGCAGACGGCGCGCGACACGGCGGCGGCGGTCCAGCGCTGGGTGGCGCAGGACATCCGGTACCTCTCGATCTCGCTCGGTATTGGCGGGTACCAGCCGAGACTCCCCGCCGAGGTGGTTGCCTCCGGCTTCGGCGACTGCAAGGACAAGGCGACCCTTTTCGTCGCGGCGCTCCGTTCGCTCGGCTTCAACGCCGTCACCGTCCTGACCAATACGTCAGGGGGAGTGGAGCGCGCTCTTCCGTCGATGGACCAGTTCAATCACGCCATCGCCTATGTATCGCTCCCTGAAGGTCGAGTCTATACCGACCTGACCGTGGCGCTGCTGCCGTTCGGGGTCCTTCCTCCGGCGCTGCAGGGGGAGTTCGGGCTCGGAGTGCCCGCCGCGGGATCGGTCGAGGAAATCACCTTTCCCGAGGAGACGCCGGGAGACCGACTGTCGCTGATCCAGCTGACGGGCGGGCTGGATCCGGCCGGGAAATTCAACGGGTCGTACAGCGAGGAGATGACCGGGTCGCGACAGTGGGAGTTGCGGGACCTCTTCGAATCGCCAATGGATTCGGCGGGACGCGCGAACTTTTCCCGCCGCATCGCCCAGGGGTGGTTCCCGGGCGCCAGGGGCGACAGCCTCGAGACCTTCGAGGGCCTGGACCTCGCCGCGCCCGCGCGCGTCTCGCTCGCGGTCCAGGATGGCAAGGCACTCCGCCGCTCGGGGAGCAACTGGATTCTCGAAAACCCGGTGGGCAGCGTCGGCAAGTTCATCGACGCGGCGGACGCGCTCGAAGCGGAACCGACGCGCCAGTTCCCGATTGACGCTGCCAAGGTGTTCGGGCCCGAAGAGAACGTCATCAGGATCCGCATCGCCCTGCCTGCCGGCTGGCAGCCCCAACTCCCGTCGTCCGTGCATGCCGCCAGCGATTTTGGAGAATTCTGGGGCACGTACACCTTTGCCGACGGGACGCTGGAAATCACTCGGCGGATCGTCGGTACCCGCGGCATCTTCCCCCCGGATCGCATCGGCGACCTGATCGCCTGGTTTCGCGCGATGGGCGAAGACGACGCTCCCTTCATCCTCATCGATCCCGCCCCCGCGCCATGACCGTGTCCGTGGTGCGCCTCCCCGCCGACGTGCGCTCGCTGTTGGCGGGCGAGATTCGCGCGGCCGGCGGACGCGAGGTCTCGTTCGTGGCCGATGTTGACGAGGACGGGGTCATCACCGCCGCGCGCGCGGTCGCGCGGGGCACGGTCCAGATGGTCCTCGCCCTGCCCGGGGTGGCGCGCCGCGGCCAGATGCTGCTCCACAACCACCCCGGCGGCAATCTCGAGCCGTCCGAGCCCGACCTGGCGGTGGCGGCGCGGCTGCACGACGGCGGCGTCGGGTTCGGGATCATCGACAACGCCGCCGAGCGGCTCTACGTGGTGGTGGAAGTCCCGCATGCGCAGAAGATCGCAGCGGCTCGACCCGTATGCGATCGTCGAAACGCTGGGGGAGCATGGTCCGATTGCGCGGGTCCTGGGCCAGTACGAGGATCGGCAGAGCCAGCGCGACATGGCGGCCTACATCGCCGATGGATACAACGACGGCGGCGTCCTGGTGCTGGAGGCGGGAACCGGCGTGGGCAAGTCGTTCGCGTACCTGGTGCCCGCGCTGGCGTGGTCGCGCCTCAACGGCGAGCGGACGGTCATCAGCACCAACACCATCAACCTGCAGGAACAGCTGGTCGGCAAGGACCTGCCGATGCTGCGGGAGGCGCTGGCGGAGGATGGATGGTCGCCGACGTTCGCGCTGCTGAAGGGGTGGCGGAACTACCTCTGCCTTTCGCGGCTCCAGCACGCCACCGGTGCCCAGCAGAGCCTCCTGGAGCCGGACAAGCAGGACGAACTCGTCACCCTCGCCGAATGGGCCTCGCGCACCGCCGACGGGACGCTGAGCGACCTCCCGGTGCAGCCGACCAGCGAGGTGTGGGACGAAATCTCCGCCGAATCGGATCTCTGCACCCGGGTCAAGTGCGGCTTCTTCGACCAGTGTTTCCTCTTCAAGGCGCGGCGTCGGGCGGCCGAGGCGGATGTCGTGGTGGTCAATCACCACCTCCTCGCGGCGGACCTGGCGGTCCGGCAGGCGTCGGACAACTGGGAGGAGGCGGCGGTGCTGCCGCCCTACCGGCGGCTCATTCTCGACGAGGCCCACCATCTCGAGGATGTCGCGGCCTCCCACCTCGGCACGCAGGTGACCAGCCGCGGCGTCGCGCGGCTGCTCGGGCGGTTCGAGCGGAACCGGAAGGGGCTGGTGCCGTCGCTGGTGATGGAACTCTCGGGGCGGGGAGACCTGCTGAGTCGCGCGAGCCTGGACCTGGTCCGCGAACGACTGATGCCGGCGATCGGCGATGCCCGCCGGGCGGCTGAACAGCTCTTCCTGCGGCTGCATGGGATGGCGGAGGCAGCGGGGGGAGGCCAGCGCCGGCTCACCGACGAGTTCGACAAGGACGAGGTCTGGGAGGAAGGGCTGCGGATGGAGCTCGATGCGCTCCTCTCGAGCTTCGACCAGATCAAGAACCAGGTGGAGACGGTGGAGGATCGCCTGGCGCAGGTGGAATCCACCGAGCGTGGCGATCAGTTGCTGCAGGAGATGCGCGCCGTGGTGCGGCGGCTGAACAACGTCTCCGACGGACTGAACCGGACGCTGCGACCGGCGGCCGGCGGAACGGCCACCGTCCGGTGGATCGAGCGCTCCGGTGCCAGGCGGCAGCACACCCAACTCTCCGCGGTCCCGCTCGACCTCGCGCCGGTGCTGCGCGAGTTGCTGTTCGAGCGGCTGGAGACGGTGGTGCTCACCAGTGCCACACTCGCGGCTGGCGGGGAGTTCGAGTTCCTGGAAAAGCGGCTCGGCCTCGCCACCTCGCCCAGCCCGGTCACGACCCGGGAAATCTTCTCGTCGCCCTTCGACTATCCCTCCCAGTGCCTCTTCGGCATCCCGGACAACTTTCCCGATCCGCGGGAAGACGAGGCGGCCCACGATGCCGCCCTCGCCCAGGCGGTCACCGATCTTGCGCACGCCTCCGATGGCGGGCTGTTCGTGCTGTTCACCAGCCACGCTGCGCTGCGCCGTGCCGCGCAGCAACTGCGGGGGATGCTCGATCCGCGCTGGCCGTTGCTGGTGCAGGGGGAGAGCAGCCGCGACACCCTGCTCCGGCGGTTTCGCGAGGCCGGCAACGCTATTCTTCTTGGGACCGATTCCTTCTGGGAGGGCGTGGACGTCCCGGGTCGGGCGCTGCGGGGGCTGGTCCTCTGCAAGCTGCCCTTCAAGGTGCCCTCCGAGCCGATCACGGCGGCGCGGCTGGAGCGGCTGGCCGAGGAGGGGGAAGACGGCTTCATGGGCTACCTGCTTCCGCACGCCGCGCTGAAGTTGAAGCAGGGGTTCGGGCGGTTGATCCGGTCGACCTCCGATGTCGGCGTGGTGGTGTTGCTGGACCGACGGGTGGTCACCAAGCGGTATGGTCCGCTGATGCTGGCGGGATTGCCCAGGGCCGAGAAGGTCATCGGGTCCTGGGCCGAGGTACGCACCAAGTGCGAGGATTTCTTTGCCCGTCACGGGCTGGGGGTACTGGAATGACAGCGCTGCGGCCGTCGAAGATCGTCTGCGTCGGGCGGAACTACGCCGAACACGCCAAGGAACTCGGGAACGCGGTGCCGGAGCGCCCGCTGCTCTTCTTCAAGCCGCCGAGCGCCGTGATTGGATCCGGTGAAGCCATCGTGTTGCCGCACGAATCGGCCCGGGTCGAGCACGAGGCGGAAATCGGCGTGGTGATCGGACGCCGGTTGCGCCACGTCACGGTGGAGGAGGCGGAACTGGGCATCGCCGGGTTCACCTGTGTCAACGACGTGACCGCTCGCGACCTGCAGAAGACCGACGGGCAGTGGGCGCGGGCCAAGGGATTCGACACCTTCTGCCCGGTGGGGCCCGCGGTGGTCCAGGGGCTCGACTGGCGCACGCTGGAGGTCATCGGGCGGGTCAACGGTGAGGAGCGGCAGCGGGGGAGCACGAAGCAGATGATCTTCGACATACCCCATCTGCTCAGCTACATCAGCGGCATCATGACACTGGAACCGGGCGACCTCGTGGCGACCGGCACGCCCGCCGGGGTCGGCCCCCTGGTGGCGGGCGACGTGGTCGAGGTGGAGATCACCGGAGTCGGCGTTCTGTCCAATCCCGTTCGGAGCAGCGCACAGCCATGATCACACCCAGCGCTCGCCTTCTCTCGCTGCCGGGCTATCCCCTCGCCGAGCTTCCGAGCATCAAGCGGCGACTCATGGCGGCCGGTCGGGACATCATCGACGTCGCCGCGGGGGACAACGACACGCCGGCCGCCGCAGGTGGCGGTGGATGCCCTGAAGCGCGCCATCGACAACCCGGCCAACAGCAAGTACGGCTACCAGCAGGGGCACCCCGAGTTTCGCCGTGCCGCCAGCGACTTCGTGTACCGGCGATTCGGCAAGCGGCTCGATCCCGCCACGGAGCTCCTGCCGCTCATCGGTTCGAAGGAGGGGCTGGCGCACATGCCGTTCGCGTTCCTCAACGTGGGCGACGTGGCCATCATGCCCGAGCCGGGGTACCAGGCCTACCTCGGTGGAACGGTGTCCGTCGGCGCGGAGCCGTACGTGGTTCCCCTGCTTGAGGAGAAGGACTTCCTGCTCGACCTCGAGAGCGTGCCGGCGGATGTCCTCCAGCGGACCAAGCTGCTGTTCCTCAACTATCCCAACAACCCGACGGCGGCGGTCGCGACGCCGGAGTATCTCGAGCGGGTCGTGGCGGTGTGCCGGAAGCACCAGATCGTGCTGGCGTATGACAACGCCTATTGCGACATCGTCTTCGACGGCTACCGCGCGCCGAGCATCTTCGAGATCCGCGGCGCCCATGAAGTCGCGGTCGAGTTCTTCTCTCTCTCGAAGAGCTTCTCGATGACGGGATGGCGCATCGGTTTCGCGGTCGGCGAGTCGCACCTGATCGCGCCACTGACCACCGCCAAGACCTACAAGGACACCGGGCCGTTCCTCGCGGTGCAGGAGGCGGGTGCCGCGGTGCTCGACCAGGCGGAGGCGCTGATTCCGCCGATCTGCGAGGAGATCGGCCGTCGCCGCGATGCCGCGGTACCGGCGCTCCGGGCCGCGGGGTTCCGCGTCGCCCTGCCGAAGGCGGCGATGTACCTCTGGGTGGCGCTGCCGCGCGGCATCAGCTCGAAGGCCTTTGCCCGCCATGCGCTGGAGGTCGAGGGGGTCATGGTGCTGCCAGGCAGCGCGTTCGGTCCGGCAGGGGAGGGCTATTTCCGCATCGCACTGGTGGTTCCGCCCGCACGGCTGGAGGAGGCGGTCAGCCGTCTCGCGAAGGCGCTCGCCGGGGTACAGGAAGATGGGGGCGGCAAGACCGCCTGAACTTCAGCTCCCGCGGCCGCCGCGCTGGCCGCCGTGGGCGCTGGCCGCGAGCGTCGCATTGCACGTTGCGGCTGTCGCGGCACTCATCCTGTTGTTCGTCCCCGCGCGGCGGTCGGCCAGCGGCCACCTGCTCGTCTCCCTCTCGCCGCAGCAGCGCGCCCAGCCCCGGTACGTGACGCTCGCTCCCCCGCCATTGACTGGGCGTCTCGAACCTCCCACTCAGACTGCACGCCGTGCCATCGCTCCCCCTGCGGCGCCTGTGCCGCCGACCACCGATCGGTTCTTTGTCGTCCCGACACCGTTCGGGGAGATGCCGAGCGATTCTGTTCCGTCATGGCTGATCCCCGAGCCAGATCGGATGTATCCCGCTCCATCATTCGGCAGCGGCGTGCTGTGGGATCGACGCGTCCCGGCCCAAGGCTCCGTGGCGCGCACGCACGCCGAGCTGACCGACAGCGCGGTCAAGGCGATCCTCAATCACTACCTCGACTCGCTTGCCGCGTTGCCGGGGGGTGGGCGGGTCTTGCCGCCGTCGTGGAAGGCGACGATCGGTGGTCAGGAATACGGGATCGACGGCCAGTGGATCACCGTGGCCGGCGTCAAGATCCCCAGCCTGATCCTGGCGCTGATTCCGCTACCGAACGGCGGCAACGAGTCGAAGGCGCTCGATGTGCAGGGGCGGATGCGGGTGCAGGACTACCGGCTGGCCATGCCGCGCCAGGCGGCAGCGGCCGATCAACGGGAACAGGCCAGGGAGATTCGCGCGCGGATAGAAGCGGAACGGGAGCTCAACCAGAAGCAGCGGGACACAGCCAGCCTACAGACAGATTTCTGACGCCCCCGGGGCTCCACGCGTCACGGTGTAGGGGCCCAGGGTCAGCTCCAGGTCTGGAACGTCAACCGAGAAGGTCAGCGCCTCACCTCGGAAGACGCCGGTGTAGGTGGCCGGATGTGGCGGACGTCCCGTTGGTGGCAGGGGGCCTCCGCCGACGAAATACTGCCCGGTGGCGTTCCAGCGACCGCCGGGCGCGATACCCCATCCGGGGTCGATCGTCCCCGTTCCGCAGAGAAAGACCACGCTCCCGCCGGTGGTGCTCAGCGTCAGGGTCGCCTCCGGGCCACCCCATTCGTCGGTGTCATCCAGCGCCGTGGAATCGGAGCAGCCGAGCCCCGCGAGCAGGACAACCGCAATGAAGGAGGTCAGGCGTCGCATGGTGTCAACATGGCCGGAACATCGCCCAGGTTTCCAGGTCCGGGGCGACACGTGCATAGGCGGTGACCTGGTAGCCGAAGTGTTCATACAGCGGGACGTTGCGCTCGAGCTCGGTGGTCAGGGAGACGCCGGTGGAGTTCGGGTCGGCCTCGGCGAGTCCGTGTACGTGCTCCAGCAGCACCCGACTCAGCCCGGTGCCCTGCGCCCGCGCGCGCACGCCGATCATGCCGAGATGGTGGTGGTGGGAGTGCGGGGCGTGCTCTCGCCCAATCCTGCCGTACTCGGCGTAGCGGGCCCGTGCGTCGTCCCCCAACTCCGACCACACGGACTCCCGGAGCTCTTCCAGCAGGGGTGAGTGGGGCCGCTCCCCTGGGAGATCCACCATGGCACTGGCGACCATGGCGCCGGCGTGGTCGTTCACCCCCAGCATCAGGCCGTTCGGGTTCGCCCGCGAGGCCACGAACAGAGCCGACGAGCGTGCGGAGGCGGCGGGGGTAGTCGGGCGTGGCTGCCGAGCACGTACCGCATGACGGGGTAATCGAAGAAGGCGTCGCACAGCACGGTGACTGCATCGTCGGAACGGTCGGCTGACAGGACGGTCACCGCCATGGTGCGGGCCTCAAGTCTCGGGGGGATGGGGGACGCAGTATTGGAGACGTGTGGGATGGTGTCAACCAGTTGAGAGGGCGCCTGAGGTCCTGCCTCGAGACTGCTTGAAGTGTCCAACTCCTTTGTGGTAGGTCTGTTATGGAGATATGGGACGGGCTCGCCTGTGTGTTTCAGGGTCCGTGAAACGTCTCCGATGCATCCCCCCTGCAGCACACGCCGGATGGAATCATGACGCAACTCATCAGGGCATCGCTCGTCTGTGCGAGTCGGCGCGTTAGCGCTTGGCTGCAACGACCAGCCCACCGAGCCGGGTCCGGGCGAACTCGTCATCGTGCAGGCGCCCTCCACCATGGGGGCCCCGGGGTGGGAGCTGATCGATACGCTCATCGTTCGCGCGGTGGATCCGTCGGGGTCGCCAAGAGTGGGCGTCGAGGTGACGTGGGCGGTGCGGCAGGGCGGGGGGAGCATTGCGCCGAGGGCGGATGTGACCGATGCCGATGGCTATGCGAAGGCGGTGTGGACGCTGGGGGGCAAGTCTGGAGTGAATCAGGTCCGCGCACGTACGGTGGAGGGCTCGCAAGCAGACTTCGAATCTACGGGAGAGGCGTTTCGTGCGGACGTGGTTGCCTCCAACATCTCCCTCGCCTGTGGGCTGAAAGCCGGCGCACTGTGGTGCTGGGGGATCCACTCCTGGGAAACGACCCAGGCTCCTTCCCTCAGCCCGAGATGGACCTTGGAAAGCTCCAGCCCCGGACTCGTCGATGATTCACATCTGTTCACCGACTTGGCAGTGACATTTGGAAGAGTGTGTGCCTTGGACCCGTCGCAGGCCGTCTGGTGTGCGGCGGTGAACCGGCCTGCCATGGAACGGCAGGCAGGACTCCCCCCGATTGCGAGCCTGGCCAGTAACGCTGCGGGTGGAGGCTCGATGTTCGGAAGCCGGATCTGCGGGCTTGCGGCGGGTGACTCCACTGCCTGGTGCTGGGACGTGGGTGGGTCCGCCGCGCAGCTTCCGGGTTCACCCGCATTCACCAGGGTGTGGATGTCCGCCTCGATGGCGTGTGGCCTGCTGGTGGACTCGACAGCAGCCTGCTGGGGCACACCTCCTCCGGGCGATGGATCCACCGGTCCGTCAGATACTGCCGTCGTGGTCCGCGGAGGCCATCGGTTTGTCGAGATGGCCGTCGGACGGTACTTCGCCTGCGGGCGTACGGTGCCTGGTGCGGTCTGGTGTTGGGGAAGTGTTGGCTATCCCCTGTCCGAGCCCGAGGTGCTTGAGCCGACCCAGCTCGCAACCGGGGCATCGCTGTTGGGCGTGGAGTGGGAGTGGATCGGGATGTACTCCCTTGGGACTACGCTGGCGCAGTGGAGTTGGGGGGGACGATCATACGCGAGTCCACGATCGCCGCGGGGTTGGAGGGCCTGCCCGTGGAATCCTTTGCCAGCAACAACAGCTTCTCCTGTGTGCATCTCGCCGACAAACAGGTCTACTGCTACGATGACCTCTGGGACATATCCTCCGAAATTCCCATCGACCGATATTCACCGGTGCAACCGGTTCGGCAGGAGCCGGCCGTAGGAGGATCTCCATGACATTCGCGCGCGCCTGCTTGGTCGTTGCCGCACCGATTACACTGGTCGCCGCCTGCAACGACCAACCCACTGAGCCAGGGCCGCCCGAGCTGGTCGTCGTCCAGGCGCCCTCCACGGTGGGGGCACCGGGATGGGAGCTGATCGACACGCTCATCGTCCGCGCGGTGGACGCCTCGGGTTCGCCGAGGGCGGGCGTCAAGGTGACGTGGACGGTGCGGCAGGGCGGGGGGAGCATCGCGCCGACGGCAGAAACCACGGATGCCGATGGCTACGCGAAGGCCGTATGGACGCTGGGGAGCACATCGGGGGTGAACAAGGCCAGAGCGAACACGCTTGCGGGGGCGCAGGCAGACTTCGAATCTACGGGGGAGGCGTTTCGGGCGGACCGGCTGGTGTCTGGCTGGGGGATCGGGTGTGGGTGATGACCCCAATCGCGTCGCTACCACCGATAGGGCCCGCAATCTCCACCGCAGACCGACGCCGTCAGTGAGTCGGCCAGCGTCCGCACGGAATCAGCTTCTGCCTGCAACGCCGGATCGGGTTTCGAGAGGAATGCGGACGCAAGCGTGTAGGCACGCGCCGCTCGTGCCGAATCACCTGTCGCCAGGCTCAGCTCCCCTTCCAGCAGCAAGGCGGGCGTCTGGTACGCGGACCCTTCAACGATGAAGCCGAGCCGAGTCGTGAGGGGGAGGCCGAGGTCGGGTCGTCCGCGGTCCCGATAGGCCTGCGCCAGCAGCAGGTTCCATCGGGTCAGGTCGGTTCGCAGGGTCCCCGCGGGTTCGCTCAGCAGGACGCTGTCGGCCAGTCGCAGCGCGACGAGTCCCGCGGTTGTGTCATCCAAGGCACGAATCACGTAGGGACAGGTACGTGCGACCGGTTTCCGCCGCAGCGCGGTGTCGTCCTTCCACCGATGCAACACCCTGGCCAGGCTGTCGGCCACGATCGCCCGTCCCCGGAGTGCATGCCAGGTCCCGAGGTGACACGCCGCCCAGAGGTGTTCGGGCGGTTCGAGTTCGCCGACGCCAGCGAGCGCCCGTTCCACGACGGAGTTCAGATCTACCCAGCCGTCCGGCAGCGGCAGTCCCATCTCCAGGTCTGCGATCGGCCGGAGCCGAGCTGCGGGGTAGCGCTCCCCGCGTCGAATTGGCTGGGTCGGATCGAGGGTTCTTCCGCGGTTCAGGCGGTAATGCGCGAGCACGAATCCTTCGCCGCTGCGGAGTGACTCGTCCAGGGCCGGGTTTGCGCGGAGCAGGACCGCCGCGCTGTCCGCATGACCGAACCCGGCGCCCGCCCGTTGCGACCAGAGGAGCATCCAGACCCAGGTGCGCGATGGCCCACTCGGAAGCCGACGCTCGTACCCGGCCAACGCGGCGGAATCTCCCAGGAGCGCGGCTGCCACCCAGGCGAGGTGATCAAAGGCGGCGGTGTCGGGCGGGTGTGCGGCCAGATAGCGGCGGGCAGTCGCGGAGTCGCGTCGCGTGAACTGAATTTCGGTCAGGTGCCGAGCCGGTTCCGGAAGGGTGCTGTCGAGTCGTCGTGCGCTGTCCAGCGCGGCCTCGGCCAACCTGAGCGAGTTTGGAATCGCCAGCATCCGCCCGTCGTGCAGCAGGAAATCCCCCAGCAGGAGCCAGGCCGAGGCGCGATCCGGCGCGCGCAGGGTCGCGTTCCGGAGGGTGGCCAACACCGTGGGGCCATCAACGTGTTCCCGGTAGGTCGCCAGCATCGCGGCGGCCAGTGCCTGGTCGGCGACGCCCAGCCTGGTGCCCTCCCGCGCCAGGATGCTGTCCGCGAGCACGAGCGCCAGGCGGTGTGGCGTGTTGTCGGGGAGCCACTGCGAGGCTTCGCGGTATGCGAGCGCGGCCAGCGCGAACGTGCTGTCAATGCGCATGGCAGCGTGGAAATGGCGGACCGCGTCCAGGTATCGCGTGTCCCGGCGTGCCCCCCACCCGTCCACATACTCCCTGAGCGCCTCGTGCGGATGCGACAGGAGCTGGGGGGACCGCGACTGCTCGCCGAGCAGGCCCACGAGAAGTTCACCCGCCAGGCGGTGCGCCACCGCGAACGTATCGAGCGAATCGAGGCGCAGGCGTATGACGACCCGCGCCGTTCCGGTGTGTGTCTCGACCAATTCTGCGTGCAGTTGGCGCCGGCCGCCGTCATTGATCACCCGTCCCGTCAGGTAGTGCCCGGCACCGACCGACTCGGCGACGTCATCGGCGATGGCCGCGGACAATTCCCCCTGTGGCGGGAGCCCGCGGGCGCGGAGCGCCAGGTTCGCCTGCTGTTCCGACACGGTCTGGATCCCCGCAGTCCCCTCCAGCAACGGCCGCAGGCTGATCGGGAGAGTGGTGGCGAGAGATGCGCCCTCCGTGCTCCCCGCATCCTCTCCATCGGTGAAGGGGAGTATGAGCAGGCGAGAGGGATCGAGCGGTGGTCTCGGCCTGACGGATGGGAGCTGGGCGACGACGGCAACGATGATGACGGCGAACACGAGGAGAGCAGCCCCGGCTTGCCACCGCCGGTGGTGTCGCGCGCCCCCATCCGAATGTTCGGCTCCGCTGCTTGACCCCGCGGGCGCGGCACGCCCATTAATGTCGGGGGTCCGCGCCAACGCTGCCTGGCGGATCGCGTCGGCGAGCTCGACGAGTGCCGCGTCCGGGTGCACCCCCATTTCGGACTGCAGCGCGACCCGGTGCTGGTCGAACAACGCCAGGGCCTCCGCGGGCGCATCGGCCCTGGCGAGCCCTGCGATGCTGCGGGCCACCGCCATCGGGTCGAGGAGCGAGTGGCTGCCCGCCAGCCGGAGGTAGTGCGCGGCGCCAGCCAGGTCTCCGGTCGCCTCGCACTCCTCCGCTTGCCGCCACGCGCTCGCCAGCACCTGCCTCCTCAGCGACTCCCTGACACGCTCCAGCCAATGGTGGAACTCGGGCGCGTCCGGCAGGTGAAACGCCGGCATCAATTCCCCTGCATAGAGATCACAGGCTCGGCCGTGTTCGTCTTGTGCGACGGCTTGGCGGAACTGTCGCGCGTCGCAGGGGAGGGCATCGGGTGGGAGCCGCACATCTTCCGAGCCGCGGGTCTCGATGCCAGCCGGGCCGAGATGCTGGCGGACCTGGTACAGCGCCTGGCTGAGGGAGGATCGGGCGTGGGCCTGGTCGGACTCCGGCCAGAAGAGGGCGGCGAGTTCGTCACGCCTGCACCAGCCGTTTCGATGCGCCAGGAGGAGGTACACGGTCAGCGCGGTGAGCTTGGGCTTCGCCAGGAGCTCCCGGGCGTTCATCTCGCCCGGGTCCGCGTCGACATCAATCGTTCCAAGCACGCGCAAGCGCGCCATCGTCGCCCTCCCGTGCTCTGCCAACCCCTTGTTAGGGCAGGAGTTGACCACACTTCAGAGTCGGTTCAGCCCCGCGTGAGAGCCGATCGCCAACCTACACGTTCCAGCGGCCGCGTCCAGATGGCGGCGGATACTCCACTGGCCGTTTCACTCTTCGCAGGAGACACTCTCATGAAACACCTTTTGCTACGTCCCAGCTTGATTCTCGTCGCGGCGTTGTCCGCCACATTGGGTCTGGCCGCCTGTACTGACGTTGCCGCACCGACTGCGGAGGCCGCGCCCACTCCAACGACTCCCACCGCGCCCATGTACGCCTCGACGGGGAGTCAGGAGATCCCGGTCGCGTTTGTTTCGGAGTTTCGCGAGTTCGAATTCCTCGGCACCAGTTCACACGGTGCCAGCGGCCGGTCCCGCAGCCATTTCTGCCTGGTGTTTTCCGTGCAGGAAGGAGACCTTGAAGGCACGTTGAAGAACTGCTTCTATGCCAGCGATCCGAGCGAACAGACGGCAAGCAACGGGAAGAATGGATGGTTCACCACCACCAGCCCGGACTACAGCTACTACGAGGTGTGCATGCCGTCCAAGGGCTGGTGCGGCACCTTCGATGCATTGGTCAGCGCCGGCAAGGTGTACCCGCAGCCGCGCGGAGTCGAATTCATCAACGCCGTGGCGATGGGTGGCGGCGATTTCGAGGGAATGAAATTGCAGGGGACCGTGTTTGAGTGCGATGACTCGGTTGGAAACCGCGGCTGCTTCGAGGGGACGCTGCTGGTCCCTGGTGGGTCGTAGACCTCTGAATCATGGGTGGCGCGTCGGACCGGCGATGTCGGTCCGGCGCGCTGCGCCGCTCCTGGGTCCTGCGTCTCAGCCCTGTGCCATCCCCGCCCGAATCCGCTTGAGACTCTCCTCCCGACCAATCACCACCAGCAGGTCGTTCACCGGTTCCGACACGGTGGAGCCCGTCAATACCACCCGTACCGGCTGCAGCAGGTCGCCGAGCTTGGCGCCCTGCGCCTCCGCGAGCGCCTTCACGTCGGCGAGGATCCGTTCGGAGGTCCAGTCGGCCGCGGGAATCGCCTCCAGCGCATTGGCCACCAGCGCCAGGTTGGCATCGAAGGCGGGGCCCAGCTTGGCAGCCAGCTTCTCCCCCTTCTCGTCGCGCACCACTCGGCTCGCGTCGAGCCGGACCGCCACCTGCTCCGCGATGTTGAGGATGGTGCGGGAGCGCGCCTTGACCGAGTCGATCAGCGGCCTGAGGTCGCGGCCGCCGGTTGCGACGCCCATCCGCTCCAGCTCCCGTACCGTCGGCGGGATGAGCTCGTCGGCGGAGCGCTGCGACAGATACTGCCCGTTCATCCACTCCAGCTTGGCGGTGTCGAAGACCGCCGGCTTCTTCTGGATCCCCTCGAGCGAGAACGCCTCGATCAGCTCCGCCTCGGACATGATCTCCCGGTCGCCGCCGGGGCTCCAGCCGAGGAGGGCCAGGAAGTTCCGCATGGCCGCGGGGAGGATGCCCTTGTCCTGGTAGTCGCCGACCGCCGTGGCGCCGTGGCGCTTCGAGAGCTTCTTGCCGTCGTCACCCAGGATCATCGGCACGTGCGCGAAGATCGGCGGCTCGTGTCCGAGGGCCCGGTAGAGGGCGATCTGCTTGGGGGTGTTGGAGACGTGGTCGTCGCCGCGGATGACGTGGGTGATCCGCATCTCGATGTCGTCGGAGACCACCGCGAGGTTGTAGATGGGGGTGTTGTCGCTGCGGAGGATGACCAGGTCGTCGAGGTCGTGACCCTGGAAGCTGATCCGGCCGTGGACGGCGTCGTCCCAGGCGATTTCTTCCTGCGGCATCCGGAACCGGATGGCGCTGGGTGTGCCTGCCGCGACACGGGCCTCAACCTCGTCCGCCGGGAGACGTCCGCACCGGCCGTCGTAGCGGAACGCCGCCTTCATGCCGGCCATCGCCTTCCGCTGCGCATCGAGATCGGCCGACGTGCAGAAGCAGCGGTAGGCCTTCCCTTCGGCGAGGAGCCGCTCGGCATCGGCGCGGTGCCGGTCGCCGTACGCCCCCTGGAAGAGGGGGCCCTCGTCCCACTCGACGCCCAGCCACCGGAGTCCGTCGAGAATGACCTGGGTGTGGGCCTCCGTGCTCCGCTCGCGGTCGGTGTCCTCGATCCGGAGGACGTGGACGCCACCGACCTTGCGGGCGTAGAGCCAGTTGAAGAGGGCGGTTCGGGCGCCACCGACGTGGAGATAGCCGGTCGGGGAGGGGGCGAAGCGCACTCGGACGGTCATCGGGTCACCAAGAGGAAAAGGACTGAGGACAGGTATCCTCAGTCCTCGTTTCTGACTTCACGGAGCGGGGGGGATTCGAACCCCCGATAGAAGCTTTAGACCCCTATGTCGGTTTAGCAAACCGATGCCTTCAGCCACTCGGCCACCGCTCCAACGCGCGAGGAAACTGCCACCGGGGAAGGGTTTACGCAACCCCGGCTGGGCTGTGTGCACCGGGTGGTTCCCCCGGCGTCATAAGGGTATCTTACGACCATCACTTCACCACTCATGGAGCCATTGATGCGCAAGTTCTTGCGTGCGACCGGGCTTGCCGTGGCGGTCGGGGCGGTCCTCGCCGCCTGCTATCCCGACCGCGCCAGCCAGCCAAACGTCTATGCGTCGGTCACGACCCTGTACGACAGCCTCTTCCCGTACGACTCGGCCGTCACCTTCTACATGCCGGACAGCGTCGTCCACCTCGGTGGTACCGACAACATCAGTCACGTCTACGACAGCCTGATCCTCGCCCGCACCGCCCTCAACATGGTGGTCCGGGGCTACACCCAGGTGGCCGATCCTCTCGGGGCCGACCTGACGCTGAACCCCGCCGTCACCGTGAAGAACAACTACGTGATTACCGGGGAGGACTGGTGCGATGTCTGGGGCTGGGCCTATCCCTGGCTCTGCAGCGGATGGATTCCCGATTATCCCGACGATGTGGTGGGGTACACCTACAGCACCGGTACCATCCTGATCCCCATGGCCAACCTGGCCGACGGCGTGCCGCCGGCCGTGTCCCGGCCTCCGGTCGTCTGGCTCGCCGGTATCAATGGCGTGGTGAAGGGGAACTCTTCCAGTGTGCTCGCCAAGGAAATCTCCGACGGCATCGACCAGGCCTTCGACCAGTCCCTTTACATCTTCCGGGTGAACCCATGAACCCCCGTCTCCGTGTCGCGGCGCTCTTCGTCGCCCTCGGCCTGGCCGGGGCCGCGCCCGCCAGCGCCCAGGTGCTCGGCGGCCTGACCTACTCCTGGTCCTCGCCGGTGGGGGATCTCTCCCGCGACTTCATCAGCAACGACAGCTGGCTCTCGTTCAGCGTTGAAGGCCGGCGGTTCATCAATCCGAACGCCACCATCGGCGTCTCGCTCGGCTACACGGCCTTCTACGAGACGACGACCGACGCGATCTTCTTCCCCGGTGGCACGGTGTCGGGCGAACAGTACCGGTCCCTCAATGTCTTCCCCCTGATGGCGACGGGCCATCTCTACAGCAAGGCGGGGGGGAGAATCCAGACCTATATCGGCCTGGGCGTCGGTGTGTTCTACATGAAACAGCTGATGGACATCGGGCCGGGGACTGTCGAGACGACAAACTGGATCATGGGGTTCGTCCCTGAGCTCGGGTTCATTCTGAACAAGGGTGCGAATACCGAGTTCGCCATCTTCGGCAAGTACAACTATCCCGCCAACGCCGGGAAATTCCTCGGCGGGGAATCGGCGTCCTACCAGTACTTCAGCGTCGGGCTGTCGTTCATGGGCCGCCGCTAGGCACCCCGGACCCCCCAACGGGGCGAGGGCGGGGAGGACGACGGGGCAGAAAGCCCCTGCCGTCCCCTCCGCCCTCTTCTTTTTCTGCACTTTCAACGGCGTGGGTGAGATTCGAACTCACGGAACCGTTGCCGGTTCGGCGGTTTTCAAGACCGCTGCCTTAAACCACTCGGCCACCACGCCTTACCATAGCGGGAAGGGTCCGACACCGCGATACCTGCCCACTTCGAAAGCGGCCATGGATCAGACCGAGGGGGAGACTACGAGCTGGACGGAATGGATGGGACTTCGGGGAGGATGGCGAAAGGTCGGGCGAGCAGCTCTCGCTGCAGCCCGACCCCTCTATAGAGATTGCTTCGGCCGCTGCGCGGCCTCGCAATGACAGAAACTAGTTCCGCTCCCCCTTCATGATGTTCTGCTGCACCATGACCGAAATCGAGTCGGCTCGCGCCGCCTCGTCGACCAGCCCTTCCGACCGCAGGATGAGCCCCGTCTCCCGATAGATGATGCCGTAGAGCTGCAGGATCGAGGACGACGGGACGTCCACCCACCCGCGCTCGCGGTTCCGGGTGGCACTCTGCCAGTGGTAGGTGTCCCAGAGCAACTGCCGGGTGACCTCGAGGTCCACAAACCCGAGCGTCTTGCTGAGCACGATCCCATTCCCCTCCTCGATCGGCTTCGGCATCAGCTTCCGCACCAACCCGGTGGTCAGGAGGTACTCGGTCAGGCCAAAGGTCTGATCGGGATAGTTGCCATCGCTCCAGCTGAAGTAGATGGGGCGCGTGCCCAGGTTGTCGCGGATCAGCGCCACCGTCGCAATGTCCTGCAGCGTCAGGTAATCCTGCCCGAACGCCACCACGAGGCTGTCCACCCGGAGGCCCGTCCCCTGCTTGACCGCAATGGCCTCCGGCAGGCTGTCCATCTGCGCCGCGGAGAAGCTCTGGAACACCGAGCCCTCGGGCTGGGGCCAGGCCGGCACCGCTGTCGCCGTCGTGGAGTCGGTCAGCGCCATGCCGGTCTCGGCGGGACCCGGGCGCCAGACGCGCGCGGCCTTCGCCGCGTCGAACTCCGGCGTCTCGCGCCGCTGCAACTGGCGGAGATGCCACCGGGTATTCATCAGCGACAGGTTGGCCAGCGTGACATCGGGACGCACGCCAAGCACTTCCTGCGCGAACCAGAGCGGGAAGGTGTCGTTGTCGCCGGCGGTGATGAGAATGCCGTACGGTTCCACCGACTCGAGCATGTCGACGGCCAGGTCGCGCGCCAGGTACTCGTTGGCGCGTGTGGCGGAGGCGTGATTGCCGGCCAGCGGAATGAAGGCGATCAGGAAGACGGGCGAGGCGTAGAGCCATCGCTTGGCGTCGGGAACACGCATCGCAAGGGAATCGGCGATGCCCCGATAGAGCGCGCCGAGGCCGAGTGCCACCAGCACGCCGAAGTAGGAGAACGATCCCATGAAGAAGTAGTCGCGCTCACGCACTTCGCGGGGGAGGTCCCGCTCGAGGTGCATGGAGAAGCCGTACTTGAAGTTCAGGTAGAAGACCAGCGCCACCGTCAGGGTGCCGAACATGGCGAGCGCGGCGAACCCCGCCCGCTTGTCGCGCCGGATCAGTTCCCAGAGGCCGTAGAGTCCCAGCATGCCGAAGAGCGCCGCCGCGGCGCCGGCCGCAGCGCCCCAGTCGCGTGCGAACTGCCAGCGGAAGTACTGCATGTAGTTCGCGTACTGGGAGAAGATGTCGGCCTGCCGGTCCATGACCGAAGGCTTGGCGTACTGCACCCGGTTGATGACGTCCAGCAGCGCCTGGCTGAAGAAGCCGACCGGCTCTCCCTCGTTGATCGGCGGGTACATCCCGGCCCGGATCGGGAGGAAGAGGTAGTTGAGCGACACGCCCACGACGACCGCGGTGATGACACCGATCACCACCCAGGGTCGGGTGATGACCTTCCAGTCGGTCCAGAGGATGTAGATGGCGACGGCGGGGGCAGCGAGGAGCCCCATGAGGTGGTTGGTGGTCGAGAGCGCGATGATGTAGGCGATCAGGATGACCCACCGGTCGCGGTGGGGGCCCGGCTTGTCGTCACCCCAGTGCACCGCGAGCCAGGTGACCAGCGCCATCGACAGCAGCGAGGCGGTGTACACCTTTTCGTTGACGGCCGACTGGTTCCAGACGGTCCAGGAGGTCGCGGACACCAGCGTACCGGCGGCGGCGGCGAGGAGGCGGCCCCAGCGGATCGGGACGATCTCGCGGAGCCAGCGTTCGGCAATCAGGAACCAGAGGGCCGCGGATGCCGCGCTGGTGAATGCGGCAAAGAGATTGATCCGCTTCGCGTACTCGCCCGCGAGGGGCAGCAGCCCCCAGGTGTGGGCCAGGATCACGAAGAGGGGATTGCCGGGGGGATGCGGGATACCGAGGACCTTCGCCGCGGCGATGTACTCGGAGGTGTCCCAGAATGCCGTCGTCGGCGCCAGCGTCGCGTAATAGATACCGAAGACCGCCAGGCCGATCAGGGCAGCCCAGCGGTACGGGGTCGCGGGTTTGGTGTTCGTCACGAAATCTCCGTTAGTGCCTGAACTGCCGCGAACCGGTGAGGACCATGGCCACGCCGAGTCGGTCCGCCGCGGCGACCACCTCGTCATCCTTCACCGAGCCGCCCGGCTGAATGATGGCGGTCACGCCGGCTTCGGCCGCCGCTTCCACGCCGTCGGGGAAGGGGAAGAAGCCGTCGCTCGCGAGGACCGATCCGCGCGGATCGTGCCCCTGCTGCCGTGCCTTGTGCGCCGCCAGGAACGAGGCGTCCACCCGGCTCATCTGCCCGGCCCCGATGCCGATGGCGGCCTCGTTCCGGACCAGCATGATCGCGTTCGACTTCACGGAGGCCACGCCGGCCCAGCCGAAACGGAGATCGCTCCATTCCTTCTCGGTGGGGTGACGGACGGTCGGCACCCGCCACGCTTCTTCGGAGGCGTCGAACACGAAGCGATCCTGCACGAGGAAGCCGCCGCGGACGCACTTGTAGTCCAGCCCCTGCTCGCCGTGACTCACCGGCAACTCCACCACCCGCAGGTTCTTCTTGGCCGCCAGGACCTTGAGCGCCTCCTCGTGGAAGGAGGGAGCGACGATCACCTCGAGGAACATCTTGACCATCTCCTCGGCGGTGGCCTGGCAGACCACGGTGTTGAACGCCACCACGCCACCGAACGCCGATTGCGGGTCCGTGGCCACCGCCTTGTGCCACGCGTCGAGCGCCGACGCACCAACCGCCAGGCCGCAGGGTGTCGTGTGCTTGATGACGGCGCAGGCGGGCCGGGTAGGCCACGGCGCGACCGATGCCATCGCCCCGTCGAGATCGAGGATGTTGTTGAAGGAGAGTTCCTTCCCCTGGCGCTGCTTGAGGTCGCGGATGCCGCGTGGCTCCTCGGTCACGTACAGTGCCGCGCGCTGGTTCGGGTTCTCCCCGTACCGGAGCGACGCCACCCGCTCGAGTGAGCCCCCCAGCCGCGCGGGAAGCCCCTCCTCGCGAGGCGTCAGGTACCCGGCGATGGCGCCGTCGTAATCCGCCGTGTGCGCGAACACCTTGGCGGCATAGGCCCGCCGAGTCTCGATGGGAATCTCGCCGGCGCGGAGGAGCGCCAGCACCTCGGGGTAATCGAACGGCTCCACGACGGGGAGCACGAACTCGTGATTCTTGGCCGCCGAACGGAGCATCGAGGGACCACCGATGTCGATGTTCTCGATCGCGTCCTCGAACGAAACGTCGGGTTGGGAAATCGTGGCGCGGAAGGGATAGAGATTCACCGCCACCAGGTCGATCGGTGTAATCCCGTGTTCCTCCATGGCCCGCGTGTGCACGGGGTTGTCGCGCCGTCCGAGGAGGCCGCCGTGCACCATCGGGTGGAGGGTCTTCACGCGGCCATCGAGCATCTCCGGGAAGTTGGTGACCGATTCCACCGACTGCACGGGTACGCCCGCCGCTTTCAGCGCCGCCGCCGTCCCGCCCGTCGAGATGATGTCCCAGCCCAACTGCACCAGGCCCTGCGCAAAGGCGACGACGCCCCGCTTGTCACTGACAGAAACCAATGCCCTCGGCATGATACTCCCAGGTAGAATCCGAGTGTTGAATCAATCCGCGTTCGTCATCGGGACGGGATGCCCCGCCCGTGCCGCCGCCAGGATCACGTCCGGCAGCAGCCGGTGTTCTTCGGCGAGTACCCGCTCGGCCAGCGTCGCTGGCGTGTCGCCCGGCAACACGGGGATCCGGCGCTGCGCCAGGATCGCGCCCCGATCGTATACCTCATCCACCAGGTGCACCGTCGGGCCCGATTCCGCGGCCCCGCTTGCGATGACCGCCTCGTGCACCCGCCGCCCGTACATTCCCGGTCCACCGAACGCGGGAAGAAGGGCAGGGTGAACATTGATGATGCGCCCCGCGTACTTCTGGACGACTCCCGGCGGCACCAGCTTCAGATAACCGGCCAGCACCAGGAGATCCACGTCCCGCCGCCCAAGTCGGGTGATCCACTCCGACGCATCGGCCGGATCGGACAGCACCTCCGCTGGTACCCCCGCGCGCCGGGCCCGTTCGAGGCCCCCCGCCTCCGCCCGATTGCTCAGCACCAGCACCACCCGCGCGGGCGCCTCACCCTCGAGCCGGTCGAGAATCGCCTGCAGGTTGCTGCCTCCACCCGAAACACAGACCGCGACGCGATACGACATAATCCCGAAAAGTAAGGGGGGGACCCCTCACTCCCTAGGGGCCGCCCGGCCGTGATATCGACCCCAGGATGTGGTCCACAGCCGCCGAGAGATCGGGCAACACCGGGAAGCCCGCCGCGAGCGCCTCTGCCTCGTGTTTCCGTCCCGCCCCGGTGCGCACGAGGAGTCCCTGCCCACCGAGCGCCGCCACCGGTTCGAGATCGGATACCCTGTCACCGACTCCCCAGCTCTTCGAGAGATCCAGGTGCCACTCCTCGGCGGCCCGTCGATAGAGCAGCGTCTCCGGCTTCCGGCACTCGCAGGGCCCGCCGATGGCAGGGTAGTGGGGACAGTGGTAGGTCGCGTCGAGCAGAGCCCCTTCCTCGGCGAATCGCCTCGTGATGGCTCGCTCCACGGCGACGTATTCGTCGGGTGTGATCAATCCACGGGCGATTCCCGACTGATTTGTGACCACGATGACCGCGAAGCCCGCAGCGTTGAGCCGCGCCACCGCAGCCGCGGCGCCGGGGAGGAGCTGGACGGCAGTATCATCGCGTTGAAATCCAGGGTCATCCACCAGAGTGCCGTCGCGGTCGAGAAACACAGCCGGCCGCAAGCCGGTGCTCGACAACTGGACCCCCGCTTCCGCGGGGGTGACGATCTTCGCGGAGGTACCAGCGCTGGTGTCCGGGACGCGCGCTGTCATTCGTCGAGAGCTGCGGCGACTCCGGCGGCCACCTGATGGAAGGAGTTGTCAGGCAGGGTCCGCGGGTCGAGGACAACCGTTCCATTCTCCACCCGGGCGATGATCGGCGGGTCGCCGAGTCGAAGGGCGAGCGCCAGCGAGTCGGCGCCGCGCGGGCCCGGGTCGAGGACCACGAGCGTGGTCGGCAGGTTGGCTGCGGGGAAGGAGCCACCGCCTGTCAGCGACTTGCCGTCGCTGAGGCGAGGAAGCGGGGAAGCGGGGCAGGCGCCGTGGATCGCGTCGCCAGCGGCTTCCGCCCGACGCGCCAGCTCATCGACGCGACAGTGTCAGCATCCGAAGGACGGGGATCTCACGGAGCGCGACCGCTGGCTCGCGGTAGAGCTCCAGCGTCGACTCCAGGGCGGCGAAGGTCATCTTGTCGGCCCGTGCCGCGCGGGCAAGCGGGTTGGCGCGGCATCGCGACAGCAGGTCTGCCCGCCCGACCAGGCAGCCCGCCTGCGGGCCGCCGAGGAGCTTGTCGCCGGAGAAGATGACGAGGTCGGCCCCGGCTGCCACGGCGTCCGGCACCCGCGGCTCCGAGGTCAGCCCGAACGGCGAGAGGTCGGCCAGCAAGCCGCTGCCGATGTCGTGCAGCATGGGCAGCCCAGCCTCACGGGCGAGGCGCGCCAGGTCCCCCGCCGCAGGCTCGTGAACAAACCCGCTCTGCTCGAAGTTGGACCGGTGCACCTTGAGAATGGCGCCGGTGGCCGGGCCGAGGGCGCGCCGGTAATCGTCGAGGTGGGTGCGATTGGTGGTGCCGACTTCGTGAAGTCGCGCGCCGCTCCGTTCGAGGATGTCCGGGATCCGGAATGAACCACCGATTTCGATCAGTTCGCCCCGGGAGATGATGACTTCCATCCCCGCCGCGACGGTGTTGAGTGCGACGACCAGCGCCGACGCCGCGTTGTTCACCACCAGCGCATCTTCGGCACCAGTCAACTCGGCCAGGAGATGGCGCCCGTGATCAGTTCGGTGGCCGCGTACGCCGGCCTCGAGATCGAACTCGAGCGCGCTATATCCGGCGGCCACGGAGGTGACCGCTTCAATGGCCGCTGCAGCCAGCGGAGCGCGTCCCAGGTTGGTGTGCAGCACCACACCGGTGGCATTGAGCACCGGCAGGAGGGAGCGCCGCCCGATGCGCGACGCGCGCTCCGTCACGTCCGCTGCCCAGTCTTCCGGCGGGTCGGAGCGGCCGCGGCGCGCCACCGCCACCGCTTCCCGCGCCGCCGCCACGACGATGCTCCGCGGCATCGCCTCAAGGAGTCGGCTGATGCCGGGCTCCTGCAGCAGCCGGTCCACGGAGGGCAACTGGCGGCGGGGGTCGTCGGTCATCGGGCCGGCGGTGCGGACGGAATCGGCTTCCCGGAATCCGCTGGCGCTCGCAGCGAGTCGGCAGGTGCCGCTGTCGAATCGGTGCTCGCGGCCGTCGAATCCACCTTCACCTCCGGCACCTCCAGCGGCCCCCGGGCGTCCGCGGCTGCGCCGTTGGCATTCCGGATCGAGTCGATCTCCACGATATAGGTCGAGCCCGGCCTCCACATCTCCGCGACCCGCAAGAGCAGGATGGAGTAGAGTGGTGTCCGTGCGGGCTTCACGCTGTCCGCGGCCGGCGGGGTAACCGGGTTGGCAGGTGGCTTGGGGACCAGGGCCGCTGTCGAGTCCGACGGCGGCGGACGGTAGAGGGAATCATGCTCGGTCTTCGGGAGGATCGACAACACTTCGACAGCGACCGAGTCCGGGAGCAGCAGGACACGGACCGCACCCGGTGCGAACCGCTGACTCGGATCGAGTGGCTGCGTGAAGGTGAGCGTCGCCGTGAGGGAATCCTTCACTTCGGTTTTTGAGAGACGCGGGCCGACCGAGTCGTGTGGGAACACCCAGAGCTCCGGCACGGCGGTGCTGTCTCTCGGCATCGGCATGGAGTCCCACGCCTCCCGCCGGTCGAGCCGGATGTTCTTGTTCTGATCGATGGCGCCGTACACGAGGTAGTCGCCGCTCGGCAGCGGTCCGAAATCGAACTTCCCGGCGCTGTCGGCCAGCATCCGGTACTCCAGGCTGTCCGGAAGGAGAATGGCAACGACGAGTGCGTTAATGGCGGGGCGGGCATTCGACCAATCCCAGACCTGCCCGGTCAGGTGGAGCTCGGGCAGTGGGGCGCCGGTAGTGAAGGTGACGACCCGGGTGCTGTCGTACCGATTGCGTCGGATATCCATGACGCCGGGGAGGAGTTCGACGCGGTAGACGGTGTTGGGGCGCCATCCCTCCGACGCTCGCACCGTGATGCGGCTCCGCTTCCACCGTACCTTCGGCACCCGCTCGCTGGGTGAGAGGATGACGAGCTTCTCGAGATCGCCGGTGCCGAGGCCCATGTTCGGGCTCCCGCCTTCGGAGACGGTCTCATTGAACAGAAACTCGACGTCGCCCGAGAAATCAGGGAGAACGGCGAGCGATTCGGGAGCAGTCGCAATCAGTTCCGGAGGGACGCGGTCGGGCGGGCCGCCCGGCGGGGGTTCCATCTTGGCGCACGCCGCGATAGCGAGTGCCAGGAACGCTCCCACCAGGCGACGGCGGGTCATCCGCAGCCCAGGCGGCGGCGGTTGTCGCCGAGTGCGTCGGCCTGGGCCAGCCAGGTGGCCAGCTTCTGCCGCTCGCCCTCGACCACCGCGGCAGGGGCCCGAGCCACGAACTGCTCGTTGCCGAGCTTCCGCTCCTGAGCCGTCACCAGCTGGCGGAGGTGCGCCTCCTCCTTGGCCAGACGCGCGCATTCGCGTTCCCGGTCGGCGGCGCTCAATTCGATCGAGACCTCAATGCCATTCGGAAGCACCGCCGTCTTGCGGCCGGCGTCGCCCGCGGAGTCCCCGCCGCCGACGGTCACGCGCTCGAGCCGCACCCGCGCCAGCCGGGCGATGGTCTCCAGCTGCGGCGTGAGTTGTTCCGCTGACCGCCGGGTGCTGCTGGTCAACGCACCGTCCGCCTTGTCGCCGGGCCGCACGCCGGCATCGGCGCAGAGCTGCCGGAAGCTGGTCACGACCTGCTGGACCTCGGCGAACTGCGCCAGCGCTTCGTCGTCGGTCGCGCGGTCATCGGGGCGGGGCCACGGCGCGACGGAGATGGACGCGTTCTCATCGTGACCGGGGAGCCGCTTCCAGAGCGTCTCGGTCACGAACGGCATGACCGGGTGCAGGAGGCGCAGGGCGACATCGAAGGTCTGCGCCAGCACCGCACGCGCCACGTCGCCCCCAGGCTGCTGATCGTAGAGCCGGGGCTTGGCCTGTTCGATGTACCAGTCGGCGAGGTCGCTCCAGAGGAAGCGGTAGACGGCGGCGGCCGCGTCGTTCAGGCGAAACCGTTCAAACGCCTCCGTGGCCGCGCGAACGGTGGCGTCGCATCGCGCGATGATCCAGCGATCGGGGAGGGTCAGCTCCTCGCGTCGGACCACGTTGGTGTACGGGCCGGCCAGCGGACGGGTGGGACCGTCGAGGGTGCCGAGCGCAAAGCGGCCGGCATTCCAGAGCTTGTTGGCGAAGTTCCTGCCTGCCGCGAACGACGACTCGAGGTCGGCGGGGTCGAGGATCAGGTCGGTGCCGACGGCCATCCCCGAGATGACGGTGTAGCGCAGCGCGTCGGCGCCGTAGCGCTCGATCACTTCCAGCGGGTCGATGCCGTTGCCCAGCGACTTGGACATCTTCCGATGCTGGGTATCGCGCACCGTCCCGTGGAGGTACACCGTGTGGAACGGCACCTTCCCCTGGAACTCGAGCCCCGCCATGATCATCCGCGCCACCCAGAAGAAGAGAATCTCCGGGGCGGTCACGAGTGTGTCACCAGGGTAGAACCGTTTCAGGTCCGCCGTATGCTCCGGCCATCCGAGGCTGGAGAAGGGCACCAGCCACGATGAGAACCAGGTGTCGAGCACGTCCTCATCCTGCCGCACCGCGCCGCCGCAGCCGGGGCAGGAGGTCAGGTCGGTGCGGGACACGCTGATTCGCTCGCAGCCCGGCGTGTCGCAGTACCAGACCGGAATCCGGTGCCCCCACCAGAGCTGGCGCGAGATGCACCAGTCGCGAATGCCTTCCATCCACTGGGCGTACTCGGTGCCACGGCGCTCGGGGATGAACCGCACGTCGCCGTTCTGGTACGCCTGCAGCGCGGGGGCCGCGAGCGGAGCCATCCGGACGAACCACTGCTCGGACAGGCGAGGCTCGATGACGGTTGCGCAGCGGTAGCAGTGGCCCACGGCGTGGTGATGGTCCTCGACCTTTTCCAGCAGGCCGAGGGCGTCAAACTCCCTGACCACCGCTTTCCGGGCCGCTTCGCGCGTCAGCCCCTGGAACCGTGCGGGGGCGTTCTCGTTCACGTGCGCGTCGGGGGTCAGGATGTTGAGCGCGTCGAGCCCGTGGCGCTTGCCGATCTCGAAGTCGAGCGGATCGTGCGCCGGCGTCACCTTGACGGCACCGGTGCCGAAGGCCGGGTCGATCGTCGTCGTCGGCAATGATCGGGATCTCCCGATCCACCAGCGGCAGCCGAATGGTGCTGCCGATCAAGTCCGCGTACCGGGTATCGGATGGATGCACTGCGACGGCGGTGTCGCCGAGCATGGTCTCGGGGCGGGTCGTGGCGACGGTCAGGTGCCGTCCGTCACTGAGCGGATAGCGGAGGTGCCAGAGCTTGCCATCCTCTTCCTCCTTCTCCGCCTCCTCGTTGGAGAGGGCGGTGAGGCAGCGGGGGCACCAGTTGATGATGTAGTTGCCGCGGTAGATGAGGTCCTTCTCGTACAGCCGGACGAACACCTCGCGCACCGCCCGCGAGAGTCCTTCGTCGAGCGTGAAGTAGGTCCGGTTCCAGTCGCAACTGGCGCCGATGGCCTTCAACTGTTCGAGGATGGTGGCGCCGGTGGTCTCGACGTGCTCCCAGACCCGATCGACGAAGGCCTCGCGACCGAGGTCGAAGCGCGTCTTCCCGTCGGTGGCCAGCATGCGCTCGACCACGTTCTGCGTGGCGATGCCGGCGTGGTCGGTGCCCGGCAGCCAGAGCACGTCGCGCCCCCGCATCCGCTCGAAGCGGATGACGGCGTCCTGGATGGTGTTGTTGAGGCCGTGGCCCATGTGCAGCCGGTGCCGTCACGTTGGGCGGCGGCATCATGATGACGTAGGGGCGCCCGCCGGACCGGGGCGCGAAGAGGTCCTGCTCGGTCCACCACCGATAGAGCCCCTGCTCGATATCTCCCGGCTGGTACTGCGGGGCGAGTTCCTCGGTCATGCCGACAGGTCCTCGAGGACCAACTCGGGCGGGGAAGGGATGTCGTCTTCGCCGTGCACCAGGATGCTGTTGATGAGGTCCTCGAGTCCGGGCACCAGGGCGGCCACCCGGACCGCGCGGGCCCGGGTCCGCCGGTCGGGCACCCAGCCGGTCAGCTCCACCGACCTGCGGGTCACGGCGACAGCGGTCAGTCCATGGGACTCCAGGCCGGGATCGGAATCCAGGGCCGACTGAACGGCCTGCGCCAGGGCCACGCTGGAGGTCCCTGCGGGGGTCCGGTAGGCGCGAACCTCGTCGGCGATCCGCCCACGCGTCACCCGACCCAGCCAGCCGGCGGCCCAGAGTCCACCGGCCAGTCCGGCCCCGAATCCGATCACCGACCAGCCAAGCGTTTCCGCCGTGCTCAGACGCTCCCGCTTCACGCGCGTGCTCCTTGTGCAATTATTGGCTAAGACGCGTTAAGTTAACACGTTCGTTCGTGAAGTCGCAGGTATGGTTTCCCCTTCTCGCCGGGGTGTCTCATGGCCGACGAACGCTCCCGGATTCCCGGGGCGGAATTGAGTCGCTGGCTCTTCGTCGCGATCCTCCTCCTCCTCGGAATCGGGCTCTACTTCACCTATGCCACTCACGCCGACCCGATCGTGACCCCGACCATGCAGGACGCCACGCCATGACGCAGATCCGCCTGACCCTGCCCGACAATTCAGTGCGCGAAGTGCCCGCGGGTACCACGAGCCGCGAGGTGGCGCAGATGATTGGCCCGGGATTGGCCAAGGCGGCCCTCGCCGCGCGGGTGGATGGCGCCATCTGGGACCTCGACCGACCGATCGAGCGGGACGCCACCTTCGCCGTGCTCACCGACCGTGACGCCGATTCGCTCGAACTGCTGCGCCACAGCACGGCGCACATCATGGCCACCGCGGTGCGGGAGCTCTTCCCCGGCGCCGGCATCGGCTTCGGTCCGCCGATCGAGGACGGCTTCTACTACGACTTCGACGTGCCGCGCCCGTTCACGCCGGAAGACCTGGCGGCCATCGAGCAGAAGATGGGCGAGGTGGTGGAGCGGGACTTCCCGTTCCGCCGCGAGGTGGTCGATCGGGACGAGGCCAACCGGCGCTTTGCCGACGACCCGCTCAAGCTGGAACGGATCAGCGAGCTCGGCGATGACGAGGTCATCACGGTCTACACCGACGGGCCGTTCCAGGATCTTTGCCGCGGGCCGCACATCCCCTCGACCGGCCGGCTGAAGCACTTCAAGCTCCTCCACGGCGCGGGTGCCTACTGGCGCGGCGACGAACGCCGCCAGATGCTGCAGCGCATCTACGGCACGGCGTGGTTCAAGAAGGAAGACCTCGCGGCCTACCTCCACCGCCTGGAGGAGGCGCGGAAGCGCGATCACCGGCGACTCGGCAAGGAGCTCGACCTCTTCGTCTTCCATCCCTCGTCGCCGGGCTCGGCGTTCTGGACCGACCGGGGGACGACGATCTACCGCGAGGTGAACGACTACATCCGGGAGCTGCAGCAGGCGGCCGACTATCAGGAGATCAAGACGCCGCTGCTCTACAACAAGATTCTCTGGGAGCGGTCGGGGCACTGGGGCAAGTACCGTGAGAACATGTTCATGGTGCTCGACAACGAGTCGGGCGAGCATGATTTCTCGCTCAAGCCGATGAACTGCCCAAGCCACCATCTCCTGTACGGGATGCGGAAGCACTCGTATCGCGAGCTCCCGGTCCGCTACGGCACCTTCGACGTGTTGCACCGGAACGAGGTGACGGGCGCCCTGTCCGGGTTGACCCGCGTCCGGCAGTTCCAGCAGGACGATTGCCATATCTACCTGCGGCCGGACCAAGTGGCGGGGGAGGTGCGCGCCGTCGCGCAGATGATTCTCGACGTTTACGCCACCTTCGGCCTGACGGCGACCCTCAAGTTCGCCACCCGGCCGCCGGAACGGATCGGCGATGACGCGATGTGGGATCGCGCGGAGGCGGATCTGCGGGCCGCCCTGGAGGCGACGGGGCTCCCCTATGAACTGAAGGCGGGGGACGGCGCCTTCTACGGCCCCAAGATCGACTTCGACGTGTCGGACTCGATCGGACGGAAGTGGCAGCTGGGAACCATCCAGCTCGACTACGCGGCGCCGGAGCGGTTCGAGCTCGGGTACATCGGCGAGGACAACGCCGAACACCGCCCGGTCGTCATCCACCGCGCGATGTGCGGGTCGTTCGAGCGGTTCATCGCGATTCTCATCGAGCACTTCGCCGGGGCATTCCCGATCTGGCTCTCGCCGGAACAGGTGCGCGTCCTGCCGATCTCCGATCAGCAGGCGGAGGCGGCAGCCAAGGTGGTGGCCCGGCTCCGCGCCGCCGGGATCCGCGCGACGCTCGATGCCGGCAACTCGACGCTGAACTACCGGATCCGCGATGGCGAGGTAGGCAAGGTGCCCTACATGGCCGTGGTGGGGCAGCGCGAGGCCGAGGCGGATACCGTGGCCATCCGGGTGCGTGGGGCGGGGAACAAACAGGAGGTGGTGGCAGTGGAGGAGTTTGTGCAGCGCGTGGTCGGGGAGATCCGCTCGAGGCAACTGGGAGGCGCAGGCTGAGAGGGACTGCTTCCGAGCGGTGCTGTGCCTCGCCTCCCTCACTGTCGTTTCCAGCCTACGTTTATTGAGCGTGAGGTCGGCGTTTATCGTTGAGCGACAATGGTTTAGCTACTCTCAATTCGAGTCGTTTCTAGCTATTGGATGGCCTCGAAGTTGCGCTAGGGCCGAGTACTTGAGCATCTCGCCAGACCTTCCCAACCCTCGGAGGCAGAGCATGATCACCCGACAGGCCCTCGGCTTGCTGGCCGCGAGCACCTTCGCGCTCGCGTGTGCTGATTCGAACTCCACCGATCCCTTGGCCCTGTCGTCCAGTCAGCCGGCTGCCGCGACGGCGCCAGGCGTTGCGATGTCGAGCGGGGGCAAGGAGCTGGCGGCGCTGCGCGCGCTGACCGCACCGTATCACAATTCGGCCATGGCCCTGGCCGAAGGATTCAACGGCGCGGGCGAGCCGTGCGTCGCCGTTCCGGGTGTGGGGGGCATGGGATATCACTGGGTGAATGGGCCCCGCGTCGACGGCCAGGTCCAGTGGGACCAGCCGGAAGTCCTCGTGTTCATGCCATCACCAGACGCCAGCGACGGGGTGCGGCTGGGTGCGGTCGAGTACGTCGTGCCGATGGCGGCGTGGGCCGGCGAGACCCCGCCGACGCTGTTTGGACAGACATTCGTGCCGGGTGGTCCCGGTGGGGTGCTCTGGACACTCCATGTCTGGATCTGGCAGCACAACCCCTCCGGGATGTTTGCGCCCTGGAATCCAACCGTCAGCTGCGGGGGTTGATGTGAGCTGAAGCACCTGGCACCAGGCAGTGCTCGGGGTCCCGGCAGGGGCCCTGAGACTGCCGGGCATCCAGCGTCCGGATCCCCCGCTCGCCGAGTCAGGCCCTCCGCATCTGCCCTTCCGGCCCTTCGCAGAGTATTTTCCGACAGTCCTCACCAGAGAGTTCCTGTGTCTGACCAGAACACGCCCGTCCTCGTCTCCGCCGTACGCACGCCTATTGGCCGCTATCTCGGTGGTCTGTCGTCCCTGTCGGCCCCGCAGCTTGGGGCCGTCGTCATTCGTGACGCCCTGAAGCGTGCGGGCGTCGATCCCGCCGCCGTGGACGAGGTCATCATGGGGCACGTCCTCCAGGGTGGCGCGGGCCAGGCGACGGCACGGCAGGCGATGATCCACGCCGGCGTCCCCGGTGTGGTCCCGGCGCTCACGATCAACAAGGTCTGCGGCTCGGGTCTGAAGGCGGTGATGCTGGCGGCCCAGGCCATCAAGGCCGGGGACGCCCAGTGCATCGTCGCCGGCGGACAGGAGGCCATGTCCGCCTCGCCCCACTACGTCTACGGGATGCGGAACGGCATCAAGGCCGGCAACCAGACGATGGTCGACGGGATGATCCACGACGGCCTCTGGGACAGCTTCGGCGACAACCACATGGGCGTGTACGCGGAGTACACCGCTACCAAGGCAGGCGTCTCACGCGAGGACCAGGACAAGTTCGCCTGCGAGAGCCACCAGAAGGCGGTGGCCGCCATCGAGGCGGGAGAGTTCAAGGCGGAGATCGTGCCGGTCGAGGTGCCGGGTCGCAAGGGATCGACGATCGTCGACACCGACGAGTCGCCACGCAAGGACACCAATCTCGAGGCGCTGGCCAAGCTGAAGCCGGTCTTCCAGAAGGACGGAAGCGTCACGGCAGGGAACGCCCCCGGGTTGAACGACGGAGCCAGTGCATTGGTCGTCACCTCGCTCGCCTTCGCCAAGGCGAACGGCCTGAAGCCGATGGCGCGGGTGACGGGGTATGCCACCGGCGGTGGTGAGCCGAAGGACCTCTTCTTCGCGCCGATCCTCGCCGTACAGAATCTGATGAAGAAGGCCGGCAGCACCATCGGCAACTACGGCCTCATCGAAGCGAACGAGGCCTTTGCGGTGCAGGCCCTGGCGGATGGACGCGCCCTCGGCTGGGACTGGACGCGCGTGAACGTCCGGGGCGGCGCCGTGGCCCTCGGCCATCCGATCGGCGCCTCCGGCGCTCGTGTACTCACCACCCTGCTCTACGCCATGAAGGACCGCGGCGTCGAGACAGGCCTCGCAACCCTTTGCCTCGGCGGTGGCAACGCCGTGGCGCTCAGTGTGGAGGCAATGTGATCAGCAAGAGCGATACGCCGACCCTGGCGGTGGCCCCGGTGTCGTCCACCGGACGTCGCGTCTTCGCTATCGCGATCGGCGCTCTTGTCGTCGCGGTGGCGGCACAGGTGCGGATCCCCCTGCCCATCACCCCCGTCCCGGTCACCCTGCAGGACCTCGCGGTCCTCACGGTCGGCGGACTGCTCGGCCCGGTCGCCGGCGTCGCGGCGCTGATCACGTATCTCGGCCTCGGGCTCGCCGGTTTGCCGGTCTTTTCCGGCGGGGCATCGGGCATGCCCTGGCTCCTCGGGCCGACGGGTGGTTACCTGCTCGCCTTTCCGGTCGCGGCGCTCGTTATGGGAGCCGTTGCCAGGCACGGCGGATTCAGCCGTGCGTTTCTCGGTGCCTTCCTCGGCATGCTGGTCATCCACGCCGGTGGCGTCGCGCAACTCGCCATCCTGAGCGGTGATCCGATGGCGGCGTTCGAGATCGGGTCGCTCCCCTTCCTGCCGATGGGCATCATCAAGGTGGCCCTCGCCGCGGCGCTGGTCACCCGGATTTCGCCGAAGCTGGCCAAGCTGCTTTGAGCCGCCGCGAAATCGGCAGCGGCTGGAAGGGCCTGCTCAAGGCGATCGGCTGGTCGATCGCCTTTGGCGTAGAGGGACTCGTCATCGGCCTGACGGTGTCGTTCGGTCTCGGCACCCTCGTCACCGGCCAACCCGATCCCGACTGGTTCCTGGCGGCGGGACTCGCGCAGGCGATGGTGCAGGGCGCGGGGCTGTGCATCGGGTTCGGTTTTGCGACCTACCACCTTGGACACCGCGTCCTCGGGCGATCGTGGGCTGAGCTTCGCTGGAACGGCCAGACAACCCGGGGAGGATGGTTCGGGCGGGGGATGGTGGTCGGGTCGCTGGTCGCGGTCGTTGCCATGATGATCGGGCTGGCGGTCGCAGGGGCGAGCTGGTCGATCGGCGACGGTTCGTTCTTTGACTGGGTCCGCTCGGCCGGCCTAACCGCCGCGGCGCTGAGCCTGCCGGCATTGAGTGAGGAGATCATCTTTCGCGGCCTGCCGCTGGTGCTCCTGGCCGGGGTGATCGGTCGGTGGCGGGCGGTCGTCGGCACATCGATCCTCTTCGGGCTCTTCCACATGGGAAACCCCGACGTGACCCCGCTGGCGCTCGTGAACATCACGCTCGCCGGCATCTTCCTGGCGGCGGTGTTCTTCACTCCAGGGGGGATCTGGGCGGCGTGGGGAGCGCACCTCGGGTGGAATCTGTCGCTGGCCGCGCTCGGAGCGCCGGTGAGCGGACTCCCCCTCGCGATTCCAGTGCTTGAGTACAATCCGGGCGGCCCCGTGTGGCTCAGTGGCGGCGCCTTTGGACCGGAGGGCGGGATCCTGGCCTCGGTGGCCACGATCGGCGCCATCATCCTTGTGTCACGGTGGATCCCGAAGGGGGAGGGGGAGGCATGAAGCGAGCGGCTGTCGTTGGGGCCGGGACGATGGGGAACGGCATTGCCCACGTCTTTTCGCAGCACGGGTGGCAGGTGGCGCTCATCGATGTCGCGCAGCCCGCCCTCGATCGCGGCATGAGCACCATCCGCGGAAACCTGGACCGGCAGGTCAAGAAGGGGACACTCACCGCGGCACAGGCCGACGAGGTGATGGGTCGTATTTCGGCGCACCTCTCGCTCGATGCCGCCGCCGCGGCGGACGTCGTGGTCGAGGCCGCCTCCGAGCGGCCCGATATCAAGTTCGCGCTCTTCACCGAACTCGACCGGATCGCGAAACCGGAGGCGATCCTGGCCACGAACACCAGTTCGATCTCCATCACCGAAATTGCCGCGCGGACGAAACGCCCCGGCCAGGTCATCGGGATGCACTTCATGAACCCGGTGCCGGTCATGCAACTGGTGGAGGTCATCCGCGGCCATTCGACGACGGACGAGACCGCCGCCTGGACGATGGAGACCTCCCGGGCGCTTGGGAAGACGCCGGTCGAGGTAAACGATTATCCGGGATTCGTGTCCAATCGCGTCCTGATGCCGATGATCAACGAGGCGATCTTCTGCGTGATGGAAGGGGTGGCCACGCCCGAGTCCATCGACACGGTGATGAAGCTGGGCATGGCCCACCCGATGGGGCCGCTTGCCCTCGCCGACTTCATCGGCCTCGACGTCTGTCTCGCGATTCTCGAAGTGCTGCATCGCGGCCTCGGGGACGACAAGTACCGGGCCTGTCCGTTGCTCCGCCGGATGGTCGCGGCGGGGCACCTCGGTCGCAAGAGCGGCCGCGGGTTCTACGAGTACAGCAAGTGACGCTGCCGACGACTGGCCGGACTCTTCCGGCCAGTCCATCAACCGCCATTTCCCAGTGAGCGCAGCCATGGATCTGTTCAAGGACATCGCCGGATACGGTCACGAGCAGGTGGTCTTTTGCCACGAACCCGCCTGTGGCTACTTCGGCATCATTGCCATCCACGACACCACGCTCGGCCCTGCCCTCGGCGGCACCCGCTTCTGGCAGTACGACTCGACCGACGCCGCCATCACCGATGCGTTGCGGCTCGCACGGGGCATGACCTACAAGGCGGCGGTCGCCGGGCTCAGCCTCGGTGGCGGCAAGTCCGTCATCTTCGGTGACAACAAGCGGACCGACCGCGAGGCGATCTTCCGCGCCCACGGCCGCTTCGTCGAATCGCTCGGTGGCCGCTACATCACCGCCGAGGATGTCGGCACCAGCCCCGCCGACATGGAGTTCGTCCACTACGAGACCAACCACGTGGCGGGACTCACCGGCCTGTCGGGCGACCCCTCGCCGGTCACGGCGCACGGCGTCTACGTCGGCATCAAGGCGACGGCCAAGGCGAAATGGGGCAGCGACAACCTGAGCGGGAAGACGGTGCTCGTGCAGGGCTGCGGCCACGTGGGGCAGTATCTCTGCGGCTATCTCCGGGCCGAAGGGGTGAAGCTGGTGGTGGCGGATGTGGACGCGGCGAAGGTGAAGAAGGTGGTCGAGGCCACCGGTGCAACCGCCGTGGCGCCGGACAAGATCTATGATCAGGCCGCCGACATCTACGCGCCCTGCGCGCTCGGGGCCACCATCAACGACGACACCCTCAAGCGGCTGAAGGTCGCGATCGTGGCCGGTGGCGCCAACAACCAGCTCGCCGAGGAGCGGCACGGTGACGCCCTGGACGCGAAGGGGATTCTCTACGCGCCGGACTTCGTGATCAACGGCGGTGGATTGATCAACGTCTACGGCGAAATCCACGGCTGGACGGCGGAGCGCTCGAAGAACAAGGCCGGGGAGATCTACGACACCCTGCTGCGGATCTACGATATCGCCGCGGCGAAGAAGATCCCGACCTATCTCGCCGCCGATCGCCTTGCCGAGGATCGGCTCCTGAAGGTCGGCGGGATGCGGCCGATGTGGATGCCGGTATAGGCTGGGCCGCGGGGCGGGGAGGGGGCAGGCCGCCCCGCATCCCCGCCCGTCCACCCTTACATTGATGACTATGGCCGAAATCATCCCAATCGCATCCGATCATGCGGGCGTCGAGCTCAAGGAACGACTGAAGCGTGAGTTGACGGCGCTCGGGTACTCCCCGCTCGACCTCGGCACCAACAGCACCGAGTCGGTGGACTACCCGGACTTCGCGCATCCGCTCGCCGAGAAGGTGGAGCGGGGCGAGGTGAAGCGCGGCGTGCTGCTCTGTGGAACCGGGCTCGGCATGGCGTACGCCGCCAATCGCCACCACGGTGTGCGGGCCGGCGTCGCCTGGACGCCCGAGGTCGCTGCATTGGCCCGGGAACACAACGATGCCAACGTGCTGGTCCTGCCGGCGCGGTTCGTCAGTGAGAGACAGGCTGTGGACATTCTCAAGCGCTGGCTGGACACTCCGTTCGCCGGAGGCCGGCACAGCCGTCGGGTCGCCAAGATCGAGGAAGGGGAGGGGACGTGAGTCGTCACAACACCGCCGGCCTGCGGGAAGCCGATCCGGCCGTTGCCGCCATCGTGGACCGCGAACTGCGCCGCCAGCGGGATGGGCTCGAGCTGATCGCAAGCGAGAACTTCGCCAGCCGGGCCGTCATCGACGCCATGGGCACGCCGCTGACGAACAAGTACGCGGAGGGATATCCCGGGCGCCGGTACTACGGTGGCTGCGAAGTGGTCGATGAGGTGGAACGGCTCGCTATCGAGCGGGCCAAGCGGATCTTCGGCGTCGGTCATGCCAATGTGCAGCCGCACAGCGGCGCGCAGGCCAATCTCGCGGCCTACATGGCGCTTATCGCTCCGGGCGACCTGCTGATGGGGATGTCCCTGCCGCACGGCGGGCACCTGACGCACGGCGCCTCCGTCAACCACAGCGGCATGATCTTCCGCGCCGTCCAGTACGGCGTCGACCCGGCCACGGGGCTCATCGACTACGACGCCGTGCGCGACCTGGCCCGCGCCGAGCGCCCCAAGATGATCATCGCCGGCGGGAGCGCCTACGCACGGATCATCGACTTCGAGGCGTTCCGCAGCATCGCCGACGAGGTCGAAGCGTACCTCCTCGTGGACATGGCACATTTCTCGGGGTTGGTTGCCGGTGGAGTCTATCCCTCGCCGATTCCGTACGCCGACGTCACCACCAGCACGACGCACAAGACGCTCCGCGGCCCGCGGGGCGGGATGATCCTCTGTGGCGAGGCGCTGGCCAAGCAGGTCGACAAGTCGGTCTTCCCCGGTCACCAGGGTGGTCCGCTCATGCATGTCATCGCCGCCAAGGCGGTGGCGTTCGGCGAGATTCTCGAGCCGGGCTTCCGCGTCTACGCGCGCAAGGTGGTCGAGAACGCCAAGGCACTCGCGGCGGCGCTCCAGGGGCGCGGCTTCGATATCGTCTCGGGCGGCACCGATTCCCACCTGATGCTGGTTGACCTCCGGCCCAAGGGACTCACCGGCAAACTCGCCGAACAGTTGCTGGACCGGGCCGGGATCACGGTCAATAAGAACACGATTCCGGACGACCCGCAGTCGCCGTTCGTGACGAGCGGCATTCGTCTCGGCACGCCTGCGCTGACGACGCGCGGCATGGGGACATCGGAGATGAAGCGCATCGCGAAGTTGATTGACAGGATCATCGTGGGGCAGGACGACGTGACGATCGAGGCGGTGCGTGGCGAGGCCGAGGAACTCGCGCGGAGCTTCCCGCTCTACCAGGCAGACCCGGCGTGAACGACCTCACGTTCGTCGCCGACGTGCTGACCCGTATCCGTTCGCGGGGCGGACCGTTCGATGAGCGTGCCTATCTCTTCGTGCTCGGGGCCATCGAGCATGTGCAGGGCCAGCTGCCCGCGCGGCGACACCTCGCTGGGGCGGAAGTCGCTTGGGCCTGCCGTGATCTGGCCTGGGAACAGTTTGGGTTGCTCGCACCGACGGTGCTGGAGCATTGGGGGATCACCTCGACCGACGCGGTCGGGCGCGTGGTGTTCGCTCTCGTGGAGGCGGGCCTGCTGGTGGCGCAGCCCGGTGACTCCGCCGAGGACTTCGTCGGTGTGTACGACTTCGCGGAGGCCTTCCGGACGGGATACGTCTGGAAGGGCCCCGCGTCGAAGCAGTTCGGGACTTAGCCTGGGAGGGGCACATGGAAGGGAAAGACTGGCCGGCATGTCAGAAGTGCGCCGATGGGAAGTTGATTCCCCTGTCGGACTACGGTCGTGAAGGGGCACCGATCACGTACAAGGCGTGGGTCTGCACCAATCCCGAATGCGGATTCAATCTGCGGATCGACAACGGCGAGATTTCATTCGGCCGAGTGATTGGTCAGTCATTCAAGTAGGAGTTCGACCCGAGGACATGGGGCCGAGATTGCCTGAGGGGGTCGGTGCATGGCTGCGGGGCCTCTCGATCGCCGGCCCCACGTCCTCGTGTGGAAGCGATCGATGCACATCCCCGTACTCACCCCCGCACAAGCCGCCGATTGGGATCGTCGCGCAGACGCCTCCGGCATCGCTGTCAGCACGCTGATGGATGCGGCGGGGCGGGCGTGCGCGGCGGTCTTGGCCTCCCGATTTGGTCCGGCACTGCGCAGCGGGGTGCTCATCACGACCGGCACCGGCAACAACGGCGGTGACGGCTGGGTACTCGCCCGGACACTCCACGCCCACGATATCCCGGTCTGGGTCGCCTCACTGCCCGGGACGCTCTCCAATCTCAACGCACAGGTTCGTTCGATCGCGCTCGCCGACGGCGTCCGTGAGGTGGCACCCGACGGTCCCTGGCCGACGGTCGGCCTGGCGGTTGACGCCGTGCTCGGCACCGGCGCCACGGGCGCCCCGCGTGGTCCGGCGGCTTCGCTCCTCGAGCGGTTGCGCGACCTGCGGGTCCCCCTGATCGCCATCGACGGACCAACCGGCCTCGACCTGCTGACCGGCGCCGCGTGGGGCCCTGCGGGCGCCGACCTCTGCATCACCTTTGGCGCTCCGCGGCGAGGGCACCTCCTCGCCAGGGACGAGGTGGGCGATATCGTCGTGGTGGACATCGGCCTCCCTCCCGCGGATCCCACCTGGCCGGTGCTCATGACGGATGCGCTGGCGGCAGAGTGGCTGAAGCCGTTCCCCGCCCGCGCGCACAAGGGCGATCGGGGTCGGGTCGTCGTGGTCGGCGGGAATGTCGGGATGAGCGGTGCGCTGCGGATGGCGGGGCGAGGCGCCTTCGCCACGGGGGCCGGCCTCGTCTTCGGCGTGGCGAGGCTGGAGTCCACGACCGCCCTCGGAGGTGCGGAGCCAGATCTTCAATTGCGGGCGCATTCACTGGAGGGCGCCCCAACCGGAGAGATTTTGGAGCTCGTGGATTCGGCCGATGCCGTCGTGGTGGGTCCCGGTCTCGGCCGGGCACCAGCCAGCGGGGAATTCGTCGAGGCCATCCTGCGCAGCGCACGGGCTGCTGTTCTGGACGCGGACGGACTGGCAGCGTTTCACGGCTCGTTGCCGCGCCTGCGCGAAATTGCCGCGAACCGGGATCTCGTGCTCACACCACATCCGGGTGAGTTCCGCTCCCTCTTCCCCCATCTTGCAGCCTCCCTCGACACCGATCCCTGGGGAGCGGCGGAATCGGCCGCGGAAGAAATCGGCGCGACGCTGCTGCTGAAGGGAGTGCCGAGCGTCGTGGCCCGCACCGGTCACGCCTCCCGGTCGGTGGCCGTGGGCAGTCCCGGCCTGGCGACCGGTGGAAGCGGGGACATCCTGGCCGGCATCTGTGGGGCCATGCTCGGAGCGGGACTGCCCGGGGAGCAGGCCGCGGCATTTGCGGCGCAGGCGCTCGGCCGCGCCGGCGAGCTCGCTGCCCGCCGGCACACGGCGAGGGCGATGCGCCCGATGGATGTGGTCGACGCGCTTCCCGATCTCTGGCGGGCATGGGCCCTCCTGCGAACCACTCCCCCCCGCATCAGCCCGCCGGTGCTGGCGGAACTCGATCGACCGCGCTCCTGAATGCGGAGAGCACCGGTCTCCACTGAATGCGGTACCTTTCCCTGATGCGTTTGCTCTCTTCCCTCCTGCTCCTGCTCGGGACCGCCGTTCCGCTCGTCGCGCAGGTGTCGCGAAACTGGCGGCCCGAGGATCGGGTCGTCATCGGGGACTGGACCACGATCCGGGCGGTCGCCGCCGGGCCGGAGCGTGTGTTCGTCGTCTCCCCGGACGCGGTGCTTTCCTGGAGCCCCCTCAGCCGCCGCTGGGAAGGGCCGTTCGAGCCGCCGGTTCCCGGGGCCCTCGAACGGGTGACCGCGGGGATGATCGACCCGCTCGACAACAGCCTCTGGCTCGCGACCCTGAGCGGATGGGTGCACTTCCAGCCCGATCTCCAACTCTGGGAACGGGGGAGCGTCGACGGCCGGGTGATCGAAATCGCGTTCGACATGGCGGCTCCCTATGACGGGCTCTTCATCCGTACCGGGACTGGATGGTCCAAGGTGCCGCGGGGGGGATTCAGCGCCCAGCCCTCTGCGCCACCAATCCGGCCTGTCAGGCCGGCGACCGTTCAACAGGCGATCGCGTCCAATCCGTCGCTCGCCGGTTCTTCTTCCGCCTTTCTCCTCGATCCCTCCCTTCGAACCGCGCGGCTGACCGCCGCCGCGCGGTCCTTCGACAACCTCGGCTGGTACCTGGGCACCGACGGCGTGGGGGCGCTCTGGCTTCCCGACGGGACGGTCGTCCCCCAGCGCCTTCAGTTCGGACTCCCCGGTCCTGTCGTCGGTGCGATCTCCGCCGTACCAGGCGGAGTCTGGGCGATCACGGACCGTTCGGGATCTTCGCCGGCCGCGCTCACCTTTGTTTCGACCGACCTCTCCGAGTTCCGGGTGTTCAGCGGCCCCGCCGCGACCGGCCTCCCGTTCACCCGCGCCCGTCGCCTCATCGCGATCGGATCGGCGGTCTGGGCCGCCACGGACGCGGGGGTGCTCCGGTTCAGTTCCGACAACCCCGCCAACTACCGGCGATTCGCCGAGGCCGACGGGCTGCCTGATCGGCGGGTCACCTCGCTGACTTCCAGGCGGGGTGTGGTCGTGGCCGGCACCGAACGCGGGTTGGCCCTGTTTACCGACACGACGGATGTCGAACCGCTGGCGCCCGACTACGCCGGCGTGGTGAACGCGGTCGCCTTCGCGCCCGACACGGTGTGGGCCGGAACGCCGAACGGTCCGCGGGGCGCGATCCCGCAGCTCTCGGCGCTGATTCGCCCCGTTTCACTCGAGGAGTCGGCCGCCATCTCGCGTCCGATCTACGATTTTGCGTGGATGGCGGACACCCTCGTCGGCATCACCAGCGACCAGTTCATCTGGAAGGCGCCAGGTGAAGATCGCTGGGTGCTTGGGGCCCCGATTTCGGGCGTCCTCGGCCCGCTGCGTCGCCTGATCGCGCAGGGCGACGGGTTCTGGGTGGCGGGAGATCTTGGCGTGGGATGGACCCGGCTGGAAGGCATACCGGTTCGCCCCCTCCTCGCGGGGGCCGATCTCCCCGGCGTCCCGCTCGATCTGGCCGTCGATGTGGATCACCTCTGGGTCGCCACGACAGCGGGGCTGGTCCGGTTTCGCCTGGCCGAGGTACTGCCGTGACGGACATTCCACTCGGCGGCGGTCTTGAATTCGATCGCATCCGTGCCATTGCCGCCGCATTGGGCCCTGCCGCGACCGGCCTAGGCAACGACTGCGCGGTGCTTCCTCCGGGGTTCGGCGAGGTCGTGCTCAGCTCCGATCTCAGCATCGAGGGGGTGCACTTCCGCCGCGAGTGGCTCTCACTGCAGGAAATCGGATGGCGGGCTGCGTCTGCCTCCCTCTCGGACCTCGCGGCCGCCGGGGCGGAGGTGGTGGGTCTCACTGCGAGCGTTGGCGCACCTCGCGAAGCCTCCTCCGATGACCTGGTTGAGCTGATGCGGGGAGTCGGGGCGGCGGCGGCAGCGGCGGGCGGGCGCGTTCTCGGCGGTGATCTCACCCGCGCGCCCAATTGGGTGGTGGATATCACCGTCGTCGGCCGCTCGATGCGGCCGGTAGGACGCTCCGAGGCCCGGCCAGGCGATACGGTCTGGGTGACGGGCACGCTCGGGGGTGCCCGTGCGGCCCTGCACGCCTGGGAGAGCGGTGGGGCGCCGGCTCCGGGGGCCCGCGAACGGTTTGCGCACCCGGTTCCGCGTATCGCGGAGGGGCGGTGGCTCGCGGCCCACGGTGCCCACGCGATGCTGGACATCTCCGACGGGCTCGGCGGGGACGTCGGGCATCTCGCAGCCGCCTCCGAGGTACGGGTGGAGATCGATCTGGAACAGATCCCCGTGCATCCCGACGCGGTCACCAGTGCGTTGGCGCTGGGGGATGCGGTGCAGGCCTTCGCGGCCCGGGGTGGGGAGGACTACGAACTGCTGGTCGCATTGCCGAAGAGCTTCGATGAGGTCGAGGCCCGGCGATTTGAGCAGGACACCGGGACGGTGCTCACCCGGATCGGCCGCATCCGCCGGGGGAGCGGCGCGTCCGCGACCTTTGCGGGCGTGCCCGTTGCGCTCTCGGGGCACGATCATTTCGCATGAGGTGGATTCGAACCGCATGGCTCCTCCTCGTCGGGTTGCCCGTCACCGCCTTCTACGCGACCTGGGCGGTGCTGGCGTCGTGGGCCGGCATCCGGTACGCCCCGCACAATGTGTACGACCGGATCATGATCGGCTGGTCACGCATCCTCCTCCGTGCAAACGGGGTCCAGGTGATGGCGGAGGGGCTGGAACACCTCGATCCGGACCGGTCGTATGTGTTCATCGCCAACCACACATCGATCGTGGACATCTGGGCGCTTCTCGTCGCGATCCCCAACAGCTTCCGTTATGTCGCCAAGCGCGAGCTGTCCCGCGTCCCCGTCTTCGGCCGGGCCATGTCCTCGGCTGGGAACATCTTCATTGATCGCGGCAATCTGGCCGCGTCGTTTTCCAGCTATGACGCCGCCGCCGCCATGCTCAACAACGGGCGGTCCGCGATGGTCTTCGCGGAGGGGACCCGGAGCCTGGACGGCCGCCTCCTGCGGTTCAAGAAGGGTCCGTTCGTGCTCGCGATCCAGGCGGGGGTGCCGCTGGTGCCACTCTGCATCTGCGGTGCGTTCGAGCGAACACCGAAGGGGGTCCTCAGTGTCCGGCCGGGGAGGGTGGTGGTCCGCATCGGTGAGCCGATTGAAACGGCCGGCCTGACGTACGAGGACCGCGACGACCTGAGTCGGACCGCGAGGGAGTCTGTCGAGGCGATGGCGCTGCGTTGACGCAGTTACGAAGAAACGGGTAGTTTCTTGGCGGGGCAGCGGAGGCAGGGAGGCAGTTTGGCAGTAGGTCACTATTCGCATTTTCACTTGGAATTCCATGTCGACCATCATTGAAGTGCATGCGCGCGAGATTCTCGATAGCCGGGGCAATCCCACCGTCGAGGCCGACGTCGTCCTGTCCAGCGGGGCCAGCGGGCGGGCGGCCGTGCCGAGTGGCGCCTCCACCGGGGAGCACGAGGCGGCGGAGCTCCGCGACGGCGATGCGAAGCGTTTCGCCGGCAAGGGCGTCTCCGAGGCGGTCCGGAATGTGAACGAGTTGATCGGCCCGCGGTTGGAGGGGATGACCGCGGAGGACCAGATTCTCATCGACAGCGAGATGATGGACCTCGACGGTACGCCGAACAAGAGCAAGCTCGGCGCCAACGCGATCCTGGCGGTGTCGCTGGCGGTGGCCCGGGCCGCCGCCGAAGACGTCGGGCTGCCGCTCTATCGCTATCTCGGTGGCCCGATGGCCCATGTCATGCCGGTGCCGATGATGAACATCCTCAACGGCGGCGCGCACGCGAGCAACAACGTCGACGCGCAGGAGTTCATGATCGTGCCGATCGGCGCGGACACCTTCCCGGAAGGACTCCGGATCGGGGTCGAGGTGTTTCACGCGCTCAAGAAGGTGCTCACGGGGATGAAGCTCTCGACTGCCGTGGGCGACGAGGGGGGCTTCGCGCCGATGCTGCCGAGCAACGAGGCGGCGCTCGACGTGGTGATGCAGGCCATCGAGTCGGCGGGGTACCAGCCAGGCAAGGACGTGGCGATCGCCCTCGACGTGGCGGCCTCCGAGTTGTACAAGGGGGGGAAGTACGTCTTCAAGAAGGGCGACGGCAGTTCGCGCAGCGCCGAGGAGTTGGTGGATCTCTATGCCCAGTGGGTCGATCGGTATCCGATCGTCTCCATCGAGGACGGCCTGGCGGAAGACGACTGGGATGGTTGGGCCAAGCTGACGGAGCGGCTGCACGACCGGGTGCAACTCGTGGGTGACGACCTGTTCTGCACCAACGTGGATCGACTGGCGCGCGGGATTGAGTCGGGGACGGCCAACGCCATCCTGATCAAGGTCAACCAGATCGGCACTCTGACCGAGACGCTGCAGTGCATCGAACTCGCCAAGGGGAGCTCCTACGGCGTGGTCATCAGCCATCGCTCGGGGGAGACGGAAGACACCTTCATTGCCGACCTGGCGGTGGCGACCGGCGCGGCGCAGATCAAGACGGGCAGCGCGAGCCGGACCGATCGAGTGGCCAAGTACAACCAGCTGCTCCGGATCGCCGAGGAGCTCGATGAGGTGGCACACTACCCGGGCCGGGACCTCTATCCGCTGTGAGCCGCATCGCCGTTGTCCGGATCGTGATCGTCGCCCTGGCCGCGGTCTTCGCGCTGCAGGGCGGGGAATACAGTCTCTGGAACTGGTGGGAACTGCGGCGGACGGAGGCGCGGGAGACGGCGGTGGTGGCGGAACTGAAGGAGGCCGTGGACTCGCTGGAGAAGGCAGCGGTGGCGATCGAGACCGATCCGCGGGTGCAGGAGCGGGTGGCGCGGGAGTCATTCGGGATGATCAAGAACGGAGAGTTTCTCTTTCGGATCCTGCCGCCCTCCGAACCTTGATATCTGGCCCGTGCGCGGCTAGGATTGCCGCCCAGTCTCCGTAGTGTTGGCAGGGTAGCTCAGGTGGTTAGAGCACGGCACTCATAATGCCGGGGTCGCGGGTTCGAGTCCCGCCCCTGCTATGCCCCCGCAAGGGGGCCTTTGTTTTGGGCCTCGGCCGTCGGCTCGAGTCCCGCCCCTGCTATGGTCGTTCCCACTCCCCGATGTCAGGGCCTCGCGCTGCGCGTCGAGTCCCGCCCCTGCTATGCCCCCGCAAGGGGGCGGTTCTTTTTGGGGCCCTCGTCCCTTGGATCTAGTCCGGCCTCCTCACCCTAGCGTATCCCCGGATTTGGTGTAGTTCTCCAATAGGTGAATCAGGCACAGTCGGCCCCGCAGGAGCTGCACGTGGATGTCCCCGTGCGGCCCCGACGCGACTGGGAGCCCGGCTGTGAGGGAGTGTCGTTTGTGGGAATGACAAGATATCTGGCGCTGCTCGCCCTTGTCGCGTGCAGCAGTGATGGTTTGGTACTGCCGAGCGACCGCGAACCCGCGGCCGTGACAATCGTGGTGGGTAACGCCCAGGTCGACACCGTCGGCCGAGTGTTGCCGGAGTCGCTGGTGGTTCGCGTGACCGATCAGGACAACCGGCCGATCATGAACCAGTCTGTTCGGTTCATCAATTCGCAGGGTCAATCCGGCCTTCATGCCATTCCTGAGACAACGCAGACCGATGCCGACGGGCGAGCCTCCGCACACTTGGTGCTGGGGACCCTCGCGGGTCCGCAGGTCGTGCAGGTCCGAGTCGAGCTCGCCACCGGCGCGATTACCGCCGACGTGCGGGTCGTCGCGATGGCCGCGGCACCGGACACCATCTACGCCGCCTCGGGCAATCCGCAGGGCGGGACGGTTGGCGCCGAACTGGATCAGCCCTTGGTCGCCAGGGCCACCGACCGCTATGGCAATCCCGTCAGCGGGGTCCCAGTGTCCTGGGCGGCGGTTGGTGGGGGAAGTGTAAGCGCGGAGCACACGGTCACCGACGCGGCTGGTCAGGCCAGCGTCCGGCGGGCGCTGGGCACCACTCCCGGCGCGCAGCAGACGACGGCCACCGCGCCGACGCTCAAGGGTTCCCCTGTCGTGTTCGATCACACGGCGACGCAGGGAACACCGGCGAGCTTGCTCGTCGAATCCGGAAACCAGCAAGGCGGGAGGCCCAGCCAGCCACTCGGACTTCCCATCGTGGTACGGCTCGTGGATGCGCTGGGGAATGGCGTCCCCGGACGGACCGTGACCTGGCCCGTCGCCTCCGGTGGCGGGAGTGTGGTGGCCGCTAGTCCGGTCACGGACGCCGGGGGGCGCGTGTCCGCCATCTGGACCCTCGGCCCCGACGAGGGGACGCAGATCGTCATTCCCACCAGTGGCGCGATCACGGCCATCGTCACGGCCACCGCCAGTGCATCGCCGCCGACCACCATCGCGGCAAACTCCCCCACCCAATTGAGTGGTACGGTCGGGGAAGAAGTGAGCCCGACACCATCGGTGCTGGTCACCGACGCGCAAGGGCGGCCCGTCCCCGGAGTCGCGGTGAACTTCGCGGTGACGAATGGCGGGGGAAGCGTCGTGACATCCGCGGCTGTCACCGCCGGAGACGGCGTCGCGACGCCAACAGGCTGGACGCTGGGGCCCAAGACCGGGACCAACACCCTCACCGCCTCCGCCAGCGGCGCGGACGCAGCGCTGACCGGAAGCCCGGTGACGTTCACGGCGGCCGCGGGCCCGGGGCCGATGAGCCGCCTCGCCATCGTGCAGCAGCCGTCGCAGACCGGCGTCAGTGGTGTTGCACTGGCCCAATCGCCCGTGGTGCAGTTGCGGGATGCGAACGGCAACGATGTACCCACCGGCGGCATTTCCATCAGCGCGGCGATCACAGGGAACCCGCTCAACGCCACCGTCACACCGGCGGTGGCCACCACCAATGCGAACGGCACTGCCACATTCACCGGACTGACGCTGACCGCTCCCGGAGCGACGTACACCCTGCGATTCAGCGGCCCCGCTCCACTCGAGGGCGTGACGTCGAATGGGATCGCCCTCACGGGCCGGGTCGGGAGCGTGACGATCGTCGTTCAACCATCGGCAACCCTCGCCAACGGCAGCGTATTGCCGGTGCAGCCCAGCGTGCGTGTCCTGGACGAGTTTGCCAACCCCATGGCGTCGGTGAGCGTCGAAGCGACAGTGGAATCGGGGGATGGAGCGTTGGGAGGGCAGGCGACCGTGGGGACCAATGCTGCCGGTGTGGCAGCCTTTACGAATCTGTCGCTGACGGGCACCACGGGGAGCTACGTCCTGCGGATGTCCGCCGGGGCGGAGTCGGCGGTGACGGAGTCAATCACTCTGACGCCAGGCCCGGTCAGCGCGAGCGCAACGACAGCGGAAGTGCCGTCACACGGGCGCGTGAATCAACAGACCGTGATCGCCGTCCAGAGTAGGGACCAGTCTGGAAACCCCGTGGCCACTGGCGGGCACGCCGTGATGGTCACGATTACGGGCAAGAACCCGACCGGTTCCTTCATGGCGACGGACAATGGGGACGGGACCTACCGGGCGACCTATGTCCCCCACTACGAAGGGGAAGGACTTCATCGCCATCACACTCGATGGGACCGCCATCGGGGGCAGTCCCTATACCAGTGATGTGCGATAGGGTCCGTCCTAGTTCGCCATCCCCAGGTCAATCGTTGCGCCGGGCAGCCGGGTCCATTCCGCCATCGACCCATCGTACATCTTTGTCTCGTACCCGAGGTAGCGGGCTACGAAATACAGGTAACTCGCCTGCATCCCCGACCGACAGTAGGTCACCAGCCTGTCCCCGGCGCGCACGCCGGCCTTCTCGAATATCGCCTCGAGTTCAGCGCGGGGGCGGAGCGCTGGCGGGCTGCCACCGAGCGTCTGCTTCCAGAAGACATTTCGGCTGCCGGGGATATGCCCCGCCACGAAGTCGGACTCCGGCCGTGCATCGAGCGGGACCACGCCCGGCGTCTCGAGGTTCGCCATCATCCACGCCCCATCCGGAACCAGTTCAGGCTGTGGATCCGGGGTAAAGGAGGCGCGCCGAGTGGGCGACACCGACGAATTGACGGGCCATCCTCCTTCCACCCACATCTCCGTGCCACCGTTCAGCAGCGCGGCCTGGTAGGAATGCCCGAGGTAGTCGAGCGTGAAGAAGAGCCGGGCTGCGGCGAGCGGGTCGCCGGTGATGATCACGCGGCTGTCGTCGCCGATGCCGACGGACTCAAGCACCGAGTCGAGCGTCGCGACCGGTGGAAGCTCGTTCGGAAGGCCCTTCTTCTCCACGATGATCGCCGAGAGAGGCAGGAACTGGCTCCCTTGGATGTGACCGGCATCGTACGCCGCCCGGTTCCGATCCACGTGGATCACCACCACGCCGGGATCTGCGAGATGGGCCGAGAGCCAGGCCGGACTGACCAGGACGGTGTCGGCCCCGAGTAGGGTGGCTGCCAACAGGGGAAGTAGGGTCAACATGAGCTGCTCCCAATCACTTAACGATGGTCCTTCAGCGCGGCTTCGCGCTCGGCTTCCTGCTCCATGACCAGCTTATAGGCGACATAGTACTTGTAGATGTTGGACACGTAGGTGACCGTCTCCCGCCCGATCTCCCTGGCCGCGACATGCTCGACGTTCCCCAGCCACTTGTTGGGGTCCAGCCCCTGCGCCGGCGCCTTCCGGCGCAACCCCGCCACCCGGGCCGGTCCGGCATTGTACGCGGCAAAGGCGAAGAGCGTCCGATTGAACGCATCGAGCGAATCACTAGTGAAGTGCTCGTCCATCAGCGTGCGCAGGTACTTGACGCCGGCATGGATGTTGGGCTCGAGCTGATGCACGTCGCCGACGCCAAGCGACTTCCCGGTCGCCGGCATCACCTGCATGACACCGACCGCCCCCACCCGACTGCGGACCTGCTGGTCCAGGCGTGATTCCTGGTAGCCCTGCGCCATCACCAGCAGGTAGTCGAGATCGTACTGCGCAGCGTATTTCCGGAAGAGGTCGACGACCTCCCTGAACTTCCGCATGTCGGCTTCCGATGCCGCCCCCTTGACGTATTTCGTGCTCTTCAGGTAGCGGTGGAGGATCGTGTTGCGCGTGGCGGAACCAGCGGGGTACTCGGCGAGGAAGCGATTGATCTCCGCCTTGAGCTGGGGGCTGTCCTTCCGGATCATCCAGGCGATGTCGGCCCCCGTCTTTACGGTGAGGCCTGGTCGCGGCGTGATATCGGGGAGGACCTGCTGCCAGAAGTTGGCCAGGACGTCGTTCATCACCACGAGCTTCACGAGCCCCGCACTCAGCATCTCCAGGAGATCCTCGTCCTCCAGTTCCTCGGGTGCTGGACGGAGACGGATCGGGGCGAGGCCGCGCCGCGTGAATTGCTCGTTGAGCGCCTCGAGGCTCTCGAAGTAGGCCGACGACCGGCGGACGAACACTTCCTGACCCGCCAGGTCCTCGATGGAATCCAGGCGTGGAGAGGCCGGGCCGGTCACGACGATCTCCGACACGTTCGACAGCGTTGGCGCGGAGAAGTCGGCCACGGCCTGCCGCTCGGGAGTGATGGTCAGCCCCGCCGCCACGATATCGCCCCGGCCCGCGAGAAGCGCCGGCAGGAGCTCGTCGTGCCGGACCGGAAGCAGGACCACATGAATCGGCTCTGCGCCGGTCCGAAACGTCTTGTTAAGGCTCTTTTCAAACAGGGAGGCGGCGTCCACCGCGAGGCCGCGGGGCGTGCCCTCATCCAGGAAGTACTGCGTCTTGCTCGGCACCACCAGCATCCGGATCCGGTGATGGGCCCGCATCGAGTCGAGGTCGCCCAGCCGCACAACCGTCATGGCGCGAAGCGCGGAGTCGCCAGAGGCTGGTTCGACCACCGCGTCAGCGCTCGCTGACCCGTCGGCACCTCGGTCGGCACCTCGCTCGGCCCGACAACCGGCGAGAAACGCGGTCAGTGTCAGACAGGCGGCGACCAGGAGCAAGCGGGATTGACGCCTCATTAGGCTCACAGGATTGAAGATGCTGGATTTTACCCTGAATCCCCCGGAGAGTGAAGCAGAAACCCCGTCGGTCCCGTGGCGTGACCTCGGCTGCAGAACGGTGTAACTTTGTGCCCAGAACGAACCTGGGACATCTCTGCACCCTGACCCGGAGCCTCGCGTGACTGACCAACAGCCGCAGGAGCGACTCAGCGGACTGGCCAGCCTGATCGGCAACACGCCCCTTGCTCGCCATCGAGTTCGAGTACCGGGGTGCGCGGCGCGTGATTCACGCAAAGGCCGAGCACCTCAATCTCTCCGGCAGCATCAAGGATCGGATGGCGATCCACATCCTCCGCCAAGGGTACGCCACGGGAGCCCTCCAGCCCGGCGCCCTCATCGTCGAGGCGACCAGCGGGAACACGGGGATTGCCTTCGCGTCGATCGGGCGGGCGCTCGGGCATCCGGTCACGATCTTCATGCCTGCCTGGATGAGCAGTGAACGCATCAATCTCATCCGCAGCCTCGGCGCGAGCATCGTGCTGGTCAGCCGCGAGGAGGGAGGCTTCCTCGGGAGCATCGAGATGGCGGAGGAGCTGGCCCGGAAGACCCCGGGCGCCTTCCTGCCGAGACAGTTCTCCAATCGCGACAACTGCGACGCACACTACCAGACGACCGGTCCGGAAATCTACGGGCAGCTGGCGGCGTGGAGCCTGACGCCGGCCGCCTTCGTCGCCGGCGTGGGTACCGGCGGGACCATCATGGGGACCGGCAAGTATCTGCGGGAACAGGTCCCCGGCATCAAGCTCCATCCGGTCGAGCCCTCCAACTCCCCGACGATGTCCACCGGGCACAAGGTCGGGCAGCACCGGATTCAGGGAATCTCGGACGAGTTCATCCCCGCCATCGTCGAATTGGACAAGCTCGACGAGATTCTCGCCATCGATGATGGAGACGCCATTCTGATGGCGCAGAAGCTCGCGACCAAGCTCGGACTCGGCGTGGGCATCTCGTCCGGCGCCAATTTCCTCGCCTGCTGTGCACGCCCAGGAGGCGCTCGGGGGCGAGGCCGTCGTGGCCACGGTGTTCGCTGATGACAACAAGAAGTACCTGAGCACCGACCTCCTCCGCGAAGAGCCGCTGCGCGACGGATTCCTGACGCCGGAGATCACACTCCGCGGGCTGTCCGCACTGCGTCGCACCTGCGGGACCTGCCGCTACCCCGATCCGGCACCGGCCGGGTGGGAAGCGATGGGGTCCCGGTAAACCCGCCCGCCGTGGGGCCCGGATCAACCGCCGTTCCCTCCGGGGGCCGGGGGCCGCTCGTCTTCGTGGGTCGGGTCTGGCTCCGACTGATGGGGTGGCGGATCGTGGGCGCGTTGCCGCGCATTCCTCGCTACATCCTGGTGGTCGCACCCCACACGTCGAACTCGGATTTCTTTGTCGGCCTTGCCGCCAAATTCGCGCTCGGGCTCCGCGCACAGTGGTTGGGAAAGCACACCCTCTTCCGCGGGCCGAGCGGCTGGATCCTGCGCGCACTCGGGGGGATTCCCGTCGACCGTTCCAGGCCCGATGGGGTCATCGAAGGAGTCCTGGCGGGAATGCAGGGCGCGCCCACGTTCGTGCTCGCGCTCGCCCCCGAAGGCACCCGCAAGTATATCGATCACTGGAAGACAGGGTTCTACCGCATCGCGCTGGCGGCCGAGGTACCGGTGGTGCCGGTCACCTTCGACTGGTCCACCCGGACCATCGGCCTGACGGAACCGCCGTTCACCGTCACCGGGGATGCGGCGTCCGACATCGCGCACCTGCGGTCCCTGTACCGCAAGAGCATGGCGCGTCGCCCCGAGTACTTCGCGGAGGTGCGCGATGCCCTGCCTCCGCCCGCACCTTGAACGGCACGCGCGTGAGCCCCGAGACCGCGAAGGCACTCACCGGGGGCGCGGCGGCTGGCATGCCGCGATGGGCGCAGGTGCTCCACCGCGCCAACCTCTACATCAGCACCGACCTCTTCGGCGGGCCGCAAGTGCTGAAGCTGGCGTGGGTCATCAACGCGCAGAAGCTCGGCTCGCTGCCGCTGGTGCTGTTCCTGATGTGGCTCTACGGAAATTGGTCGGGTGTGGCCTGGGTGTACCTGGCACTCTATGGCAGTTACGGGATTTGCTGGTTCCTCAAGGACATGGCCTTTCCGGACGCGAACTGGCAGCGACGGGTCACCTGGGGCGGGGGAGTGGCCGCGTTCCTCCTCGGGCTGGCACCCTACTGGATCCTCCCCTGGCTGTTGCTCTCGGGGCGGGGACGCCCGCCAGAATCAGCAGCCGTTGTGGGGTTCGCCATCGGCCTGCACACGATCGGGCTCTTCCTGATGATCGCCGCCGATGCGCAGAAGACGTACACCCTGCGGCTGCAGCAGGGGTTAATGACGGACGGCATGTTCCGGTTCGTGCGTCACCCGAACTATCTGGGTGAGATGATGCTCTATGCTGCCTACGCCGTCCTGGTGGGGCATTGGGCTGCGTGGGCCATTCTGCTCGTCATGTGGATTGTGGAATTCGTTCCGAATATGCTGGCCAAGGAGGCATCATTGTCGCGGTATCCTGAGTGGGAGAGTTATCGGGCGCGCACCGGCGCATTGCTGCCGAGGGTCTGGCGATGACGACCGAGCTGGCGACGCTGGGGGGCGGATGCTTCTGGTGCCTCGAGGCGGTCTTCGAGCAGTTGCGAGGCGTCGAGCGGGTGGTGTCCGGGTATGCGGGCGGGGCGGTCGACCACCCGACCTATGAGCAGGTCTGCGGGGGGAGGACGGGGCACGCCGAGGTGGTGCAGATCACATTCGACCCCTCGGTCCTCTCCTACCGGGACCTCCTCGAGGTCTTCTTCTCGATGCACGATCCGACCACGCTGAACCGGCAGGGTGCGGACGTCGGCACCCAGTACCGCTCGATCATCCTTACCCACTCGCCGGCGCAGCACGCCGACGCGGAGGACGTCATTCGCCGCCTCGGCGGCGAGGGGCTCTGGCCCGATCCCATCGTGACCGAAGTGGCTCCGCATACCGTGTTCTACCCGGCGGAAGCGGGGCACCAGGGGTACTTCCGCCGGAACGAAGGCCAGCGCTATTGCCAGGTGGTCATTGCACCGAAGGTGGCGGCGCTGCGCAGGCACCATCTCGACGGCTGCGGGGCTGACGCTGCGCCTCGCCCTGATTCGAACCTGCCTGGTATCGGCACTGCTCTGGTGCGGCGCTCCCCTCGCGCCGGCGGCCGCGCAGGAGACGTCGATGGTGGAGACCACGCCGCCTGGCTCGCCTCGGATTGCGGGCCCCCAGCCGATCGACCCCCGGTTGCTCGGCTTGCCGGCCCCTGCGGCAGATACCAGTTGCGCCCGGCAGCGATTCGCTGCCGTGCCCCGACTGCCATCCCCCCAAGAACTTCTGGATGGGCGTCGGGAATGTGATCATCGTCCAGTTCATCCCGTTCACGGTGAGCAACTACGTCACGAAGGAAGAATGGGCGAAGGTGAGCCCCCAGACCTGGGCAAACAACTTCGCCTATCCCTGGCAGTGGGACGACAACGACTTCCAGAACAACCAGTTTGCCCACCCCTATCAGGGCAATCTCTATTTCAACGCCGGCCGCACCAACGGCTACGACTTCTGGGCGTCCTCGGCGTGGACCCTCGGCGGGAGCCTGATGTGGGAGTATTTCTTCGAGGCCTGGGCACCGGCACCCAACGACGTCGTCAACACGACGTTCGGCGGGATGGTGCTCGGGGAGTCGCTCTACCGGCTCTCCCGCCTGGTGCTCGACAACGAGGCGACGGGAAGTGAACGGGTTTGGCGGGAGATCGGTGCGGCGGTCCTCAATCCGGTGGGCGGCCTCAACCGACTGCTCCGTGGCCAGACCCACGAGGTCAGCGCGAACCCGCCTGAGTGGCGGCCGAGCGCCCTTCTCGGACTCCTCGACCTGGGATATCGGCGGACGGTGCAGTCCATCGGAAGCGGTAACATCGAGACCGGCTCCAATCAGTGGAACCTCTCGTTCCTGCTTTCGTACGGCGACCCGGTCAAGGACCTCTCGCGGGACCCCTTTTCCTATTTTGCGTTCCGTGCCGATCTTGCCGGCCCCGGCAACGAGGGGTTGGTCAACCAGCTGAGTGCCCGCGGGAGCCTGGCGGCCTGGAACCTCGGCGCCAAGCGGCGCCACCAGCTGGCGTTGAGTCTCGAGTACGACTACTTCAACAACCCCGCCTTCGAATACGGTGGGGTGAGCACCCAGCTGGGGATCGTGAGCACGATCGGGAAGCCGGGTCAGACGTGGTGGGGACAGACGCAGATCCTCGCCAACGGGGTCATCCTCGGCGCGGTGCAGTCCGACTACTACACCTCGGTCGAGGGTCGGGACTATGATTATGGGCCCGGCGTCGGCGGCATCTTCGCCGGGCGGATCCTCTATAAGAACAAGCTCCAGGGGACGGTCGGCTACACCGGGCTCTGGCTGTCCACCATTGAGGGAGCCGAGTCGGCCCACTATCAGGATGCCCTGCTGCTCGAGGCCCGGTACTGGGCCAGCAGGAAGATGGGTGTCGGATTCGGGTATACTGGCTATACTAGGCACAGCCAATACGAGAATCAGCCGGATGTTGCGGAGTCCGCGAACTTCCTGCGATTCTTCGTGACCAGTGCGATCCCCGGGCTACCGCTACCATGAGGGCGACAATGAAGGCAAAGACCATCTGCCTGCTGTTGGGGGCCGTCGTGGCCGGTGTCTCGGCCGCGTCTGCGCAGGGCCCTCGACCATCCTCCAGCCTGGCCGTCTCCGCGCAGCAGTTGGCGCAGCCCTCGGCGATGCCATCCTGGCTGTCTCCGTCGGGGGGACGCCGACCGCCGAGTCCGGCGACACGCTCCCCTGTCGGGACTGTGATCCTCCCAAGCGATTCTGGGCGGCCTTCGGCGAGTTGATGCTGGTGCAGGTGCTCGCCGCACTACTACAACGCCTCGGTGCGGGATGCGGTCTGGGCCCCGAGTCAGCGTGCAGAGCATCAAGAACAACCTGACCTACCCCTGGCAGTGGGACGACAACCAGTTCGTCAATAACCAGTTCTCCCACCCCTATCACGGCAGCCTCTACTACAACTCCGCCCGTACCAACGGCTACGACTTCTGGGAGTCGTTCGCCTGGCCGTTCGTCGGCAGCGCCATGTGGGAAATCGCGGGCGAGTCCTGGGCGCCGGCGCCGAACGACCTCCTGAACACGAGCTTTGGCGGCGTGGTGCTCGGCGAGACGCTCTTCCGGCTCTCCTCCCTGGCGCTGGACAATACCGCGACCGGGAGCGAGCGCACCTTCCGCGAAATCGGCGGCTTCCTCCTCAATCCCCTCCGCGGCTTCAACCGCCTCATCCGGGGGGAGACGCACGGGGTCTCCGCGAATCCGGACGACTGGCGGCCGAGCAAGGTGTTCGGCGTCCTCGACGTCGGCTATCGGCGTACCGCCAACGAGTTCTCGTTCGACAGCGTCAAGACCGACCTCGATCAGTGGGACATCGGCTTCAAGCTGGCGTATGGCGATCCGGCGAAGGACCTCGTCGGGGAAGCCCTTCTCGTACTTCGGGCTGGCCGCGGAAATCGCCGGCCCGCCGCCGGACAGCGCCCGGCTCCTGAACCGGCTCTCCGCGCGCGGCAGCATCGCCGCCTGGCCGCTGGGATCGTCGGGCCATCACCAGTTCGCGCTCATGATGGAGTACGATTACTTCAACAACCCCGCCGTCGAGTACGGCGGGCAGAGCGTGCTGGCCGGGTTGGTCTCGACCTAGGGGGAAGAAGGTGAAGCGACCTCGCAGGCTCAGACCAACGTCATGTTCAACGGCGTCATCATCGGCGCGACGCAGTCCGACTATTACACGACACTCGAGGGCCGGGACTACGATTATGGGCCGGGGCTCGGCGCCCTGGTCACCGGGCAACGTGCTCTACAAGCACCGCCTCCAGGCGAGACCTCTCGATCCTCTCGGATCTGGATCCACACCGTCAATGGCGCCAATTCCGACCACTACCAGGACGCGTTCGAGCTTCGAGGCCCGCTACTGGTTGAACAGGCGGCTTGGGCTCGGGGCCAGTTACACCCGGTACTCGACGGACGGAGCGACTACACCGGGCAGCGTGACGTCGCCCAGGAAGCGGACTTCTTCCGGGCCTTCGTCAGCACCGCCATTCCCGCGTTGCCGAAATGAACCAGATCTTGCGCAGGAGCAGCATCATGACCAGACAGTGGCGCGCCGTCCTCGCCTCGAGCCTCGTGGTGGCGTTCGGCATCGGGTGCAGCAATCCATCCGAAACGCTCGGCCCGAGGCAACGACGTGACGGTGACAAACCTGGTCGGGCACTTCCAGCTGACCGCGGACAACATCCAGAACGTCACGACCAGGATGACGTATCGCGTGGCAGAACCCCGGCGTCTACGCCGCCATCCAGCACCTCAGCTTCATGCCGCACGGCACGACCCTGCTGATCATCACGGATGCGGACGGCACGGAGGTGTACAACGGGAAGCTGCTCTACGAACTGGATGACCGGACGCTGGACGGCACACCGGGAGCGTGGACCGTCATCTTCAGCCTCGACAAGAGCGTCGGGCAGATCGACGTGATTCTCGACGCGGCCTACCCGCCGGATTGAGGCGGGTTCGGCGTCAGTTCGCCCCGGAGACGGCCACGACGCTGGTGAACCCCTCCGGGCTCACGCTCGCCACGCCGAAGAACCAGTTGTCCACGACCAAGCCATCGAACCGGTGGCTTGTTGTCATTCCGACATCCTGCCAATGCTCCCAGGTGGGGGAGTCGGTCCGCCGCCAGTACACGCGATAGCCCGCCACCGCCGTGGAGTCGGCCGGCGGCATCCAGCTGAGCGTGGCCGCCGGCTGAACCGCCCCGCGCAGGCGGACGCTATGGGGCGCCTCCGGTGCCCAGGAGAGCGACGCCAGCACCGCGGCATCCAACGCCGTCACCTTTCGTGCGTAGTTGAAATCAATTCCCTCGATCACGTCGCCGTACGCCACATCCCCCTCCACGCGAATGTCCTGGTGCTGGCGTGTGTAGTTCTCGTGCGCCTCCATCAGGCGGACGGCGGGAAAGCCGAGATCCGCGAAGGGGCGATGGTGCCCACCGCGCCCGAACCGGTCCAGCCGGTAGATCAGCCAGACATCGAGTTCAGGGAGGGCCACGGCGGCGGTGGCCTTGATATACCGAGCCAACTGGCGTGAGGCGCCGTCCACCTCGCCGCCGGTGTAGCGGCGCGCCCGGCGGGCGGAGTCGCTCTCGATCGGGGATGTGCCCTCCGAAAAGACCCGCACCGTGGTCGTGTCGTGGACACCGTCGATTCCATTGACGTTGCCGATCATGTCGTTGTTGATCACTGCAGTGAGCCGCCACCCCTCGGCCTGGGCCATGTTGGCGAGCGTCTTCCCACCCAACAGTCCATTCTCTTCACCGGAGAGCGCGGCATACACGATCGACCCGCGGAACCGATGCCGGCTCAGCACCCGCGCGGCCTCCAGGACGGCCGAGACGCCGCTCGCGTTGTCGTTGGCGCCCGGGCTGGAATCCATGGCATTCATGATGTCGGACACCCGGCTGTCGATGTCGCCGCTGAGCAGGACGAACCGGTTCGGGTCGCTGGTGCCCCGCTGAATGGCCACGATGTTGACCACGTTGGTGGGGCCGGGCACCCGAGGCAGTCCTTCGAATACTTCGGAGACTTCCAGGATCTCCAGGCAGCCACCGCACCCGGCGGAGATCTGCTCGAACTCTGCGCGGATCCACCGTCGCGCCGCGCCGATGCCCCTGGTGGGGGAGATGGTGTCGCTCAGGGTGTGCCTTGTGCCGAAACCGACTAGCGTACGGACCGTGGATTCGAGTCGCGCGCTCGACACGGCGTCGGCAATCATGCGCAGCGAGGTCGAGGTCCGCTCTTCAGTGACCTGGGCGCTCAGGGGTGCGGCGCCGAAGGCCACGAGGAGGAGTACGAGGGGTGTCCGATGCACGGTGAGCCTCCAATCGGGTCCTTGCCGCCCCGCCCGCGGGGCGTGATCTTCCGAAAGGTATCCAACTTCCCATTCGCTCCGCACGCGGAGGATATTTGTCTCCCCGCCGATCCACCCTGGCCGTTGTATTCCTGGCCGCCGCGGCCTGCACCCGGCCGGCTGAACCGACGAGGTATCTCTGCGCTGATGGCGGGGTGATCGAGGTCGCGTTCGGGCCTCGCTACGCGGAGTTGCGTCTTCCTCCCGACCGTATCGTTCGGCTCTACCGGGAACCGGCGGCCTCAGGGGCCAAGTATGGTGACGGCCGGTACTCGCTCCACACCAAGGGCGACGAGGCGCGGCTGGAGCGGAGCGGCAAGCTCCTCCTCTCCGGCTGTCGGGTCGGGGAGGCGAGTCCGGAACCCGATTCGGCACTGAGCCCCACCCGGGCGAAGCACCTGGCAGACTCGATCGATGGCCTGACCGCAGAATCTGATCCGATGACCCGACAGCTCCAGCCTGAGGCGCCGGGATGGGAGGCGCGCGTGCTCTCGCTCTGGGCCGACAGCGGGCGGGCGGTCAAGCTCACGGTGACGGAACCGAACGACGCCGGCGTGATGGACGGCCTGACGGAGTACTACTTCATCGACGGCCGGGTGGAGATCGTCCGGGGCCCGGTGTCGCAGTACCTCTTCCGTGATACGACGCTCATCCTCTGGACGACCGACTCGCTGCAGCAGGTGGCGGAGGTGCCGCTTCGGGACATGGTCGCCCGTCAGAACTTTGTTCTCGGCGAGGTCCGGCAGTATCTCGCGATGTTCGGTGTTGATCATTGAGGGCACAGCTCCATGAACCATCCACACCGGAGGGAGAGTCGATGAAACACTTTCTTGGTCTCCGGACCGCGGGGTACACGACGAAGCACCTGGCAGCGGCGAAGGCGTGGTATACCAAGGTGCTCGGCTTCGGCCCCTACTTTGACGAGCCGTACTATGTCGGGTTCAACGTGGCAGGCTACGAGCTCGGCCTCCTCCCGGACGAGAGCGCCGATGCGGTACGGACGCCGGCTGGCGTGGCCTACTGGGGGGTACCCAACGCGGAGGCGGCGTGGAACCGCTTGATCGAGCTGGGAGCGGTTCCCTTCGAGCCGCTCGCGGACCACGGGGTCATGATTGGCGCGGTGCGCGACCCGTTCGGCAATATCTTCGGCATCATCGAGAATCCCGCCTTCAAGGCGGAGTCGGACTAGTGTCGCGCGAGCCCCGGTTTGTCCCGCTGACAACTTGGCAGCCGCTCGCCGCAGCCGAGATGCAGGCCCGGGGCAGGGCATTCGCCGAGGAACTCGCCCGTCGGCGCACCGTGCGACAGTTCAGCGACCGCCCGATTCCCGACGGGGTGCTGGAGGATTGTCTGAGGGCGGCAGCCACCGCGCCCAGCGGCGCTAACATCCAGCCCTGGCATTTCGTCGTCGTCCGCGATCCTGACCTCAAGCATCGCATCCGGGAAGCGGCGGAGCGGGAGGAGCGGGAGTTCTACGCCAGCGCGCCCGCGGAATGGCTCGAGGCGCTGGCTCCTCTGGGGACGGATGAGGTGAAGCCGTATCTCGACGTGGCGCCGGCGCTCATCGCCATCTTCGCCGAGCGGTACGGAGTCCGGCCCGATGGCAGCCGGGTCACGCACTACTATGTGCAGGAGTCGGTGGGGATCGCGATGGGCATGCTCATCGCGGCGCTGCACCACGCCGGTCTCGTCACCCTGACACACACGCCGAGCCCGATGGGGTTTCTGAACGAAGTGCTGGAGCGGCCCGCGCGGGAGAAGGCGATGCTGCTGCTGGTCGTGGGATTCCCGGCCGCCGACGCCCGGGTGCCTGATATCGAACGGAAGCCGCTCACTGACGTCGTGACCTGGAGGTGACCGCGATGCCGAAACGATTGCAGAGCTATGAGAGCGATGACATCGTGGTCTCGTTTGATCCGGATGTCTGTATTCACGCCGCGGAGTGTGTCCGTGGGCTTCCATCGGTCTTCGATGTGAAGCTGAAGCGGTGGATCCGACCGGAAAACGCCCCGGCCGAGCGAGTGGCGGAGCAGGTCCGCCGCTGCCCGTCCGGGGCGCTCCAGTTCCGGCTCAAGGCCGTGGAGTGATTTGACCGGCTACGGCTTCGCCGGGGTGGCTGGGGTGGCTGGGGTAGCTGGCGTCCCAGGAGTCCCAGGAGTCGCTGGGGTGGCTGGCTGCGCGGCGCCCGCCGGCGGACCACCCTGCATCCGCTGCTGCATCCGTTCCTGCATCGCGGCGACGTTCTTGTCGTAGATCTTCTGCTGATCGGCCGTGAGCACCCCGCGGACTTCCTTGAGTGAACCCTGGGTCAGGGTCATCATCTTCTGCCGGTCGGCATCACTCGGGGGAGTGCCGGGAGTCATCGCGGGCATCTGGGCCCTGGTCTTGGCGGTGATCGAGTCGATCTTCGCCTTCTGGGCCTCCGTCAGGGTGATGCCCTGCAGCGCCGCTGCCTGCATCCGACCTCCGCCGCGCTGGCCTTGGCCGCCGGGGGGTGGTGAGTTCGGGTTTTGAGCCGAGAGGGTGGTGGCGGCGGCGAGTCCGAGGACGAGGACTGCTGCCGAGGTAATGATTCTGAACCGCATGGTGCCTCCGTGAATGGTTGGTTACCTGTCTAATACGCACGGCTTGCGTCAACCGCTGCTGGATTCAGGTTGGCGGCAACTTGCCGGCAGACCGAGTAACTTACAACTTCATGCTTCACTTGATATAATAGCACATAAAGCGTTATCCGGCAATATTTTAAGGAATGTACACACATGGCTCATTCGCAGGCTGTTTCCCGTAGAACCGAGTTGGTGGCGGTGGGGATGTGGGTGGTGGTCGCCCTGGTCGCAGGGGCGCTTGGTGGATTGGCGGCGGCGCCAGGCGAGTGGTATGCCTCCCTGAGCAAGCCAGCCTGGAATCCCCCCTCCTGGGTCTTTGGGCCGGTGTGGATAACCCTGTATCTGATGATGGGAGTTGCCGCAGGACTGGCCTGGGCAGGTCGTGGGACCCGCTCCGGGCGGTCCGGGTTCACCCTCTTCGCCCTGCAATTGGTGCTGAACGCTCTCTGGTCCTGGCTGTTTTTTCACTGGCACCGCCCCGACCTCGCGCTCGCCGACCTTGTGATCCTCTGGGCCGCCATTCTCGGGACCATCATTGCTTTCCATCGGATCCGGCCGCTGGCGGGGCGGCTGCTGGTTCCCTATCTCCTGTGGGTCTCCTTTGCCGGCGTCCTCAACGCCTCGATCGTCACGCGAAATCCGGGGGGAACCGGCGCCGTAGTCAGCGGTCCGCCGGCGGAAGGGGTCGCCGCCGCCGATTGCGCGCCCTGGGATGGGTCCGCCACTTCAATCTATCTGTCTGAATCCCCGGAGTTGGGGGTGCTTCCTCCGCCACCTCCCTATCTCCAGATGATCATCTATGAGCCGGGCAGTCAGCTCTCCGCGCGGGCCATTACACTCGGCCGATTGGAGGGGGGATCCGGGATTGCCGTCCGCTGCCAGGTCGGGGGTGGCTGTGCGACCTCGAACCGGGGCACCGTGACCTTCAACGACCCTGATGAGGACGGCAGCCTCCTCGGATCGTATCAACTCACGTTCGCCAGCGATACGATCGCCGGAACGTTCCGTGCGCGGTGGTCCATGCGTGCGGCCATTTGCGGATGAGGACATCGATGAAGCCACACCGGCAGTTCAGTCTGCGCACCCTCGCCCTGACCCTGCTCACCGCGGCCGTCACCAGCCTCCCAGCTGCGGCGCAATCCTACCCCTATCGCACCGGCACATGGGTGGCGGACTCGTTCGGGAATCATCGCGCGGTGGTGTCCGTGTCGGAGGCCACTCCCGCCGTCTGGGCGCACCTTCCCTGGCGCCGGCCCGACGCCAACCCGGCGCAGAAGGACATCTGGGTGGTCGACGCGCAAACCGGCCAGCGGGTGCTGAACGTCCTGCGCGGACCCATCAACCGCGAGGCCGGCGACATCGTGTTCGAGCCGACCAGCGGGCCCGGCGAGTACTACGTCTACTATCTCCGGTACACGGGGACCGTCACATCCCCCTATCCGAAGATCACCTACCCGGTTCCGGACTCGACGGCGTCCGCCAGCTGGCTCGCGATGTTCGATGCCCGCGCGATCAGTCGGTTGCCCCAGGCGCAGCTGGTCGCCTTCGAGGCGGCGGACACCCTCGACTCCTTCTACCCGATGCAGGTGATCGCGACCGCGAATGAGACCGCCCAGCTCCTCGCACGTTTTCCGGAACGTCAATTTCTCGTGTTTCCGGAGGATCGGACCCGTCCGATCATGATGCCGGCCGACCTGCCACACCGCTGGGTCGATCACATCGGGTCGCCAGGCATTGGGGGGCCAGCGTCTCGCGGCGAGTTCTACGCTTTCCAGTTGGGTGTCTGGGCTGCGCGCCGCTCGCTGGCGGACGTACGGGTCGCCTTCGCTCCACTGAGCGGACCCGCGGGTACCATCCCAGCCTCGGCGTTCCGCTGCTTCAATCAAGGCGGCGTTGACTGGCAGGGGAGGGAGTTCACCACGACGGTCGACATCCCTCTTGGTCGCATCCAGCCCATCTGGTGCGGCGTCCAGGTGCCGGTCGACGCACAGCCGGGCGACTATCGTGGAACGTTGTCCGTGACGGCAGCCGGCCTTCCTTCGGCGCCCGTCGCGGTCACCATCGGTGTGGGGCTCGACACGATTCGCAACGCCGGCGCCGATGAGCCCTGGCGGCTCGCACGCCTGGCCTGGCTCGACTCGCGTCTCGAGGAGGACCACGGCATCGTCCCGCCTTACACCGCCGTCTCCCGCCGTGGCGACACACTCGGTGTCCTCGGTCGCAAGATGGTCGTCGGGAAGAATGGGATGCCCACCTCCCTCCGCAGCTTCTTCACGGTCGAGATGACCTCCATCGGGGAAGCGCCGAAAGAGCTCCTCGCCGGGCCGGTCCAGCTCACGGCGACCGGCGCCGACGGGCGCGACGTGGCATGGAGCGCCAGCGGGATGCGCGTGATCGAACACGATACGGGGGTGGTCGTCTGGGAGGCCACCTCCTCTGCGGGGGCCCTTCGTATGAAGGTGACCGGCAGCCTGGAGTTCGATGGTAACGCAGAGTTTTCGGTGGCGCTCGCCGCGGATTCCGCTCTGTCCCTGCAGGATATCCGCCTGGAGATCCCCCTGCGTCCCGAGGCTGCGCGGTACATGATGGGTCTCGGCTACAAGGGCGGCGCGCGGCCCGACTCGCTCGACTGGGTCTGGGAGGTGAAGCACAACCAGGACGGCGCCTGGCTGGGCGACGTGAACGCCGGCGTACAGTTCAGCCTCAAGGACGACAAGTACAGCCGGCCCCTCAACACCAATTTCTATCTCTCCAAGCCGCTCGTGATGCCGGCGTCCTGGGCCAACGCAGGGCCAGGGCGGCTGTCGGCTCCGCGCGCAGCGAGAGGTCTACTCCGTGGTCTGCTACAGCGGCGCGCGGACGATGGCCGCCGGCGAGGTGCAACACTACGACTTCCGGCTCCTGTTGACCCCCTTCCATCCGCTCGACACCAGGGCGCAGTGGGCCACCCGGTACTTCCACTCCTACGTGCCGCTCGACTCGATCGCGAAGATGGGAGCCAACACCGTCAACGTGCACCACGCGACGGCCATCAACCCGTTCATCAACTATCCCTTCCTCCGTCCCGACGCGATGAAGGCGTACGTGGACAGTGCCCACGCCATGGGGATGCGGGTCAAGATCTATTACACCGTGCGCGAGTTGACGAATCACGCCCCGGAACTCCCGGCGCTTCGGAGCCTGGGCACGGAAGTCATCGCCCCCGGGCCCGGCGGCGGGGCGTCGTGGCTGCAGGAACACCTCGACGGGAACTACATCGGCGGCTGGTATGTGGCTCGGATTCGGGACGCGGCCGTCGTCAACACCGGCATCTCGCGGTGGCACAACTTCTACGTGGAGGGGCTGGACTGGCTGGTGGACAATATCGGGATCGACGGGCTCTACATCGATGATGTCGCCTTCGACCGGAGCATCATGGTGCGGGTCCGGAAGGCGCTGACGCGCGGGCGTCCCGATCCGCTCATCGACCTGCACTCCGCCAACCAGTACAACCCCAGGGACGGTTTTGCGAGCAGCGCGAACCTCTACCTCGAGCACTTCCCGTTCATCGATCGTCTCTGGTTCGGCGAGTACTTCGACTACGACGCGTCGCCGGCCTACTGGCTCGTCGAGATGTCCGGCATTCCCTACGGCCTGATGGGCGAGATGCTCGAAGGGGGAGGGAATCCCTGGCGGGGAATGCTCTTCGGGATGACCAATCGGCTTCCCTGGTCGGGGGATCCCCGCGAACTCTGGAAGTTCTGGGACACCTACCGGATCCAGGACACCCGCATGATCGGGTGGTGGGTACCGGGTTCGCCGGTGCGCACCGGTCGGCCCGGACGTACTCGCGACGGTGTACCAGGGCGAGGGACGGAGCATCGTGGCAGTCGCGAGCTGGGCGACCGACACGGCCCGGGTCCGGCTCGCCGTGGATTGGACCCGCCTCGGCCTCGATCCGGCCAACGCACGGATCGTGGCGCCGGAACTGCCCGGCTATCAGCCCGCGGCCAGTTTCGGACCCTATGACCCAATCCCGGTTGCGCCGGGGCGGGGGTGGCTGCTCCTTTTCGAGACGACCCCGGCCAAGCCGGGGTCCTGAGACACTCATTCAACAGGGATGGATCGATGACCACGATGCGTGAACGCCTGCAGGAGATGCTCGAGAAGCTCGAGCAGGAGCGTGATGAGTTGAAGGTGCGGATGCACCTCGGCAAGGCCGAGGCGCGCGAGGAATGGGACAAGCTGGAGGTGCGGATCGGCGAGTTGCGGGCACGCCTCGACAAGGCGGGCGACGAGGCCGGCGACGTGATGGAGGACGTCGGGGCCGCCGCAAAGCTGCTCGGTGACGAGATCCGCGAAGGATTCGCCCGTATCCGCCGGTCGCTGTGACGGCAGGGCGGGCCGCCTCCTCGGGGGCACACCGGCTCGAACATCGGGTGCTGATTGCCGCGCCGAGGAACCGCGTCTGGCGCCTGGTCGAGGATCCCGACGCCCTGATGCAATGGGTGCACGGGCTCCGGAGCGTGACGGCGCGCGACGGCGGGCCAGGGGGATTCGCGCTTGGCGCGACGTTCGTCCAGCGGGTGAAGATCGGCCTCGTCTCCTCGGCTTGCAACGGCGAGGTGACGGCGTTTGAGGCCCCATCCCGGCTGGCCGTCGTCGTGCACCACGTCATTGTTCGCGCTCGACATCGGCTACGACTTTGCCGCCAGCGGGCGCCAGGCCACCGACGTGGTCTGTCAGGCGTCGGTGCACGGCCTGGCCTTGGGCACGGTGATCCCCCGCCGGAAGGTGGAGGCGGTCACCTCGGAACTGCTCGAGGAACACCTCTCCGCGCTCCAGGCGCTGGCCGAGCGGCCGTGATTTCGTTAGACTGGGACATCTGTCCCCAACTCGAGGAACTGCATGCCTGTCACGATTTACGGCCCTGTGACCGTGGCCGTCGCCGTCTGGTTCTTTGGCTTCCTCCTCTTCCGGGGGATGGTGTTCGAGTGGCATCGTCGCGACGCCGAAGGCCACGAGCCGACTCGGTAGTCCCCTGATCTTTTCAAGGATGTGAGGTTGTCATGAAAGTCTCCCGGATCACTGACCGTCCTCCTCGCACTCGTCGCCGTGGTGGCCCTTGGCGCCGCCGCCAGTCGGGCCGCGCCGGCGACCGCGAGCGAGGCCGGTTCGGTCATCACGGTGTACAAGTCCCCGTCCTGCGGCTGCTGCCAGTTGTGGGTGGACTATCTGAAGGCGAACGGTTTCGAGGTCAAGACGATCGACATGGACGACCTGAGCGAAATCAAGACCGCGTCGGGCGTGCCGCGCCCGATCCAGACCTGCCACACGGCGGTCGTCGGCGGGTACGTCATTGAAGGCCACGTCCCGGCGGATGTCATCACGAAGCTGTTGAAGGAGCAACCGAAGATCGCCGGTATCGGCGTCCCCGGGATGCCCGTCGGATCTCCCGGCATGCCCGGCAGCCCGGTCGAACACTATGACGTGCTCTCGTGGGACAAGACCGGCAAGACGAGCGTATACGCCAAGAAGTAGTGCCGCCCCGCCGGGCGCCGGACAGGTTGGACCTGACGGCGCCGCAGGAAACCCCCTCTGTACCGGGCGCGTAGGGCAGGGAGTCCCCTCTTCCACTCCCGTTGCCCCGAGCGCCTGATGCTTCCTCCCCCGTTCATTCGTCGCAGCCTTCCCGTTCTCATCCTCACGCTCATGCTGTCCGTCGCCGGAAACGCCCACGCCCAGGGTCAGCAGGGCTGTGTCGCTCCCGAGTACCGCCAGTTCGATTTCTGGGCCGGCTCGTGGTCGGTGACGAACCCGGCAGGGAAGGTGGTGGGGACGAATCGGATCGAAGCGATCCTCGGCGGCTGCGTGCTGCAGGAACATTGGCGCAGCGCAAATGGCGGGGATGGCACCAGCTTGAATATGTGGAATGCCGCGGACAGCACCTGGCGGCAGGTGTGGATGGACGCCGGTGGCAATCTGCTGGAGTTGAAGGGGAAGTTGGTCGGGAAGGAAATGGTCCTTTCGGGGACTCGCCCGACGCCGGGTCAGGCGGGCGGACTGACGACGGACCGCGTCACCTGGACTCCACTCGCCCAACGGGACGGTGCGCCAGCTCTGGGAATCGTCGACCGACGGCGGTACGACTTGGACCACGGCGTTCGACGGCACCTATGCCCGCGAGCCCTGAACGACTCCACGTCACCAACGGTGATGCCGCCGCCGAGCGAATCCTCGACGCCGGCGTCGGCGGAAGCGTGCTCCCCTGGCGCGATGTGCTGCACGAGGGGCCCGTACCATGCGGGTTGTCCTTTGATGACCTGACGGTGGTGCGCGCGGAGTTCATCGGGGGGGCGGGGTGGGATGATCCGGAGACCGTACTGTCCAGGCTCCGGTGGCGCGATGCGATGCTCGCCGGGTTCCCTGCATACGCCGAGGTGGTGCTCTGGTTCGAACACGATCTTTACGACCAGCTGCAACTCCTGCAGGTGCTCGACTGGTTCAACGCGGTCGATGCCGGCCCGGTTCGTTTGTCCCTCATCAATCCGGGCGAGTTCCTCGGCACGCCTGTCGGCGCAACGGATGCGCGATCTTTTCGCAGCCCGACACACGGTGACGCACGAGGTGCTGAGCCTCGCAGCGACCGCCTGGGGTGAGTTCCGGGCGCCCGACCCGACCGCATTGGCCCGACGTGCGTCCATTCCGTCGGCGCTGCTGCCCCACCTTGCTCAGGCGCTGACTCGGCTGCTCGAGGAATATCCTGGCGTCGACGATGGCCTCTCCCGCACCGAACGCCAGGTCCTCCAGGCGCTCGCCGATGGCCCGCTCCCCTTTGGCAAGCTCTTTCGCGCTGCCCATCTCGACCGAGAGGAAGCGGAGTTCCTCGGCGACCTCGTCTTCGGGTGGCAGATCGCCAGGCTCGCCGATTCCACGGTTCCCCCGATCCGGTACCGCGACGCTGAACGACCGGAAGTCGAGCTCACCCTCGCCGGCGCCGACGCACTGGCCGGCCGCTTCGATCACGTGGAGGTGAACGGTGTGGACCGGTGGATCGGGGGCGTGCATCTGGAAGGGCGGAGCCTGCCCTGGCGGTGGTCGCGGGCTGGGTCGTGCCTGGAGTCACGGCGGTAGTCAGTGCGTCCCTTCTTCTTGCGCTGCGCCGCAGGCCCCTCCAGCTTGTCTCAAGTGACGCGCACACTCCTCCTCCTCTCCATATGCCTTTCATCCCTGGCCGCCTCACTCTCGGCCCAGGTCGTCCGCGGCCGCCTGCTCGAGGCAGGCTCCGACGCCCCGGTCGCTGGCGCGCTCGTCGTGCTTGAAGACAGCCTCGGCACGCGGGTCCAGCAGGGGGTAAGCAGCGCCGAGGGTCGCTACTCGCTCCACGCCGCGGCGGCCGGTCCCTACACGCTTCGCGTCCTGCCGAATCGGATACTTCCCCTTTGAGACGCGAATCGCCCTTCAGGCTGGCGAGTACCTGAACCGTACGCTGGTCCTCGGCGGGACGCCTGTCTCGCTTCCGGAAATTTCGGTGGCCGGCACCTCCATGTGCGGTGATCGCGCGCGGGGCGACACCCTCTCCTCGGCGCTCTGGACCCAGGCCGGCACCGCGCTGGCCATCACGGCGCAGACCGTCACGTCACGGTCCTACCGTTTCCAGACCGAACTCGAGAACCGCAACATCGATCGCCTCGGCAACGTGTTCGACGTCGCGGAGCTCAATGAGCTCAACATCAGCGCATGGCCGGTGCGGGCTCCGCCGCCGGACACACTCCTGGCCGTGGGGTTCGTCGAGAACATCGACGACATGGTTCAGGGCCCCACCTGGTACGGCCCAGACGCCGAGTTCCTTCTCTCCGAGCCCTTCTTCAGCGGGCACTGCTTCTGGACCGTCCCGCCGGGCGAGGGCCAGCCCTCTGAGTGGGTCGGCCTCGCCTTTGAGCCTGGGGTCCGCGACTCGAGGACCGACATCAAGGGAACGCTGTGGCTGGACCGCAAGTCCGCTGAGCTGCGGCGGCTCGAGTTTCGCTACACGCGGGTGCCGAAGTGGGCGTACGGCTTCGAGGCCGGCGGCGAGCTGGCCTTCGCGCCACTGCCCGCCGGCGGCTGGATCGTGCAGCGGTGGCTGCTCCGCGTGCCGCTGCCGCAGCAGACGGCTCCGGGCCGCATGAAGGTGTACGGATACCGCGAATCGGGCGGGCATGTCATCGCCGTCCTCGACGCGGGCGGGCATCTGGTCCACAGCTACCCGGACTGAATCCGCCTTCCGGGACGGCGCTGAGCGGCTAACTTCCGTTCATGCCCGCTCCTGAGCGTCCCATCCAGGCCGCCACCGCCAGCGTGCGCGCTCCCGACGACGTCGTTGGGCGCTTTCAGCGCGCCTGGGTCGCGCTGGAGCCACCCCGCGAGTGGCGCCGGGTGCTGGTCGCCGTCTCGGGCGGCCCCGACTCGCTCGCCCTGCTTCATCTCCTCCACCAGACACGAAGCCGTTCATCAGATGGAACTCGTGGTGGCGCACGCCGACCACGGCATCCATCCGCAGAGCGCCGAGATTGGGCGCCGGGTGGCGACCGCCGCCGCCGACCTCGGGCTCCCGGTGGTCGTGGGTCGGCTCGATCTCGATGCAGGTGCGTCCGAGACGGCCGCCCGGGAGGCGCGCCACGCGTGGTTGCGGCAAATCCGCCGCTCCGAGCATGCCGATGCCATCGTGCTGGCCCACCACGCCGACGATCAGGTGGAGACGGTCCTGCTGCGCGTCCTCGGCGGGAGCGGCCCGGCGGGGCTCTCCGGAATGCTCCCGCGGCAGGGAAGGCTGCTCCGCCCCCTCCTTGAGTTCCGGAAGCCCGAGCTGATCGCCTGGCTCAAGTCGAAGGGGGTTTCGAGCTGGGAGGATCCGGCCAACCTCGACCCGGTGCACGGGCGATCCTGGGTTCGCGGGACCCTGCTGCCGATGCTCGCGGAGCGCGAGCCGGCGGCACCCGAACGCCTCCTCCGACTCGCCCGTCACGCCGCCGTCGATCGGGCTGCGTGGGAGGCTGCGCTCGACACGCTGCCCGGACTGGATCCGCAGCAGTCGAGGGGACGGCTGTCCATCGCCGCCCTCCCGCTGGCGACCTACGATGCCGCCCTGGCAAACACCCTCCTGCGCGCCGCTGCACGACGGATCGGATGCGTCCTCGGGCCCAGGCGCGCGGACCGACTCCTGGAGATGATTCATGGGGGACGGAGCGGAGCGATGGTTGAGCTGGGCGGGGAGTGGCGGGCGGAACTTTCCTTTGGCCGGGTGTGTTTCCACCGCATTGTGGCACCGCCGGCGCCGCTTCAGGTGCGCGGCGGCCGGGGCCGCGCGCAATGGGGGCCGTGGAGCATTTCCTGGAGGCGGGCTCAGGCGCCGCCGCTGGTCCGGCGCGACGGCTGGGTCGGTTGGTTCATCGGGGAAGAGGCAACGGTGCGTGCGCCGGTTGCCGGCGATCGCCTCCGCCCGCTCGGTGGAACCGGACGGCGTGCCGTGTCCCGGCTGCTGCAGGAGGCCACGGGTCGAACGGAGTCGCCGGGCGAGCTGGCCAATCGTGGAACTCGAGGGCAACATTGTGTGGGTGGGGGGTATCTGTCGGGGGGCAGGGGCGCTGCCCGGCGAGGGTGACAACGCACTCGTGATCGAGGTGAGCGGTGAGTGACCTGGACCGTCGGAGCGGGGGGCGCAAGGCGAAGTCGGTGGTCTTTACCGCCGAGCAGATTGCCGAGCGGGTCGCGGTCCTGGGTCGCGAGATCACCGAGGCCTATCCCGATGGCGACCTGCTCCTCCTGGGGCTGCTGAAGGGGAGCTTCATCTTCCTCGCCGACCTCGCCCGTGCCATCGAGCGGCCCCTCCAGGTCGACTTCCTGGTGGTCAGCAGCTATGGCGCGGGGACCGTCTCCAGCGGAAACGTCCGGCTGCTGTACGACCCGGCCACCGACCTCGCCGGGAAACATATTGTGGTCGTTGAGGATATAATTGATAGCGGGAGGACGCTGACGCGGCTGGCCGAGTTGCTCCGCGCGCGGCACCCGGCCAGTCTGGCCATCTGCACCCTGCTGGACAAGCAGATCGCCCCGGAGCCTCCCCCGGAACTCCGCTTCGTCGGATTCACGGCCCCCCCCGCCTTTCTGGTGGGGTACGGCTTGGATCACGCCGAGGACTGCCGGCATTTACCCTATATCGTGGATCTGGACTGACGAATGGCTGACCGCATACCTCCTCGCCCGACGGGACCCAACTGGGCCGGCATGAGCAAGAACCTCGCGCTCTGGCTGCTCGTGGGGCTGCTGGCGTTGACGCTCTACAACACGATGAGCCGCCAGAAGGACCCGACGCAGGAGTTCTCCTATACGTCGTTCCTGACGCAGCTCGACGCCGGCAACATCGGGCAGGTGACGGTCGTCGACGGCAAGCGCCTCGAAGGCGAGTTCCGGACGCAGGTGCTCCAGGATTCCCGCCCGGCCAAGGGCTTCACGGTCCTGCTGCCGTTCACCAACAGCGAGCAGTTGCAGACCCGGCTCGAAGAGTCGGGAGTGACGATCGAGGCCAAGGAATCCAAGACGGGTCTCATCAGCATCCTGCTCAACCTGCTCCCCTGGATCCTGATCATCGCGCTCTGGGTGTTCCTCTTCCGGAACATGCAGGCGGGGGGGAATCGCGCCTTCTCGTTCGGGAAGTCGAAAGCCAAGCTGCTCACGGGTGACACGCCGAAGCTGACCTTCGCCGATGTGGCGGGTGCCGACGAGGCGAAAGTCGAGCTGCAGGAGATCATCGAGTTCCTCAAGGATCCGCAGCGGTTCACGCGGCTCGGCGGACGGCTGCCGAAGGGCGCGCTGCTCGTTGGACCTCCCGGCACCGGCAAGACGCTTCTCGCCAAGGCAGTGGCGGGTGAGGCGGGGCGGCCCTTCTTCTCGATGTCAGGTTCGGACTTCGTGGAGATGTTCGTCGGCGTCGGCGCCAGCCGAGTGCGCGATCTCTTCGAGCAGGGCAAGGCGAACGCCCCCTGCATCATCTTCATCGACGAAATCGACGCCGTCGGGCGCCACCGCGGCGCCGGGCTCGGCGGCGGGCACGACGAGCGGGAGCAGACGCTCAACCAGCTCCTGGTCGAGATGGACGGCTTCGAGTCGAATGACGGTGTCATCCTCATCGCGGCCACCAACCGGCCCGACGTGCTCGATCCCGCACTGCTGCGGCCCGGCCGTTTCGATCGACAGATCGTGGTGGACGCGCCCGACGTGCGCGGACGCGAGGGCATCCTGCGGGTGCACACCCGGAAGATCCCGCTTGCGGCCGATGTCCGCCTCGAGATTCTTGCCAAGGGGACGCCGGGGCTCGCCGGCGCAGACCTGGCCAACCTCGTCAACGAGGCCGCCCTCCTGGCGGCCCGCACCAACAAGTCGCTGGTCTCGATGTCCGACTTCGAGGATGCCAAGGACAAGGTGATGCTCGGCGTCGAGCGGCGGAGCCTCGTGCTCACCGACGACGAGCGGAAGCTCACCGCGTATCACGAGGCCGGCCACGCCGTCGTGGCGCTCAAGACGCCGGGCAGCGACCCGGTGCACAAGGTCACCATCGTGCCGCGCGGCCGGGCGCTGGGCCTCACCGCGTCGCTGCCCGAGACCGATCGGCACAGCTACACGAAGGATTGGCTGATCGGCAACCTGGCGATGTTCTTCGGCGGCCGTGTGGCCGAGGAGTTGATCTTCGGCCCCGAGAAGGTGACGACCGGGGCGGGGAACGACATCGAGCGTGCCACCGGCCTGGCCCGGCGGATGGTGACCCAGTTCGGCATGAGCGAGCGGGTGGGCGCCATGGCGATCGGCGACCGGGAGCAGGAGGTCTTCCTCGGGCGCGAGTTCGGCCAGCGGCGGGAAGTGTCGGAGCGGACTGCCGAAATGGTGGACGACGAGGTCAAGCGGCTGCTCGATGAGGCGTATGCCAAGGCCGCGGTGCTGTTGAACGAACACAAGGACCTTCTCGAGCGCATCGCCCAGGCATTGCTGGAACGGGAGACGATCGATCGGGACGACCTCGACCTCCTGGTCAGGAACGAGGCGCTCCCGCCCCGCGAAGTTCCCCCGGCGCCGCCGGCTCCCGCCGCCGCGTCTGTCGCACCCAAGGCGGCCGCTCCCGCGGCGATTCCGACCCTTGGCGCCCCGCCGGCGGAGCCTGCCGGCGCGTGAAGGTGACTCCGCTCGCCGCGGCCTCGCGGGAGGCGGTGCGGGCGGTGCTCCGGGCTGGAGGCTTCGAGGAGTGGAAGGCCGATGCGGCCGCTCAGGGAACTGAGCCGGCCGCATTGCATTTGTCCGGACTCGATGCGGCCACCCGTGAAGCGCTCGTGGCGTACGCCGGCGGGAAACTCGGGCTCGATATCCTGACCACGGAGACCGGCGCGGTCATCAGCGGCAGCAGGGCACGGCTGCAGGCGCTGGCGCGCCCGTGGGTCGGTCCGCCGGAACTCGCCGAGGTGGCATTCCAGGTGGGGCTCGCCTTGCCCATGGAACTCCCCGCGGTCTGGATCACGGCGCGTGCGACCATCGATCTCGATCGGCCGGTCATCGTCGGTATCGTCAACGTCACCCCCGACAGCTTCAGCGACGGCGGCCAGCTGCCGACCGTGGACGCGGCCCTTGCTCGCGCCGAGGCACTTCTCGCGGGCGGCGCGACGGTCCTCGACGTCGGCGGGGAGTCGACGCGTCCCGGTCGGCCGGCTCCCGTACCTGCGGCCGAGGAGATCGCGCGCGTTGTCCCCGTCGTGGAGGCGATGGTGCGGCGGTGGCCGGACCTCACGGTGTCGATCGACACGGTAAAGGCGGCCACGGCGCGCGCTGCGCTGGCGGCGGGCGCCTCCGCCATCAACGACGTCTCCGGATTGCGGCTCGATCCGGAGATGGCCGGCGTCGTGGCCGCCGCGGGGGCGGGGATTGTCGTGATGCATTCGCGCGGTGACCTGGCCTCGATGGCTTCGTACGACGCCGCGGACTATCAGGGCGATGTGGTCGGCGGCGTGCTCGACGAATTGCGGCAGGCGGTTGAGCGGGCCACCTCGGCCGGCGTCGGCGCCGACCGGATCATCATCGATCCCGGGTTCGGCTTTTCCAAGACGGTCGAACAGAATATTTTGCTCGCCGACCAACTGGGGGCGCTGCATGCGCTCGGCCGTCCGATTCTCGTCGGGCCGTCGCGCAAGCGGTTCCTTGGTGCCGTGACCGAACGCGACCTGTCCGATCGCGATCGTGCCACGGCGGCCCTCTGTGCGCTGACCTATGCGCGGGGAGCCCGCCTCTTCCGCGTTCATGACCCCTCGGCGGTGCGCGATGCGCTCACCGTCGCCCACGCCCTCGGAGCGGCCCACTGACCTCCTTCGACGACAGCCGACCACCCTACCTCGCGGCCTTCGCCCTGTTCGCCATCGTGCTGACCGGGTACGTGTTCACGCTCGCCCCCAGTGTCACCTTCTGGGACGCGGGCGAATTGATCGCCTCGATCCACAATCTCGGGATTCCGCACCCGCCGGGAACGCCGCTCTTTGTGCTGCTCGGACACGTCTGGGCCGCCCTCTTCCCGGTCGGCGAGTATGCCTGGCGGACCAACCTGATGAGCGCCACCTTCAGCGCGGCGGCATCGGGGTTCTTCTTCCTGGTGGTGCACGAGACGTTGCATCGCGGGACCGCGGAACTCCCTCCCAGGGTGCGGCGGGTAGTGACGCTCGGCGGGGCGATGGCGGCCGGGCTGATGTCGGCGTTCACCTTCACACAGTGGCAGAATTCCAACGAGACCGAGGTCTACAGCGTCGCGACCTTCACCATCGCGTTGATCTGTTGGCTCGCCCTCCGCTGGCGGAACGCGCGAGGGACCGAGCGCTCGACCCGGATGCTCCTCCTCATCGTCTACCTCGCCGGCATCTCGATGGGCAACCACCTGCTCGCGCTCCTGGCGGGGCCGGCGGTGGTGATGTTCCTGATGGCGACCATTCACGGGACGCCCGCCGAGTCGGAGCAGGAGCGGCGGAAGGAATGGGCGACGGTCGCCGTCGTGGCTGGTTTGTGGGCGTTGTTGATCGGTACCGGACTGGGAAGCACCCCCCTGATCGTGATTGGCGGGCTCTGCTTCGTGGCCGCCGCAGCTTTCGCGGCCATGGCGGGGGTGCTCCCCTTTGCCATGCTGGCGCTGGCTCTCGCGGCGGTCGGGGTGACGACCTACTTCTTCCTGTACATTCGTGCCGGGCAGTCGCCGATCCCGAACGAGGCGGATCCCTCCACCTGGGAGGCGCTCCTCGCCGTGATCCGGCGCGCGCAATACCCGATTCGCACACCGCTGGACGACCCGACCATACCGCACGGGCCCACTAATCCGGGCCGGAGCCTGACGATCATCGGGCTCCAGCTCCAGAACTACCTGCAGTACTTCAACTGGCAGTGGGCACGCGGACTCGCCACATGGGGCAGCGGTATCGTCACCGGTCAGCTGGTTGGCGCGGTCCTCGTCACGGTGCTGGGGCTGCGCGGCCTCTTCGCGCAGCGCCGTGCGGACCGGGCGGGCTGGTGGCTGTTGTTCACGCTCTTTCTCGTGACCGGCCTGGGCCTCGTCGCCTACATGAACTTCAAGCCCGGCGCATCGCTGGGCTACGCGCTTTTCCCGCAGGGGAACCAGCACGAGGTGCGGGAACGGGACTACTTCTTCGTGGTGAGCTTCCTGGTCTGGGGCCTTTGGGCCGGGATCGGCCTGGCCACCCTGGTGCGTGAAGGGCTCACTCGAATCGCGCGACCCGCCTTGCGCGCGGCGGTTCCCCTCCTGTTTCTGGTTGCGTTCCTCCCCGCGGCGGCTAACGTCGGCGCCGCGAGTCGTCGGCACGGAGCCGATGCGCGCCTCGCTGCAGACTTCGCTTATGATCTCCTGAATTCCGTGCCACCGTATGGCATTCTCTTCACCTATGGCGACAACGACACCTTTCCGCTCTGGTGGGCACAGGAAGTAGGAGGGATTCGACAGGACGTGACGGTCGTCTGCATTGCCCTGGCCAACACGCACTGGTATGCGCGCCAGCTGCGGGACACGCCCATCCGGACTTTCGATGAGGCAGCCGCGCCGGTTATTTGGCAGGGCAGGGATCCGGTGAAGCCGGATTGGCCCACGCTCTCGATGACAAACGAAGAGATCGAGGCGGCCTATCCGCGGCAGCTCGAGAAGGCGGTCACCGTCACCTATGGCCCGTACCGGCGGACCTACCAGCCAGGGACGGTCTTCTACTCCGCCGATTTCGTCGCTGCCCGGGTTATTCAGCAGAATATCGGGCGGCGACCGGTGGCCTGGTCCGTCACGACCGGCAGGAATTTCCTCTCGCTCGACCCCTATCTGGTCCAGAAGGGGCTGGTCCTGGAACTGCAGGCCACCCAGCCCGATTCGCTCGCTCCAGGAATCGATCGCCAGCGCCTGGCGGGAGCCCTGTTGGACGTTCCCACGACCGACCGCCTGGTCTGGGAGACCTACCGCTACGGTCCGCTGCGCAGTCGTCCCGTGGACGGGCTGGAGGTGACGAGCCGCTCCTTCGCGTCGACGCTGGCGCTCCCGGTGACACAGCTGGCCTACGCCTATCAGGTCAGCGGCGACGAGCCGATGATGATCCGGAACCTCGAGCTGGCGTTCGCTCTCTCGCCGAATCCGGCGCTCGCTTCCGCTCTCAGCCAGGCGAGGCTTCGCCCACTCCTCCCGACCGCGGATTCCCAGTAATCGCTCCCTGCAAATCCGTGTCAACTCGTTGTATTTTTCATAGTTATGACATTCCCGGAGCTCCCCGATCGACTCGCGTCGGTCCGGGAGCGGATCTCCGCCGCCCAGGCCCGTGCCGGTCTGACGCACCCCGTCACGATCGTCGCGGTCACCAAGACCTTCGGCCCCGAGGCGGTGCAGGCCGCCGTGGCGGCAGGACTCGATGCGGTCGGCGAAAACCGGGTGCAGGAGGCGTTGCCGAAGCAGGATGCGCTGCCGGACCTCCCCGTCGCGTGGCACCTGATCGGCACGCTGCAGCAGAACAAGGTACGGCGCGTGGTTGGACGATTCGCCCTGATCCACTCAGTTGACCGGCGCGGACTCGCGCAGGAAATCGATCGACGCGCCGCGGAGGGAACACGGCAGCCGATTCTGGTTCAGGTCAATTGCTCGGCGGAGCCGCAGAAGGGCGGAGTGGAGCCAGGCGAACTCCCGGCGCTGCTTGATGCGCTGCAGGAGTTTCCGCGGGTGGAAGTCCGGGGCCTCATGACGATGGCTGAGCTGACGGATGATGCCGAGCGCCAGCGTACGGCTTTCGGTTTGCTGCGCCGGCTGCGCGATGAAGGGGCCGCTCGCGGGCACCGGCTGCCCGAGCTCTCGATGGGGATGTCCGGCGATTACGAGGTAGCGGTCGAGGAGGGGGCCACGATGGTCCGGTTGGGCACGATCCTGTTCGGGGGACGCCAGTCATGACGACAGACGACAGCTTCCAGCTCACGCCGCACGATATCCGGGGGCATGAATTCCCCCGGACGTTCCGTGGGTACGATCCGACGCTCGTCGAGTCGTTCCAGCTGCGGGTGTCCGAGGAATTCGAGCGCGTCCTGCGGGAGCGGGCACAGCTCGAGGAACGCCTGCGCGGGTTTCAGGAACAGCTCCGTGCCTTCCGGGACCGGGAACGCGCCATGAACGAGGCCCTGCTGGCCGCGCAGCAACTCCGCATCGATGCGGAGGTGCATGCGAAGAAGGACGCCGAGATGATCATTCGGGAGGCGAAGACCGAGGCCCTCCGGCAGCTCAACGAGGCGCAGGGCGAGGACCGCCTCCTGCGCGAGCGTACCGACGCCGGCAAGCGCCAGTTCGCCGCCTTCCTCGCCAACTTCCGTGCCCTCCTCGAGCGCCAACTCGGCGAGGTGGAGGGTCTGCAGGCGTATGCGCAGACCGCCGCCCAGACCCAGACCGAGCTTGTGCTCAAGAAGCAGGCGTAGGCGCTCCGGCGCGCCGCCTCTCCTGATGGCCTTTCCACTCCTCCCCGATCTCGCCGCCGACCAGCTCGAGCAGCAACTGCTCGACACCTGGAACGAGGAGGACCTTTTCCGGCAGAGCCTCGCAGCCGGTAAGGGAGGGAAGCCCTTTGTCTTCTTCGAGGGACCGCCGACGGCCAACGGCCGGCCCGGCATCCACCACGTCTTCTCGCGGACGATCAAGGACCTGGTCTGTCGCTTCCGCGCCATGCAGGGCCGGTCCGTCACGCGGATCGCCGGGTGGGACACCCACGGACTCCCGGTGGAAATCGAGGTGGAGAAGCAGCTGGGGCTGAAGGGGAAGAAGGCGATCGAGGAGTACGGTGTCGAGCGCTTCAACGCGCTCTGCCGGGCCAGCGTCTTCACCTACAAGTCCGACTGGGAGCAGCTCTCTGACCGGATCGGATACTGGCTCGACTACGAGCATCCCTACATCACCTTCAGCAACGAATATGTCGAGTCGGTCTGGTCGATCCTCCGCCGGCTCCACGACCGGGACCTGTTGTACCGCGGACATCGCGTGCTTCCCTACTGTCCGCGCTGCGGCACCGTGTTGTCGAGCCACGAATTGGCGCAGGGGTACGAGGAGGTGCGGGACCGCGCCATCTTCGTGACCTTCCCGCTCGAGGACGGCTCGGGCCGGGAGCTCGTCGTCTGGACCACGACGCCTTGGACGCTTCCGTCCAATGTGGCTGCGGCCGTCCATCCCGAACTCGAGTACGGCGAGTACACTGATCCGCGCACGCCAGGCCGCCGACTCGTGATGGCCACCAGTACCGCGCCGAAACTGCTGGCACGGCTCTTCGGCGAGGGTGCCGTCGCAGCACCAGACCGCGTTGTCGCAGGCGCCGACCTGGTCGGCCTCCGGTACACCCGCCCGCTGGATGTCGTGCCGCTGCCCGATGACAAGGAGCACAGCGTGGTCGTGGCCGGGGACTTCGTGACCGCCACGGACGGCTCCGGCATCGTGCACATGGCGCCCGCATTCGGCGCCGACGACTACGCCGCGGGGCAGACGCACGGTCTCGCGCTGCTTCGACCGGTCGCAGCCGACGGCACCTTCGTCGGCACCACCTGGCCCGAGCTCGAGGGACTGCTGGTTACCGCCGATGAGACCAACGAGCTCATCATCCGGCGCCTCAAGACCGACGGGCGGCACCTGCTGACCGAGCAGTACATCCACACCTACCCGCATTGCTGGCGGTGCCGCAGCAAGCTCATCTACTACGCCCGCGATTCGTGGTTCGTCCGCACCTCGTCGCTGCGCGACCGCATGCTGAGCCTGAACTCCCAGGTGGAGTGGCACCCGCCGGAGGTCGGCGCCGGGCGCTTCGGGGAATGGCTGTCGAACAACGTGGACTGGGCGCTCAGCCGCGACCGGTACTGGGGGACGCCGCTCCCGGTCTGGTCCTGCGATCTCGACCCCGCCCATGTGACGGTGATCGGCAGCTACGCGGAACTGGCGGAACGGTGGGGCAAGCCGCTGCCGGACGAGTTCGACCCGCACAAGCCGTTCATCGACGACTACACCTGGAGCTGCGACTGCGGCGGGACGATGACGCGGGCCACGGAGGTCATCGACACCTGGTTCGATTCGGGGTCGATGCCCTACGCCCAGTGGCACTATCCCTTCGAGCACGAGACGCGAGTTCGAGGCGCACTTCCCCGCAGACTTCATCTGCGAAGGGGTGGACCAGACGCGCGGGTGGTTCTACTCCCTGCTCGCCATTTCCACCGCCGCGTTCGACGCGCCGGCCTATCGCAACGTGATCGTGAACGAGCTGGTGCTCGACGCCGAGGGCCAGAAGATGTCCAAGAGCCGCGGCAACGTGGTGAATCCGACGGACCTCCTGGCCGAGCATGGGGCCGATGTCCTGCGGCTCTACCTGCTGGTCTCCAGCCAGGTGTGGCTCCCGAAGAAGTTCGACGCCCGCACCATCCCCGAGGTGGCCGGCGGCTTCCTGAACACGCTTGCGCAACACCTACCGGTTCTTCGCGCAGTACGCCGCCGAATGGACCCCGGGAAGCGCCGGGAACGGCGCGCCACAGTCACATGCCGACCGGTGGATTCTCAGTCGCCTCGCCTCCGTGGTCGACGAAGTGAATGGGGCCTGGGAAGGGTACGACGTGACGGCCGGCACACGGGCGCTGATGGAATTCGTGGTGGACGACCTCTCGAATTGGTATGTCCGGCTGAACCGGGCCCGGTTCTGGGCGGTCGATGGGGAGGCCGACCCGGAGGCGCTCGCGACCCTGCACACCTGCCTCGTCACGGTCTCACGGCTGCTCGCCCCCGCGGCCCCCTTCCTCTCCGACTGGATGCATCGTGGCCTGGTCGGTTCGTCGGTTCACCTGGCCCGCTTTCCGGAGCCGGGAGGAGCACGCGACGAGGCACTCGAGACCGCCATGGACGCGGTACGGCGGCTGGCCTCACTCGCGCGCGCCGCCCGGGAGGAGATCGGCTCGGGCGTCCGGCAGCCCCTCGCACGAATGGTCGTGGCTGTGCCGTCGGCGGTGCAGGGCCCCGTCTTCTCGTCGCTGCTTGGCCTGCTCAGCCGGGAAGTCAATGTGAAGGCGATCGAGATCGTCGCCTCGGACGCCGACCTGGTCACCCTCCGGGCCAAGCCGAATTTCCGGTCGTTGGGGAAGCGCTACGGCAAGGATACGCCCTTGGCGGCCGCCGCCGCTGCCCAACTCGGCCCGGACCAGCTCCGGGACCTCGAGGAGGGCGGGACCGCAGTGGTGGAGGTGGATGGACGGCGATTTGAGTATCTTTCCGAGGATGTGGCGGTGAGCAGGGAGGTGGCCAGCGAGCTGGCCGTCCAGAGCGAGGGGCCATTCGTGGCGGCGCTCGATCCCGTCCTCACCGCCGGCCTCCGGCAGGAGGGGCTGGCGCGGGAGATGGTCAACCGGATTCAGCGGCTCCGGAAGGACGCGGGGTACGACATCTCGACCCGCGTGACGCTGGCGGTCGACGGCGCTCCGGAGCTCCTCGCCGCGGTGACCGCGTATGCAGAGTTCATCCAGGGCGAGACTCTCGCCCGCGAGTTGGTGGTAGGATCACGGGCCGACCGCCCGGACCGGGAGCAGAGCGTGACGCTCGACGGGGCTGAGGCGGTCATTGGTATTCAACGACATGACGATGCCCGGCCCGCAAGCCGGCACACAAACACGGAAAACGAATGAACAAGAAGCAGCTGTCCTATTTCGAGAAGCGACTCATCGAGGAGCGCGCACGCGTGATGAAGGAGCTCGGACACTACGACGAGTCCTTCAACTCCACGCTGCAGGGAGCCGACGGCGATCTCAGCTCCTACTCGTTTCACATGGCCGACCAGGGGACCGACGCCATGGAACGCGAGAAGCAGTTCCTGATGGCCTCGAAGGAGGGCCGGTACCTGTGGCACGTCAACCAGGCACTGGGTCGGCTCTACAACAACCCCGACAAGTTCGGCACCTGCGAGAGCTGTGGCTCGGCCATCAATTTCGAGCGCCTCGACGCCCTGCCGCACGCCCGGCTGTGCATCAGCTGCAAGGAAAAGGAAGAGGATGCCAAGCGCCGGTGAGCGGCGGCTGTTCTTCGCCACCGCTCTTGGCGTTCTCCTCCTCGATGCCGTCACCAAGGTCGTCGCGGAGGCATACCTGCTGCGCACGACCGGCATCCCGGTGTTCGGGGAGTGGTTTCAGCTCACCCTGGTCTACAATCCCGGCGCCGCGTTCGGACTGCACCTCGGCGCCTATTCCCGATGGATCTTCCTTGCCCTCGCCCTCGGTGCCGTGGTGCTCCTGACGCGGATGTCGGCCACCGCCGAAACTGGCGACCGGTTGCGTCAGATCGCGCTCGGGCTCGTGGCCGGTGGTGCCGCAGGGAATCTGGTGGACCGGATCCGCAGCTCCCGTGGCGTCGTGGACTTCCTCGACTTCGGCTTCGGTGCGCTGCGCTGGCCGACGTTCAACGTGGCGGACATTGCGGTGACCTGCGGTGCGGTGGCACTCGCCATCTCGCTCTGGATGGAAGACAACCGACACGCCAGCCGAGAAGCCGCATCGGCCGGCTGAGGCCGGCCTCATGACGTCACCCCAGCGTTTCACCGTCCTCGCCGACGATACCGAACGGCTCGACCGTTTTCTCGCCGATCAACTCCAATATTCGCGCACGCAGGCCGCACGGCTCGTCGCCGACAAGCGCGTGACCGTCAATGGCAAGGTGGCCCGCGCCTCGCGGCTCCTCGTTCGCGGCGATGCCGTCGAGCTCACCTTGCCGGAGAACGAGCCGCCCCGGCAGATCCGGCCCGCCGACATTCCCCTGACCGTCATCTACGAAGACGATCACCTCGCCGTCATCGACAAGCCGGCTGGGCTGGTGGTACACCCCGCGCCCGGGCACTGGGACGACACCCTCGTCAACGCCCTCGTGGCCCGCGGCACGACGCTCTCCGGTGGCGCGGAGGGGCGCCCCGGCATCGTCCATCGGCTCGACAAGGACACCTCCGGGCTGATGCTGGTGGCCAAGACCGACCTCGCCCACCGAAGGCTGGGTCAGATGCTCTCCGCCAGACGGATCCGGCGGGTCTACGCCGCGCTCGCCTGGGGGCACCTCGATGAGAGCCCGACCACCATCGAGGCGCCGCTGGGCAGGCACCCGGCCGACAGGAAACGGATGTCGGTTCTCGCCGGAGGCCGGGTGGCCCGAACCGATGCCTGGTCCATCGCACGGTTCCAGGTGGCTGACCTCCTCAGGCTCGAACTGCATTCGGGTCGGACGCACCAGATCAGGGTGCACCTGGCGCATATCGGTCACCCCGTCATCGGCGATCCTGTCTATGGGGCGGGTGGGAGTCGCCGGATCTCCGGATCGCCACGGCTGATTGCCGAGGCGGTGGAACGGGCGGCCGGCCGTCAGGCGCTCCACGCCGCCTCGCTGGCCTTCAAGCATCCGATTACGGAGGAGGCGCTTGAATTCCGGTCAGAATGGCCGGCCGATTTGCGTGAGGCGCTGGTACTGACGGCAGGGGACTCTATCTCTGTTGCTCCCGATGAGCCTCTTCGCTATCTTCTTTTCTTTAATAGAGATGGCTGATTCTCAGGCGGTGCGCGTCGTCGTTTTTCAGGTGGGCGATCTGGCCTGCGGGATGCTTGCCAGCCGTGCCCGCGAGATTCTGGCGCCCCTCCCGACAACCCGGATCCCCGGAGCCCCCGACAGCATCCTCGGACTCGTCAACGTCCGGGGTACACTCCTCACTGTCGTCGACGGCCACCGGTTGCTCGACCGGGCGCCGCTCCCCGAGCACGAGGGTGCCCTGCTGGTGGTCGATGTGGGAACCCGCCGCCTCGGGCTCTCGGTAGGGCGCGTGGATGACCTCTTCGAAATCCCGGCCGACCAGCTGGAAGCGCGCGAGGCGCTGCCAGGGGTGGATGTACGGCTCGTCAAGGCGGTTGGACGTCGGGATGGCCGCCATTTCGTGGTACTCGACACCGAGGCGCTGCTGGCACCATTGCTCAGCGCCGCCAGCGGCGCCGACCGCTCCTTTTCACGACCCTCTTAGACGCCTGGAGTCTGACCTGTGAGCCACACGGTCCTGGTATGCGACGATGCCATCTTCATGCGGACGATGATCAGCGACATTCTCACCCAAGCCGGGTTCGAGGTCGTCGGCGAAGCCGAGACCGGAGTCCAGGCGGTCGAGAAATTCCGCCAGCTGAAACCCGATCTGGTCACGATGGACATCGTCATGCCTGACATGGGCGGCATCGACGCCGTTCGCGAGATCTGCCGGGAAGCGCCCGACGCCAAGATTCTGATGTGCAGCGCTATGGGGCAGCAGGCCCTGGTGGTCGAGGCGATCCAGGCCGGCGCCAAGGATTTCGTCGTGAAGCCCTTCCAACCTTCCCGGGTGCTCGAGGCGGTACAGCGCGTCCTCGGCTGATGCCATGGACCTGAACAAGTACGCCGCCCTCTTTCTTGCCGAGAGCCGCGAACACCTGACCACCTGCAACCGGTTGCTGCTCGAATGGGAGCGGGAACCGGAATCCGGCGATGCGGTGGCGGGGTTGTTCCGGGCCATCCACTCGCTCAAGGGCATGGCGGCCACCATGGGGTACGTGCGGTTGGCCGATCTGGCCCACCGGACGGAGCATCTGCTCGACGCCGTTCGCGGCGGTCGCGCACCCGGAGGCGCCGAGGTGATCGACCTCCTGCTCAAGGCGGTGGATGCGCTCGAGCGTGGAGTGGACGAGGCGGCGGCTGGTACCGACGCCGCCTTTGAAGCAGGGGAGTTGCAGGCGGCCCTCGAGGCAGCGGCGTCGATCCCGGTCACCGCTCCGGCCAAGAAGGGCAAGTCGACGGGCCGGAAGGGGCAGAAGCCGGGCACACCGGAGTCCACTCCGGAGCTGGCGGTTCCCGCGGTCACGCCGGTTCAATTGACGGACTTTGCCGACGAAGCCGGACGGGTGGTGCGCGTCGAGATTCGGCGGGACGCTCCGCTCATGGGCGCCCGCGCACACCTGGCCCTCCGCCGGGCCGAGCAGCTTGGCAAGGTCACTGGCGTGATGCCGCCCGCCAGTACGTTTGACGCGCAGGGATTCGAGGGGCGAATCACCTTTCGGCTGGACGCTCCAATCGGTGAATCGCAGATTGTGGCCGCCATCGAGGCGGTGGGAGACATCGCCAGCGTCGCCGTCGACGCCGACACCGTGCAGACGGCTGAGTGGCGGATTCCCACGGCCGCGGCCCCTGCGGCGCCGGCCGCCCCATCTGCCCGCACGGGGCAAATCCGCGTCGACCGGCGGCGCCTGGATGCCCTGATGAGTCAGGTTGGCGAACTGGTGGTGGCGCGGAATCGCCTGGTGGAGCTCGCTCAGCTCGACCCCGGTGGCGAACTCGAGGCGATCGGCGCGCGGATCAGCCGTCTGGTCTCGGACCTGCAGGCTGAAATCATCGAAGCGCGCATGACCCCGGTGTGGCAGGTGTTCGATCGGTTCCCACGCGCGGTGCGCGACCTGGCCCGGCAGCTGGGCAAGCAGGTGCGCTTCGAGATGGAAGGGGAGGGCATCGAACTCGACCGGGCCATCCTCGACGAACTCGGCGATCCGCTGCTCCATCTCTTGCGGAATGCGGTGGATCACGGCCTCGAGACACCCGAGGAGCGGCAGCAACAGGGCAAGCCGGGTGAGGGGCGACTGGTTCTGTCGGCTGAGCGCGAGCACAGCAGCGTCGCCATCCGCATCCGGGATGACGGCCGCGGCATCGATCGCCGGGCGATCCTGGCCAAGGCGAAGCGCGAAGGGGTGATCGGACCCGAGGTGGAACGGCTGACCGATGACCTCCTGCTCAAGGTCCTCGGCCGCCCGGGATTCAGCACGGCGGAGCAGGTGAGCAGCGTGTCGGGCCGGGGGGTCGGTATCGATGTCGTCCTGACCCGGGTCCGGGCGCACGGGGGCGCGGTCGAAATCTCGAGCGACCCCGGTGTGGGGACGACGTTCACGCTTCGACTTCCGCTGACGCTCGCCATTCTCCGCGTGCTCACGGCCAGGGTTGGGAACGAGCGCTACCTGTTGCCGCTGTCCTATGTGGCGGAAACGGTGGAGTTCGACATCCAGCCGGCGACCCAGGTCAACGGGCGCGAGGCCATCATCCTGCGGGACCGGGTCATTCCGACGGTGCACCTGCGGGTATTGCTTGGCGTCGAGGGTGGGGAGATTCCCCCGCGGCGACCGGGGCTGGTGCTCGAAGTAGGCGACCGACGGTCGGCCGTGGTGGTGGATTCGTTGATGGGACAGCAGGAAGTGGTGGTCGAGACGTTTGATGCCCCCAAGGGGACCGCGCCGCTGTTCAGTGGCGCCACCATCCTCGCGGACGGTACGCCGGCACTGATCCTGGATGCCGCTGCCCTCGTCTAGGGAGACTCGTATGGAAGACGTGCGCGACTTGAAGGAGCTCCAGTTCGACGCCCTCAAAGAGGTGGCGAACATCGGGGCGGGGCACGCCGCCACGGCGCTCTCCCAGATGACCAACAAGAAGATCATGATCAGCGTGCCCGAGGTGACGGTCACGCCGCTCGAAGAGGTTTCCGAGGTCCTCGGCAACCCCGAGGAGGTTGTGGCCGCCGTGCTGATGCACATGATGGGCGACCTGACCGGCCGGACCCTCCTCCTCTTTCCGGAACCGTCGGCGTACGCCCTCTGCGATATACTGCTTCGGCGCCCGGCTGGCACGACGACGGAGTTCGGGGTGATGGAGCAGTCGGGCATCAAGGAAGTCGGCAACATCCTGAGCAGCGCCTACCTGAACGCGCTCAGCGATTTCATGGGGATGATGCTCGTGCCCTCCGTGCCCAGCCTGGTGGTCGATCTCAGCGCCGCGGTGCTGACCTCGACCTACCTCAACTTCGGGTCGGAACGCGACTACGTCTTCTGCGTCGAATCGGAGTTCCAGTTCGAGGGCGACACGTCCAACCTGCGGGGGCACTTCCTCCTCCTGCCCGACTTGGCGTCGCTGCGGGCCATTTTCGACGCCATCCGCGTCGGCTGACCGATGGGCGGTCCGGCGCTGCCCGAACGGGACCTCGCGGTCCTGCGGTCGTTCGCCCGCCGCATTGACCCGTCTGACGCCGGGGCGCACAACAACCTCGGCGTGCTCTACTACCAGAAGGGCCTCATCCCCGAGGCCGTCGCCGAATTTTCCCGCGCCCTCGAACTCGATCCCCGCATGCAGGTGGCTCAGGGGAACCTCGAGATCACCTACCGGGCCAGCGGGTATTACGACCAGCGGGTCGCCGAACTGCGTGAACGTCTCCGTCGCCAGGCCGGGGATCGCGAGGCGCGCTGGGAGCTGGCCCGCGCCTATGCCGCCCTCGGCCACAGCGACGAGGCCGTGGCGGAGTTCGAGGCGCTCCTCGCGTGGCACCCCGATGACATTCCCGCGCTCCTGCAGCTCGGCCTCGCCGAGAAGGCACGGGGGCGCGTGGAGGTGGCGGAGGACTGGTTCCGCCAGGCCGCCGAGCAGGACCCCGACAGTCCGGTGGCGCTGTTCTACTACGGCGAGGCGCTCTACAATCGCGGGCTGAACGAGGCTGCGCTGGAGACGCTGCGGCAGGCGGTCCACCGCAACCCTGACTACGCCGACGCGCATTACCTCCTCGCCTTCGTCCTGGGCGACATGGGGCTCCACGACGACGCCCGCGCCTCGACCAAGCGGGCCATCGCCCTCAATCCCACCCTCGGGCGGGCTCAGGCCAATCTGGCCATCGAGCGCCCGGAAGACGGCTCGGTTCCTGGCCGCCAGTCGCTGGCCGACTCGATGCGCCCGGCGCTCGCCGAGGGCGAGCACCCTCGCGCACTTCAACCTCGGACTCGCCTTCCGCCAGAAGGGGTACTACCCGGAGGCGCTCCGGGAGTACCGGATGGCGCTCGACCACGGGGAGGACCGTCACCTGACCCTGCAGGCGATGGCTGAAGTCCATCTCCTCCGGCGTGACCTCACCAGCGCGCTCGAACTGTACGATGCGCTTGTCGAGGAGCATGCCGACTCCCCGAAGGGCTGGAACGAGCGGGGTGTCTGCCTGCACCAGGCAGGACGGCGCGACGCTGCCCGCGATTCCTACGAACGGGCCATTTCGCTGGACGCCGACTACGCCCTGGCCTGGAACAACCTCGGCGTGCTTCTCGCCCATGATCCGGGGACTGGCGAGGCGGAGGCCGCCTTCCGCGCGGCGTTGCAGGTCCAGCGGGACCTGGCCGCTCCGCGCCTCAACCTGGCACTCCTCCTCTTTCAGTTGCGGCGTTTCCAGCCCGCGCTCGAGACCTATCGCGCCGTGCTCGAGCGATCATCCCGACAGCGCCGCCGCCTGGAACGGCATCGGGCTCGTGCTGATGGAATTGCACCGGTACGCCGATGCGAAGAACGCCTTTGCCCGGGCGGTGGACGCCGAGCCCGACTACGCCTCTGCGCACTACAACCTGAGCTTCACGCTGAGCCAGCTGGGAGACTTCGACGGCGCGCTGCGCGCGACGAAGCGGGCGCTGGAGCTCGAGCCGTACTACATCCAGCAGAAGTTCCAGCTCGCCATCGACTTGCAGTACGAAGATCCGCTGATCGCAATCGTCCCGGAAATCAGCGCGGACGTGACCGCCACCGATCTCGGCGATTCGTTCGCGTTCGATGCGTCGCTCCTCGAGGGCATCTTCGAGGACCTCGCACCCGTGGCGCCGGCGGCCCCCGCCGAGCCCGCCGCCGAGGACGCCGCGCTTTCCCTGGCACGGGACTACATCAGCAAGGGTCTCCTGGAACTCGCCTCGGCTGAACTGACGCGGGCCATGACTCGTGGCGCCTCCCGCGCGCGAGTCGCCGTGCTCCTCGGCGACATCTTCGGCAAGCGCGGGTTGCATGGCGAGGCACTCGAGCGCTATCGAGAGGCGCGTACCGCCGACCCGGCGGACGTGAATGCACTGCTTGGCGAAGTCCGGTCGCTGCTGGCGCTGAACAGAGCCGAAGATGCGGTCGCGGGGGCGGAGGGGCTGACGCAACTCGCGCCGAACCACGTCGAGGCGCTCGTCGCTTGCGCCCGGGTACGTCTCGCGACCGGCGATCCAGTTCGCGCGCTCGATGCCCTCCGTGAGGCCCAGTCGCGCGCCCCGGGACGGGCGGACCTCCTGCAGCTCCAGGCCAGCGTCTCGCGCCGGCTCGGCGAGCGCGAGGCCGCCCTCGATGCGTACCAGGCCGCCCTGCAGCTCGACAGCGGGCTGGTGCAGGTCTGGCTGGAACTGGGGACCCTCGAGGAGGAACGACAGAACTGGACCGGCGCCCGCCTCGCCTATCGCCGTGCGCTGGACCTGCTCCCGACGTACTCCGAGGCGGCTCGCGCACTCGCGGGGCTGCTCCGCCGGGTGGACACGGCGAAGAATGCGATGGTCCCGCTCATCGCCCTGCTTGAAGCCGATCCCTGGGATCTCGAGGCGTTGACGCTGCTCGGCGAGTTGTTGCTGGAGGACGGCCGCGCCGAGCAGGCCATCGAGGCGTTCGAACGCGTCCTGAAGTTCGACCCGGAGGCCGCGCAGGCGCGACTCGCCTACGGTGCGGCATTGGTCCGGGTGCGGCGGTATCGCGAAGCGTCGGACCAGTGGGAAGCGGTCGTGCGGGCAGATCCGGGCGGTGCGCTCGCGTCGGCGGCCCGGAACCACCTTCGCTCGACGAGGGACCTGGTGCACATCTTCACCACCGCGACGGAGTAGCCGGTGCCGATCGAAGGACCGCTCAAGGAACTGCAGATCCACGATGTCTTCCAGCTGCTCGATCTGGGACGGAAGACGGGCGTGCTGCGGGTGACGTCGGAGCTTCGGCAGAACGCGGGGGTCGTGTACTTCGACGGGGGCGGTGTCATTGCCGCGGAGATCCGCAGCAACCCGCATCGGCTCGGGGCCTTGCTGGTCGCGACGGGCAAGGTGCGCGAGGACGACGTGACCCGGGCCGCGGCCATTCAACGGACCCGGCCGGGCCACCGGCTCGGCGACATTCTGGTCGAGATGGGCGCGCTCTCACGGAAGGAACTCGAACGGCAGATCCGGGCCCAGGTCGAGGTGGTCATCTTCGAACTGATGAGCTGGTCAGAGGGCTATTTTTCGTTCGAGGATGGACCGCTGCCCGATACCCTCGGCGAGGCGACGACCCGCATACCGACCGAGTCCCTCCTGATGGAGGCGGCCCGGCGCATCGACGAGTGGTCGCGGATCGAGCCCAAGGTCCCTCATCTGGGTGTTATTCCGCGGTTCACCGGGGCATCGGACGAGGACGGCGGACAGCTGGACCTGCTCCCATTCGAATGGGAGGTGCTCGCCGGGATCGACGGAGCCACTGATGTTCGCTCGCTCGCGGCCCAGCTTGGGCGGTCCGATTTCGACGTGGCGAGGACGCTCTTCGGCCTGGCCTCCGCCGGGGTCATCGCCATGTCGGAGCCGGCGGCGCTCGGGCAGGAAGGCGACGCCCCGGTGCACGATCTGGGAGTGCTTGTCGCCGCCACCGAGGAAGCGCTGCTCCTCGGGGAGGTCGCCCGCGCCCGATTCACGGCGGAAGAAGCGGTGCTCGCCTTTCCGGAGGACGCGGCAGCACACCTGATCCTGGGTCGGGTGCTTTTGCAGGAGGCACGCTACGACGAGGCGGTCCTGCGATTGAACCAGGCGCTCCGCTGCGAACCGGACTCGCCGATGGCACTCCGCCTGCTGGGATTGGCCGAAGTGGGTCGCGCGCAGTTCGGCGCAGCGGTCGACGCCTGGGCCAGATGGGAAGCGTTGCCAGCCCGCCCCGACAGTGAACGGGGCCGGGAAGAGACGGTACGCCGCTGGCGCGCCGCCGTGACCACCCTCAAGGACGCACTGGGAGGACGCCGTGAGCAATGAAGACATTCGCGTCCTGACCGCGCAACTTGCGGCCGATCCCTCGAGCCTGGTGTTCCTGCCGCTGGGCGAGGCGCTGCGGCGCCGGGGTCAACTGGCGGCGGCAGAGAAAGTCGCCATCGCGGGGCTGACCCGATACCCCGACCTGGCTGACGCCCACGATCTCCTCGCCCGCGTCCTCGGTGATGCAGGCGACCTGGAGCGCGCCTTCGATGAGTGGGACATCGCCCTCCGCCTCGACGGTGGCCACGCCGGGGCTCACAAGGGAATCGGATTCCTGTATTACGTGGCCGGAGACCTTCCGAAGGCGCTTTCCCATTTGGAGTCGGCGCTGACCGCCGATCCCGGCGCCGAAGGCGTCGCCGCGGCCGTCGCGCGGGTCCGTGAGGCGCTCGCCACGCCTGCGACGGCCATGACCGCCCCACAGCCTCACCGCCCCGCTGCGGTCGCTTCCCTGCCTCCCGACTCCGGCGACATCGGCGCTGCTGAAGCCAGCGCCGCTGAGGTCCGGGCTGCCGTGTTCGAAGGACTCGAAGGCGCGCAGGACGGGCTGCTCCTCCTCGATGCCGAAGGCCTTCGCCTCGGAGGCGGGCTCTCCGCGCCGGATGGGGCGCCGGTCGGTGACTCGGTGGCGGCGCACCTGGCCGGTGTCTTCCGGGACGCCGAGCGCGCGGCGCGGCTTCTCTCGCTCGGCTCGTGGAAGAGTGTGGCCGCCGAGACGGCAGATGCGAATCTCTTCCTGTGCGCACCCACGGCGGAGTCGCTGCTGCTGCTGGTTCGGGACAACAGTGTGCCGATCGGACGGCTGGCGCTGCAGGCCGAGCATGCGTCGGACGCGGCGCGTCGGTGGCTCGAGGGGGTGGCGTGAACACCGACATCGTCGCCGCTCTCGAATCCGTCACCCGGGTGCGCGGAGTGCGCGGCGCGATGCTCGTCTCCGCGGAGGAGGGACTCGTCGTGGCCGAGGCGTCGATGGAAGGGCTCGACGGCGCGGCCGTCGCAGCGCTGACGGCCGGGGTCGTGGCGCGGCTGAGCCGGGCCACTGAGGCGGCGGGGCGCACTCCACCGGCGTTCGTGCACCTGCGGGCCGATGGTGGCGGCCTGATGGCGGTGCCGGCGCTCACCGATCTGCTCGTGGTGGCGGTGACGGACCCGGAGGTGAACGTCGGACTCGTGCGCCTGGAATTGCGGCGCGTCGCGGAGAATGTCACCTGATGCGCGTCATCGAACCGTGGGTGGCCGAGCCGTTGCAGCGATTCCTCTCCGAGTCCTCGGCGCGGGTGGTCCTGTTGACCACCGCGTCAGGGCAGGTGGTGGCGCAGCACGGCTTCACCCGCGCGCTCGACGTGATGTCCGCCTCGGCGCTGGGAGCGGCGATCATGGCGAGCACGGAAGAGCTTGGACGGTTGACCGCGTCCGGTGCGTCGCGGGCCCTCAGCCACCAGGGGCCCTCGCGCGGGCTCTTCCTGGCCGGTTTCGATCTGCCGCAGGGCCGGTGGATCGGGCTGGTGGTGTACGACCGAGACAGTTCGCTGGGGCTGGTGCGGCTCTTCTTCGACCGGATGGTCGAGGAGTTGCGCGCGCTCGCCCCGACGGAAACGCCCGCGCGCGAAGTGCTCGCGGCGGACTTCGAGAATGAACTCAACGCGAGCCTCCGCTCGCTGTTCGGACGGTAACGGATGTCGCTCGTCAACTTCACGACCCGCGAAATCACCTGCAAGATCGTCTACTACGGGCCGGGACGGTCCGGAAAGACGACAAACCTGCAGTACATCTACGGCAGGGTGCCGGAGGGGCGGCGCGGCCGGATGGTCTCGCTGGCCACCCAGTCCGATCGCACGCTCTTCTTCGATTTCCTGCCCATCGACCTCGGGAGCATCAGCGGATTCACCACCCGCTTCCAGTTGTACACCGTGCCGGGGCAGGTCTACTACAACGCCACCCGAAAGCTCGTGCTGCAGGGCGCCGACGGCGTGGTGTTCGTGGGCGACAGCCAGGCGCGCCGCTACGACGACAACGTCGAGAGCCTCCAGAATCTCCAGGAGAACCTGCTGGCACAGGGCGTGGACATCCGCCAGCTGCCGGTCGTCTTCCAGTACAACAAGCAGGACCTCCCCCGTGACTTGATTCTGAGTCCCGACGAACTCGACGACGCGCTCAACTTCCGCGGCGTCCGGAGCTTCGGCGCCGATTGTCTGCATGGCCACGGCGTATTCGAGACGCTCAAGGGGATTTCCGAACTCGTGCTGCAGCGCCTGGCGGCGGGGAACACGGCCGCATGACGACCCAGCTGAGCCCGCAACTGCGGTTCGACGGTTTCGTCGTGGGAGCCGCCAACCGATTGGCGGCCACCGCCGCCCGCGCCGTCGCGGAATCGCCCGGCACTGGATACAACCCCCTTTTCATCTACGCGCGCCCCGGGCTGGGAAAGACACACCTGCTGATGGCCATCGGCCACGCGGCCCAGGCCATCAATCCGGCGCTGAACGTCGAGTACGTGACGCTCGACGATTTCGTCGAAGCGTTCCACACCGCGGTGGGTGCGGGGCAGGGCGACGTGTATCGCCGCCGCTTCGCGGAGGCGGACATCCTCCTCCTCGACGATGTGCAGTTCGTCGCGCATCGCCGTGAGACCCAGGCGGAGCTGCTTCGCCTGGTCGATCAGATGCAGGCGAGCGGGCGGCAGATCGTCCTGAGCAGCGACCGCCCCCCCGCCGATATCGAAGCGTTCGATGAGCGACTGCTCCGGCGCGTGGCGGGCGGCCTGGTGATCGACATCGCCCCTCCCGACTACGAGACGCGCGTGGCGATCCTCCGCCGCAAGGCGGAGGAGCGACAGGTCACGTTTCAGCCACGGGTGCTGGAGGCTGTGGCGGCGCTCGCGCTCGAGAGTGTGCGCGAGTTGATCGGGGCGCTCAACCGGCTCGTCGCCTTCCAGGCAGCCGGCAACGGGTCGCTCGACGCCGATCAGGCGCGGCTCGTGCTTGGCGTCCGCGCCACAGCAGCCGACGTTCCCGTCGAGGGGGCCGTCGCCGAGGAGGCGGCCGAGGAGGACGATGTCGTCGCACCTCCGGTGGCGGACGGGGAGGTGGACGCGCCGCCCGTGGACGAATTCGGAGACTTCCTCAGTGAGGTGGCCGATACGCTCACGCGTCAGGTCGAAGGGTGGCGCCGCCGGGTCGAGGAGGCCGTCGCGCGATGGGAGGGGCAGGGGTATCGCACGGATCGGTTGCGCGGGCTTCTCGAACGCGGCGTCGACGGCGATCCCGCCGAGGCGCTCGCGTCGTTCGTGGCGGACATCGAGACCCTCCAGGCGATGCGGGCCGAAGCGGAGGCGCTGGCGGCGGAACTCGCGAACGACCCGGTCTTCCGGAACCCCGATGGGATCCCTGAGGCCGGGGCGTTTCTGGAGAAGGCACGTGAAGAGGGCGCGCCTCCGCCCGAGCCGGAGCCCGTGTGGGCGTTCGACGACCTGGTGGAGTCGGAGGGGAACCGCGTCGCGCTGCGGTCGGCCCGCGAAGCCGCAAGCCGCCCCGGCGTGGCCTACAATCCGCTCGTCATCATCGGCGGGGCTGGCGTGGGCAAGACGCACCTGCTCCATGCCGTCGGCAACCTCCTGCAGTCGGCCCCCCAGGCGGCCGTGGCCTGCCTCAGTGCGCAGGACTTCTCCGAGGAGCTGATCGAGGCGATCGAGCGGGAGCGAATCGCGCCGTGGCGCGCGCGGTACCGGCGAGTGACCGCGTTTCTGCTCGATGATGTACAGCTGCTCGCCCACCGGGAGCGCACCCAGGAGGAGCTCTACCTCCTCTACAACCAGCTGGTGGAACAGGGTGCACAGCTCGTGTTCACCGCCTCGGCCGAGCCGGCGGAGATCGATGGGTTCGAGGAGCGTCTGTCGAGCCGGATGAGCGGCGGGTTGGTGGTCCACCTGCCGGCACCGGAGCGTGAGGTCCGGCAGGCGGTCATCGAACGACTGCTGGGCGCCCGGTATGGCAAGGCCGACGCCGAACTGGCGAGCTACCTCGCCGGGCGGCCTGCAGAATCCGTCCGTGCCGTCCAGGCGCTCGTCCAACGCATCGAAGCGGCAGCCGATGCGCGGCACACCGACCCCGACGTGGCGTTGGCGCGGGAGGTGCTCGAAGGCACGGCCCCCCGGGCTCCCCGCCCGGCGCCGGGCGTGCGCACCAGCGGCGTGGGGGCGGGTGGGTTCCGGAGTCCCGAAAAGGGCGTCTGGGAATGGCCGGACCTCAGTGAGCGGCTGATCGAGGAGTGGCGCTGATGGCCATCAAGGGCAGCCTCAAGGAAGCCAGCCTTCCCGACGTCATCCAACTCCTGGCCCTCGGTCGAAAGACCGGCTGTCTCGCTGTGGCCGACCGCCAGAACTTCGGCTACACCTACTTCGACGACGGGCGGATCATCTACGCCTCCATCGTGAATCGACGCGATCGGATCGGCGACCTGCTGGTCCGGAACGGGCGGATCACCGATGCGCAGCTCCGCGCGGCCGTGGACCTCCAGGCGGGAGACCGGGACCGCAAACTCGGCGAGATCCTCGTCGAACTCGGTCATATCACCCGGGCCGAACTCGAGGATCACATCAGGGTCCAGGTGGAGGAGGCGGTCTACTTCCTGTTCACCTGGAGCAGCGGAACATTCAACTTCGAGGCGGGCGTCCGGCCGGAGCGGGAGGACTTCCTCGTGTCCATCAACCCGGAATCGCTGCTCCTCGAGGGCGCGCGGCGGGTGGACGAGTGGAGCCTGATCGCCAAGAAGATCCCCTCGCTCGACATCGTGTTTGAAGTGGACCAGGAGCGGCTCCAGGCGGCCGGCGTCCGCCTGAGCGACGAACAGGAGGCCATCCTCACCCTCCTCAACGGTCGCAACGACGTTCAGGATGTCATGGACGCCTCCGGCCTGGTGGAGTTCGAGGTGGGCAAGGCAATCTACGGCCTGCTGTCCGCCGGTTTCGTCCGGCGCGTCGGCACGTCGGCCACGCAGCAGTCGGAGCGCGTGAACGACGCACGGGTCGAAGAGCACCGCAATCTGGGGATCGCCTTCTACAAGACGGGAATGTTCGAGGAGGCGGAGCGGGAGTTCCGGCGCGTCGCCGAACTGCGTCCGACGGAGGGGAACGCGCCGTTCTATCTGGGATTGATCGCCCTGCGGCAGGCGCGGTGGGAAGACGCCGTCGGCGGCGTTTCGCAGCGCCATCGACCTCGGCGGGGCGCGCCCGGCGGGTCTGCACAACCTCGCGCTTGCCCTTGAGCGGGCTGGCCGGTTGGCCGAGGCGGAGGCCGCGGCGTGCGGAAACGGTGGCACGCGCCCCCGGGGACGCCCGGCCGATGCTGCTCTGGGGTGTGATCGCGCTGAAGCGGGAAGACCCTGAGGTGGCCGAAGGACGACTGGCAAAGGCGCGCGACCTGCTCCAGGGCAAGACCATTCCCCCGCTCTGGTTCTGGGCTGCGGCGCTCGCCGCGGGATCGGCCGGCGAGATGGAACGCGCCGTCGCCGTGGCCAAGGAGGGTACCAAGGCCTGGCCCCAGCATCCCGTGCTGCGGAACAACCTGGCTGTCCTGCTCGAGGCGACCGGCGACCTCGCCGCGGCGGAGACGCTGCTGCGAGCGGCGCTCGCTGACGAACCGAGCCTGCCGCAGTTGTCCAAGAACCTGGGCGACCTGCTCTATCGCGCCGGCCGCTACGACGATGCCCAGGTGGCGTTCGACCGCGCCGCGAAGCTCGCGCCCGACCTCGGGGATGATCTCTATTTCAAGCTGGGCAACCTCGCGTTCCGGCAGCGCGACCGCGACCGCGCGCGCCAATGCTGGAGCCGCGCCGCCGAATTGAACCCCGGGCACCAGCTCGCGCGATCGAACCTCGAGATCCTGGACGTGCCGGCGTGATCCCCGACGACGAAGCGGGCTTCAAGGCGTTGACGCGTCGCATTTCCCAGCAGGCGGACTTGAGCCTCGACGCATACAAGGACAAGTGTCTTCGCCGACGGCTCCTCGTCCGGATGCGCGCCTGCAGCGCGCACACCTACGACGAGTACATGGCGGTGCTCGACCGAAAGCCGGAGGAATGGGAGAAGCTCAAGGATGCGCTCACCATCAACGTGACCCGCTTCTACCGAAACTCGGAAACCTGGGATCGACTGCGGACCGACCTCTTGCCGGAGCTGCTCCGGGCGCGAAACGGGCGGTTGGCGGCCTGGAGCGCGGGATGCTCCTCGGGTGAGGAGCCGTACACCCTCGCGATGCTGTGTGTGGAAGCGGCGGAGGCGGCGGGGCATCCGTCGTGGGCCGGCCGGGTGCGGATCAACGCCACCGACATCGATCGCGGCAGCCTGGAGCGTGCGGCCGCCGGCGCGTATCCGCAGCAGGCCTTCATGGAGGCACCGGCGTGGATCACGGAGAAGTACTGCACCAGGGTTGGGGAGTCGTGGCAGGTGAACGACGCTGTCCGCCAAATGGTCACCGTGCACCGGTTCGACCTGACCCAGGAGGCCATCCCGCTGGAGGCCTACGATCTCATCTTCTGTCGGAACGTCGTGATCTACTTCGATCGCCCCATGCAGGAGCGGTTGTTTGCGCAGTTCGCCGCGGCATTGCGGCCCGGCGGCATCCTCGTGCTCGGTAAGGTCGAAACGCTTCTCGGCACAGCCCGGGAGCGCCTGACACTCGTCGACGCCCGTGAACGGATCTTTCGGAGGGCGGCATGAGCACGGGCGAAATCCTGGTCCACGTGGCGGAGTTCAAGACCGGCGGAAAGGGCGACGTGTTGCTGACCATCGGCCTGGGGAGCTGCGTGGCGGTCATGCTGTACGATGCGGAGGCCAAGGTGGGTGGGATGGCCCACATCCTCCTTCCCTCGCCATCGCTCAGCCGTCTCGACCAGAATCCCGGCAAGTTTCCGCAGACCGCGGTCCCGCTCCTGCTCCAGGAGATGGTCGGGCGGGGCGCCCAGGCCGCGCGCATCACGGCGCGGATCGCCGGCGGTGCGTCGATGTTCGCCAACCTGCAGCCTGCGGGCACGATCCAGATGGGTGAACGCAACCTGGTGGCCGTGCGCTCGGTCCTGACCCATCACTCGATTCCGCTGGTCGGCAGCGAGGTGGGCGGCGACTTCGGGCGGACGGTACGCCTCTTTCCGGACGACGGACGAATCGAGGTGTCGACCGTGCGGCGGGGAGTGGCGCATCTCTAGCCTCCCGACCGTGCTGGTCGCGGACGACAGCGCGTTGATGCGACGCCTGCTCACCGAAGTCATCGACGGGTCGGGGGAGTTTCGCGTGGTCACGACCGCCCGGAACGGGCTCGATGCGCTGCGGAAGGTGCACGAATACCAGCCCGACCTGGTGACGATGGACCTCGAAATGCCGGAACTCGACGGCCTCGGGGCCATTGGCTACTTGATGTCGGAATCTCCGCGGCCGGTGGTCGTCGTCAGTTCGTATGCCGGCCCCGGCACCGCGGGTGCAATTCGTGCGCTCGAGCTCGGCGCCGTGGAACTGGTGGCCAAGGAGGCTGGACGCGACGAGGCGTCGCGCGACCGATTTGGCATCCGTGTCCTCGCGGCACTGCGGGCGGCCCGGGCGGCGGACATCTACCGGCTGCCGATGCTCGCCAGGCCCAATCGTCCCGAGATCCCCGCCGGGCTCTTCGCGCTGCCGGGCCGGGCGCGGTTCTGCGTGGCGATCGCCGCGTCGACTGGCGGGCCGCGCGCGCTGGCGGAAGTCGTGCCGCGGATCGCACGCGGGCACCACGCCGCGGTGGTGATCGTCCAGCACATGCCGCCGCGCTTCACGCGGAGCCTCGCGGAGCGGCTGTCGGCGCAGAGCGACCTCGCGGTGGTCGAGGCGGAGCAGGGCGCCCCGCTCGTTTCCGACACCGCCTACATCGCACCGGGGGATTATCATATGCGAGTGACGGGGGGAGCCGACGGCCTCTCCCTCATCCTCGATCAGGGCCCGCCGCTCTGGGGTGTGCGGCCCGCCGCCGACCCCCTCTTCCGATCGGTCGCCCAGGTCTTCAGCAACAGGGCCATCGGGGTCGTCCTCACCGGTCTCGGACGCGACGGCGCCGAAGGGCTCCGGCAAATCCACGATGCGGGAGGGACGGGCATCGCGCAGGATCAGGATAGCTCGACGATCTTCGGCATGCCGAAGGAGGCCCAGGCCGCCGGAGGCGCCGACCTCGTCCTCCCCGTTTCGGAAGTGGGCGCGCGCGTCTCGGCCCTCCTCGCCAGGATGAACGCGGCGTGAGCGCGACCGGCATCTGCCAGTATCTCCTCGTGCAGGTCGGCGGCAGGGACATCGGCCTCGACGTGGCGGAAGTGCTCGAAGTCGTGGATCTGGCGGCGACGTTTCCGGTGCCGTCCACTGACGCCGCGGTGCGCGGCGTGGTGGCGGTGCGGGAACGACTGGTGCCGGTCGTGAATCTTGCTGCGGTGCTGTGGGGCGGCGCCTGTCCGGCCACCGTTGGTGCGGTCGGGGTTCTTGCCAAGGCGGGACGCCAGCGCGTCTGCCTGGAAGTGGACGGGGCGGAGGCGGTGCTCGCCGAAGAAGTGGTGCCGGTGCCGGCGGGACAGTCACTCCCCTGGGCGCTGGGTGTGGCGCGACGCGACGGCGCGTTGGTCCCAATACTTGACCTCAAGGCCCTGGGAGTCCGACTCCTGGGCGGGAAGAGCGGTCCATGACGACCGGCGACGACATTCAGGTGGTGATCTTCCGGGGCGGAACGCAGGAATTCGCCCTGGAAATTTCCCAGGTGGACCGGATCCTTCGCTATCAGGAGCCATCCCCGGTGCCGAGTGCCCCCGATTTTCTCGAAGGGGTGCTCCCCTACGGTGGTGGGGTCGTGCCGGTCGTGGATTTGCGGAAGCGGCTCGAGCTGCCGGCTGCCCGTGCCGAGGAGACCCGGGTGATGATCGTGACGATGGACGGCCAGCGCGTTGGCATGGTGGTCGATGGGGTCCGAGAGGTGCTCCGGGTGGACAGTCGCCGGATCGCCCCGCCGCCGCCGATGGTGCGCGGGCTCGCGGCCAAGTACATCCTCGGCGTGCTGACGCTCGAGGACCGCACGGTGATCCTTCTGCAGGCCGGCCGCCTCTTCAGCAGCGAAGAACGGCTGCAGCTCGAGGCCGCTGGTTCGTGAGCGAAGCCTGGCTCAGCGACCTGCGCGACGAGTACGCCGCGCTCGCCGCCCGTCTCGCCGCCGTGCCTACCGGCGCAGACCGCCAGGCGATCAAGCGCGATATCGTGGCCTATTTCAAGCGCGTGGACGGCGCGCTTGGTGAGTTGGCCGCGCTGAAGGAGCAGATCCGCGGGCTGGTGGAACAGTACAAGCAGCTGTCCGCGGATACCGAGAGCGGAGCGGCCCCGCAGTTTTCCGGCGCGCGGCCGGTGCTGCAGGCCGATCACCTGGGGGCGTCGACCTTCATCGAGAAGGGCTGGAGCCTGATCTCTCTCGGGGATTTTCCCGGAGCCATCCAGTCGCTCGACAAGGCGCTGGCCCTCGCACCCGAGGACATCCAGGCGCTGTCCCTGCTGGGGTGGGCCCAGATGCTCGCGGAGCAGTACGACGAAGCGCTCGGCACCTTTTCGAAGGTGCTGATGCGCGAGCCGGCAAACGCGCTCGCGCGAATCAACGTCGGGTATATCTGTCTGAAGAAGGGAATCTTCGGCGAGGCAATCGAACACCTCTCGCGGGCCATTCGCCTGGACAACGACCGGAAGGCGACTCTCTACGCCCACTTCTACCTGGGCCTCGTCTATCAGGAACGCGAGATGTACGAGGATGCCGAGGCGTTCTTCCGGAAGGCGCTGGGGCTTGGCCCCAACCTGATCGAGGCGTACTACGAGCTCGGCCGAGCCCTCTGGTTTCTCGGCCGGCAGGACGACGCCCGGCAGACGTGGACCGATGGGCACAAGGCCAACAAGTTCAATCCCTGGGGCAAGCGCTGTCTGGAGTTGCTCGACCTTGCCGCCTCGGGAGGAGAGATCCCGCGCCGTTCGCCAGCCTGATTCTCGCGTTCGCCCTTTGGCAGGGTGAGCCGACGGCCATCACCGTGGGGCGGGTCACCGCAGTGGCGTGGCCGGCCCAGGAGGCGCTCGCCGTCGGGCTGGCCGAGATCGCGGATCAGCCCGGCCCGTGGCCGGGGCTCGGCCCCAGGGATCTCGGCGAGATCCGTCTGGTCGTCACGGCCGATTCACAGGCGTTCCGCGAGTTTACCAGGGGCCGCCTGCCGGGGTGGGGAGCCGGCGCCGCATTTCCCGGCGGGCGAACGATCGTCCTGCGCGCGGATGCGGGCGATGTGATGGGGACCCTGCGCCATGAGCTGGCCCATCTCGCCCTGCATCAGGCGGTCCGGGGCAGGGTGCCCCTCTGGTTCGATGAGGGGTATGCCACGATGGCAAGTGGACAGTGGGACCTCTTCGACCGCCTCGGGTTGAACCTCGCAGTGGCAAAAGGGCGGATCCCGGAACTCCGGGTGCTCGACGGGGAGTTGCGCGCGTCCGCACAGTCCGCGGACGTCGCCTACGCGCTGGCGGCGACCGCGGTCATGGAGCTGGCCCGTCGGAATCCCACGGGCTCCCTGGAGCCGCTCTTCGAGCAACTGGCGGACGGGGTGCGGTTCGAGGATGCCGTGATTGCCACGACCGGGCTTTCGATCGACCGGTTCGACGAGGCGTGGCGGAAGAGTGTGCGGGCGCGGTTCGGCCTGGTGACCTGGATCGTCGGCACCGGCATCTGGCTGGGCATGGCCTTGCTCGTGGTGCTGGGATACGACCTGCGTCGCCGCAGGGACGCCCCCCGAAGGGCGGGTCTGGACGTGGGGTGGCACTATCCGCCGGAGGAGCCACCGGAAGTGACCTCAAATGAGGCCGCTGCGCTTGACCACCGTGAGCCACCCGGCTAGCGTTAATAGCTTATGCCCGAATCTTCTAAGCCGACCAAGGCACGTGCTATCCCACTGGGGCCTCGGAACTTGGCCCTCCTCGCGGCGGGGGCCGTCTCGCTTCTGGCGGGATACTTGCTTCTCTCCTCAGGGAGTACCAGTCTCGCAGCCGTGTTGCTGGTCCTCGGTTATTGCGTCTTACTCCCATTGGGGATCGCGCTCTAGCGCTGGACCGTATGGGCAGCCGGGCGAATAGCTCAGCTGGTTAGAGCGCCTGCCTTACACGCAGGATGTCGGGGGTTCGAATCCCTCTTCGCCCATTGGCCGGGAGGAGCCACCTTCCGACCACAACGTGTTCGCCATCCGTCTTGAATTTCCAGGAGGCCGCAGGAATGCGCCTGAACCGATTCGCCCCGCTCGCCGCGATCGCCCTCGTGATCGCACCCGCTGCCCACGCCCAGATCCCGTCCGGAGCGCGTCGGCTCGGTGGCCCCGTGGCGGCGGCGCCCAAGCTGATGGTGGCGACTCCCTTCGCCTTCGTCGAGGGTGATTCCACGATGGCGGTGGAGGTTGGAAACGCGTTGCGGAATCGCATGGACCGGGTGGCCGGTTCGACCTACCGTGTCGTCCCGCTCGAGCAGATGCAGTCGGCCCTCGTGCAGTACGGCTACCCCGCCGACGCGATTCTCTCTCCGGTGGTGGCGCGAGTCCTCGCGCTCCAGCTGCAGTCGCGCGTCCTGCTGACATCCACGCTGAGCAAGAACGAGAACCGGGTCTACACGGTGACCGCGCGCCTCGCCGGCGTCAATGACGACGCCGGCAACGTCGTGGTCATCCAGCAGGCGCCCGGCCAGTCGTCCAAGCAGTTCGGCGAGGCGGTCGCCGATGCGTTCTCGCCGGCGGTGAAGTCGGCCGACGAAGCCAAGCAGTGCGTCGACGAGCGGGCCGCCAAGCCTGAGAGTGCGGCGTCGGCGGCGAACAAGGCCATCGAGATCCTTCCGACCAACGGGCTGGCCCAGTACTGTCTCGCCATGCTGGCCCAGGACCGCAAGGCACCGTCGACGGAAGTCATCGCCAGTCTGCGCGAAGCGGTGAAGGGCGACCCGCAGAGTCTCCCCGCCTGGACCGCACTCGCCAAGGAGTACGAGGCCGCAGGGCGACAGCGCCCAGGTCATCGAAGCCTTCCAGCGGATGCTCCTGGCGGCGCCGACCAATCAGCCGTTGCGCGAGGCGGCGTTCAAGCTCTTCCTGCAGTACGGTCGCCCTGATGCGGCGGTGCAGGTGGCCAAGGAAGGGCTGCGGCTCGATCCGACGAACGCCGACCTCTGGGATCTCCTGAGCAATGCGTACGCGACGGGCGGGGACTATGGCCAGGCCATCGAGGCGCTCGAGCATGTGTATACCGAGGCACCGGACCGGGCGGACTCCACCTACTTCCTGAAGATCACCGTCTTCGCGGCCGTGCAGCCTGACACCGCCGCCCTGCTCAAGTGGTCGCGGCTCGGCGTGAACAAGTACCCGGACAACGCGACGCTGCTCGGGCAGCTGGTGACGGCCTACAGTCTCGCCGGACCCACCGACAGCCTGGTCTCCGTGACGAGCCGGCTGATGGCGCTCGATCCCGCCGCCGCGGTGGCTCCCGCGCTCGAGGCCGCCAAGGCGCTCGCCGCGCAGAATCGCATGGCGGAGTCGCTCCTGTTCGCCAGGTTCGTCATCGACAATGGAGACGATCAGGCGCAAGGAGGCGGCGGCGGCCGTCTGACGAACGGCGCTCTGCCGCTGTTGCAGGCGGAAGGGAAGAACCTGCCGCTCGCCGCCGACGTCCTGCGGGCCGCCGTCGCGGCCGCCAACCCCACGGGACCGGTGGCGCCCACGGCCAACTACGTGCTGGGTCTGGCGACGTTCCTCCAGATTCCTGACGTCGACAAGGAAGCGGAGTCTAACAAGTCGTGCGAGCTGGCCCGCCAGGAAGAGGGCCTGTTGACGGAGGCCGAGACCGCCTTCACCCTCGGTCGGTCTGCCAAGCCGGAGGACGTCGCTCGCTATCTCGGGTACGTCGCGCAGTACAAACCGCGCGTGGCCTCGATGATCAAGGCATACTGCAAGTAAGGGCTTCCACCCGGAGCCGCCTCCGGTTATTATGGTGCGCTGTATCGGGGGCTGTAGCTCAGCTTGGTTAGAGTGCCGCACTGTCACTGCGGAGGTCGCGGGTTCGAGCCCCGTCAGCCCCGCTCTCGGCACCCGACACCCCGTTCGCCTTGGCGGACGGGGTGTTCGCGTTGGTCGCTCCCTCCCAGGACACCCGGTGACCGAATACCACCTCCCCGTCCTGCTCGACGCCGTGCTGGAGCTGGCCTCCGGCGCGCATCGCGCCGTGGACTGTACGCTGGGGGATGGCGGGCACGCGGCGGCCCTTCGCGACGGGGGCGTCGAGGTGCTCGGCGTCGACCGGGACCCCGACGCGATTGAACGCGCGCGCGCACGTCTCGGGATCCGACCGCATCCAGTATCTCTCCGCGCCCTACGCCTCACCCGAGGCGCTCGACGCCATCGCCGCGTTCCGGCCCCACTTCATCCTGCTCGATCTCGGCGTCTCTTCGCGGCAACTCGACGACGAGACGCTCGGGTTCACGTTTCGGCGTGGCGCGACGCTGGATATGCGGATGTCGCGCTCCGGCCCGATGGCCGCCGACCTGCTCAACGAGTCCTCGGCGGAGGAACTCACCGAGATCTTCAAGGAGTTTGGCGACGAGCCACGCGCGCGGCGTCTCGCCGCGGAGGTGGTCGAGCGCCGGGCGGCAGGCGCCATTCTCCACCAGCGACGACTTCGTCAACGCGATCCGTCGCGTCCTGGGGCCTCGCTCCGGCCCGGGGGACTTCGCCCGGCTCTTTCAGGCGGTCCGCATCGCCGTCAATGACGAACTGCCCGGACTGGCGCGCGCGCTGCCAGCGCTTCGGGACAGCCTGGCGCCCGGCGGCCGCCTCGCCGTGATCAGTTATCATTCAGGCGAGGATCGGCTCGTGAAGCATGCCTTCCGCGAGTGGGCGACCGCCTGCGTCTGTCCCGCCGATCCAGCCGATCTGCACCTGCCGCGGTCACGCGCTCGGAAAGGTGACACCGCGGAAGTCGATCCTCCCGTCTGCGGAGGAAATTGCCGCCAACCCCCGGGCGCGGAGCGCAAGGCTCCGCGCGTTCCAGGTCGCCGATGACGCTTAAGGGCCGCCACTGGGTCATGCTCTGGCTTCTCCTCTTTCTCTTCGTGGCCACGGTCGTCCAGCTGCGGCAGACGGCGAGCATCCGCATGGCCCGCCGCGTCGCGGCGCTCCGGCAGGAGCGAGCCAATCTCGAGGCCCGGCAAGCCGACTTTGAGCGGCGCATCCGGGACGCATCCAGTCGGCCCGTCCTCGGGCGGAAGGCCCTCGTGGATCTGGATCTCCACTTCCCCAGGGATTCCGAGCAGGCTCCCCTTCCGCTCCCAGCGCCGTCGGGAGGCCGTTGATGGCGCGCGTACGAGCCCGGATCGGCCTCATCCAGGTAGTGCTCGTCGCGAGCCTGCTCGCCGTCGTGGCGCGTGCCGCACAGGTGCAGATCATCAAGGGTGGCGAGTACGCCGCGGAGGCGGCAAAGAGCCGGACCGAATTGCGGACCCTCGAGGCGCGGCGCGGCACGCTCTACGATCGCGGCGGCCTGCCGATGGCCGTGACCCAGGAGTTCTATCGGGTCGGGATCGCGCCGAACGAGGTCGAGGAGCGGACCGCCCTGATCCGTGTTACCTCCCGGCAGCTGCGAGGTCTCGGCCGCGGCGCTGAAGCGGGATTTCGCGCGGAAACCCTACATCTACTTCTACGGGCCATATACGGCCACCGACGTGGAGCCCCTCCGCGCGTTCAAGGGTGTGCACATCGAGGGCGTCTTTCTCCGGTTCTATCCCTCGCGGCGACTCGCCGGCCGAGTCATCGGACGGCTGAGTCCCGAGGGTGGGTCGGCCTCCGGGCTGGAGCGCGCCCTTGAGGGGCTGATCACCGGGACCCCGGGGGAGGAAGTCGTCCTGAAGGACCGCCGTGGGCGGCGCTATGAATCTCCGGGCCGGCTTCGCAAGGATCCGATTCCCGGCAACGACGTCGTCCTGACGATCGACGCGGAACTGCAGGACATCGCCGAGCAGGCGCTCGCGGAGACGGTCGTGGAATTCGGGGCACAGGGAGGCGACGTCATCTTTCTCGACCCTCGCACGGGTGAGATCCTCGCTGTGGCGTCGCAGAAGCACGGCGCCGCCGACCTGATGGCGTTCACGGAACCGTTCGAGCCGGGCTCCACGGCCAAGCTGTTCACCGCTGCCGCACTGCTGACTCACGAGCGGGTGGACAGCAGCGACCGCGTGGACAACGAGGCTGGCCATTGGAAGATGGAGCTCTCCAACGGGCGGGTGCGCGAGATCAACGACGAGCACGCCAAGCCCGGCATGCTGACCCTGGCTCAGGCCATCGAGGTGTCCAGCAACGTGGCCATGGCGAAATTCTCCGATCGCCTCACACCCGCTGAGCAGTACCAGCAGCTTCGGGACTTCGGATTCGGGGCACCGACCGGGGTGGAGCTTCCCTCCGAATCCCGCGGGATCGTTTACCGTCCGGAGCGGTGGCAGCCCGAGTACGACCGGGTGAGCGTGGCGATGGGGTACTATTTCGAAGTAACCGCGCTGCAGCTGGCAGCGGCCTACGCCGCCATTGCCAACGACGGCATTCTCCTGACGCCGACGTTGATCCGTGAAGTCCGCGCGCCCGACGGCACGGTCATCTACCGCCATCAACCAGAGCCGGTGCGGCGGGCGGTGTCCTCGGAAATCGCCGCGCAGCTCCGTGAGTTCCTCCGGGGGGCCACCGGCGCCGGAGGCACGGGCAGCAGAGCGCAGGTTGGGAGCTACGGCGTGCTGGGGAAGACCGGCACCGCGCGCCGTATCCGGAATGGGAAATATGTGAACGAATACGTGGCGTCGTTCGCCTCGATGTTCCCCGCGGACGACCCGCAGCTGGTGGTGGTGGTCAAGATCGATGGGCCAACCACCGGGCAATATTATGGCGGCGAGGTCGCCGCCCCGGTCGTGCGGACGATGCTCGAGCAGGCGCTGGCTTCCAAGCGCGTGTCGTTCGACCGAGCCAGGCTGCTTGGCGGGCAGCCGGCCAACGTCGCGATTGCCGCGCCGAGTCGCCCGCGGGTCGCGCGTGCCGCGCCCTCGCGCGTGATCATTCCCTGGCCGATCCAGCCGGACAGCGTGGACGTCGCGGCAGTGGACGTGCCACCCCTCACCGGATTGAGCGTCCGCGCGGCCGCCGCGGCGCTGCACCGGCGCGGCTTCGAGGTGTCGGCACCGGGACCAGGAATGGTTCGGGGATCGAGCCCCGCAGCCGGCACATCCGCCAAAGTCGGCACAACCGTTCGTCTGCAGGTGGAATGAGCATGGTGAACTGGAACGAGCTGGTGACAGCGCTGCGGCGCGAGGGATTGCTTGTGACGGCGCCGGCCGACGGGATACCGCTCAGCGGCCTCGGCATCGACACCCGAACCATCGCCCCGGGTGAGTTGTACTGCGCCGTGCGCGGCACGACCGCCGACGGACATGAGTTCGCCGCGGAGGCGGTCGCTCGCGGTGCCGTCGCCGTGATGGGTGAGCGTCCGGTGGGTGCCGGTGTGCCAGAAATCCTCGTCACCGACGGGCGGCGTGCCGCGAGTGTCGCCGCACGGACCTGGTATGGAGAGCCCGCCGCCGCGATGACGCTCATCGGCATCACCGGTACGAACGGCAAGACGACGACGACCGGCCTGGTGCGGCATCTCTTCAACGCCGGCGGCACGGCGGGCAGCATCGGCACGCTCGGAGCGTTCGATGGAGCAGGGGAGCGAGTCCCCTCGACCGCCGGGAGCCTCACGACGCCCGGCCCGGTGGACCTGCACGCGACCTTTGCGGAGTTCCGGAAGCGCGGCGTGACACACATCGCGATGGAGACCTCCTCGCACAGCCTCGACCAGGGGCGGCTCGATGGCCTTGACTTCGCCGCCGGCGTCTTCACCAACCTGACGCACGAGCATCTCGACTACCACCGCACCATGGAGGCGTACCTGGCCGCCAAGCTGCGGCTCAGCGCGCTCCTTGGACCGTCGGGGTACGAAGTCGTGAATGCTGACGATCCGGCGTGGGCCGCACTTCCTCCGTTTCCCAGGCGGGTCACCTTCGGGGAATCACCGGACGCCGAGGTCCGCGCCGAAGATGTGTTGCTGGAGGCCGGCGGAAGCAGCTTTCGACTGACGGGGCGGTTTGGGAGGGCCGAGGTGCGGATCCCGCTCATGGGGTCCTTCAATGTGTCCAATGCACTGGCGGCTGCGGCGACGGCGCTGGTCCTTGGCCGACCGCTCGCTGAAGTGGTCGATCGCCTGGACGCGGCCCCGCAGGTACCCGGTCGGATGGAACGGCTGGCCGATGCACCGATGGTGGTGCTCCGCGACTACGCGCATACGCCGGACGCGATGACGCGGGTGCTCGCCACCCTGCGCCCCCTCACTCCGGGCCGGTTGATCCTCATCTTCGGCTGCGGCGGCGACCGGGACCGGTCGAAGCGCCCGGAGATGGCCCGGATTGCGGTCGAGGGAGCGGACCTCGTCGCCATCACGCCCGACAATCCCAGGACCGAGGATCCTGAGCGGATCATGGACGACATGGAGTCCGGGATGGGAGGGGCGCATCACCTCCGGTTCAACGACCGGGAAGTCGCCATCCACCGCGTCCTGGCCGACGCCGGGCCGGGGGACACCGTGCTCCTGGCCGGCAAGGGCCACGAGACGTACCAGCTCATCGGCAAGACGAAGCACCCATTCGACGAGCGGACCATCGTCCAGGCTGCGCTGGAAGGGCGGTCATGAACTGGACAAGTGCTGGGGTGCGTGACGCCTTGGGCCTTCCGGCAGGGCCGTCCCAAGGCGCGAGCTTCACCGGCATCTCCACGGATACCAGGACGCATTGCGCCCGGGGCGCTCTTCGTCGCGATCGCCGGCGAACGGTTCGATGGTCACGCGCATCTCGAGGAGGCGGCGGCCCGGGGGGCGTTGGGAGCGGTGGTTCGGAAGGGAACCCAGGGCATCCCGGGACTCGAGATGTTCGAGGTCGAGGACACGGTGGAGGCGCTTGGATGGCTCGCGCGGGCGCGCCGCCGGGGGATTCCCGGGCCGGTCGTGGCGGTGACCGGCACGAATGGGAAGACCAGCACCAAGGAAATGCTCGCCGCGGCACTCGGCACGAGGTACAGGGTCCATGCCACGCGCGCGAACCTCAACAACCTGATCGGCGTCCCACTCACCATTCTGGAAGCCCCGGACAATACCGAGGCGCTGGTCATCGAGGCAGGCGCCAGTGTCCCGGGCGAGATCGCACGCTACCGCAGCATCATCGAGCCGACCGTCGCAGTCGTCACCAACGTCTCCGCCGGTCACCTCGAAGGCTTCGGTTCGCTGGATGGCGTCCTCACCGAGAAGCTCTCCCTGCTCGATGGGGTGCCGCTCGGGGTGGTGGGGACTGATCCACCGGCGCTGACCGGCGGCGCCCGCAAACTGGCGCGCCGGGTGGTCACCGCCGGGCTCGAGGGGGCGGAACTGCGGCCGCAATCGGTAACGCTGGATGCCACGGGGCGGGCCACCGTGGTGACAGATCAGGCCCGGTTCACCTTGCCGCTCCCTGGCCGACACCTCGCCGCCAATGCGATGCTCGCGTGGGCGGTCGCGATTCACCTCGGCCTCGACCCGCGGGCGGTCGCGCGCGCCCTCGAGCGCCTCGAGGTGCCGGGCGGACGGGGCCAGGTAACGGCGTCGGCTCGATGACCATTCTCAACGATTGCTACAACGCCAACCCGATGTCCTTCCGCGCCGCGATGGCGACCGCGCAGGCGATGCGGGGCGGGCGGTCGGCTGGTGTTCGTGGCAGGGACAATGCGAGAACTGGGGGAGGAGTCGGCGGCCTTGCACGCGGCAGTGGCCCGGGAGCTGGTCGGGCTCAAGCCGGACCTGCTGGCTGCCGTCGGCGAGTTCGTCCCGCCACTCGAGGCCTTCCGTGGCGAGCTCGGTGACCGCCTCCTGGTGGCCGACGATGTGCCGGCGCTCGGCCTTCAACTGGCCCCGCGGCTCGACGGGACCGAACTGATGGTGCTCAAGGCGTCCCGCGGCGTGGCCCTTGAGCGTATAATTCCACTGCTCACCCCGCGAGCAGCCCACGGATCCTGAGGCGCGATGTTCTACTTCTGGCTGGCCCCGCTCGGCAAGCAGTTCATCCTGTTCAACCTGTTCAACTACATCGCCTTCCGCGCGGCCGGCGCCGGGGTGACGGCGCTCGTGCTGTCCTTCATCGTCGGGCCGGCGGTCATTCGGCGGCTCCATGCCCACAAGATCGGCCAGATCATCCGTGCCGAGGGGCCCGCCAGCCACCAGGGGAAGCGGGGCACGCCGACGATGGGCGGGCTCGTCATCATCTTCGCCACCATCGTGCCGACGCTGCTCTGGGCCCGGATCGACAACCGGATGGTGGTCGTGGCGATGCTCGCCACGCTGTGGATGGGGGCCATCGGCTTCCTGGACGACTACCTGAAGATCGTGCAGGGCAAGTCGCGCGGGCTGGTGGCGAAGTGGAAGCTGGCGGGGCAGTGCACCTTCGGGCTGGTACTCGGGCTCTACCTGCTGTTCTTCCCCGTGGTGCCGGACACGATCATCCCGGCCACCGCGACGACGGTGCCGTTCTTCAAGTACCTCGTCATCAACTTCGCTCCGCTCCTCTTCGTCGGCTTCGTGGTGTTCGTCATCACCGCGTGGAGCAACGCGGTCAACCTGACAGACGGCCTGGACGGCCTGGCGACCGGGCTCACGGCGATCGCGGCGGCCGCCTTCGCGGTCTTCGCCTATCTCTTCGGCCGGGTGGACTTCACCTCTTACCTGAATCTCATCTACCTGCCGGGAGCGGGCGAACTGGCGGTGTTCTGCGCGGCGCTGATGGGCGCGGCACTCGGGTTCCTCTGGTTCAATGCCCACCCGGCGGAGGTATTCATGGGCGACACCGGCAGCCTGGCCATCGGCGGGGCGTTCGGCACGGTGGCGATCCTGCTTGAAGGCGGAGTTCCTGCTGGTGATGATCGGCGGGGTCTTCGTCGCCGAGGCGGTGTCGGTCATGCTGCAGACCTCGGTCTACAAGTGGTTCAAGCGGACGCGCGGGCGGGAGTACGCCGACGCGCACCAGGTGTTCCGGATGGCGCCGCTGCACCATCACTTCGAGAAGCTCGGCTGGGCCGAGACCACGGTGGTCACCCGCTTCTGGATCCTCGGCATCCTCTGCGCGCTGGTCGCGCTGGCCACGCTCAAGGTGCGGTGATGTTCGCGGAGTGGCGCGGCGCCGGGCGCGAGGTGGCGGTCATCGGACTCGGCCGGAGCGGCGGCGCCGCGGCCCGGCTGCTGCGGCACCACGGGGTCGCCGTGTACGCCTCGGACGGCGGGAGCGGCCCGACGCTCGACGCGCAGGCGGCCGGGCTTGCGCGCGGCGGCGTCGAGGTCGAGGTCGGTCGGCCACGACCTCGACGCGGATCGGCCGCGCGGCGGCCGTGGTGGTCTCGCCCGGGGTGCCGCCCGACGCGCGGCCGCTCGGTGGCGGCACGGGAGGCGGGAGTCCCGGTCGCTGGCCGAGGCGGAAGTCGGGCTCGCGGTGCCCTGCCGTCGAGCCGGACGCGTGGCGATCACCGGGACCAACGGCAAGACCACCACCACCGCGCTCACGGCGCACCTGCTCGTGGCCGGCCGGGCTGCGCGCGACCGCGGCGGGCAACATCGGGCGGCCGCTGTCGGCGGTGGCGCTCGAAGCGGAACCCGCCGGAGTGGCTCGGCGGTCGAGCTGTCGTCGTTCCAGCTCCACGACATGCCCAGCCTTGTCGCCGACGATCGGCGTCCTCACCAATCTCTCGCCGGATCACCTCGACCGTTACGCGAGCGCTGGAGGACTACTACGCCGACAAGGCGCTGCTCTTCCGCAACGCCACGCCCGGCATCGACCTGGGTCATCAACGCGCGACGACCCGGGAGTCCAGCGGATGGCCGGAGGGAGTGCCAGGTACGCATCAGCGCTTCTCCGTCCAGGGAACGGCCGACGCCTGGTACGACCGCGACGCGGGGCAGCTCGATGCTCGACGGTGTGCCGATCCTGCCGCGGCGGGAGCTCCCGCTGCTGGGCGATCACAACGTGGCCAACGCGCTGGCTGCCTCGCTCGCGGTGCGGAGGGCCGACGTGCCGCCTCGAGGCGATCGCCGAGGGGCTTCGGTCGTTTCGCGCGCTGCCGCACCGGCTGGAGCCGGTCCGGGAGGTGAACGGCGTGCTCTGGATCAACGACAGCAAGGCCACCAACATCGCCTCGACGGCGGTGGCGCTCGAGTGCGCTCGACCGCCCGTACGTCCTGCTGCTCGGGTGGGCGCCACAAGGGAGAGTCGTACCAGCGGCTGGCGCCGCTGCTTGCGCCGCGGCTGCCGCGCCGTCGTGGCCTACGGCGAGGCCGCGCCGCTGCGTGGAGGCCGATCTGGCGGACGCCGTGCCGGTGGTCCGTGGCGGGGACCTTTGACGAGGTGCTCGCGACCGCCGGCGAGCCTCGCCGAGCCGGGCGACGCGGTGCTGCTCTCGCCGGCCTGCTCCAGCTACGACATGTTCCACAACTACGAGGAGCGCGGCGCACAGTTCCGCGCGGTCGGTGGAGGCGCTGTGAGCGCACCGGTCGCGCGGCATCCCGGTGAACTGCGGTGGGAAACCCGACTCCTGACCGTGGTCACGGCCACGATGGTCGTCGTTCGGGATCGCCAACACCTACGGCGCGCTCGAGCCTGCAGACCGGCGAGCGGCGATGGGGCGGGGTTCGCGCTCCGGCAGCTCATCGGGGCGCTGCTGCGGGCTGCTGGGACTGAGCGTCGTCTCGCGCATCGACTACCATCTCTGGCGCCGGCTCGCCTGGCCGTTCCTGCTCTTCACGATCGTCGTGCTGCTCATCCCGATCCTCCCTGGGACCGAACGCATTGCGCCCAGGATCAACGGCGCGCGACGCTGGGTCGACATCGGGCCGGTGAACTTCCAGCCGTCGGAGGTCGCCCGGCTCGCCGTGATCGTCTGGTGTGCCGCGCTGGCCGCCAAGAAGGGCGTCCAGGTCCGGGAGTTCAAGAAGGGCGTGCTCCCCTTCCTGGTCGGGATCGGAGCCGTCGCGCTGCTCATCCTCGGCCAGCCGAACCTCTCGATGGCGGTCCTGGTCACGCTCCTCGGGCTGATCGTCGTCTTCTCGGCCGGCGCGAAGATCGGGCACTTCATCCTGCTCGGGCTGGGCGGACTGCTCCTGCTGTTCGAGAAGATCCAGGGGGCTCAGTATCGCGTCGCGCGCCTGACGACCTTCCTCAACCCCGGTGAGGCGACCGACGACGCCGGGATGCAGATCCACCAGTCGCTGGTCGGGATCGGCTCGGGGCGCGTCCTCGGCGTCGGCTTCGGCGAGGGGCAGCAGAAGCTCGTACCTGCCGTATGCCTACTCGGACTTCATCTTCAGCACGATCGGTGAGGAGTGGGGCTTCCTCGGCGTCCTGCCTGGTCGTCCTCCTGTTCGGGCTCTTCCTCTGGCTCGGGCATGCGGATCGCCCGGAGCGCGCCAGACCCCTTCGGGCAGTTCCTGGCGGTGGGGATCACGGCCATGATCGGCATCACCGCGGTGATGCACATGGCCGTGTCGCTCGCCTTGATGCCGACGACCGGGCTGACGCTCCCGTTCATGTCGTACGGCCGCTCCAGCCTGGTCGTCTCGCTGGTCGCCACCGGGATTCTCATCAACATCGGTCGCATGCGAGGGCGACCCGCTCGCGAGTCCAGCGCCGAATGAGCACCGTCCTGATTGCGGGTGGGGGAACGGGCGGACACCTGATGCCGGCGCTCGCCATCGCGTCGGAGCTGATGCCGGCAGCGCCCCGACCTCGAGCCGATGATCGTGGGCGCCGTGCGCGGAATCGAACGGGTGCTGCTGCCGACCCGGGACTTCCGGTACGCGCTTCTGCCCGCCGAGCCCCTCTATCGCAGGCAATGGTGGAAGAACTGGCGCTGGCCGTTCGTCGCCGGGGGGCTGCTCCGGTCGGTCGGCCGGCTCCTCGATGCGGAACAGCCGGTGGCGGTGCTCGGCACCGGCGGATACGCCTCCGCGCCGGTCGTGTACCTCGCCGCCCGCCGGGGCATTCCGACCGCGATCCAGGAGCAGAACGCCATCCCCGGCCTCGCTTCAAAGCTGCTGAGCAGCCGGGTACGTCACGTCTACCTCGGCGCCCCGGAGGCGGAGCGCCTTCTCAAGACCGGACGGCACACCGAGGTCTTCAATACGGGAAACCCGATCAGCCCTCCCGATCAGTCGCGCGCCGCGTCCGCGCGCACCCGCTTCGGCCTCTCGACCGACCTCCCGGTTGTCCTGATCACCGGAGGAAGCCAGGGGGCTGTCGCCATCAACGAGGCGACAGCAGGGTGGGTGTCCGGGGGCGGAGGTGTCGGGCTGCAGGTGCTCTGGGCGACCGGGAAGGGGTCCTACAGCCGGTTTACATCGGCGCATCAGCCGCCCGGCGTTCAAGTCTTCGATTTCCTCGATCCGATCGGCGACGCGTTCGCGGTCGCGGATCTGGTCGTTTCACGGGCCGGGATGATGACCTGCGCCGAAATCTGCGCCTGGGGTCTCCCGAGCATCCTCATCCCCCTTCCGACCGCGGCGGCCGACCACCAGACGGGAAACGCCCGCGCACTCGAGGCCTCCGGTGCGGCCACGGTCCTCCTTCAGCGCGACCTGACGGCTGACTCGCTGGGATCGGCGATTTCGGGGCTGATCGGTGATCCAGACCGAAGGGCTGCCATGGCGCGGGCAGCCCAGACCCGGGGTCGGCCAGCCGCCGCCAGCGACATTGTGTCGCATCTTTTGACGCTTCTGGGCTAGTCTCGCTCTTTCGCAACTCTCGATAAGATTTTACATTAGCTCAATTCCAATGGACTTATTCAACCCCTCGGATCCGCGGCCTGTGCACTTCGTCGGCATTGGCGGGGCGGGGATGAGCGCCCTGGCGTTGATCGCCCGTCGGCGAGGGGTACCGGTGACTGGCTGCGACCCAGCCCCGGAGGGGGCCGCCGATGTGGCGGCGCTCGGGCGGAGAGGTTGCCGATCACCACGATCCCGCCCATGTCGAGGGTGCCCGGGCAGTGGTGTACACGGCCGCCGTCCCGGTGGACCACCCGGAACTGGCCCGGGCCCGGGAACTCGGGATCCCCGTGATTCCGCGCAAGGAGGCGCTGGCGGGGCTGGTTGCCGGTGGCACCGTCGTAGGGCTCGCGGGGACCCACGGGAAGACGACCACCACTGTTATGACGACCGAGGCGCTGGCCGCGGCTGGGCTGGCTCCCACCGGACTGGCCGGTGGCCGAGTCGGCCTGTGGGGCGGCAATGCTCGGCTCGATGGCGACAGCCTCTTCGTGGTCGAGGCGGATGAGTACGACAAGGCGTTTCTTGCCTTGCACCCGACGGTGGCGGTCGTGAACAACGTCGAGGCCGACCACCTCGAATGCTACGGCTCCTACGGCGCACTCGAGGAGGCCTTCGCCACCTTCGCCGGGCGCGCCAGGATCCGCCTGATCGGTGTCGACGATGTCGGTGCCGCTCGTTTGGCGACTCGCCTGGGACCTGGCACCCTGCGATTCGGGATGGCCGCTGAGGCCGAGCTTCGGATCTTCGATGTCCGGCAGGCAGCCGCGATGACCATCGCGTCGGTGGCCCTCCCGGGGCGAGGTGTGGTCACGCTCCGCCTCCGGAGTCCCCGGACTGCACAACCTGCGCAACGCGACCGCAGCGCTTGGAGTGGTGCACGCGCTGAATGGGTCAGTGGACGCGGCGATCGAGGCGCTCGGAGAGTTCCGTGGTGTGGGCAGGAGGTTCGAACGACTGGGCGACGCTGGCGGGGTGACGCTGGTGGACGACTACGCGCACCACCCGACGGAACTGGTGGCAACGCTTGAAGCTGCCCGCCAGGCCTTCCCAGGCCGGAGATTGGTGGCGGTGTTCCAGCCCCACTTGTACAGCCGGACCCAGGCACACAGCACGGCGATGGGACAGGCACTCGCCGGCGCGGACGTGGCGATCGTGACCGAGATTTACGCCGCCCGCGAGCAGCCGGTGCCGGGGGTGAGCGGGGTCCTGGTGGTGGAGGCGGCTCGGGCAGCGGGGGCGGATGTGCATTTCGCCCCGCAGCGGGCGAAGGTGGGCGAAGTCGTCCTCGGTCTCCTCACTCCCGGCGACGTCGTCCTGACCCTTGGCGCTGGCGACATCACACGCCTGGGCCCCGAGCTGGCGGCGGGATTGCGGGCCGGATGAGCAACTGGCAACGCCGTGCACTCCAGACCGGCGCCGGGATCGCTGCACTCGCGCTCCTTTGGTTTGTTGGCCCGCTGCTCCTGAGGCATGTGCAGTTCTTCCAGGTGCGGCGCGTGGAGTTCGTCGGCGTGGAGGCCATCGACCCAGCCGACCTCGCGGGGGCGCTGAAGATCCCTGCGAACGGGAACCTCTTCGATGATCTCTCGCCGTACCAGAAGCGGGCCCTGGCCTTCCCGGGGACGCGCAGTGCCGAGGTGCGCCGTCGCCTCCCGGGGACGCTTGTGGTCGAAGTGACGGAGGCGCAGGCGGTCGCGCTGGCGCCCAGGGATGGGCGCCTGACGATGGTCGGACGGAACGGGAAGTACCTGCCATTTGATCCGGCTGTCTCGGCGCCCGACCTCCCGGTGGTGGAGAAACCGAACGCCACCGTCGCGCGTGTGCTCGGGCGAGTGCAGGAAATCGATCCTGAGTTATTTTCGAGAGTAGTCGCGGCCTCGCAGGTGAAGGGGGACGTGCTTCTGGACTTAGGCGGACGCCGACTGTGGCTCCGTCCGGATGTGACAGCGGAGGTCATTCGCGCGGTGATGGCAGCAGAACAGGTACTCGGCCAACAGGGCCGCGCATGGGTTGAGCTGGACGGTCGGTTTGCCGGCCAGGTAGTGGTGCGGGGACGGGGGCGTCAGGCATGACCGCCTCTCCCCAACGCCTCGTTGCCGCGCTCGACCTCGGATCCACCCGCACCGTCGCGATCGTCGCGGAGGCCACCGGCGACTCCCGTGAACCGCTGGCGCGCGTCCTCGGCGTCGGCATCGTACGGTCGGCGGGGATGCGGCGGGGCGTCGTCCGCGACCTCGAGGAAACAACCCGCGCCATCACCAAGGCGATGGCGGATGCGCAACGGATGGCCGGCGTCGAAGTCGGCACGGTCTATTGCGGCATCGCCGGGGAGCACGTCGCCGGCCGGAGCTCGCACGGGATGGTCTCCGTCACGGGCGACGAGATCCGCACCGGCGACGTGGCCCGGGTCAACGACATGGCCAGCAACGTCTCGTTCGGCCGGGATCACGAGCTCCTGCACGCCATACCGCAGGACTACATCATCGACCAGCAGCCGGGGATCAACGAGCCGATCGGGATGACCGGTTCGCGGCTCGAAGCCGAGGTCTACCTGGTCACGGTGCTCTCCAGCGTGCTCCAGAACCTGCGGCGGGCGGTCGAGCGGGCCGGCTTTCATGTCGGCGAGTTCGTGCTTGAGCCACTGGCGGCGTCCCTGGCGGTGCTCACTCCCGATGAACGGGAGCTCGGGTGCGCCATCGTGGAGCTCGGCGGAGGGTCCACCAACGTCTCGATCTTCCAGGGCGGCAAGATCCGGCACACCGCGTCGCTCCTCTGCGCCGGTGGCCATGTGACCGCCGACCTGGTGCACGGCCTGCAGGTGACGCAGCAGGATGCCGAGCGGATCAAGGAACGGTTTGGGGCGGCGTACGAGCCGCTGGTGCCGGAGGACGACGTCATCCAGCTGCCGAGCACACCTGGTCAGGGCGCCCGGAGCGCGCACCGGCGGGTGCTTGCGCATATAATGCACATGCGCCTCCAGGAGGTGCTGGAGTACGCCCTCGACGAGATCACACGTGCGGGGTACCACCAGCGACTGCCGGCCGGCGTCATCCTGACCGGCGGCGGTGCGCAGGCCACCGGCATCGTGGAGTTGGGACGCGAGGTGTTCGCGATGCCGGTGCGGGTGGGCGTGCCTCAGCAGGGGCTCACCGGGCTGGCCGACAGTGTCGAATCGCCAAGGATGGTGGTGCCTGCCGGGCTGGCCCTGTACGGCGCGCGGCAGTTGGCGCTCGGCAGCGGGTTCGGCAGCGGCGGGCGCCGTGGCACCCAGGTTGAGAAGTACCTCGCTCCGGTCAAACGTTGGCTGCAAGACTTCTTCTGATCAGGTCCTGAGAGGACACACCCATGATCTTCGAGCTCGAAGAAACGGTCACGCAAAGCGCCAAGATGAAGGTGATCGGTGTCGGCGGCGGCGGTGGCAACGCCGTGAACCGGATGATCGAGGAGCGCCTGCTGGGCGTGGAGTTCATCTCGGTCAATACCGACGCCCAGGCGCTGGCGGCCTCGCGGTCGGACCTCAAGGTCCAGATCGGCAAGAAGCTCACCCGCGGACTCGGGGCCGGGGCCCGGCCGGAAATCGGCCGGCAGGCGGTGGAAGAGAATCGCGACGAAATCATCGCCGCGGTCCAGGGGGCCGACCTCGTGTTCGTGACCTGCGGCATGGGGGGTGGCACGGGAACGGGAGCCGCGCCGATCGTGGCCCAGGTGGCCCGGGACATCGGCGCGCTGACCGTCGGCATCGTGACGAAGCCCTTCCTCTTCGAGGGCCGGAAGCGGATGCGGCAGGCCGAAATGGGCATCGCCGAGCTCCGCAACAACGTGGACACGATGATCGTGGTCCCCAACGAGCGGCTCCTCGCCGTCGTGGGGAAGGGGATTCCCTTCCAGGACGCGCTCAAGAAGGCCGACGAGGTCCTCCTCCACGCGACGCAGGGCATCGCCGGGCTGATTACCTCCACCGGGATCATCAACGTCGACTTCGCCGATGTACGGACCATCATGCAGAACGGCGGCGCCGCGCTGATGGGGACCGGGACCGGTCGTGGCGACAACCGCGCCATGGAAGCGGCCCAGCAGGCCATCTCGAGCCCCCTCCTCGACAATGTGTCGATCACTGGCGCGACCGGCGTGCTGATCAACATCACCGGTGGCAACGACCTGACGCTGGGCGAGGCCAGCACCATCAACCAGATCATTCACGACGCCGCGGGCGATGACGCCGAGATCATCTTCGGCGCGCACAATGACGAGGCGATGGAGGGCGAGGTGCGGGTGACCGTCATCGCCACCGGCTTCGACCGGACGATTACGCACGACGCCAGCGGGCGGACCGCTCCCGGGCATCCTCCCGTTCCCGACGCCGCGCCGTGCCGCCACGCCACCGCCGCTCAGTGCGCCGGCTCCGACCAGCCGGCCGGAACCGCGCCGGAACGCGGCGCCGTCGGACGTGCCTGACATGGAAATCCCGACCTTTATCCGGCGGCAGATGGACTGATGAAGGTCGCGCGATTCCTCGTCGCCATCGCGATCGTCCTCCTCGGAGCCTGGGCTTCGCTGACGGGCTCCTGGCCGTGGAAGCGCGTGCTGGTGGCGACGCCGATCGTCGTCGACAACGCATGGACCGAGAGCACCGACACCCTGCACCGGGGTGAGACGATCAGCGAACTGCTGGCGCGCCAGGGCGTGGTCGGGCTCAATCTGCAGGAAGTCGTCGCCCGCTCGAACTTCGATCCACGCCGCGCGCGAACGGGCATGATCTTCAGTTTCCGGCGCCCGCGGCTCGATTCCTTCCCGACAGCATTTTCCGTGCGGACCGGCGCCGAACAGCGGCTGCAGTTCCTGCGCGCCGACAGCGGCGGCTGGACCACCGAGATCCAGCCCATCGAGTGGCGCTCGGAAGTCGTCCGCATCGAAGGCCCCATCGACAATTCGCTCTACGTGGCGCTCGATCAGGGCGTGGACGCCCAGCTGCTGGGTCCCGGCGAGCGGGAACGCCTGGCGTGGGACCTCGCCGACGTCTACGCCTGGTCGGTGGACTTCACGCGCGACATCAGGGTAGGCGACCGGTTCCAGGTGCTCCTGGAGCGCGAGGTGTCGGAGGAGGGCGAGGTCCGCTTCGGGCGCATCCTGGCCAGCGACCTCTCGATCAATGGCCGCAGTCTGACCGCCTATCGGTTCGAGACGGCGAGCGGGGCGGTGTCCTACTACGACGCCGAGGGCGAGTCCCTGAAGCGGGCGTTCCTGCGAGCACCACTCCAGTTCCGCCGGATCTCCTCCAGCTTCAACAGGTCGCGGAGGCACCCGATCCTGGGGTACGCCAGGCGCCACGAGGGCACGGACTATTCCGCGGCCTATGGGACGCCGGTCCTCGCGGCGGGCGAAGGGACAGTGGCCAAGGCGGGGCGGGCCGGCGGATACGGGAACCTGGTGGAGATCCGGCACGCGAACGGGATCACCACCCGGTACGGTCACCTCAGCGCCATCCTCGTCCGACCAGGGACCCGCGTCAGCCAGGGACAGGTCATCGGTCGGGTGGGAGCCACCGGACTCGCGACGGCATCCCACCTGCACTACGAGTTTCGCGTCAACGGCGTCGCGCGGGATTCCCGCCGGCTCGATCTCGGCAACGGAAAGCCGGTGGCCGCCGCGGACCGCCCGGCATTTGAGGAGGAACGGGGTCGCCTCTCGGCAGAGTTGTACCCGACGTCGGCCCCCGCCATGGCCAATTTCGGCAACTGACGTCCCCTCATCTCCCCGCCTCCCCCGAATCCTGACGCCGCCTCCCGCGTAGGATTTTACAGACTCGAATGCTGACTCTCCTCCTCATCCTGCTCGCGGCATCGCTCGCGTTCGTCGCCTATCTCCGGCTGGAGTCCCGGGGGGAGCGGACCTGGGTGCCGATGCTCTCACGCGCGATGGCGTGGGGCGCACTCGCCGCCCTGCTGGCGAATCCGAGCTGCCCGGGCCCCGTCGATTCCCGCCCACCGCTCGTCCTGCTCGATGCGTCACTCAGCATGATCGCCGACAGCGCCCACTGGCGGGCCGCCGACGACACGGCGCGCCTGCTCGGACGCATCCGGTGGTTCGGGGACGCACGGCCCTGGACCGACTCCATTCCCGGCCGGGGCCGGAGCGATCTGGCATCGGCGCTCGCGTCCGCCTCCGCGCTTGGCGGGCGTACGGTGGTCGTCACCGACGGGGAACTGGATGATGCGTCGGATCTGCCGGGAGACCTCCTCGCGTCGGCCGGCTTCGTCGTGCTCCCCAGAACCCGCAGCCGGGACGTCGCGGTCAGGGAAGTCCACGCACCGGCGCGCGCGACGGTCGGTGACACGCTCATCGTGACTGCGGAGCTAAACGCCGATGGGACTGCCGCGCCGGAGAGTGTCACGGTCGAGCTGCGGGCCGGGCAGCGGGTCCTGGGCCGCGCGAGCGCGATCGTGCCACCGGGGGCGTCGGTGCCGGTGCGAATCATCGCAGGCACGAAGGGGGTCGGCGTCGGAACGCAATTCCTCGCGGTGGCCATCGCCGGGTTGGAGGATGCCGAGTCAAGGAACGACGCTCGCCTCGTCGCGGTCGATTTCAGCGGCACTCCCGGGGTCGTCATGCTCGCCAACCCGGGGGACTGGGACGCACGATTCCTCTACCGAACCCTGCGCGATGTGGCGGATCTGCCCGTGCGGGGGTTTGTCCGCCTCGAGCGCGACCAGTGGCGCGACATGAACGGCCTAGCGGTCGTCGGGCTGGCGCAAGTGCGCAACGCCGTGTTGTCCGCGGACCTCCTCGTCGTGCGGGGCGAGGCCCCCGCGATGGTGGGCAGCTCCACGGCGCGGGGCGTCCTGCGCTGGCCCGACGGCGCGGCGAGCGACGGGGAGTGGTACCCATCCGGCGCGCCGGTCTCTCCAGTGGCCCTCGCCTTCCTCGGTGTTCCGGTCGACTCGTTGCCGCCACTCACCAGCGTCAGGGCGCTCGCGCCGGGCGCGGGGGACTGGGTAGGCCTGACGGTTCAGCTCGGTCGTCGTGGTGCCGCACGTCCGGTCATCGTCGGCAGGCAGGTGGGTCGGCAGCGCGAGGTCGTCTTCGGTGCCGATGGGCTGTGGCGCTGGGGCTTTCGGGGAGGACCGAGCGCTGACGTCTATCGCGCGACCGTGGCGGCCACGGTTTCCTGGCTCCTTGCAGAAAAGGAAGCGGGGGCTGCCGACGCTCGGATCCTGCAGCGGGTCGTGGAGCAGGGCATGCCGCTCGTCTTCGAGCGGGCGAGCGATTCGACGGTACTCCTTCCGATCACGCTGGCCCGCGACGGACAGGAACAGTCCGACACGCTCCGATTCGGGGGCGATGGACGCGCCTCCCTCTGGCTCACGCCGGGGACCTATCGCTACCGCCTCGCTGGAGCTCGTGGAGGCACCGGCCTGGTTGCCGTCGACAGCTGGTCGCGGGAGTGGCTCCCACGTGAGGTGGTCGTGCGGCCCCGCGCCACGCCCGCGGCTGGGGCAGGGGAACGACGGACGGCCCGGCAGTGGCCGTGGCTCTACCTGCTTGCCCTGCTTGGATTGGCTGGAGAATGGCTGGCCCGCCGTCGACTCGGGCTGCGCTGAGCGCCGGCGTTAGATTCCTTCCATGAAACGCGATCGCGTCACCGAACAGAAGAAGCTGGGACTCTGGGGCCGCCTCAAGCGGTTGGCACTGACCGATGTCGGTGCCATGGTGCGCGGCTTCAATGCCGCTGACCTGGAAGCGGTCGAACGTCTCCTGCTCGAGGCGGACTTTGGCGTGCCGGCCACGATGGACCTCATGGCAGTGCTCGAGAATGGGGTCAGGCGAGGGACGTGGAAGAGCGAGGCCGACCTCCGGGAGGCCCTGGTCGACCGCATCGCGGAGCTGCTTGCGCCCATTGGTGATTCTGGGGAGATCGCGCGCGCCGAGCCGGGCCCGACGGTGGTACTCGTCATGGGCGTCAACGGCGTCGGGAAGACGACGAGCGTGGCGAAACTTGCGCATCGCATGAAGGGGCAGGGTCGGAAGGTGTTGTTGGCGGCTGCGGATACCTGGCGCGCCGGGGCAATCGCCCAGCTGGAGGTGTGGGCGGAGCGACTCGAGGTGCCCTGTGTCTCGGGTGCGTCGGGTGGGGATCCCGCGGCGGTCGCGTTCGATGCGGTGGAAGCTGCGGTGGCGCGCGGGGCCGACACGGTGCTGGTGGATACGGCCGGGCGGCTGCACACGCAGGAGGGGCTGATGGATGAACTCCGCAAGGTTGCGCGCGTGGTCGGGCGCCGGGCGCCGGGCGCGCCTCACGAGGCGCTCCTTGTCCTTGATGGGACCGTCGGCCAGAACGCGGTGCAGCAGGGCCGCCTCTTTGCGGAGGCCGTGCAGCCGACAGGGTTGATCATCACCAAGCTCGACGGGACCGCCCGGGGTGGGGCGGCGGTTGCGTTGCGCCGCGAGCTCGGCGTGCCGATTCGGTTCCTTGGGCGCGGGGAGGATCTCGCGGACCTGGTGCCGTTCGACGCGCGAGAGTTCGCCAGGCATCTCCTTGCCGACGAAGGGTAGCGCACCGCCCGCGCTCCGGCTCGACACCCCCGTCAAGTTCCTCAAGGGGGTCGGCGAGCGACGGTCCGATGCGTTCGCCCGCCTCGGCGTCGTGACCGCGCAGGATCTCCTCTGGCATCTCCCGCATCGATATCTCGACGCCTCGTCCGTCATTCCGGTCGCCCGCGCCCGGGTTGGGGACGAAGTCGCCTGTATCGGACGCGTCGTGGACAAGGGCGTGGTGCCGACCCGCAAGGGACTCCGGATCTTCCGTGCCGTGCTCCGCGATGCCTCGGGCGTCATCGAATGTGCGTGGCCAGGTCAGGCGTTTCTCGACCGGACCATCGAGGTCGGGCAGACGTTGCTGGTCGCCGGTACCGTCCGCTTCTACCACGGCAGGCAGCTCGCTCCTTCCGAATTCCTGATCCTGGCGGATGAGGACGAGGCGATTGCGCCGGAGAGTGGCCGGGTGCTGCCGGTCTACCCTGCCACCGAGGGACTGAGCCACAAGATGATCCGCTCCCTCGTGGACCGGCATCTTGACCACCTCCTCCCGTTGGTGAAAGACGCGCTGCCGGCGTCCATCCGGTCGGAGCTCGCGCTGCCCACCCTCGTGGAGGCGCTGCGTGACGTGCACCGGCCCGCCACAGTCGACGGACGCCGAGCGGGGCCGGAGGCGTCTCGCCTTCGACGAGTTGTTTGACTCTGCAGCTGATGCTGGTGCGGGCTCGCACGCTCGCAAAGCGCCAGCGCAGCGGCATCACGTTCGAGGTCAAGCGCGATCTCACGTCGGCGCTGCGAGGCCGCGCTGCCCTATGAATTGACCGACGACCAGAAACAGGCCATCCGCGAGATCACCGCCGACATGACCGCCCCGGAACGGATGCATCGCCTGCTGATGGGCGATGTCGGGACCGGGAAGACGGTCGTGGCGCTCTTCGCGATGCTGCTGGCGGTGGAGAACGACTTCCAGGCGGCGCTGATGGCGCCCACGGAGCTCCTGGCCGAGCAGCATGCGCGGACCCTCACCGAACTTCTGGCCCCGCTCGGCATCGTGCCCGAACTGCTTCTCGGAAAGATGACCGCCGCCGCGAAGAAGGCGGCGAAGGACCGGCTCCGGCAGGGTGGGGCGCGTATCGCGGTCGGGACGCATGCGCTGATGCAGGAGAGTGTCGCCTTCCGCCGGCTCGGCCTTGTGGTCATCGACGAACAGCACCGGTTCGGCGTGGAGCAGCGCGCCGCGCTGATCGGGAAGGGGTCCTCCCCGGACGTCCTGCTGCTTTCCGCCACGCCGATCCCCCGGTCGCTGGCGCTCACCCTCTATGGCGATCTCGACCAGTCCCAGCTGCGGGAGCGGCCGCCGGGGAGAGGGACGGTCCGGACCACCATCCGCAGCGAACAGCATCGCGAACGGGTCATGGCGTTCGTCGAGACCGAGTGCCGCGCGGGGCGGCAGGCGTATGTCGTTCTGCCGATCATCGACGAGTCGGAGAAGGCGGATCTCCGTGCGGCCACTACGATGGCGGAGATGCTCGACGCACGGTGGCCTGACCTCGTGGTCGAGCTCGTGCACGGCCGCCTCAAGGCGGACGAGCGCGACCGGGTCATGCGCCGGTTCCGGGATGGCGCGGTGCAGGTGCTGGTGGCCACGACGGTCATCGAGGTCGGGATCGACGTGCCGAATGCCACGGTGATGGTCATCGAGCACCCGGAGCGGTTCGGCCTGGCACAGCTTGCACCAGCTGCGGGGCCGGATCGGGCGCGGTGCAGGGGACAGCCATTGCATCCTGCTGCCGGGTGGGCGAACGCCGGACCGGTTGAAGGCGTTCGCGGCCACCAATGACGGGTTTGCGATCGCGGAGCTCGATCTCAAGGAGCGGGGGATGGGTGACCTGATCGGCGCGCGCCAGTCGGGCGGCATCGAGGTGCGCCACGCGCGACTCCCGGAGGATACTCCCCTGCTGCAGCGGGCGCGCGAACTGGCGGGGCAGGTGCTGGCGGCCGACCCGATGCTCCAGCGGACGGTCAATCAGGCGATTCGCGCCCGCGCACTGGCCAGGTTTCCGAGGGCGACGGAGTTGTTTCGCATCGGGTAGCGGGTGTACAATCCTACCGTCAACGACCCTTACCGCAGCCGAGCCCCATGCCCTACGTCCAAATCAACGAACTGCACCGGCACGTCGGTCAGTCTGTCACCGTCCGCGGATGGGTGGCCACCACCCGCTCCAGCGGCAAAATCGCCTTCGTCGTCCTCCGGGACGGTTCGGGATATCTGCAGACCGTATTCTCCAAGCGGGAAGTGCCGGAGGCGACCTGGAACCGGATTTCCGAACTGACGCAGGAAGCGTCGATCGCCGTGACCGGCGAGGTCCGGGCCGACGCTCGCGCGCCTGGCGGCCATGAGCTGACAGCGACTGATGTCGAAATCCTGGGGACGAGTCCGGAGTATCCCATCTCGCCCAAGGAGCACGGAAGCGCGTTCCTCTTCGAGCACCGACACCTCTGGCTTCGCAGCCGCCGGCAGGTGGCCATCGCCAAGGTGCGGAACGAGGTGGTGCAGGGTATCAGGGACTTCTTCTACGACCGCGACTTCGTGCTGGTGGACACGCCGATTCTCACTGGGTCGATCGGCGAGGAGGCGGGGAATCTCTTCAGCACCGACTATTTCGATCTGGGGAAGGCGTACCTGGCGCAGACCGGCCAGCTCTACGTCGAGGCGGCCGCTGCCGCGCTTGGGAAAGTCTACTGCTTCGGGCCGACCTTCCGGGCCGAGAAGTCGAAGACCCGGCGCCACCTCACCGAGTTCTGGATGGTGGAGCCGGAGGTCGCGTGGAACGATTCGGACGCGAACATGACGCTGCAGGAGGAGTTCATCGCCTCGGTGGTGGCGCGTGTGCTCGATCGGCGCCAGGAAGAGCTGAAGGAACTGGAGCGCGACACGACCCCGCTGGAACGGGTCGTGGGCCCGTTTCCGCGCATCAGCTACACCGACGCGGTGACCAGGCTGCAGGAACTCGGTTCGGACATCACGTGGGGGAAGGACCTGGGCGGGGACGACGAGACGCTGCTGGCCAAGGAATACGACCGGCCGGTATTCGTCTTCAACTACCCGAAGGAGGTCAAGGCCTTCTACATGAAGGAAAACCCCGACGACCCCCGGACGGTGCTGAACAACGACTGCCTGGCCCCCGAGGGTTACGGCGAGATCATCGGCGGTTCACAGCGCGAGGATGATCACGATCGGTTGCTTGCGAGGATCCTCGCCCAAGGGCTCGACCCGGAGGCGTATCGCTGGTATCTCGACCTGCGGAAGTACGGGACATTCGTGCACAGCGGTTTCGGCCTCGGCGTCGAGCGCACCATCGCCTGGATCTGCGGAAACCCGCACATCAGGGAGTCAATCGCGTTCCCGAGGCAGATTCACCGGCTCTATCCCTAGAGCTTCTTCACCTCGTCCCAGAGTTCGTCCAGTTTTGCCAGACCCGCCGAGTGGAGATCGATTCCCCGCTCGGCGGCAAGCCGTTCCACCCCCCGGAAGCGCTCGATGAACTTTCGGTTCGCCCCGTCGAGCGCGACACCGGGTGCCACGCCCGCCTTCCGAGAGAGATTGACCACCGCGAAGAGCAGGTCCCCGATCTCCTCGATCAACTCGGGCGAGGCCACCGGCTCCGGCGAATGCTCCGTGTACTGCCCCCCTGCCTCCCGGCCCCCCGGCCTCGCCTGCGGAAGTTGTTCCACAACTTCCGCTATCTCCTCGCGCACCTTCTCCAGCGGCCCTCGTACGTCGTCCCAGTCGAATCCGACGGATGCCGCTCGCTCCTGCAGCCGGAACGCATGGAGCAGGGGAGGAAGCGTCGGGGGAAGGCCTTCGAGAGTGCCGCGCACTCGCTCCCGTCGCTTCAGCTCTTCCCATGGCTGGGCGGGACCGAGATCGAACAGGTGGGGGTGCCGACGCTGCATCTTGGCGATCAGGTCGTCCGCCACCTCTTCCGCCGTGAACTCTCCGAGTTCCTCGGCGAGCACCAATTGCCAGGCCAGGTGGAGGAGGAAATCCCCCATCTCGTCCCGCAATAACTCCGGGTCTCCCGAGCCGATCGCCTGATCGACTTCGAGCACTTCCTCGACCAGATAGGGGCGCAGGGTGTCGCGGGTTTGCGCCCGATCCCAGGGGCACCGGACGCGCAGGTCCCGGACGATCTCCATGGCGCGTCCAAGCGCTGAATTCTCTTGCATTTATCCTCCGTGAACGGTATCATACCCGCCGTCTCGTGAGCGCGTCAAACCCGATCCTGCCTGCCCGTTCCTGGGCCGATATCGACCTTGGCGCCCTCGTCGCCAACGCCCGGACCGTGCTCTCGGTCTCCGGCTCCCGATTACTCCCGATGGTCAAGGCCAACGCCTACGGCATCGGCGCTGCTGCGGCGACGCGCGTCCTGGAGGCCGTGGACCCGTGGGGCTACGGTGTCGTCGCAGTGGAGGAGGGGGTGGAGCTCCGTCGCTCCGGGATTCGCCGCCCGATCATCGTCTTCGGGCCGCTCTCGGCGGAAGGGATGGAGACCTGTTTCCGCGAGGAGCTGCGCCCGGCACTCGGCGACCTGGACCAACTGCGAACGTGGCTTGCCACTGGGAACCGTCCCTTCCACGTCGAGATCGACACCGGGATGCGGCGGCTCGGTTTTTCCTGGAACGACCGGGAGCTCCTCGGCGAGGCGGGGCGCCTGCTGGCGGGTGCAACGGGGTGGGAAGGAGTGTTCACGCACTTCCATTCTGCCGATGTCGACCTGGATTCGGCTGGCGAACAGTGGGACCGGTTTCAGTCGGTGATCGACGCATTCCCGCGGCGACCGGCGCTGATTCATGCGGCCAGCAGCGCGGCCGCGCTCCAGGGCCGACGTTTTGCCGGCGATATGGTCCGGCCGGGCATCTTCCTCTATGGCGGAGCCGCGGGGCCGTTGGCGCCGGAAGTCGTCGTCCGCTTTCGTGCGCCGGTCGTGTCGAGTCGGCGGGTCTCGCCGGGCGACACCGTCAGCTACGAGGCGACCTGGCGTGCGACCTCGCCCACTACCATCGTCACCCTCGCGGCCGGGTACGCCGACGGCGTGCCGCGGGCGTTGGGTGGCAGGGGATCAGTGGAGCTGGGAGGGGCGCTCCACCCGATCGTGGGCCGGGTGACAATGGACTTCACGATGGTTGATGTGGGGAACGCAGCGGTCCCGATCGGCTCCATCGCCACCATCTACGGCGGCGCCGTATCGCTGGATGCACAGGCGGCGGCAGCGGGGAGCATCAGCTACGAACTGTTGACGGGACTCGGTGGCCGAGTGGCCCGTCGCTACGCGGAGGGAAAATGAACCAGCATTTCATGTCACTCGTCCTCGGCCTGGCGCAGCAGGCGGAAGGGGCGTTGTCCGGCAAGCTGCCGCCGGGGGCCGAAGGGTTCAGCGAGCAGCGATGCCCGACAGGTGGGACAGGCGTTGATCGACACTCTCGGGATGCTGCAGGAAAAGACCGCCGGGACAGCTCGAGCCGGACGAGAAGAAGCTGATCGACGAGGTCCTGACGGCGCTCCGCTTCCGCTTCGTCCAGGGAATTGCCACGCCATGAATCGGCGTGCGGTGATCGTGGTGCTGGATGGGCTCGGTATCGGCCCGGCGCACGACACGACCACCTACGGCGACACAGGGAGTGATACTCTCGGCAACACCCTGCGAAGCGTAGGTGGCCTGTCGCTGCCGAATCTCGAGGCGTTGGGGCTCGGGTGCTGCGCGCCGCTGCAGGGCGTCCCGGCCGTCACGACGCCCTCGGCCGCGTGGGGGACCTGTCAGCCCGCGGGCGCCGGGAAGGACTCCACGACAGGGCATTGGGAACTCTGCGGGCTGACCCTGCGGCAGCCCTTTCCGACGTATCCAAATGGCTTCCCGGATGACCTGATCGCCGAGTTCTCGCGCCGGACCGGCCGGGGAGTGCTGGGGAATGTCGCCGCCTCGGGGACGGCCATTCTCGACGAGCTCGGGGAGGAGCACCAGCGGACGGGGGACTGGATCGTCTACACGTCGGCGGACAGCGTCTTCCAGGTCGCCGCACACGAGGGAGTGGTGCCGCTCGGGGAGTTGTACGCCGCCTGCGCGGCGGCGCGCGACCTCCTCCAGCCCCCGCACGCTGTCTCGCGGGTCATCGCCCGCCCGTTCGTGGGGACTCCCGGTGCCTGGAGACGGACTGCCCACCGGAAGGACATCAGCCTGCCGCCCCCGGGCCCCACACTGCTGGATCAGCTGGCGCGCCAGCATGTGCCGAGACTCGGGATCGGCAAGGTGGACGACTTGTTCGCGGGCCGGAACATCTCCAGCGTCCACGCGGCGACGAATGCCGAGGGATACCACCTGATCGGCTCGGCGCTGGAGAGTGCGCGGCGGGGGCTGATCTTCGCGAACATTCTTGAATTCGACCAGTCGTGGGGGCACCGGAACGACGTGCCAGGATTCGCCGCCGGGCTGCGGGAGCTGGACCGGGCCCTTCCGGGACTCCTGGGCCGGGTACGGGAGGGCGACCTCGTTATCTTTACCGCGGATCACGGGAACGACCCGACCACCCCGTCCACCGACCATTCGCGTGAACGGGTGCCCCTGCTCGTCTATGGCCCTCGGGTGAACGCGGTCCCGCTGGGGGAGCGCTCGACGTTCGCGGACATCGGGCAGACCGTCGCCGAGTTTCTTGGCACCGCCCCGCTGGAGTCGGGGCGCTCGTTTCTGGGAGAAGTCTGGAATGGCTGAAGCGCTGCTTGAGGCCGCCCGTGCGGTACAGCAACATGCCCACGCCCCCTATTCGGGGTTCAGGGTCGGGGCGGCGCTAGAGACCGAGGATGGCCAGGTGTTTGTCGGCTGCAACGTGGAGAACGCCTCGTACGGCCTGACCATCTGTGCCGAACGGTCGGCGCTCGTCTCGGCGGTCGCGGCCGGCCACCGCCGGTTTCGTCGGATCGTGGTTGTCAGCGACAGCGATCCGCCCGCCTCGCCCTGTGGGGCGTGCCGGCAGATGCTGGCGGAGTTTGGGCTCGCGCTGCGCGTGGACGCGGTCGGGCCGGGGCAGGCGCTGCACTGGACCCTGGCAGAACTGCTGCCTGACGCATTTACCTCGCACCGTCTTGAGGCATCTTGATCGAACTTCTCTCCCGGCTTGGCGTGCAGCGACTTGCCATCGGGGTTGTCGGCCTTGTCGCCGTCGGCCTCGCCGGATGCACTGAGGACTTCACCACGCCAGGCTCGTGTCCCCAGACCTGCCCGGGCGGGACGATCGTCATCCGCGACACCGTGATCGACGCGGTGTTCGGCGGGGACAGCACCTACCTGGGATATGTCTTCCCCGGGGAAGGGACCGGGCTGCTCACCTCGACGACCGGGTCCACGAACCAGTACCTCACCGCGATGCGGTATGGTGCCCTGCCGGATTCTGTCCGGATCGACGACTCGCTCTACGCCTACACCATCGACAGCGTCGCCCTCACCCTGGGGGTGCTGGCGCGTGATTCGGCCGCCACCGGGCTCTGGCTGCAATTGTTCCGGGCGCCGGCGACTCTCGATAGCGGGGTCACGTTCACCGACGTCTCGGGTTTCATGACCCCGGGCACGTTCCTGGACAGTCTCGCCATCAATGACACGCTTTCGTCGGGCAACGTGCGGGCGGTGTTCGAGGGCGCGGATCTGCTGAAGCTCGCGATCCCGCCGGCCGACAGTGGCGTCCTCGCCATCGCGATCGCCCTGACGGCGGATTCGGTGACGGGGGTCGAGCTCGGCAATCTGACGGCGGCCACCTTCCTGCCGACGATCACCTGGTACATCAGCGTGCCGGAGGTCGACTCTACCAAGCAGCCGGCGAACATCCGCCGGGTGCCGACCTTCGCGACCTACGTGCAGGAAGACCCGCCGGCCCTGGATCCGGACCAGTTGATGGTCGGGGGAGCACCGTCGGCGCGTTTCATCGTCCGGTTCAGCGTCCCCGACAGCGTACTGATCGGTGCGGAGATCCTCCGTGCCGAGCTTCTGCTCACGCCGGTCCAGCCGATCACGGGCGTGCCGAACATCGGGACCACCATCACCGCCCGCGGCGTCCTCAGCGATCAAGGAGGGAAATCCCCTCTCGTGCCACTGATCGCCAACTCGTCGCTGGTGACCATCGGCTCCGCGGACACGGTGATCGTGGAGGTGGTGGATATCGTGCGCACCTGGCAGTTCCCGACAAACCCTCCGGCCCAGGCGTTCTTCATCTCGCTCCAGCCCGAGGCTTCGTCGTTCACGATCCCGATCTTCGCATCCACTCGCAGCGCCGCCGGCGCTCCGCGCCTTCGGGTCACCTATGTGGCATCGCTCGATTTCGAGGAGCCCTGAGTGCGACGCTTCCTGACCACCCTCGCGCTCCTCTGCGGCGCCGGCGGCAGTGCCGCCGCGCAGTCCTCGACGTTCGACGTGCGCGCCCTCGGGATTCCGCAGCCGCCGCTGTCGGCGCGCGCGGTGGGCATGGCCGGCAGCGCGAGCATGCTCGACGGCATGTCGGCCACGAATCCCGCGGCGATCACCTCCATCATCGGGCTGACGATCGGGTTCAACATGTTCCAGAACTGGCGGTCCAGCACGACGCCGGGCGGGACGGGTTCCGGCGCCGATGCCGGGATGCCAAACCTGATCCTCGTCAACCGGATCAAGGACACCCCGTACTACTTCGCCGGGAGCTTCGGGTCGTATACCGATCGCGATTTCGGGTTCGTGACCACCGGCTCGACGCCAGTCAACGGACAGCCCGTCGAATTCCGTGATTCCCTCGAGTCGCGGGGAGGGACTTCCGATTTCCGGCTGGCCGTCGGATACCGGAACAAGAGCACGCTGGCCGTGGGGCTCGGGATTCATTTCATCACCGGCTCCAACCGCTTCTTCCTGAGCCGGATCTTCGATGACTCGCTCTTCGCGCCGGTTCGGCAGCGCTCCGAGCTGGCCTACAATGCGATCGGCATGAGCCTCGGGGCCGTATTTCATCCGATCGAGCCGCTCCTCATCAGCGGGTTGGTGCGGCGGGATGGCTCGATGAACGTCGACCGGGACTCCCTGCAGGCGTACACCTACGAACTGCCCTGGACTTTCGCCGGCGGCCTCCAGTACCAGCTCAAGGGGCGCGGAACCGTCAGCGCGGAGTTCACCTACACGACGTGGGCAGATGCCAACCAGGAACTCCTCGCCAACGGCGGGACCGGTGCGGAGAATTCACTCGACGCCGCACTCGGCGTGGAGCTCACGACCTCCGGTCGGCAACCGAGCAAGTTCCCCCTGCGGTTCGGTGTCCGGAGCCGGAAATTGCCGTTCCCGCTGACGCCCGGAGTACAGCCATCGGAGTTCAGCGTGGCCGTGGGAACCGGAGGCCGGTTCGCCAAGAACCACGCCGCCGCCGATATCGCACTCCAGCGGCTCTGGCGGTCGGACGACAGTGGCTTCTCCGAGGACGCCTGGGTGCTCACCTTCGGCCTGACGTTGAAGCCCTGAGGTGAGTCCCGACTCAACCCCTCGCCTGGTCTATGTAGAGACCTACGGCTGCCAGATGAATGTGGCGGATTCGTCCCTCATACTCGGGGCGCTCGGCCGCGAGGGCTTTGTGCCCACCGACAACCCCGAGGGCGCCGACGTCCTCCTGGTCAATACCTGCGCGGTCCGCGACAACGCGGAGCAGCGGGTGTTTGGCCGGGTCGGGGAGCTGCAACGATTCACCCGACCAGGCACCGTCCTCGGCGTCGTCGGGTGCATGGCGCAGCGCCTGGGTCCCGAACTGCTGGCGCGTGTCCCGCGGGTGGATCTCGTGGCTGGCCCCGATTCCTACCGAAATCTCCCCGACCTGATTCGCCAGGCGTTCGCGGGGGATCGCGTCCTCGACACGGAATTCCGGTCCTGGGAGCACTACGAGGATGTGCCGCAGGCGCGGGACGGGAGCCCGATGGCCTTTGTCACGGTGCAGCGGGGTTGCGATTACAAGTGCACATTCTGCATCGTTCCGTACACGCGTGGCGCGGAGCGGAGCCGCAAATTGGATGAGGTCGTCGGCGAGGTGGAGCATCTGGTCGCCGCCGGCACGACCGAGGTCACCCTCCTCGGGCAAACGGTCAACAGCTACCACGATGGCACGCACGACTTCGGCGACCTGCTGCGTGCTGTCGGCGCGGTTACCGGTGTCCGGCGGGTGCGGTTCACCAGCCCGTATCCGACCGACTTCACTCCGCGGGTCATCGAGGCCATGGTGGAGACGCCCGCGGTGTGCGAGCATGTCCACCTTCCGGCCCAGAGCGGCTCGGATGCGGTGCTTCGGCGGATGCTGCGGCGCTACACCCGCGCGCGGTACCTCGAGGTGGTTGAGGAGTTGCGTTCGGCGATGCCCGGCATCACGATTTCTACGGATCTCATCGTCGGCTTCCCGGGAGAGACGGAGGCTGACCTCGCCGAGACGCTCTCGCTGGTCGACGAGGCAGGGTTCGATGAGGCCTACACCTTCCTCTACTCGCCCCGGGACGGCACGCCCGCAATGCGGATCCCCGGACATGTGCCCGAGGAGGTCGGGGCGGAGCGGTTGCAGCGGTTGATCGGACACGTGCGGAACGCCACCCGGCAGCGGAACGCAGGGCGAGTGGGAGGCGTGCACGAAGTCCTGGTCGAGCGGCCCGCCCGCCGGGGCGGCCAGATGCTCGGGCGCACCCGCTCCAATCTGCTCGTCGTGCTCGACCTCCCCATGGAGAGCATCGGCGAGTATCGGACGGTCCGACTCACGGGCACAACTGGATCCACCTTCACGGGAGCCGTAGTCACCCCCCAACTGGCGGTCCTATGATCCACAACCTGGTTGAAGAACACGTGGTCGCGGCCTACGACGCGCTGAAGGGGCATTTCCCCGACTTCTGCGGCTGTGAGGTCTGCCGGAGCGACGTCCTCGTGTACGCGCTCAACCGCCTCCCTGCGCGGTATGTCGCGAGCATCGAGGGCAAGGTGGTGACCGAGTTGAATCTCGATAAGGACCAGACGCGCGTGACGATCGAGATCCACGTCATGGAGGGATTCCGCAAGGTGACCCGAACCCCGCGCTGCGGCCGGGCCGCCCCTCCCACGAAATGAGAATGTCGGGGGCATGAGGCCCCCGCTCGCCGCCTGCATTGCAATCGCCTACGGGGCCGGTCTCGCGACCGGCCTCGCACGTTTTCCGGCCCCTGTGGTCGTTCTCCTGATACTCCTCCCTCTGATTGTCGCCCCGGCGCAGGTCCGGGGACTCTGCGGCGCAGGGATCGTCCTCGGCCTCCTCACGGGGACGCTGGCCGGACGTGCGGACCGCGCCAGCTGTGCGGCGATGCTCCCCGCTGGTCCGGTCGTCGTCACCCTCCGCACCGAGGAACCGGTCGATTCCGGCGGGGCGCGGGCGCGGGCCACCCTGCCAGACGCAGGTTGCCACGGCAGTATCGCGGTGGCGTGGCCGCGCGCGTGGCAGGCGCCCGCCGGGATGGAAGTGGAAGCCGAGGGACAGTGGCGGCCGAGGGCGGGCCGTTTCGACCGCCCCGGGGGGATCCTCCTGGTCAGGGAGGTGCGCGGGCCGACAATGCGAGCCACCCTTGGCGACCGGGTCCGGACCGGTATTCATGATATCGCGCAACGGCTCTATGGCCGGCGAGCTCCGCTGGTCGATGCGCTGGTGCTGGGGCGGAGAACCGATCTCGACCGGGACCTGCTCGAGGATTTCGCCAGCGCGGGATTGATGCACCTGCTGGCGATCAGCGGCTTTCATCTCGGCCTGCTGGCTGGGTGGGTCTTTCTCCTCCTGAGGCTCCTCCGGGTCCGTCGAGAGCGGGCCGGGTTCGCCGCCGCGCTCTTTGCCGTCACGTACACCGTCTTCCTCGGCTGGCCTGCTCCCGCCGCGCGGGCAGCGACGCTCGCCGTGCTCCTTGCGCTGCAGCGCAGCAGGCAACGAATGCCCCGTGCAGGGGCCCTCCTCGGGACGACCGCCCTTCTCGTCCTCATCTGCGACCCCTGGGCGGTCCTTGCGGTGGGAGGCTGGCTTTCGATCGCTGCACTCTGGGGTGCGGTCACCTTTTCCGGCTGGGCCGGGAGGCGGCTGGGCAGCGGGGCAGTTCTCCGCAGCCTCGCAACCTCGGTCGGGGCGACGTTCGCTACGGCGCCGATTACCGCCGCCGCGCTCGGGACGGTCGCCCTGGCCGGGATCTTCCTCAATCTGGTCGCCATCCCCCTGGCAGCACTCGTGGTACCTGCCGTGGTGGCCAGTCTCGCTCTGGGCGCAATCCTGCCGGCCGCGGCGGGGCCGCTCGCCGCTGGCGCCGGGGTAGGGCTGGGCCTGCTGCAGGAAGTGGCTCACTGGGGAAGCTCTCTCCCGGCCGGGCACCTCGTTCTTCCCGCCACGCCATGGGCCGCGCTTCCGTGGGTGGCCATCCTGCTGGCCCTGCTCTGGAGCTTCAATCGAACCACCAGCAGGGAGGCCCTGCGCCGGCTCGGCTGGATCGGGGTGGTGGTGTTGTGGGGTTGGGCCGGGTTCGCGGGCCTGTCCGATCTTCGCATTCGACCTGACGGGGGGTCGGAACTGGCGTTACATTTTCTTGATGTGGGGCAGGGCGATGCGGCAGCGATCCGTACCCCAGGCGGGCACTGGATCCTCGTGGACGGAGGGCCCATCGGGCGCTCGTCCGACGCCGGCCGGAGTGTGGTGGTTCCATTCCTGAGACGGCACGGGGTTCGGCAGGTGGATGCGGTGATCCTGTCGCATGCACACGCCGATCACCTGGGAGGCGTTCCTTCGATCCTCGATCGGATGGCGGTGCGAGAGGTCATCGATCCCGCCATTGCGAGTGCGGAGCCGCTCTATGCCGCGTTCCTGGCGCAGCTCGATGAATTCGAGACTCCGTGGATGCGGGCGCGCCGCGGGGACAACTTCACGATCGACAGCGTCGAGTTTCGTGTCCTCCATCCGGACACGACCTGGGATGGGTGGGGGCAGGATCTCAACGAGAACTCGCTCGTCCTGTCGGTCGCGTATCGGGACTTCCGGGCGGTCCTCGCCGGCGATGCCGGCCTTCCCGTGGAGGCGATGCTCGCGGGGCGGGCCGGACGAGCGGACCTGCTGAAGGTAGGTCACCACGGGAGCCGAGGGGCGACAGGGGAGCGGTGGCTCGCGGAGCTCGCACCCACCACCGCCGTCATCAGTGTCGGGAAGGGAAACAGGTACGGCCATCCGTCGCCCGAGGCGATGGCGCGTCTCAGCGCAGCAGCCGTCGAGGTGTTCCGCACCGATCGTGACGGGACTATCGAGGTTCGGACGGACGGCCGGGCCATGACTATCCACTCCCGCCAGGGAGTGGTCACGCACACAGTGAGTGAGCCATGATCGGAAGCACGGCGGTCACGACCATCGAACGGTTCATCATCGACCAGGAACACAAGTACCCCGAGGCGACCGGGGAACTGTCGAACCTGCTGTACGATATCGCGCTGGGGGCCAAGCTCATCGCCGCGGCGACTCGACGGGCGGGGCTGGTCAACATCCTCGGCGCCATAGGCAATGTGAACGTCCAGGGTGAGGAGCAGCAGAAACTTGATGTCTTCGCCAACGAAATCCTGAAGAACGCGCTGAATCACACGGGCAGGGTCTGCGTCATGGCCTCCGAGGAAGACGACGCGCCGATCCCGATTCCCCCGGAGTATCCCGCAGGGAAGTACGTCGTGCTCTTCGATCCGCTCGACGGCTCTTCCAACATCGACTCCAATGCGTCCGTCGGGACCATCTTCAGCGTGTATCGGCGCGTCTCGATGGAGGGCCGGGGCACGATGGACGACGTCCTCCAGCCTGGTCACAGGCAGGTGGCTGCCGGCTACGTGCTCTACGGCTCGAGCACGATGCTGGTCTATACCACGGGACAGGGGGTCCACGGCTTCACCCTCGATCCGACGATCGGCGAATTCCTGCTGTCGCATCCCGATATCAGGACGCCCGAGGTCGGCAAGTACTACAGCGTGAACGAGTCGAACTATGCGCGCTGGAACCGCGGAAGCCAGATGGCGGTACGCGGCTTCCACGGCGACACGCCGGAACGGATGAAGGGCAAGAACAGCCGGTACATCGGGGCGTTCGTGGCGGACTTCCACCGCAACCTGATCAACGGGGGGATCTTCCTCTATCCCGCCGATACGAAAAACCCCAACGGAAAACTGCGCCTGCTCTACGAATGCAGCCCGATGGCGTTCCTGGTGGAACAGGCGGGTGGATCAGCCACCGACGGGGTCCGCCGAATCCTCGATCTGCAACCGGAGTCGTTGCATCAGCGCGTGCCGCTGGCCATCGGATCGAAAGCCGATGTCGAGTTCGTCGCCCGCACCATGCTGGAATTCGGGACCGACGTCCCATGACCGACGCGACGCCGAAGCCGTTGTACAGCCCCGGGGACTGGACCGGCGATCCGGCCCGGGATCTCGGCGCCCCGGGGCGCTTCCCTTTCACCCGGGGGCCGTACCCGACGATGTACACCGAGCGGCTCTGGACGATGCGCCAGTACGCCGGGTTCGGGACGGCGGAAGAGACCAACGAACGCTTCCACCACCTGTTGGCGGCCGGCCAGTCGGGACTGTCGACCGCATTCGACCTTCCCACGCAAATGGGTCTCGATTCCGATCATTCCCTTGCCGAGGGGGAGGTCGGTCGGGTGGGGGTCGCCATCGATACGGTTGACGACCTGGCGCTGCTCTTCCGCGGGATCCCGCTGGACAAGGTCTCCACCTCGATGACCATCAACGCGACGGCCGCCATTCTCCTGGCGATGTATGTCGTGGTCGGCGAGGAGCAGGGGGTCGCGCCCGACGCCCTCAGCGGCACCATCCAGAACGACATCCTCAAGGAGTACATCGCCCGGGGCACCTACATCTTTCCCCCGCGCCCTCCCTTCGCCTGATCGGCGACATCTTCAGGTATGTCTCCGAGAACGGGATGAACATCAACCCGATCTCGATCAGCGGATATCACATGCGGGAGGCGGGGGCGACCGCGGCGCAGGAGGTCGGGTTCACGCTGGCCAACGCGCTCGAGTATGTGCGCGTGGGGGTGGACGCCGGCTTGCCGGTGAACAGCTTCGGCCCCCGGGTCTCGTTCTTCTTCGCGGCACACAACAATCTTTTCGAAGAGGCGGCCAAATTCCGGGCGGCACGGCGGCTCTGGGCCCGGCTGGTGCAATCGCGGTTTGGCGCGGACGACAAGACGGCGCGACTTCGCTTCCACACCCAGACGGGCGGCGTGACCCTGCAGGCCCAGCAGCCCCTCAACAACGTGGTTCGCGTCACCGTACAGGCCCTGTCTGCGATCCTCGGCGGCACCCAGTCACTGCACACCAACGGGTTCGACGAGGCGCTCGCCCTCCCGACCGCCGACGCCGCCACCCTCGCGTTGCGGACCCAGCAGGTCCTCGGCTACGAGAGCGGGGTCGCCGAGGTGATCGATCCGCTGGGCGGGAGCTACTTCGTGGAGGCGCTCACCGACCGGATCGAGGCGGAAGCGCTGGCCCTCATCGAGGAGGTCGATGCGCTCGGCGGGGCGGCGGAGGCGGTCTCACGCGGTCACTTTCAGGAGGCGATTGCCAAGAGTGCCTGGGAGGCACAACAGCGGCAGGAGGCCGGAGCGCAGGTGGTTGTCGGGGTCAACCGATTTACCGATGACGAACCGCCACCGGTCATCGCCATGCCCGACTTCGCCGAACTCGCCATCCGCCAGCGCGCCCGGCTGGATGCGGTGAAAACCCGCCGAGATCAGGCGCGGGTCGAGGCCTCGCTGGCCGCCGTCCGCGGGGCCGCTGGCACCACGGCGCCGATGATGCCGCCGATTCTCGAGGCTGTGCGGAGCCGGGCGACCCTGGGCGAGATCAGTGACGCGCTCCGCGATGCCTGGGGAACCTATCGCCCGGGTCGGTGAACCTTCCTTGAACCTCGCTCCCTGAGGGGCTAAGTTTATCGGCTGGCTTTACTTAGACCGGATGGAGCGGCATGCCGACGTACGATTATCAGTGCACCGCTGGACACAATTTCGAGAAGATCCACAAGATGTCCGAATCGCCGAGGGTCAAGTGCCCGACCTGCGGCAAGGCGGCAGCGCGCCAGATTTCCGGTGGAGCCGGCCTCGTGTTCAAGGGCAGCGGATTTTACATCACCGATTATGGCAAGGACGGCAAGGGCGCCCGTAAGGCGGAGTCGGGCGAGAGCTCCGGCGTTGCGGCCGCCAAGCCCGATGCCGGCGGCGCTGCCACTCCGGCCAAGGCCGAACCAAAGCCCGCCAAGGAGACCGCGCCGAAATCTGCCGGCAGCGGGAAGAAGGCGGCCGAGTGAGTGACGTGCTGCGGGAGGCGCTGGGGCGCGTGGCGGCGACGCTGGGTGCGCCGGACGCCGACTTCGTGCTGGAACGGCCCAAGGACTCCGGGCACGGAGACCTGGCCACCAATCTCGCGATGGTCCTCGCCAAGGTGCAGAAGGCTCCGCCGCGCGCCGTGGCCGCCAGGATCATCGAGCTGCTCGATTTGCCCCCGGACATCGTGGAAAAGACGGAAATCGCCGGGCCGGGCTTCATCAACTTCTGGCTGGCGACCGACGAACTCGCGGCGGCACTCCGTGCCATCATCGATGCCGGGGATCGCTACGGCGCGCACGACTACGGCAAGGGCACGCGCGTCAACGTCGAATTTGTTTCGGTGAATCCCACGGGCCCCCTCCATGTGGGTCACGGTCGGGGCGGGGCGCTCGGCGATGCCATCTCGTCGCTGCTGGAGTGGACCGGGCACGAGGTCACGCGTGAGTTCTACCTCAACGATGCCGGCGTCCAGATCGATCGCCTCGCGCAGAGTCTCTGGGCCCGGGTGCAGGAGGCGGTGGGCCGCTCTGCCGACATCCCCGAGGGGGGATACCACGGGGAGTACCTGCGCGGCGATGCGGCGCGTTTGCTCGAGCGGGAAGGGCGGGCGTTCGCGGACCTGGCCGAAGAGGAAGGGGTACGGCAGTGCCGGGTGCTCGCGGTGCAGATGCAGCGGGAGACGCAGGACCAGGACCTCGCGAGCTTCGGCGTGCACTTTGACCTGATCTCCTCCGAGCAGGCGATCTACGATCGGGGAGCCATCGGCGAGACGCTTGCGCTCCTGGATGCTCGCGGGCTGACCTTCGAGCGCGACGGCGCGCTCTGGCTGCGGACCACGGACTTCGGCGACGACCAGGACCGGGTCCTGCGCAAGAGCGACGGGACCTACACCTACTTCCTGCCGGATATCGCCTACCACGTCGACAAGCACGACCGCGGATTCGACCGCGTGATCGACGTGTGGGGCGCGGACCACCACGGCTACGTCCCGCGGGTCCGGGCCGCGATGCGCGCCCTGGGATATCCGGATGAGTTCTTCCACGTCTCGATCGTCCAGCTGGTGAAGGTGTTGCGCGGCGGTGAAGAGGTGAAGATGTCGAAGCGCTCCGGGGAGTTCATCACCCTGCGCGACCTGATCGATGAGACGGGGCCCGATGCCGCCCGGTACTTCTTCCTGATGCGCCGGGGAGACTCACAGCTCAACTTCGACCTCGACCTCGCCACGAGCCAGAGCGACGAGAATCCGGTGTTCTACGTGCAGATGGCGCACGCCCGGGTGAGCGGCATCTTCCGGGTTGCCGACATCGATCCCGATTCCGTCAGCGCCGATGTGCAACTCGAGGCGCTGCCTGCTCCCGAAGATCGGGAGCTGTTGAAGAAGCTGACCGCGTTCCCCGAGATCACCGCGCGCGCCGCCCGGGAACTCGAGCCGCACCGGCTGACGGGTTATCTCGAGGAACTCGCCCGGCTGACCCACGGCTGGTATCACAAGTGCCGCGTCCTCGGCGAACCGCCCGAGGTTGAGCGTGCACGGCTCGCCCTCGCGCGCGCCACGCGCATTGTCCTGGCCAACGGCCTCACCCTTCTCGGCCTGACGGCCCCCGACCGGATGTGATGCGATGACCCTGATGGTGGTTGGCAGTGTGGCGCTCGACTCCATCCATACGCCCTTCGGCGAGACCGCCGATGCGCTGGGCGGGTCCGCCGTGTATTTCGCCGTGGCCGGCTCCCTCATGCACCGGGTGCACGTCGTGGGCGTGGTCGGTGACGACTACCCGGTGGCCGAGCTCGATCGCCTGGCACCGCGCGGCATCGACTGGACCGGAGTGGAGCGCGCGCAGGGCGAGAGCTTCCGGTGGAAGGGGAAGTACTCCTACGACCTGCAGAGCCGGGAGACGCTGGAGACGCGGCTCGGCGTCTTTGCCGCGTTTCAGCCCAAGATTCCGGCGGCGCTGCACGCCGCGAAGCTCGTCTTCCTGGGCAATATCGATCCGGCGTTGCAAAACGGTGTGCTCGACCAGGTGACGTCACCGGCGCTCGTGGTCTGTGACACCATGAACTACTGGATCCAGAGCACGAAGCCGGAACTGATGAAGCTGCTCAAGCGAGTGGACATCCTGATGGTGAACGACGGCGAGGCTCGCGAGCTCTCCGGCGACTGGAACATTCACCGGGCCGGGCGGTGGATCCTGGCACACGGCCCGAAGCGCGTAGTCATCAAGCAGGGCGAATTCGGTGCGCTGCTCATCGAACCAGGCCGGACGTTCTACGTTCCCGCCTTCCCGCTGGAGGAGGTCTTCGATCCCACGGGTGCCGGCGATGCGTTCGCGGGCGGATTCATGGGGTACCTGGCACGCGCCGGCCAGACCGACAGCGATCACTTGCGCCGGGCCATGGTCTACGGCGCGGCCATGGGGTCGTTCGCGGTCTCCCAGTTCGGCATCAAGGGGTTCGACGGGGTGACCACCGTGGACGTCGAGAAGCGGGTTCGCGCATTTCACGACCTTACGCACGTGACAGCGGCGGAGCGCGTCCCATGACCCAGTCGGGCAAGCCGCGACAGTACGCGGCGGCAGGAGTGGACCTGGTCGATGCGGAATCCGCGAAGGAGCGGATCGGACGACTCGTCGCCGGCACGCGCACGCCGCTGACGGCCGGGCGCGTCGGCGCCTTCGGCGGCATGGTGCGGATTCCCCCGGGAATGCGGAATCCCACACTTGTCATGAGCACCGACGGTGTCGGCACGAAGGTCCTCGTCGCGCAGCAGGCGGGTCGCTTCGACACCGTGGGGGAGTGTCTCGTCAACCACAGCGTCAACGACATTCTCGTGCACGGCGCACGGCCGATCGCGTTCATGGACTACATCGCCGGGGCCGGACTCAGCATCGAGATGCTCGCCGACATCGTTGAGGGCGTCGCCCGCGGCTGCCGAGCGCACGGGATGGACCTCGCGGGCGGAGAGACGGCGCAGATGCCGGGGCTCTACGCCCACGGGCACTTCGACCTCGCCGGCACGATTGTCGGAGTCGTGGAAGAGGACGAGGCGCTGCACGGCGACACCGTGGTTCCCGGCGATGTCCTGCTTGGATACGCCTCGACCGGCCTGCATACCAACGGGTACACCCTCGCGCGCAAGATCGCCGCGCAGGACCTCGGGCTGGGGATCACAGACGAGTGGCCAGGTCTCGGGCAGTCGGTCGCCGATGCCTTCCTCGCGGTGCATCGCAGTTACGCCAAGGCGGTCACTCCGGTGTTCGGCCGGATCCACGCACTCGCTCACATCACCGGTGGCGGGATACCCGGCAACCTCGTCCGCGTCCTTCCAGAGGGATGCGAGGCCGTTGTTGAGACCGGCAGCTGGAAATGGCCGCCGCTCTTCCGCCTGATGCAGGAGGCGGGCAAGGTCTCCACGGAGGAGATGCGGGACGTCTTCAATCTCGGGGCAGGCCTGATCGCGGTGCTGCCGCAGGACGCGGTTGCGATTGCGGAAGCCGCTGCCGCCGCGGATGGCGTGAAGACCTGGGTGATGGGGCACATCGTCTCCGGCACCCGCGGCGTGCGGTTCACGACGTGAGCGGGGCGCCTCGCTGAAGTGACCGCCACCGCCGCGATGCCGCGCGCAATCGAGCTCGCCTGGCGGGGCTGGGGGCGGGTGCATCCCAACCCGCTGGTCGGCGCAGCGTTGTTCGACCAGGCCGGCGAACTCGCCGGGGAGGGGTGGCACGCCGAATTCGGCGGGCCGCATGCCGAGCGGATGGCCATCGATGCCGCCGGCGACCGCGCGCGGGGTGGCACCCTCTTCGTCTCCCTGGAGCCCTGCGGCCATCACGGGAAGCAGCCGCCGTGCACCGAGGCGATTCTGGAGGCCGGCATCGCCCGCGTCGTGTTTGCGCTGGAGGATCCGAGTCCGGAGGCAGGCGGCGGGGCGGAACTGCTGCGGGCAGCGGGTGTTGTGGTCGAGGGGGGAGCCGGGCGGGCCGAGGCTGCGGCGCAGAATGCGGCGTTCCTGGCTCGCTGGCGCAATCCTGAGCGCCCATGGGTGGCCCTGAAGCTCGCGACCTCGCTCGACGGACGCATCGCCGATCGGTTTGGTCGGTCGCGCTGGATCTCCGGTGAGGAGGCGCGTGACTACGTGCACTGGCTCCGCGCCGGCATGGACGCCATCGGCGTCGGCGGCGCGACGGCTCGTGCCGATGATCCGTCGCTGACGGTCCGTGGCCGCATCGAGCCGCGCGCAGCGCCGCTCCGGGTGGTCTTCGACCAGACGGGCAACCTGCCAACGACGCTCGAGATCCTGCGAACCGCGCGGGAACTCCCGACCTGCGTCGTGGCGGGCCCGCTGCTCTCCAGCGAGCGGGCGGAGGCGATCGAGGCGACTGGGGCCCGGCTGCTCCGCACCAATGGGCTCCACCATGGATTGGTCGAGCTCCGCGGGCTGGGCGTCGGATCGCTCCTGGTCGAGGGCGGGGGACAACTGGCGGGGTCGTTACTTCGAGAGGGACTCGTGGATCGATACTACTGGATCCAAAGCCCAATCTGGCTGGGGGAAGGTGGAGTCCCCGCCGTGGCAGGGCTGCCAGGGATCGAACTCGCCACCGTGGATCGGTGGGAGGTGGTGGAGCGCCGCGTCCTGGGTGCCGACACCCTCCTTGTGGCGGACCGGGGCTGATGTTCACCGGGCTCGTGTCCGCGGTCGGCACCGTTCAATCCGCCCGTGCGGCGGACGGCGGGCGGGTCCTCACCATCCGCGCTCCCTGGCGGGGGTTGGCCCTCGGTGAGAGCATCGCGGTCGACGGTGCCTGCCTGACGGTGGCCCGGCGGCTCAAGGGCGCCTTTGCCGTGCATGTCATCGCCACGAGCCTCGAGCGCACCGCCTTCGGTGACTATCGGGCCGGCCGGCGGGTGAATCTGGAACGTGCGCTGCGCGCCGGCGACCGTCTCGGTGGGCATCTGGTCCAGGGGCATGTGGATGGGGTGGGGAAGATCCGGCGCCTCACCTGGAAGGAGGACGCCTTGCTGATGGACATCGGCGTCCCGGCGGCGGTCGCGGAGGCCTCGATTCCGCTCGGTTCGATCACGGTGGACGGGGTCAGCCTGACCGTGAACGCCCTCCGGGCACGGAACGTCATTCAGGTCTCGCTGATACCCTTTACCTTGCAGCATACGACCCTCGGTGATCGCGAGGTCGGCGATCGGGTGCATCTCGAGGGCGATACGATCGGCAAATATGTGGCGGCGTGGCTGTTGCGCCGCGGAGAGCATACATGATGTTCGCGAAAATCGAGCAGGCGATCGAGGACCTCCGCAACGGCAAGATTGTCATCGTGGCGGACGATGAGAACCGCGAGAACGAGGGAGACCTCGTCTGCGCGGCGGAACTCGTCACGCCCGAAATGGTCAACTTCATGGCGCTGCACGGACGGGGGCTGATCTGCCTGGCCCTGACCGGGGAGCGGTGTGATCAGCTGGGACTGCCCCAGATGGCGGAGCACAACACCGAGGCGCTGAGCACGGCATTCACCGTGAGCATCGATGCCGAGCGGCGATTCGGTGTCACCACGGGCATTTCGGCCGCAGACCGCGCGGCCACGATTCACGTCGCCATCAATCCGGCCACGGTCGCGTCCGATCTTCGGCGCCCGGGCCATGTCTTTCCGCTCCGCGCCCGCCCGGGCGGCGTCCTGCAGCGGGTCGGCCAGACGGAGGCGAGCGTCGACCTCGCCCGCCTGGCCGGCCTCGCGCCGGCCGGCGTCATCTGCGAAATCCTGAACGTCGACGGAACGATGGCCCGCCGGCCCGAGCTCGAGGTGTTCGCCGCGCAGCATGGACTGACCTTCGTCACGGTGGCCGACCTCGTGGCCTACCGTCTCCAGAAGGAGCGGCTGGTGCACCGGGTGGCGACCGCCCGGCTCCCGACGGAGTTTGGGGAGTTCCGTGTCATCGGGTACCGGAACGATGTGGACGACGCCGAGCACGTCGCGCTGGTGCACGGAGAGGTGGAAGGCGCGGCGAACGTACTGGTTCGGATGCACTCGAAGTGCCTGACCGGCGATGTGTTCGGCTCGAAGCGCTGCGACTGCGGAGCCCAGCTCCATGCGGCAATGCGCCAGGTCGTCGAAGCCGGCGCGGGGGTGATCGTCTACCTCGACCAGGAGGGGCGGGGGATCGGCCTGCTGAACAAGCTCCGCGCCTACGCGCTCCAGGACGGGGGCGACGACACCGTCGAGGCCAACGAACGCCTGGGCTTCGCGCCCGACCTGCGGAACTACGGCATCGGTGCGCAGATCCTGCGCGACCTCGGCCTGAGGACCATCCGCATTCTGACCAACAACCCGCGCAAGCTGGTGGGGGTCGAGGGCTACGGATTGGAAATCACCGAACGGGTGCCACTCCTGATCGACCTGACGCGTGAGAACACCGACTATCTCGCTGCCAAGCGCGACAAGCTCGGCCACCTGCTGGCCCACTGAGCCCCATGCCTGAATACACTGGCCGACTCGGCCCCGTCGGCCGCATCGCCATCCTGGTGAGCCGCTACAATGAGCTCGTGACGAGCCGCCTGCTGGAGGGGGCCCGGCACTGCTGCCGGGACGCCCGCATCGCCGATCGGCATGTGGACGTCTTCTGGGTCTCCGGCGCGTTCGAATTGCCGATGCTCGCCGAGGAGGTCGCGCGCTCGGGCCAGTACGCCTGCCTGATCGCCCTCGGGGCGGTGGTCCGCGGCGGTACGCCGCACTTCGAGTTCGTCGCCGGCGAAACCACGCGCGGACTCGGTACGGTGGCGCGCACGCACGTCCTTCCCGTCGGATTCGGGCTGCTCACCGTGGATACGATGGAACAGGCGCTCGAACGGGCAGGGGGCTCGGCGGGCAACAAGGGGTACGAAGCGGCCGAAGCCGCCATCACCGCGGCCGATGCGCTGGCTCGGATCAGGAGAGCCGATGCTCCGACTTGAGACCCGCGCCAGGGCTCGCGCGCTGCAATTGCTGTACGCCTGCGAAATCACCGGGACCGGTTCGAGCGCCGCGATGCAGGGCCTCGCACGACTCACCGGACCCGAGCAGGCTCTCGACGGGGCCGAGGTGCTCGCGAGCGGTGTGCTGGCCAACCGGGAATCGCTCGATCGTCGCATCCGGGAGGCGGCGGACAACTGGCGGGTCGAGCGGATCGGCATCGTGGAGCGGAACATCCTGCGGCTCGGCATTCACGAGTTGGAGATGGGGGAGACGCCACCAAAGGTTGTGATCGACGAGGCGATCCGCCTGAGCCAGTGGTTCGGCGGCGCGAAAACACCGGCCTTCGTCAATGGAGTGCTCGACCGTATCGCCCACTCACTCGGACGCCTGTGAACCTCCTCCTCGTCAACTGGCTCGATCGCCTCAACCCGCAGGCCGGCGGTGCGGAGATTCACCTCTTCGAGATCTTCCGTCGAATCGCCGCCCGCGGGCACCGGGTACGGCTGATCTGTTCGGGCTGGCCCGGCTGCGCACCCACCGAGACCGTCGACGGTATCGCGGTCACCCGCGTCGCCGGCAGGAACACCTTCGCCCTCGCGGCACGGGGCGCGGTGCGCCGGGCCCTGGCGGCGGAGGCCCCCGATGTCGTGGTGGAAGACATCAACAAGCTGCCCCTGTTCCTGGCAGGGCTGACCGATCGTCCATTCTGTGTGCTCGTTCCGCACCTGTTCGGGACCACCGCGTTCCAGGAAGCGCCCTGGCCGATGGCGACGGTCGTCTGGCTCGCGGAGCGCCCGATCCCCTGGGGCTACCGTCGGGCGGCGTTCGAGGTGATCAGTGAGAGCACGCGCGACGACCTCGTGGCGCGGGGCGTGTCCGCGGAGCGGATCACGGTCATCCATCCCGGCGTGGATGCGACCTTGTTCTGCCCCGACCCCGCGGTCCGCCGGACGACCCCTCCCTCGTTTCTCTATGTCGGCCGATTGAAGCGCTACAAGGGGGTTGACCTGGCGCTGAGGGCCCTGGGGAAGGCCCGCGAGACCCGGCCCGAGTTGACGCTCGATATTGCCGGGTCAGGGGACGACCGTGTGCGGCTCGAGTCGCTCGCTGCAGAGCTCGGGCTGGCTGAGGCGGTCCGTTTTCATGGGTTCGTCTCGGAAGAGCAGCAAGTTGAGCCTCCTCCGGAGCACCTGGGCGAATCTCTTCCCTTCGCCCAAGGAGGGGTGGGGTATTACCGTTGTGGAAGCGGCGGCGTGCGGAACCCCCTCGCTGGCCTCGGACAGTCCCGGCCTCAGGGACTCGGTCCGGCCGGGGGAGACAGGATACCTGGTCCCTCACGGGGACTCCGACGCGCTCGCCGGCAGAATGCTGGAACTTGCCGCAAATCCGGCTCTCGTCGAGCAGTTGGGCGTGGCTGGACGCCGGTTCGCCGAATCTCATTCCTGGGAGCTTGCGGCCGATCGCACCGAGTCCCATCTCCGGGATCTCATCGGCCGCTGACCCGTCAACTTCTCGGGGGATTGCATGCCTGTCACCATTACCGCCCGCCACTGCGACCTGCCCGATCTGCTGCGCGAGCGTGCCCTTGAAATCGCGACGCGCCTGGAGCAACGGGCCGCCCGCCCCGCCGATATCAGCGTTCTCTTCGACGTGGAGGGAGGAGTCCCGACCGCGGAACTCCGGCTGTTCGTCGTCGGCGAGGAGCCGCTGATCTCGGCGGGCCGCGGCGATGATCATCGCTCGGCGCTGGACCAGGCCGAGGGACGCTTGCGCCGGCAGATGGAAAAGCCGGGGACGCGCCGGCTTCGCAACCGGAAGTCGACGGAAGTGGACAACGTGTGACTCTCCGTCTCCGCGATCTGGTTGAAGGGAGCGGCGAGACGCTCCAGCTCGAATGCCTGACCGGGGTACTCGGCCTTGACCGGTTCCTGCCCGACTCGGAGGTGGCGAGCCCCGGCCTGGCGCTCGCGGGCTTCACGTCCCGCTTCATTGCGCAGCGCATCCACGTCTTCGGCGAGACCGAGATCACCTATCTCGGCTCCCTGGACGCGGCCGGCCGGCAGGCGGCACTCGACGAGTTCTTCGCGTTCGACCTCCCCGTCATCTTCGTCACCAAGGGCCTCGACGTCCCAGCCGAATTGATGACGCTGGCTGAACGCCGGCAGGTGCCGGTAGTGCGCACGCAGCTCAAGACGGCGGAGTTCTATCGGCGCATCAAGCCGGTGCTCGAAGAGGCCTTCGCTCCCCGGACGACCCTGCATGGTTCCCTGGCGGACGTGTACGGCGTGGGCCTGCTCTTCGTCGGCCGCTCCGGCATCGGCAAGAGCGAGTGCGTCCTCGACCTGGTCGAACGCGGTCATCGCCTGGTCGCCGACGACGTGGTGCAGGTGTCCCGCCGAGGCAACGGCGTCCTGATCGGGAAGGGCCACGAGCTCGCCCAGCACCACATGGAGATTCGGGGCATCGGCCTGGTGGACATCTCCGCGCTCTTCGGCGTGCGGGCGATCCGCCAGCAGAAGCGCATCGAGGTCGTGGTCCAGCTTGAAGACTGGGAACACGCCCAGGAGGCGGAACGCACCGGGCTCGCCCAGCAGGAAGTGGAGATCCTCGACGTCAAGGTGCCCAAGGTGATCGTCCCGCTGAATCCCGGGAAGAACCTCACCGTCATCTCCGAGGTCGTGGCGATGATGCACCTGCTCCGATATTCCGGTGTGGATGTCGCGGCCGCGTTCAATGAGCGGCTCATCCGCCGCATGAAGGATCAGCGGGGCATTCGCGAATATCTCCAGGAAGACTATGAGTGAACCCCTGCGCGGCGTGGTCGTGTGTCATGGGGACCTGGCGGCGGCGCTCGTGACGGCCGTCGAGCAGATCACCGGCCTGACCGGGCACCTCGTGCCGGTCACGAACACCGGCTGCGACCGCGACACTCTCGAGGCGCGGATCGCCGACGCGATTGCCGGCGCCCCGGCCGTGGTGTTCATCGACATGGCGAGCGGTTCCTGCCTCTTCGCGGCGCTGCATCGATTTCGCGGGGATCCCAACGTCAAGGTCGTGACCGGTGTGAACCTCGCCATGCTCATCGACTTCGCGTTCCATGTCGAGGAATCGCCGGCGGAGGCGGTGGCCCGCGCCGTCGCCACCGGCGAGCGGGCCATCAAGGCGCCCTGATGCCTATCCGGCTCTGTCGCATCGATGATCGTCTGATCCACGGGCAGGTGGTGCTCGGCTGGGCGCGCTCCCTCGATATTGCGGACATCGTCCTCGTCGATGACGAGGTCGCTGCGAGTACCTGGGAGCAGGATCTCTATCGGATGGCCGTTCCGCCGGAACTGCAGGTCGAATTCATGAACACGGAACAGGCCCGCCAGCACCTCCCTGAATGGCAGCGTGGCGACCTCGCCGTGCTCGTCCTGACGGGGTCCATCGGGACGATGGCCCGGCTCCTGGCCGACGTTCCCCATCCCCCGGCGATCAATCTTGGCGGTATTCACCACCGCGACGGTCGCACCGAGCGACTGCCATACCTCTACCTGACCGACGAGGAACTTCGGGAGCTGCAGCGGCTCCAGGCGGCCGGCATCGAGGTTTCGGCGGAAGATGTCCCGGGAGGAGGGGCGGTGAGCCTCGAGGCGCTGGCATGATGCACATGCCGCTGCCGCTCCTCTTCGCGGCACTTCTCCTCTGGGGGACCGTCGTCGGGCTCGATCTGGTCAGCGTACCCCAGGGCCTCCTCGCCCGCCCGCTGGTGGCCGGTTCCGTGGCCGGCTGGCTCGTCGGGGACTTGGAAGCCGGCCTCCGCGTCGGAGCGGTCCTGGAGCTCTTTGCGCTCGATGTCCTTCCCGTTGGTGCCAGCAGGTATCCCGAGTATGGGCCCGCGTCGGTTGGGGCCGTGGCCGCTGCGGCTTTCCTGCCACCTGCGCTGGGCACCGGCCTCGGCGTGCTACTCGGCCTCGTCGTCGCGATCGTCGCCGAGCGCACGCTCGACTGGCTCCGGCACGCCAACGCCAGGCACGTCCACCGACTGACTGGTGACCTTGAAGCGGGATCCCGGAGCGCCATCCGGCGACTTCAATGGGCGGGACTCGGTCGCGATGCCGCCCGGAGCGCCGGGATTACCGCCTTCGGGCTGGCGCTGGCGTTTGTGTTCATGCACTGGGTGCGGCTCGTGTGGGTGCCACCCTTGTTGACGCCGGTGCTCGTGGGTGTCGCGTTGGCTGCCGCATTCACCGGCGCCTTCCGCACCGCCGGTCATGGGAGGCGTCGCACCTGGCTGGGTATCGGCCTGGCGACAGGTGTGCTTGCCATCGTGGGACTCGGGGTGGTGGGATGAAGGGGCGTGGCCGGGCGCTGCTCCGGTTGTTTGCCGTGCAGGGCGCCTGGAGCTACGAACGGATGATCGGCGTCGGCATGGGCTACGCCGGGCAACCGCTGCTCGAGGATCTCGAGGCTGGCGACCCGGCCCGCCACCGCGAGGCGACGACGCGGTCGGCCGAGTTCTTCAACTGCCATCCGTACCTCGCTGGCCTTGCCCTTGGCGCGTCCGCACGGGCGGAACATGACGGCGTGTCGGGCGCCCATATTCAGCGGCTCCGTACCGCGCTCTGCAGTCCGCTCGGCGCGCTTGGCGACCAGTTCTTCTGGGCCGGCCTGGTGCCAATGCTGATGGCCCTGGCCCTCATCGGCGTCGTGTTCGGCGGCGGCGGGTGGTGGCTCGGCCTGATCGTGGTGGTGTACAACGTGGTTCGGGTACTGGTGACCCGGTGGGCGTTACTGACCGGACTGAACGCCGGCATGCAGGTGGGGAGCGCCATCTCCTCGTCGTGGTTGCCGAGAGCGGTGTCTCGGATTTCCGCTCCAGCCGGATTTGCCATGGGTCTGGCGCTGCCGGTGACGGGTATCTGGCTGCTGACGCCCTGGATCTCCGCCATCGGCGATGCGCTGCTCGTGACCGCCGCAAGTGCAGGAGTGGCGCTCGCGGCTCGGCGATGGGGTGGCCCGCGCTGGTCCTCGCTGCGTGTCGGATTGCTGCTGGCTGTACTCACTCTTCTCTGGACGGGGTTTGCGCCGTGATCGAACGCCAAGCGACGATCGTCAATCCGCTGGGAATGCACGCCCGGCCTGCGGCGCGCCTGGTCAAATTGGCGTCCGGTTTCCAGTCGCACATCGAGCTGGTCAAGGACGACTTGGCCATCAACGGCAAGAGCATCATGGGAGTCATGATGCTCGCCGCCGAGTGTGGAAGCGCGATCACCATTCGGGCCGAAGGGCCCGACGCGGAGGCGGCGCTTGATGCGCTGGTCGCGCTCGTGGCCGAGGGGTTCGGAGAATCGTGAACGATCCGCGCCGGTTGCAGGGGATCGGGGTCTCGCCCGGGGTAGGCTTTGCAGCGGCCATGGTAGTGCATTGGGGCTTCCCCGATGTGGCCGACCGGACCGTCGAGGAGGAGGAGGTCGAGGGCGAGGTCGCGCGCTTACATGACGCGGTGCGGGGGGCGGTCGACGGGCTGGAGTCATTGCGGGAACGGGTGCTCGTGCGCGCCGGCGTCGAGGAGTCACGCATCTTCGAGGCGCAGATCCTCATGGTGCAGGATCCTGATTTCCTGGCCGGGGTCGAACTCCTCATTCGGCAGAACCAGCTCAGCGCCGAGACGGCCTACGAGTTCAAGGCGCTCGAACTCCGGAACCTCTGGGCCAGTTCGGGGAGCGCACAGCTCCGGGAGCGCCTGGCGGACCTGACGGCGATCCAGCGCCGGGTGGTCCTGAAATTGATGGGACAGACTGAGCGCGAGCCGTGGTCCGGGACCCTCGATGAGCAGGTCATCGTGGTCGCGCACGAGCTCTCCCCTGGGCTGACGGTCCAGCTCGACCGGGAGCATGTGGTCGGCCTGCTGAGCGAGGAGGGCACCCGGACTTCCCACGCGGCCATCCTGGCCCACTCGCTCGGCATCCCGGCGGTGATGGGCGTTGCGGGTGCGATCCAGCGTGTCCGCGATGGACAGATGATCCTCCTCGACGGGCGCACCGGGACGGTCATTCTCGAGCCGACCCGGGCGGAGCTGGAGGAGGCCAAGACCCGGCTCCACCGCCGCCACCGGCTGCAACTCAAGCTCGAAGCGGGAATTTCGGCGCCCGCCGTCACGCCTGACGGCCGGCACCTGGCCCTCCGTGGGAACATTGACCTCCCGGAAGAAATTGAACCCGCCGTGCGTCACGGCGCGGAGGGGGTCGGCCTGCTGCGGACCGAGTTCCTCCTGACCGGGCGAGCAGTGGTGCCGACCGAGACGGAGCAGACCGACTACATCCGGCGTGTGGCGCAGGCCTTTCCGAATCAGCCGATCGTCGTGCGCACCTTTGATCTTGGCGGGGACAAGTTCCCCGTGGCCTTCGATGCGCCGATTGAAGCGAACCCGTTCCTGGGTTGGCGCTCGATCCGGGTCTGCCTCGATCATCCCGAGATCTTCCGACCGCAGGTGCGCGCCATCTTGCGGTCGGCCGTCGGGCGCGACGTCCGGATGATGCTGCCATTGATCACGCGCGTCGATGAGGTCCAGCGCGTCCGGGAACTGGTCGATGAAGAGCGGGCGGGATTGCTTGCGGCGGGAGAGCCGGCCGCGGAGCACCTCAAGATCGGCGTGATGATCGAAACGCCTGCGGCGGTCATCATCGCCGACCGGCTCGCGGCAGTCTCCGATTTCTTCAGTATCGGGACGAACGACCTGACGCAGTACACTTTGGTGGTGGATCGCGGCAATGCGCGCCTCGCGGATCGCTTCCGCACAGAGCACCCGGCCATCCTCCGACAGCTGAAAATGGTCCACCACGCAGCCGGCGTCGCAGGGATCCCGGTCAGCATCTGCGGAGAGATGGCGTCTGATCCGCTCTCGGCGGTCCTCCTGCTGGGGTTGGGGTTCGTCGAACTGAGCGTGGCGCCGCCGGCCCTCCCGCTCCTGAAGCTGATCATCCGGAGTGTCCCCCTGTCGGTCGCCGAGGAGGCTGCGAAGCAGGCCCTCGATGCGGACAGTTCGGAACAGGTACGCGAGATTCTCCGGTCGGCGGTCGGTGAGCACCTTGACCTCTCGGTCATCGATCCGGCGGGTGCGTTGCCCGCGTATCGACCGCCCACTAGTATTCCATCCAACTGACTCTTCCTGTCCCTTTCACCGGTTCCCGAATGACTGCCAAGCGCGCGAAGCAAAAGCGGTACCTGTTCACGTCCGAATCCGTGACCGAAGGCCACCCTGACAAGGTGGCCGACCAGATCTCAGATGCGGTGCTCGATGCCATTCTCGCCGAGGATCCGAACGGGCGTGTTGCGTGCGAGACCATGGTCACGACCGGTATGGTCATGGTGGCGGGTGAAATCACCACGAAGACGTACGTCGATATCCCGGGTATCGTCCGGAGTACCGTCGAGCGGATCGGGTACAACGATGCCACGCACGGCTTCGATTACCGGACCTGCGCGGTCCTGTCGTCGATCGGGCGCCAGTCGGCCGACATTGCGATGGGCGTGGATGAGTCCGACGACAAGGAGCAGGGCGCAGGCGACCAGGGGATGATGTTCGGGTACGCCACGCGGGAGACGCGGGAGCGGATGCCGCTGCCGATCATGCTCGCGCACCGCATCGCCGAGCGGCTCGCGGCGGTCCGCAAGGGCGCCAACGGCCTCGACCAGCTCGCATGGCTGCGGCCGGACGGCAAGTCACAGGTGTCCGTGGAGTATGAGGGAAACAAGCCGGTGGCGGTCCGCACCGTCGTGGTGTCTACCCAGCACGCGGAGCGCCACGCCAATCGTCAGCTCGCGCAGTCGACGATCCGGCAGGCCGTCATCGAGCATGTCATCCGGCCGGTGCTGGAGATGGCTGGGTTCGGGGAGGGTCGGACGAAGTTCCTGATCAATCCCACCGGCCGTTTCGTCATCGGCGGACCGCATGGCGACGCCGGGTTGACGGGCCGCAAGATCATCGTCGATACCTATGGCGGCATGGCGCGCCACGGCGGCGGCGCCTTCAGCGGCAAGGATCCCTCCAAGGTGGACCGCAGCGCCACCTACGCCGCCCGGTGGGTGGCCAAGAACATCGTGGAGGCCAAGCTGGCCGATCGGTGCGAGGTACAGGTGGCATACGCGATCGGTGTCGCGGAGCCGGTCTCCATCATGGTGGATACCTTCGGCACCGGGGTGATGCCAGACGAGCAGCTCGAGCGTGTCGTCCGGCGGTCGTTCGATCTCACCCCGCGCGGAATCATCACGGCCCTCAAGCTCAAGCGCCCGATCTACGGCCCCACAGCCGCCTACGGCCATTTTGGCCGGAAGCCGGTGACGGCGAAGGTGAACGGACGGCCGCAGGATTTCTTCACCTGGGAGCAGCCCAGCCGGGTGCGCGCCCTGCTCAGCGAAGCGCGGTAGGACGCCAATGATCGAGGTACAGGTGGTGCATCTCGGCCTCGATCAGACCACCAACAGTCCGGTGGTCCTGCTGAAGGAACGCGAGGGTGAGCGGGTCCTCCCGATCTGGATCGGACCCGCGGAGGCCAGCGCCATTGCCATGGAGATGCAGGGGGTCAAGGCACAGCGGCCGATGACGCACGACCTGCTCAAGCATGTGATCCTCGGGTTGGGCGGTGAACTGCGCCGCGTCACGATCACGAACGTCCGGGACAACACCTACTTTGCCGAACTGCTCATCCGCCGTGACGAACAGATGGTCCAGGTCGATGCCCGCCCTTCGGACAGTATTGCGCTGGCCCTCCGGCTCCACGCACCCATCTATACCAGCGACGACCTCCTCGACCAGAGCGGGACAGAGAGCGGCCCGCCGACCCCCGAGCGCCGACTCGACGCCGAGTCCCTCAAGCAGTACTTGGAGAAGCTCGACCCGCAGGACTTCGGGCGCTTCACGCCGTAGTCTCTCCGCCCTTGTCGCGGGGCTCACCTGCCTCGGCATCACGCCGGTCGCCGCACAACTCCCCCTCAGCGTTTCCGGTCAGATCGTTCGCATCCAGGAGGGCGATTCCGTCGCCGCCACTGGTGTCTCCGTCACCCTGCATCGCATCAGTCGGACGGTGCAGGGGGCGATCGACTCGATGCTGACCGGAGAGGATGGCCGGTTCCGGTTTCGTGGAACGGCGGACACGGCGGCGATCTACCTCGTCAGCGCGAGGTTTGCCGGCATCGAGTACTTCAGCGAGCCGCTGCGGGCACCTGGGGCCGGACGGATCTCCATCGCGGTATCGGACACCTCCTCGTCAGCGCCGGTGCGTCTCGCCAGCCGCCACGTGATCATCCGGCCCCCGGATGAATCAGGGACCCGCGCGGTCCTCGATCTCTTCACGATCCGGAACGATGGGCCGGACACCCGCGTCGGAGCGGATACCCTCAGCCCGGCCTGGCAGTTCGTTCTCCCCGCGGGGGCGCTCCAGCCCGAGGTTCCAGAGGGTGATGTCAGTCCGACGGCCATTCGATTCGTGGGAGACTCGATGTTTGTCCTGGCTCCCATCGCGCCCGGCCAGAAAAACATCATGGTCAGTTACCGGCTCCCCGTCGCGATCGATCATCCGCGCTGGGTGGCACCGGTCGACTCGTTCGACCTGCTGGTCGAGGAGCCCGGCGCGACAGTTCGCGGGGCCGGTCTCACCGATCGGGCGCCCGTCGAGCTGATGGGCAGCACGCTGAGGCGGTGGACGGCGACTCCCCCGACGGGCGGATCCGGCGAGGTCGAATTCAGTTCGAGCGCCATCGGATTGAGCCGGGCGCTCTACTGGCTGGTCGGTGGCGTTGCCCTGCTGCTGCTCGGCGGTGCGGGGTTGGCGTTCCGGCGGGCGCGCCGCCTGGCTGGGGCAACCAGGGCGCCTCCAGAGGTGGATCTGATCGAGGAACTCGCACGGCTCGACGCCAGGTATACCGGGAAACGGGAGCAGGTCTCCGCGGAGGAATGGGCGGCGTACGAGGCGGAGCGTGCCAGGCTCAAGTCGGCCGCCCTTGCCGGAGGACGTCCCGGACCGTAGCTTTGCCGCAGTCACAATTGATCGACAGCGAACGCAGATTTTCGGAAGCCGGTGAGATTCCGGCGCGGCCCCGCCACTGTAACGGGCACTTCTCTCCACTCACGATGCCACTGGGAAACCGGGAAGGCGAGTGGAGGCCCGGAGCCAGGAGACCTCTTCGTTCGCGCCACCGTATGTTCCCTCGGGGGAGGGACAGGTGGCGTGCCCCGGCCTGTTCCCGCCGAGTCCCGCCCATCGCCGCCCTCCCGGAAGTGGGCGGTTTTCTTTGGACCACATTCGTCGACCGGCCTGGATCCTCCTTGCACTCCTGCTCAGTCTGGGCGGGTGCGAGGGGCGCCCCCCTGCGGTCGGGAGGCGCCCGCTCGTCGCCGTGGACGACCTCGGCGACACGGTGCGCCTCGCCACGCCGGCCACTCGCATCGTCTCGCTCATCCCCGCCACGACGGAAATCCTCTTTGCCCTCGGCGTGGGCGATCAGGTGGTCGGTCGGACTACCTGGTGCGATTACCCGGCAAAGGCGAGCACGGTCCCGAGTCTCGGCGATGGCCTCCAGCCAAATCTGGAGGCGATCGTCGCCGCGCGCCCCGACCTGGTCGTGCTCTACAACTCCATTCAGAACGTCGCGGCCGCGGAACGACTCCGCGCGCAGCAGATCCCGACCCTGCTGGTCACCACCGATCATCTCTCGGACGTACCTCGCCTCGCGCGCATGCTCGCACCGCTCGCGGGCCGCGCCAGTACCGGGGACAGCCTCGCCCGCCTTTTCGACGCCCAGCTGGACAGCGCCACCGTCCGCGGCATCGCCACTCCCCGGAGCGTCCTGGTCCTCGCGTGGGACCAGCCGCCCATCGCCATCGGGTCAGGGAGCTTCCTAAGTGAACTGGTGGACCTCGCCGGCGGCCGGAACGTCTTTGCGGATCTCGCGGCCCCGTCGGCACCGGTGAGTCTGGAAGCCATCGCCAGCCGGGACGTGGATGTCGTGCTGGTGCTCGGCGACAGCGTGCCGGCGTGGGCCTACCGTGCCGAATGGCAGTCGGTGGACGCAGTACGGGAGCGCCGTTTCGTCTATGTGCCGGCGGATCTCTTCAGTCGACCAAGTCCGCGGAGTCCCGCCGCCCTCCGCGCCCTCGTCGTCGCGCTCGCGTCCGAGATGCCGTCGTGACGCGCGGCCGGTGGATCACCCTCTTCCTCGCGACCGCGCTGGCGCTGCTGGCCGGCCTCGTGATCGGCGCCGTCGACATCGGGTGGACGGGGCTGATGGGCGCTTTCATGACATCGCCGACGGGAGAGGCATCGCTCGTCCGGTATCTGCGCATGCCCCGCGTCCTGCTGGCGTTCCTCGTGGGCGGCGCCCTCTCGGTGGCGGGGGCTTCGCTGCAGGCGCTCGTCCGGAATCCCCTCGCCGATCCGTACCTTGTCGGGCTTTCCGGTGGCGCCGGACTCGGCGCGGTGCTGGCCATCGCGCTGCATGTCGGTGGCGCATGGGCCGTACCGATCGCCGCGTTCGCCGGCGCGCTCGGAGCGGTGGCAATCGTCTATCGACTCAGCGTGGTGGCGGGACGACGACTCGACCCCCACATCCTCCTGCTCGGGGGCGTGGTGATCGGGGCGTTCGCCGGGTCCCTGATGAGCGCCGTCATCATCCTCGCGCCCGCGGCTGAGTTGCGCAGCGCCATGCTCTGGCTCCTGGGCGGCTTCGGAATGGCTTCGTGGCCGGCCGTGGCCATCTTCGGCGTATACGCGCTGATCCCGCTTGGCATGCTGGGTGCAAGCGCGCGCGGCCTGGACCTCCTCACGCTCGGTGAGGAGAACGCCCAGCACCTCGGCGCGGACGTGGAACGCCTCAAGCGGAGGGTCTACCTGTCGGTCGCGGCCCTGACGGGTGCCGCCGTCGCGGTTTCGGGGATCATCGGGTTTGTCGGACTTGTGGTGCCGCATGTCATGCGGCGCTGGGGGGGACCACTTCACCGGCAGCTTCTCCCGGCGGCATTTCTCGCGGGCGGGGCATTTCTCGTCCTCTCCGATTTGCTGGCGCGCAGCATCTTCCGGCCGCTCGAGCTCCCTGTTGGCGTGGTCACAGCCCTGATCGGCGTGCCGATCTTCGCCCTGCAATTGAGGCGGTCGCTGCAATGACGCTCCGGGGCGTGGATCTCACCGTGCAGTACGCCGGCGCCGCCGAACCTGCATTGCGCCGGGTGCACTGCGACGTGGCGCCGGGGCGGTTGCTGGCGGTGGTCGGACCGAATGGCAGCGGAAAGTCGACGCTCCTGCGGGCGCTCCTCGGCCTCGCCGATCTCGAGACAGGCTCCGTCTCCCTGAAGGGGCGCCCGCTGGGCGACTGGCGGCGAGCCGATATCGCGACGGTGATCGGTGTGGTCAGTCAGCGTGAGGACATTCTCTTCCCGCTCGGGGTGGAGGAGACGGTCTTGATGGCCCGGTATGCCCGGCTGGGCCCACTGGCACCCGCCGGCGACGCGGACCGGGCCGCGGTGCGCAACGCGCTTGAACGGTGCGACGCCTGGTCGCTCCGCCACCGCGCCACGGACACACTGTCGGGCGGTGAGTGGCAGCGCGTCCGGGTGGCTCGGGCCCTCGCGCAGGAGCCCGAGGCGCTCCTCCTGGACGAACCGACTGTCGCCCTCGATGTGCGGCACGAAATGGAAGTGTTCGAATTGGTGCGGTCGCTGACGGACGGCGGCCTCGGGGCACTGGTCATCACACATCACCTCAACCTCGCGGCTCGCTACGCGGACGCACTCCTGCTGCTCAACGAGGGGCGCGCCGTGGCGCACGGACCACCGGCGGACGTACTCCGCGAGGGTATCCTGTCGACCGTCTTTCAGTGGCCCGTGGCGGTGTCGCCGTGGCGAAGCGGGGCGCCACAGGTCGTTCCCCTGCGCCCGGGCGAGGCGCCGGGCCCGTGAGGGAGGGGATGGTCCTGCTGGCCGTGGCATTGCACGCACCCGCGTTCCTCCTGGCTCAGGCCCCCGCTGCCATCGCCGGACGGGTCCTGGACGCCCGCACCGGCGCACCAGTGTCGGGGGCGCGCATTGAAGTTGGAGCCATGTCGGCCCAGGCCGATGCCGGGGGCCGCTTCCGCCTCGGCGGGCTGCCGGCCGGCACAGCGGCGCTCGTGGTCACGGCGGTTGGATACCGCCCGGAGCGTGAGCAGCTCGACCTGCTTGCCGGGATGGATGCCGAGCGGACGGTTCGTCTCGAGGGAATGATGCCAGCGCTGCCGGAGATCAGCGTGCAGGCGGCAGCTGCACAGGGTGCCACGATTGGTCATGAGGCGCTGGTCCAGCGGGGGAGTGATGTCGCGACCGCCATCGACGGGTGGGAAGGAGTCGTGGTGCGCCGGAGTGGAGGCAACGGTCCGGCGGCTCCGCAGGTGCGGGGCAGCGCACCTGAGGAAGTGATCGTGCTCGTCGATGGATTCGCGATCAACGACCCGCTGACCGGCCGAGCCGACCTCAGTCGACTCTCCACCCGGGACGTCGCATCGGTGCAGGTGCGCCCAGGGGCACAGTCGGCGGGAGGCGCGGGAACCGCGGTCGGCGGTGTCATCGACATTCGGAGCCAGAATCGGGGGGATGCCGAAGCCTCCGGCTGGTTCGGGAGCCATGGGTCTGCTGGAGGGACCGTGTCAGGGTCAATCAGCGGAACCCGGTTCTTCGTCCGGGCAGACCGGCTGCCGGACGGATTCCTGTACGCCGTTCCTGTGAACCGTGGAGGCGGGGAAGGGGAACGGGTGAACGCCGGCGGGACGATAGGCTCGCTCTCGATCCGGCGCGCCGGACGCGTGGCGGTGCAGGGGCGGGCGAGCATCTCCAGCCGCGGACTCCCCGGGTCCGTCGGGAACGAGACGCCGAACGCTTCGGCAGAGGATCGCGCCGCGTTCCTGGGGGTGACGCTCACCGGCAGCTCCCGTCTGAGCGGTTCTGTGCAGTACCTGCAGACGCGGGCAGCGGATGCGGCCCCCCCCTCGGGCCCGGCATACGATGTACAATCCACCGGCTGGAGCGGTACAGTCGATTGGTCCCTCGGACTGCCGCTCGCGATTGGTGAATGGCAGGGGGACGTCGAAGTCGGTGCCAACGCCCGGCACGATACCTACCAGGGCGACGTAGTGCGCGAGGGGACCCGGTTTTCCCGCGGGGGTGTCCGTGCGACGAGTACGCTCCGCCCGCGGGGCGACTCGCCCTGGTCTGTCACGCCGTCGCTGCGCCTGGACTGGTGGACGGGGGAGAGCGCTCCGCTGGGGAGCGCCCGGATCGATGCAGGGTGGCGACGAGGTGGAACCGCATTGCAGGGTTCGCTGGGCTCCGCCGTCTCCGCGCCCCCGCTCGCGGACCTCTTCTTCCGCGAGGGGGTGGGGGTCGCGCTGAATCCATCCCTCCGTCCCGAGCGCGTGGCGTGGGAAATGGAACTCGGCGCATCGCAGGAGTGGTCGCTCTTCGAGCTGCCGGTCGTTGCGTCGGTTCGAGGGTACTACGGTCGCGTGGAGGACATGATTCTCTGGGCACCGGGCGTCGGGTTCATCTGGAGCCCCCGGAATTACGACGTGATTCGCCGCGGGATCGACGGCTCCCTGACGCTTCCGCCTCCCTCCCTCACTGTCGTTGGGGGTCCAGGGGGCGTGGACACCGATTACCTATGATGTGCCCGGTGGGGCCCAGGTGCAGTACAGGCCGACGGGAACGTGGGGCGCCTCGATGGGTTGGGCGTCAGCCCAATGGGGCGTCGATGCCAGGTGGCGCTGGGTCGGCGAGCGGTACCCCAACCCCGGGGGCGTGAATCCTCGTCCCGCGTACGGCGTGATGGACGTCGGTGTGGAGTGGTCAATCGGCACCGCGACCCTGCGGGCCGACTTGCGGGATCTGTTCGACGCTCGTGCGGAATTCCTCGCCGGCTACCCGACACCAGGGCGCACGGCGATCGTCTCTATCTCAATGGAGTGGCAATGATGGGTCATCGACTCCCCCGTCGCGTTCTTCTTGGATGCCTGGCGGCGTCCGCCATCGGGTGCGCCGATCCGGAAGCGCCGCTGCCGGCGCCGTCGGAAGTGGTGCTCGTCGTCAACTCGCTCGAATCGTCGCTCAGCGTCGTGCCGGTCGAATGCCACGGGCTCGACCTACAAGATTCCGCTGGGCGGTACGACGCCGACGCCGGTCGGCGTTTCGGCGCTCGGTGCGTACGCGATCGTTCCCATGGGCATCGACCACGCGGCAACCGTCGTCGACTTGTCGATCGGTTCGGTGTCGCGAGTGGTGCCGCTGGCGAACGGATCCGGTGCCACCGGCTCGGCGATCGTGGACGACTCGATTGCCTACGTGGCGAACCCAGGGCTGAACACGGTCACCCGGATCAACTACCTGACCGGTGATACCGCGAGCGTGGCGGTCGGGGTCTATCCGCAGGGCGTCATCGCCACACGGGGGAAGGTGTTCGTGCTCAACGGGAACCTCGTCAACTTCGCCGTCAACGGGCCGGGGTGGATTACGGTCATCGATCCGATCACCAACACCAGGGCGACGGGGATCGACTCGATTCCCCTGCCGGCGCCGGGCAATCCGCAGTTCGCTGTCGTCGGGGGTGACGGGCGGATCTACGTGATGAACGTCGGCAACTATGTCGATGACGGCCGCCTCTCCATCGTCGATCCGGTGGCTCGTGTCGAGCTGGCCAACTTCGGCGGCTTCGGCCCTGGGCCGGGTGACGTGGCCACCGACGGCGGCGATCGCCTCTTCGTCAGTTCATTCACGGAAGGGCTGATGGAGTTCAACATCGCCACGCGCACGCTCGTGCTGGGCGCGGGCGATGGCATCCCGATTCCCGACAACTCCGGCGTCGCGGTGGACTCGGATGGGCGGATCTACGGGATTTCGGCGGGGTGCGGAGGCGGCGCGGGAGGCGAGGCGCATGTCCTCCGGCCGGACTATACCGAACGGACGGTGGTTCCCCTGGGTGCGTGCGCGATCGGGTCGGCCGTCACGCAGATTCCCGCAGAGTAGATTGGGGAATGCCCCCGATCACCACGCCAGCGATCATCCTGGGCGCGCTTCGCTACGGCGACACATCCAAGATTGTCCGCCTCGCCACGCGCGACCTCGGTATTCGCAGCGCCCTCGCCAAGGGGGCCCTGCGCCCCCGGAGCAGGTTCGGGGCGTCGCTGCAGCTCCTCAGTGAAGGGGTGGCGCACCTCTACCTCAAGGACACCCGGGACCTCCAGACGCTCGCGGCCTTCGACCTGACCAGCCTGCGCGCCGGGTTGGCGGCGGACCTCCCACGGTTTGCCGCCGCGGCGGCAATCGGCGAAGTCGCCTGGCGTTTCTCGCCCGCCGAGGCCCATCCTGACAGCTATGACCTCCTCAGCGGGGCACTGACGGTCCTCGAGACGGCTCCGTTGGAGGCGATCGAGGTGCTCGGGCTGCGGATGCTCTGGCGCCTCGTCAGCGTGCTCGGATTCGCGCCCGCGCTGGATCGGTGCGCGCGGGACGGCACCCCTCTTTCACCGGAGGCGCCGCTCAAGTTCAGTGCGGCGGAGGGCGGGGCGCTCTGTCCGCGGTGCGCCGATGGTCACGGGGTCGCGACGCTTTCGCCCGCCGATCGCAGCGACCTGGAGGCGCTGGTGAGTTCGGAGGCGGATCTCCCGGTGCTCGACGACCGTCATGCCGCCTCGCATCGACGGCTCTTCGCCCGGTTCCTTCGACACCATCTCGCCGAGGGCGGGGAGATGCCCGCCATCACCTTCTGGGAAGAGCGCCCCTGGGTGTCTGCGTGATCATCGGGACGGCCGGTCACATCGACCATGGAAAGTCGGCGCTCGTCGAGGCGCTCACCGGCCAGCGTATGGACCGCCTGCGGGAGGAGCGGGACCGCGGCATCACGATCGACCTGAATTTCGCCCCGCTTCGCCTCCCCGATGGCGAGATCGCCGGCGTGGTCGATGTGCCCGGGCACGAGGACTTCGTCCGGACGATGGTGGCGGGTGCGGCCGGGATGGACCTCGTGCTTCTCGTCATTGCCGCGGACGAAGGGATCATGCCGCAGACGAGGGAGCACCTCGCCATTGTCGAAGCGCTGGGGGTGCCACGCGGGATCCCGGTGCTCGCCAAGACAGACCTCGTCGATCCGGAGTGGCTGGCGCTGGTGCGCGACGAAGTCGACGGCTGGCTGGCCGAGTCGCCAGTCTCGTTTGTGGAGGCGGTGCCCGTCTCCGCTCGTGCAGGGACTGGGCTCGACCAATTACGGACCGCGCTCGCACAGGAAGCGGCTGCGGTCCGTCCGAGGGACGCAGCCGCCTCCTTCAGAATGCCCATCGACCGGGCCTTCTCGGTGGCCGGGGCAGGGACCGTCGTGACCGGAAGCGTCTGGTCGGGATCGGCAGCCGTCGGCGACCACCTCCGACTCCTCCCCGCGGATCTGTCGGTGAGAGTGCGCACCATCGAGATCCACGGCGAGCGAACCGAGCAGGCCCTTCCGGGAAGTCGAGCGGCGCTGGGTCTCGCAAACGTCGATCGCCAGGTGGTCCGCCGCGGTGACGTCCTCGTGGATGCACGACTTCCCTGGCAGACGGCTACCGCCCTGGATGTGCGCATCCACCTCCTCGACGACGCACCGCGACCGCTCACCTCCCGGACCCGGGTTCACCTTCACCTCGGCACCACCGAGGTAGTTGCCCGTGTCCTGCCCCGGAGCACCATCCGCCCCGGGGAGGTCGGGCTCGCGCGGCTCGCGTGTGAAGCGCCGCTGGTGGCCCGCGGGGGGGATCGCTTCGTTCTGCGAAGCTACAGCCCGGTCTCGACGATCGGCGGTGGTGTCGTGCTCGATCCGATGCCTCCCCGACGCCGCGCAGTCTGGCCCGAGGGACTGGGCTCGGCAGACGCCGCCGACCACCTCCTGGCGCTAATGCTCCGGCATCCGCCGGTGGCCTCCACCGAGACGCTCGCGCTTCGGGCGGGGCGCTCGCCCGGCGAGGTGTCCGCCCTTCTGGCCGGGGACCCCCGCGTCCGGGAATTGCCGGCGGGCTGGGTCTCGGCTGCCATGGTGACGCTGGCAGCTGAGAAGGGAGTCGACCTCCTCGGCAGGTACCACGCTGCCCACCCCTCCCTGCCAGGGATGCCCACGGAAACGCTCCGAAAAGGGATCCACCGTGCCGCCCCCGTTGCCGAAGCTGCGCTGACCGACCTCGGCCGGGCCGGCGCGGTCGTCGCGGAGGGCGGCACGCTCCGGCTCCCGGGGTTTGAGCCTCGGATTCCGGGCGGGTGCGGAGGCTGTGGAAAAGGTCCTCGAGGTGGTACGCGCCGCAGGGCTTGGGGCTCCGGCAGTCCAGGACCTCAGGCATCAGTTGAGCGGCATTGATGTCCTGGGGGCGCTCCGGCTCGGGGCCGGCTCCGGGAGGGTCGAGCCGATTACCCAGGATTGGTACCTGGCGGCCGAGGCCCTGGAGGGGTTCTCGGAGCTCCTCAGGGCAGCGGCGGTGGCCGGGGAGGTCACCCTGGCCGAGGTCAGGGAGCGGACCGGGCTGTCGAGAAAGTACCTGATCCCCCTCCTGGAATGGGCAGACCGGAAAGGAGTCACGCGACGCGATGGCGATGTCAGGCGTCTCACTTGACACAGTGCTTGAAGGGGCCGCATACTTAGGTTGAAGTAGCCTAAGTGCGCCACTATCAATCGTTTCGACGGAGGTGCTTCCACCCGCTTCATAACCCTTGTTCGAGTGAGGTTCCGTATGACAGGCCGTGCCTGGACGGGGCTGTTGCTCGGGCTCATGGTGGGGATGGCAGCACCAGCGACCGCACAGGTCCCGTCGCCCCCGCCGACGTTTGAGCTTGGAGACAACTTCCCCAACCCGTTCTTCCCGGCCACGTCCATTCCGTTCGTTTTGACACCGGAGGCTTGTACCGACGGCCATCTGCCGTTGGTGACGCTGGAGATCTACAACGTACTCGTGCAGGTCGTCGCCGTTCCGGAGCTTCAAACCGGGGGGCGCGAGCGAGTCCGCGGTCTCCGGCTCCAGTGCGGTTCGTATGTCGCCTACTGGAGCGGCCGCTATCTGGATGAGGAACGGGAGGTCACGCCCGGGGTGTACTACTACCGCTTGACCGTGGACGGTCGCAGTCAGGTGAAGAAGATGATCGTCCGCAAGGAGAACCAACCATCGATGTGACCGGTACCAACGGCGAGGGGCATTCCTGTGAATGTCCCTCGTTCGTTTATGAAGCTGGCGGAAGGCGCTGTCAGAACGGCAGAGTTGCGCGGTATACCCCTTGCCCATCTGGACCAACATGCTGAGACCTGAACGCTTGACCCTGAAGGCCCAGGAGGCCTTTCGCGACGCCTCGGAGGACGCCAGGCGGCGTGGAAATCCTGTGCTCAACGATAGCCATCTCTTCGCCGCCCTCCTCGCGCAGGAGGAGGGAGTGGTGCAGCCACTGCTCCAGAAGGCTGGACTAAACATCGCGGCGCTACGCGAGGAGGTGGAGCGGGAGCTTGCCCGCCTGCCCCGGCAGGAAGGCGCCACCGGTGAACCGACGTTCAGCAGGGAACTGCACAAGGTCTTCGACCGGGCGGAGGAGGAAGCCAAGGCGCTGAAGGACGCCTACGTTTCCACCGAGCACCTGATTCTTGGACTCGCCGACGAAAAGGGCACCACCGCCCGCACCCTGCTCAACCAGAGCGAAGTCACCGCTGACACGCTCCGGAAGGCGCTGGAAGGCGTTCGCGGCGGGCACCGTGTCGCCGATCAGTCGCCGGAAGACCAGTACCAGTCGCTGCAGCGGTTCACGCGCAACCTGACCGACCAGGCGCGGAAGGGAAAGCTCGATCCGGTCATCGGACGCGACGAAGAGGTGCGGCGGGTGATGCAGGTGCTCTCGCGCCGGACCAAGAACAACCCCGTGCTGATCGGGGAGCCGGGCGTCGGCAAGACGGCCATCGTCGAGGGGCTGGCGCAGCGGATCGTCAACGGGGATGTGCCGGAGTCGCTCCGCAACAAGGACATCGTCGCGCTCGATATCGGGCTTCTGCTGGCCGGCGCCAAGTACCGCGGCGAGTTCGAGGAACGGCTGAAGTCGGTCATCAAGGAACTGACGGAGGCGGAGGGGCGGTACGTCGTCTTCATCGACGAGATGCACACGCTGGTGGGGGCCGGCGCCGCGGAGGGCGCGGTCGACGCCAGCAACCTGCTCAAGCCGGCCCTCGCCCGTGGCGAACTTCACGTGGTGGGTGCCACGACGCTCGACGAGTACCGGAAGCATGTGGAGAAGGATGCCGCGCTGGAGCGCCGCTTCCAGCCGGTGCTGGTGGGCGAACCCAACGTCACCGACACGATCGCCATTCTGCGCGGACTCAAGGAGCGGTACGAGGTCCATCACGGCGTCCGGATGACCGACAACGCACTGGTGGCCGCGGCGACGCTCTCCGATCGGTACATCGGCGACCGCTTCCTCCCGGACAAGGCCATCGACCTGGTCGACGAGGCCGCCAGCCGGCTCCGGATCGAGATCGACAGCCTGCCCCAGGAAATCGACGAGGTGGAGCGCCGCCTGGTGCAGCTGGAGATCGAGCGCCAGGCGCTGCTGAAGGAGAAGGACAAGGCCGGGAAGGAACGCCGGAAGCTGGTGGAACAGGAGATGTCGGAGCTCAAGGAGAAGAGCGCCGGCATGAAGGCGCAGTGGCAATCCGAAAAGGCGGCCATCGGCGAGCTGCAGGCGGCACGCGCGGAAGTGGACGAGCTTGCGCACGGAGGTGGATCTGGCCACGCGCCGGGGCGACCTCCAGAAGGCCGCCGAGCTCCGGTACGGCCGGATCCCCGAGCTGGAGGCGACGCTTCAGGCCCAGGAGGCCCGGCTGCAGGAGGTGCAGCGGAGCGCCCGCTACCTCAAGGAAGAGGTGGATGCCGACGACATCGCGGAGATCGTCGCCAAGTGGACGGGAATCCCGGTGTCCCGGATGATGGAGTCGGAACGGGAGCGGCTGACCCGGCTGGAGGAGGAGCTCGCCCAGCGCGTGGTGGGGCAGGCTCAGGCGGTGGCGGCGGTGTCCAATGCGGTCCGGCGGAGCAGGGCCGGGCTCCAGGACCCGAACCGGCCGACCGGCTCGTTCATCTTTCTCGGGCCGACCGGCGTCGGCAAGACGGAGACCGCGCGTGCGCTGGCGGATTTCCTCTTCGACGACGAGCGGGCGATCGTGCGCCTCGACATGTCGGAATACATGGAAAAGCACGCGGTCGCGCGGATGATCGGCGCACCGCCCGGCTACGTCGGCTACGAGGAGGGCGGCCAGCTGACGGAGGCGGTGCGACGCCGGCCGTACAGCGTGGTGCTCTTCGACGAAATCGAGAAGGCGCACGCCGACGTCTTCAACGTGCTGCTGCAGATCCTCGATGACGGACGACTGACGGACAGCCAGGGGCGGGTGGTGGACTTCCGGAACACCGTCATCATCATGACGAGCAACCTCGGCGGCAGTCACATCGTCGAAGCCGGCCCGACAGTCGACGAGGCGTCGTGGGCGGTGGTCGACCGGGCCGGTCCGGAACGAGTTGCGGCACCACTTCCGGCCCGAGTTCCTGAATCGTGTGGACGACATCATCGTCTTCCGCCCCCTCTCGCGGGACGACATTCGCCACATCGTCGACCTGCAGCTCCAGCGGCTCGGCGCAATTGCTGGCCGACCGCAAGCTCGGCCTGGAGGTCACCGACGGGGCGCGACAGCTCCTGTCGGAACTCGGGCTACGATCCGGTCTACGGCGCGCGCCCGCTCAAGCGGGTCATCCAGCAGCGGCTGCAGAATCCGATCGCGCTGGAGGTGCTCGAGGGGCACTACCCCGAAGGCGCCACCATCAAGGTTGAACGCGACGGAGACGACCTCGTGTTCACGAGCGCCGCGCCAGGGGCAGGAGGCCGCCGGTGCGTAGGGGCGGCACTTCGCCGGCCGACGTCGCCTGGATGGAGGCGGCGCTTCGCCTCGCCCGCGCGGCCGCCGTGCTGGACGAGGTGCCGGTCGGCGCGCTGGTCGTGCGCGAGGGAACGGTCATCGGGCAGGCGCACAACGAGATGCTGCATCGCAAGGACCCCACCGCCCACGCCGAGCTGCTGGCGATTCAGCAGGCGGTGGCGGCCGCGGGTGAGGATCGCCTCCCCGACGCGACCCTCTTCGTGACCCTGGAACCCTGCGCGCAGTGCGCGGGTGCCATTGTGCTCGCGAAGGTCGGTACCGTCGTCTTCGGCGCGTGGGACAACCGCGCCGGGATGGCGGGCTCCGTGCACGACATTCTGCGACATCCGCGGCTCAACCACCGTCCCGAGGTGATCGGTGGCGTCCTGGAGGAGGAGTGCGGCGAGTTGTTGAAGGAGTTCTTTCGTGCCAAGCGGTAGGGCCTGGCGCTCCGCGCGTCGGCCCAGTCTGGCCCGTCGTTGCGCTGCTGGGTTGCGCCTCCACGGCCGTCATGAACTCGATCCCGCTCGCTGGTGGCTGTGAACGCGCCATCTTCTTCGGACCGGCGCCGGCAAGCCACGTCACCTGGATTACTCCGGCCGACGAGGGAGACCGGACCGAACTCGAGCGCTGGTGCGCGACGGTCGGGCCGGCCCTGGTCGCCGCCGAGCCGGCCCGTGGCGCGCCCGCGTCGGTGGAGCAGTTCGCGGTTATCTCCTGGAACCAGAACGTCGGGGCCGGCAAGCTTCGGCAACTGGTCGCCGATCTGCGAGGCGGGGGTGTTCACGGACGGGGTGCCCGTCAGCCAGTTCATCCTGCTCCTGCAGGAGGCCTACCGCGAGGGAAGCGAGATTCCCGGCAATCCTCCCGCCTCCGCTCCGGTTCCGCCCAGGATCCGAGAGGACGACCTCGAAGGCGTTGCGCGAGGGGATATCGTGGCGCTGGCCCGCGCCCTCGGCCTGGGGTTCTTCTACGCGCCCTCGATGCGCAACGGCAGGGAGGAGCCGGGGGAACCGCGGGAGGACCGCGGCAACGCCATCCTCTCGACTCTGCCGCTCGAGGGGTTCCAGGTCGTGACCCTCCCGCACGAGCGGCAACGCCGCGCGGCGATCCTGGCCACCGTGAAGGTTCCCGGGGGCGCCGGCACCCCTTCGGCGATCCAGCTCGCCAGCCTCCACCTGGACGTCTGGCCGTCGATCTTGCCGGCGCTCCTCGATCCTTCCCGCCGGAACAGGCAGGCGGGGGGCTTCCTGACGGCGGCGCCGGACAGTGGAATCCCGGCCCTCGTCGGCGCCGACCTGAACGCACTCTCCTCCACGGACCCGCAGGTCCTGCTCCTGCGCGCGCGATGGCCCTCGTGGGAGGAGACGTCCCCCTGTCGGACCCGGGGGCGGTTCTGCACCGACTACCTGTTCACCGGCGACCTGGCCGAGTGGGAGGCCTCTCCGTACCGCGTCATCGAGGATGACTACGGGTCGGATCACCTGCCAATTCTGAGCGTCCTGACCCGGCGTCGGGACATCGCGGAACGACGTTGACGGTGGTGCCCGGGAAGCCTATTTTCGGGGGTCGGCGAACGGTGGTGCGGTGGGGCGGAAACGGTTGTGCCGACGTGATTTAGCAACGGGAGTGCCGATCCATGCCCGCCAAGTTCGTGTCGAACAAGGATGAGACGATTCCCCTGTTCGAGAATCCGCTGCTCGAGCGGCTCACGCACATCCACCCTGCGACTCCGGCCGTCCTCTTCCTGCCGATCGCGGGGTGGTTCCTCTGGCAGGGGCTGCACGGTGGGGTCGTGGTCCATCGCCCTCGGCCTGGTCCTGGCGGGGTTGTTCATCTGGACACTCACCGAGTACTCGCTCCATCGCTGGGTCTTCCACTACCAGCCCAAGAGCCGCATCGGCCAGACAGCTCCATTTCCTGATGCACGGCATCCACCACGACTACCCGCAGGATCACACCCGTCTGGTGATGCCTCCGCCGGTGAGCCTCCCGCTCGCGGCGCTGTTCGGCCTCGCCTTCCGCGGCATCTTCGGCGCGCAATACCCCGCCATTTTCGCCGGCTTCCTGGTCGGGTACGTCATCTATGACACGACCCACTACGCCACGCACCACTGGAAGATGAAGGGGCCGATCGGCAAGTATCTGCGGGAGTATCACCTCCGGCACCACTACCGCGACGACGATCTCGGCTACGGCGTCAGCTCGCCGATCTGGGATTACGTCTTCGGGACGGTGGCGCGACGGACCCGTACCGACCGCCAGGCCGCGTAGGGCACCTGTCGGGACTCTGCCCTGAATGCACAACGGGCCACCGAGATCCTCGGTGGCCCGTTTCGGCGTTTGGCGTTCGACCGGTCTACGGCGCCACGTCGTGGAACTCGAGGTCGCGCTCATTCTCCTGGGCCCACCGCAGCGCCCATTCGTTCTCGAACAGCAGCAGCGGGTTCCCCTTGGTGTCGTAGAGGCGGAGGCGACCGCGAGCGGAGGCCGCCTGCTCGATCGCGGTCGGGGTGCCTGTCACCCACCGCGGGTAGCGATACCCGACCGGTTCAAAGCGGCAGGGGGCGCCGTATTCATTTTCCAGCCGGAACAACATGACGTCGAACTGGAGTTGCCCGATGGCGCCCACGATCGGTGCGGGGCCGGTCTCGCTCTCCGCGTAGAACACCTGGGCGGCGCCCTCCTCCGAGAGTTCGCGGAGTCCGGCATCCAGTTGCTTGCGGCGCAGGGGGTCGGCCGGGTAAGCGCGCGCGAAGTGCTCCGGGGGAAAGCGGGGAATGTCGTGGAATTCGAGATCGGCCCCGGAGGAGAGAGTGTCGCCGATCCGGAGGCCGCCGCGGTCCATGACGCCGATCACGTCGCCCGGCCACGCCTCCTCGATGCTGACCCGTTCCCGCGCCATGAACTGCTGCGGCGCTGAGAGTCGCATCGCCTTCCCGGTGCGGACCTGGCGGACTTCCATCCCCGCCTCGAAGTGACCCGAGCAGATGCGCACGAAGGCGACCCGGTCCCGGTGCCGGGGATCCATGTTCGCCTGGATCTTGAAGACGAACCCGGTGAAATCGGTGGACAGGGGGGAGATCGGGCCGATCGACGATTCACGCGCGACGGGCGACGGGGCGAGCGTCAGGAACTCGCGGAGGAACGGTTCGACGCCGAAGTTGCTCAGCGCGCTTCCGAAGTAGACGGGGGAGAGGGTGCCGGCGAGGAAGTCGTCGCGGTCGAAGGGATGACCGGCCCCCTCCAGCAGGTGGATTTCATCGGACAGCTGCGCCACCGCCTCGGCGCCGAGTTCTGCCGCGAGGGCCGGATCGGTGAGCGCAAAGCGCTGGGTGGCGGAGCGGGAGGCGCCGTGGTCCGCGCGCCGGTCGAAGAGCAGCACCTCGTTCGCGGTCCGGTCCACGACGCCGACGAATCGGTCAGCCTGGTAGACCGGCCAGGTCGCCGGCCAGCAGGCGATGCCGAGGTCGCGCTCGACGTCGCCCAGGAGCGTCATCGGGTCCACGCCGGCCCGGTCGCACTTGTTGACGAAGGTGACGATCGGCATGCGGCGGCGCTTGCAGACATCGAACAGCTGGCGGGTGCGTTCCTCCACGCCCTTCCGGTTGTCCAGCAGCATGACCGCACTGTCGGCCGCGACGAGGGTCCGGTAGGTGTCCTCGGAGAAGTCCTGGTGACCGGGCGTGTCGAGCAGGTTCACCTGGCAGTCGGCGTACTCGAACTGCAGGACGCTCGAGGTCACCGAGATGCCGCGCTGCCGCTCCAGCTCCATCCAGTCGGAGGTGACGTGCCGATCGGCGCGCCGCGCCTTGACCGTCCCGGCCAGGTGGATGGCGCCGCCGTAGAGGAGCAGCTTCTCGGTGAGGGTCGTCTTGCCGGCATCGGGATGGCTGATGATGGCAAAGGTCCGCCGACGCGCGACGGCGCGGGCGAGGTCTTCGTCAGGTTGAATGGCGGTCACTGAAATCCTTCATCTCACGCTGGAAAATTCGTTGTTTGGTCGCTACTTTTGACGTCCGCCGCACTCGTGCGGATCAGGACAGGTGTCCGAGTGGCTGAAGGAGCCGGTCTCGAAAACCGGTGGGCCCGCAAGGGTCTCGTGGGTTCGAATCCCACCCTGTCCGTGCGCAACACAATTCCGGCGCCGCTGTGGTGGGCTTCGGATCGAATCCCACCCTGTCCGTATTGACCGCGGCTGAAGCCGCGGCTCGGCTGATGTCGCTAACGCGACACGGTCACTCCGTTCGTCTCCCCCGCGAAGGCGGGGGTCCAGTGAGGACGCCTCTGGATTCCCGCTTGCGCGGGAATGACGCGGGGAACAGGTTCGGCCCCCTGCCGCCCGGCCCCGCTGCCCCGCCGGCTACTGGCTCAGGTTCTTCCGCAGCGTCCCGACATCCAGCACCGGAATCCCGCCCTCCGTCGGCACCATGATCACCATGTTGCTCGATCCCTTCATGTCGTGCAGGACCTCCAGGTACTGCTTGGTCAGCTGCTCCGGTGTGAGCGTCAGGTTCAGCAGCCGCTGCTGATCGCTCTGCAGCCGCGCCACTTCAACCCGGTGTTTCTCGGTCTCGATCTGCTGTTCCTGCGCGATCTTGTTGTTGATCGCCTGGACCACCTGCGGGGGTGGCTCCAGGTTGCGGAGATAGAACGCCGTGACGGTGGCGATGCGGAACGGCTCACCCCCGGCTCTCGGCGTCGTCACCAGCGCGGAGTCCACCTCTCTCTCCATCGTCTGCGCGATCAGGTTTCGCTGCGACACCTGGTTGATGGAAAACTCCACCATGCCGTCCCGCACGCCGTTGCGGATCGCGTTCCGGACGATGTTGTCGATCTGGGCCTGCCCGCCGATCTCCTGAAACAGCCGAGGCGCCAGGAGCGGGTCGATCTGGTAGCGAAGCGCGGCGTCCACCTTCATCGACATCTGCTCGCTGGAGAGAGCGTCCATCCGTTCCGCCTCGTCACCGACGACCGGGAACTGCTCTTCCCGGGTCGAATAGCGCTCGACTTCGGACCACGGGCGTCACGAACCGGATTCCGGGCAACAGCGCGGCGGGGTCGACCGTGCCGAAGGCGTGCCGCACCCCGACCGTTCCGGGCTGGATGACGACCACGGCGGACGTCAGCAGGATGAATCCGCCGAGTCCCAGCAGTCCCATGCCGACGGCCCGACCGATGACGCCGCCCTGCGACGGGCCCTTGGCCCGAATCCCCGCCGCCCCAAGCAGGACGAGCGAGCCGATGACGAGGACGAAGAAACCGAGAACGAGGTGACTCATGGGGACTCCCACCAGTGAAAGGTTGGTGTAAGATAGAGGGCGGAGGGCGCAGGGCCAATTGAATCGATCGGAGGCAGGCGATGGCGGGAATGCCGCGAGACAGGATCTACGTCGGCGTGAAGGGCCATGTGGTCGGTCTGGAGGCGACTTCGGGTCGGGAGTTGTGGCGTACCAAGCTGCGGGGTATGGGATTCGTGACGACCGGGCATCGCCGAAGAGCGGGTGATCGCCGCGACTGGCGGCCACCTCTATGCCCTCGACCCGTCCACAGGTGCCATCCTCTGGCACAACGAGCTCAAGGGCCTCGGGCTGGGGCCTGTCAGCCTGGCCGGAATCGACGGCGGCTCCAGCGTCGAGGCCGCCGCCATCAGGGCCGAACAGCAGCGCCGCAATGCAGCGGCCGCCGGATGATGCGGAGCCCCCTGTGAGCACCTCCACCGGCCAGCGGAGCCTTCTCGCTTCCTCCACGTTCCTGCCGGACGACCTCCTCGAGGAGTCCCGCAAGCGGATCGGGGTGGCCGGCTTGGTCATCGCCACGATCTGGTTCGTGATCATCGCGTTCCTGGGGGTGGCGGGGCGTTTCTTCGCCGCGTCACTCCCGAACCTCGATGCGACCTGGCCGGAACCGGGGCGGTACTTCGCGATCGCCGGCATACTCGGAGGCCTGGGCCTGGCGTTCATCGCCCGCCGGGTCGGGCCCCGGTCGCACTGGCTGCGCGACGCTGCGGCACTCCTGATGGTCGGTACCTGCCTGATGCTGGCCATCCTCGAATCCCGCGTCCCCATTTCTCAGCCAGGCCGGCTCTCCTGGGTGAACGTGATCATCCTGCTCTACCCATTAATCGTCGCGGAATCCCCTCGGCGTACGCTCGTGGTCTCACTGCTGGCAGCCCTGACGGTGCCGGTCGCCCTGTTCCTGGCGCGGCTCCGCGGCGTGCCGCTGCCTGAGGACGGATTCGCGTTGGTTGTGCTGGTGGTCCCGCCTTTCCTCTGCGCCGCGATCGCCGTTCTTCCGGCTCGGCTGATCCGCCAGTTGGGTCAGGCGGTCAGGCAGGCCCGCGAGATCGGGGCCTATCGCCTCGGCAAGCTCCTCGGCGAGGGCGGGATGGGACAGGTGTTCCACGCCACGCACCAACTCCTGGCCCGTCCCGCCGCGGTGAAGCTGATCCGCACCGACAACATCCAAGGGGTCAGCGCCGAGTCGGCGCGCACGGCGATGGAGCGATTCCGCCGGGAGGCGGCCGCCGCGGCAGCACTCAGCTCACCCCACACGATCGCCCTCTACGACTTCGGGCCGACCGGCGATGGAAGCTTCTTCTACGCGATGGAGTTGCTCGAGGGAGTGAGCCTGGAGGAGATGGGCAAGCAGTTCGGGGCATTGCCTGGCGAGCGGGTCGTCTACCTGCTGCGCCAGGCCTGCCTTTCGCTGGCCGAGGCGCATCGCAAGAACTTGATCCATCGCGACATCAAGCCCTCGAACCTCTTCGCCTGCCGGGCCGGCCTGGAAGTGGACTTCGTGAAGGTGCTCGACTTCGGGCTCGTCACGGAGAATGTGGCGAGTGCACCCGCGGACCTGAAGCTCACGGCGGCCGATGCGCTGACGGGCACACCCGCCTTCATGGCGCCGGAGCTCGCGCTCGGCGATCCGGACGTCGATCACCGCGTGGATATCTACGCCCTCGGCTGCTCGGCATACTGGCTGTTGACCGGGGAACTCCCGTTCTACGCGAGCCAACACCGTCCAGATGCTGTTCAAGCAAGCCAACGAGCCTCCGCCCAAGGCGTCGGCCAAAGCGAGGTACCCGATCCCGGCCGCACTGGATGATGTCGTTCTGGCCTGCATGGCCAAGGCACCCAACGACCGGCCAGCGGATGCGCTGGCCCTGATCGCCATGCTCGACGAGGTGCCCTTCGACAGCCCGTGGACGGCTGAGCGGGCCCGCGCCTGGTGGGACGAGAACATTCCCTCGACACTCCCGGCTCCGCCGGTCGACAACAGGGCCGCAGACCGAGGGGAGTGGATCCGGTTCCTGAACGCGCCGAAAGGGACGTAGACCGGCGCACGCCGGACGTTGACCTCGCTGGATCCCGCGGCTACTATGCGCCCCGGCCGCAGTCGGCCCTCCTGGACGGGTGCTCGAGTGGTTTAAGAGGCACGCCTGGAAAGCGTGTAAACGGTTTACGCCGTTTCGAGGGTTCGAATCCCTCCCTGTCCGCTGCTATCGCTCCCACATCCCAAACCGAGCAGGAATCCAGCTCGAGGGTGGACCTGCGGCCGCTGTGCGGCCTCGGTCTCCTTGCCCGCCAAGGCGGGCGGCGGATCGAATCCCTCCCTGTCCGCTGCTCCCGCGGCTGATGTCGCTGAAGCGACACGGCCGCTCGGACCGCCACTCCGTTCGTCACCCCCGCGAATGCGGGGGTCCAGGGAGAAGGCCTCTGGATTCCCGCTTGCGCGGGAATGACGTGAAGAACAGCTTCGGCCCCGCCTCCCCGCCCGGGAACCATCTCGCCTCGCAGGGTGTTACTAATACAACTACCCTCTGGAGCGTGGCCCGTGCTGATCCGTCGAGGCGGGGACATTCCCGCGTCCGAAATCACTCCGTACCAGCACTACCTTGACCGCCGCTCATTCATGCTCGCGGCCGGGACCCTCGCGCTGGGCGCTGCGCTGCCGCGCCCGCTTTGGGCGTCCCTGCGCCGCGATGACGACAAACTGACCCCCTACAAAGATGTCGTCGGCTACAACAACTACTATGAATTCGGCACCGATAAGTCCTCACCGGCCAGGCTGGCCGGCGGCCTGAAGACCACACCCTGGACTGTGGAGGTGGTCGGGGAGGTCAAGCGGCCGGGCACGTACGCCTACGACGACCTGGTCCGCCCTCACCCCGCCGAGGAGCGCGTATACCGGCATCGGTGCGTGGAGGGGTGGTCGATGGTCGTCCCGTGGATGGGATTTCCTCTCGGCGACCTGGTGCGTCGCCTGGAGCCCACCAGCAAGGCGAAATTCGTGGAGTTCACCACGCTGAACGATCCGGCCCAGATGCCTGGCCAGCGGAGCAATATTCTCCCATGGCCCTATGTGGAAGCGCTTCGGATGGACGAGGCGCTCCACCCGCTCACCTTGATGGTCACCGGCGTCTATGGAAAGCCGCTGCCGAACCAGAACGGTGCACCGCTGCGGTTGATCGTTCCCTGGAAGTACGGCTTCAAGGGGGGGAAGGCCATCGTGCGGATTCGATTCACCGAAATGCAGCCCCGGACGACCTGGAACATCGCCATCCCGAGCGAATACGGGTTCTACGCCAATGTGAATCCGCAGGTCGATCACCCCCGCTGGAGTCAGGCGAAGGAACGGCGCATCGGGGAGTTCTTCAAGCGCGACACGCTGATGTTCAACGGGTATGGCGACCAGGTCGCCAGCCTGTACGCGGGAATGAACCTGCGAACCAATTACTGAGCGCCCCTGTGAGTCGCGCCGGGGTCGTTCGATGGGTCCTGAAACCGGTCATCTGGGCGGTCGGACTCGGGATTCCCGCCTGGCTCCTCTGGGGCGCCTTCAACGACGGGCTCGGCAGCGACCCCGTGGAGACGATCCAGCGGTGGACGGGGAAGGGGGCGCTTGTCGGGCTGTTCCTGACGCTGGCGGTCTCACCCCTCCGACGCCTCACCGGTTGGAACGACCTGGTCAGAGTTCGCCGCCTGCTGGGCCTCTTCTCATACTTTCTTGCCACCCTCCACGTCCTCTCCTACATCGTCTTCGACCAGGCGCTCTCGCTCTCCGAGATCAAGAAGGATGTGATCGAGCATCCGTGGGTCTTCGCCGGGCTCTCCGCCTGGCTCCTGCTGACTCCGCTGGCCGTCACTTCCACGAAGGGGTGGATCCGGCGGTTGGGGGGTCGGCGCTGGCAGCGCCTCCACAAACTGATCTACGTGGCGGCCGGGGCAGGGGTGCTTCACTTCCTCTGGCTGGTCAAGAAGGACGTCGGGACGCCCGTCCTCTTCGGGCTGGTACTGGTGGCCCTGCTCGTCGCCCGCCTCCCGCGCTGGGATGGGACCCGCGCCCGGCCAACGCGTGACCCGCTTGATTCGACCGGAGCCCCCCGCTAGCTTCCGCCCTCGATGCCCTCACGTTCCCCTTTGCTCGATGAACGAGCCATCGCACGCACCCTCGCGCGCATGGCCGTTGAAATCGTCGAGCGATGCCACGGAACGGAGGGCCTTTTGCTGGTCGGCATCCAGCGGCGCGGGGTCGAGCTCTCCGAACGGATCGGGCGGCTGATCGCGGAGGCCGAGGGTGAGCCGGTGCCCCTCGGGAAGCTCGACATCACCCTGTACCGCGACGATCTGCAGACCGTCGGCGTGAGCCCCGTGGTCGGGGAGACCATCCTCCCCGGGTCGCTCGACGGACGGACGGTGGTCATCGTGGACGACGTCCTCCACACCGGGCGGACCATCCGGGCCGCCCTCGATGAACTCGCCGACTTCGGCCGCCCGCGGCGGATCCTGCTCTGCGTCCTGGTCGATCGGGGCGGGCGAGAGCTGCCCATCCAGCCGGACATCGCCGGCCAGACGGTGCGTGTCGGCCCAGGAGAACGGGTGGACGTGTTCGTTTCCGAACTTGACGGCCGAGACGCCGTGGAGCTTGCCCGTGTCAGCTGACGCCGCCGCACTCGCCCTCGGGAAGGACCTGATCGGCCTCGAGACGCTGAGCGCGGCCCAACTCGAGTTCATTCTCGACACGGCGGAACCGTTCAAGGAGGTCAGCGAACGGGCCATCAAGAAGGTGCCGGCCCTCCGCGGCAAGACCATCGTCAACCTCTTCTTCGAAGCCTCCACCCGCACCCGCATCTCCTTCGAATTCGCCGAGAAGCGCCTCTCTGCCGACACCGTCAACGTGGCGTCGGCGGGGTCGTCCGTCTCCAAGGGGGAGACGCTGGTGGATACGGCGCGCAACCTCGAGGCGATGCGGATCGACATGGTGGTCATCCGTCACGGCTCGTCGGGCGCCGCGAAGTTCCTCGGCGATCGGATCGCGTCGAACGTCATCAACGCCGGCGACGGCAAGCACGAGCACCCCACGCAGGCGCTGCTCGACCTGCTCACCCTGCGGGACAAGTTCGGCCGCATCGAGGGGCTGAAGGTGGCCATCTGCGGCGACATCCTCCACAGTCGCGTGGCGCGGAGCAATATCTGGGGCCTGACCAAGCTGGGGGCCGAGGTCGGCATCTGCGGCCCGCCGTCACTGCTCCCGAGGGATATCGAGGCGCTCGGGGTCACCATCCTGCCGCGCATCGAGGATGCCATTGCCTGGGCGGACGCCCTGAACGTCCTCCGGCTCCAGCTGGAGCGAATGCAGGCGGGGTTCATTCCGTCCCTGCGCGAATACAATCGCGTGTTCGGCGTCACCCGCGAACGCCTGGCACGCGCGCCGAAGGACCTGGTCATCCTGCATCCCGGACCGATGAATCGCGGGGTCGAAATCGACAGCGATGTCGCGGACGGGGAGCACAGTGTCATCCTGCCGCAGGTCACGAACGGCGTGGCGGTCCGGATGGCAGTCCTGTACCTACTGGCAGGCGGCACGGGAGCGGTGGCCGCCGCTGCGCGAGGGGAAGCCGCATGACTTCAATCCTGATTCGTGGTGGCCGCGTCATCGATCCCTCCCGGACGACCGACGGGGAGGCCGACGTCCTCATCGAGGAGGGCAAGATCACCGCCGTCGGGCGCGGGGTGGAGGCGCCGGCGGGCGCCACGATCATCGAGGCGAAAGGGAAGGTGGTCGCCCCGGGGCTGATCGACCTGCACGTGCATCTGCGGGAGCCCGGTCAGGAGGATCTCGAGACCGTCGCGTCCGGGGCGATGGCCGCGGCGGCCGGTGGGTTTACCGCCGTCTGCGCCATGCCAAACACCGATCCGGTGACCGACAACCAGGCCGCCATTGGGTTCATCGTCAGCCAGGCGCAGCGGGCCGGTAAGGCGCGGGTCTATCCGATCGGTGCCGTGACGCTCGGTCAGCGCGGCGAGCAGATGGCGGAATTCGGGGAACTCGTCGGTGCCGGGGCGGTGGCGGTCAGCGACGACGGGAAGCCGGTCGCCTCCAGCCACATGATGCGAACGGCGCTGGAGTACGCCCGCACCTTCGGGATCCCGGTGGCCAACCACTGCGAGGAGATGAGTCTCGCGGAGGGCGGGGCGATGCACGAGGGGCTCGTGAGCACCCGGCTAGGCCTCAAGGGAATTCCGGCCGCTGCGGAAGAGATCATGGTGGCCCGGGACATCATCCTGGCGGAGTTGACCGGTGGGCATGTCCACCTCTGTCACATGTCGACGCGCGGGTCGGTCGAACTCATCCGGCGGGGCAAGGAGAAGGGGATCCGGGTCACCGCAGAGGCGACGCCGCACCATTTCTCCCTGACGCACGAACGCTGCGCCGACTACGACACCAACGCCAAGATGAATCCGCCGCTGCGGGAAGCCGAAGACGTCGAGGCGATTCGCCAGGGGCTGCGGGACGGGACCATCGATGTCATCGCCAGTGACCATGCCCCGCATCACTACGATGCCAAGGAGCGGGAGTTCGATCACGCGCCGAACGGGATCATCGGTCTCGAGACGGCGCTGGGGGTGGCGATTCGTGACCTGGTCGAGTCTGGGGTGCTGACCCTCCCCGAATTGATCAACCGGATGAGCACCCAGGCGGCGCGGATCTTCAACTTGCCCGGCGGCACACTGGCGGTGGGCGCCCCGGCCGACGTCGTGGTGTTCGATCCGACCGAGCGGTGGACGGTGAAGCCGGCGGACTTCTATTCCAAGAGCCGCAACACCCCGTATGCGGGAACGGAGCTGGTCGGCCGGACCCACCAGACCGTGGTCCGGGGCAGGGTCGTCTTCGACATCCGGGCCGCCTAGCGGATCCGGGACGTTCGGCGGGGTTCCCCCCGCCGAGCACCTCGTTACATTTGGCAGAGAAGTGCGCCGCTGCGCGCGTTCCGCCCGCCTGCCGTGCCGCCAGCCGTACTGGCGTCCGCTGTCACGAGAGGGAACTCCGAACATGGCGAAATCGACCCCCAACTCCGACAACCCGATCGACGCCCTGCTCGAAGAGCGGGCGCGTTTTCAGACGTGGTTGACGCGCCTTGACTCGGCCGGCTCCGACGCACCGCAAGCGGTGCGAGACAAGATTCGGGGAGATTATCAGCAGCGGCTGGAGCAGGTCATCGAAGAACTCCGGACGCACGCCGAGTCGGTCGCCGAGCAATTGGCCACGCTGCGCATCCGCGAGGACGATCTGACGACGCAGGAGGCCGCCGCGCAGGAGACCCTGGCGGAGGCTGAGCTGCGCCACGCCGTCGGCGAGTATGAGGAATCGGAGTGGGAACGGGTACGGGGCGGGAGTGAGCGGGTGCTGATCGACGTTCGGGAGGAGCTCGCCCGGGTCAGCGATGAGATCACCCGGCTGGGCGAGGTGCAGGCCCTGATCGCCGCCGAGCCAGAGGCACCTGCGGAGCCGGAATCGGAGCCTGAGCCGGACATCGCGCCCCCCGAGGCGGAGTCTGTGGCAGGTGTTGCGGACGAGGCCGAGGACTGGGAGCCGGAGATACCGCTTGCTGAGACCCCTGTGATTCCGAGCGCCCCACGGTTCACGCCGCGAACCAGCGGCCGGACGTCTGAACCGTCCCCGCCTCGCACGATTCCCTTTCCGCAGCGGTCCGAGCCCTCGCCGGATGACCTGGCATTCCTCAAGTCCATGGCGGACGAGCAGCCCGCCGCCAAGCGGGGGAGCGGGGCGACGCCGCGCGTGAGCGGGTCTGGAACGCCGCCCACCGAGGAGGCATCCACGGCGGGCGCCGGCCTCGAACGTCCGAGCCAGGCCGCGGTGCCCAAGACGCTGAAGTGCGGCGAGTGTGGGACGCTCAACCGCCCGACGGAGTGGTACTGTGAGCGCTGCGGGGCGGAACTGGCCGCGCTCTGACGAGCCGGGATTCCGAACGCAAACGGGGCCCGGCAAGCTGCCGGGCCCCGTGTCATTCTCTCGATGCCTGGTGCGCTAGGCCTTGGCGTTAACGGCCTTGGCGAGGCGGCTCTTCTGGCGCGCCGCAGTCCGGGGGTGGACGAGGTGCTTCCGACCGGCGCGGTCCAGCAGGCTCGCCGCTTCGGAGAGGGCCTTGGAGGCGTCCACCTTGGTGGCGGCGGTCCGGACGTTCTTCACGGCCGTGCGCAACTTGCTCCGCTGGGACTTGTTGCGGGCCGTGCGAACCTTCGTCTGACGCATGCGCTTCTTGGCGGACTTGATGCGGGGCAAAGCGGACCTCTCTGAATCGGTATGGCGGGGGGGCCCATCCCCCCCATCATGAGCAAGCGGGAATACTAGCGGGGGCCCCCCGCAACGTCAAGCGGCACGGTGCTTTGACTTGCTTCGCGCCGCGGTGTATTGTTCCGCGCGCCACCTGTGGCGCCACACCCGGTCCACCCCACCCTCGATCCGGACGACGGTTGGAACAGCCTGCCGCCCTCACCTTGCCTGAACCGCCGACTGCGGCGTTGGGAGCCTCGCCGGCCTTCGTGGTCGAACTCGAGGCCTTTTCGGGCCCCCTCGACCTCCTGCTGCACCTGTTGCGGGAGGAAGAGCTCGAGATATCCGACATTCCGATTGCGCGGATCGCCGACCAGTTCCTCCTCGTCATTCACGATCTGGGGCTGAACCAGGCGGCTGACTACCTCGAGATGGCCGGACGCCTCCTGCGCCTCAAGGCGCAGATGCTGCTGCCGCGTCGAAGCGACGAGGAGGGCTGGGAGGATCCGCGGGCAGAGCTGGTCCGCCGGCTGCTCGAGTACCAGCAGATTCGAGAAGTGGCGCTCTGGTTGGGTCGCGCGGCGGAGCGCCGCGCCGATCAGTATGCGCGCGGCTTCCTCCCTGCGCCGCCCGCGCTCCCGCCGCCGCCGCTGCAGGTCGATCTCCTGGAGTTGCTCGAGGCGGTTCAGCGGGTCATCGAGGCCATCCCCTCGCCGGTGCTGCACCGCGTGGTCGCCCGGCCGCTCGACGTCGAAGGGGCGACGCGCCGCCTGACGGCCCTGCTCGAAGATCGCGAGGAGTTCGGCTGGTACGAGGCGCTGGGACCGAACCCGACCATCACGGACGTGCTGTCCACCCTCCTCGCGCTGCTCGAGCTCGCGCGCCGGGGTACCGTATCCTTGACCCAGGCGGCTGCCTTTGCGCCTATGGTGATTCGCCGTGACACCTCTCGCCCAACTGATTGAAGCCGCGCTCTTCGCCGCCTCTCGCCCGCTCACGGTCGAGGAGCTCACGGTGCTCGACGCCGAAGCGTCGCTCGCCGATGTCCGTACCGCGCTCGAGCAGTTGCGGGAGGTCTACGATTTCAATCAGCACGCCATCGAGCTGGTCGAGATGGCCGGTGGATTTCAGCTGCTCACCCGGCCCGCGTTCGCCCAGGCTCTGGAGCGTGCCCAGTTCACCGTGCGGGCCTCGAAGCTCACGTCCGCGGCCCTCGAGACGCTCAGCATCATCGCCTACCGGCAGCCGGTCGGTCGGAGTGAAATCGAGGAAATCCGCGGCGTATCGGCGGGCGGCGTGCTCCGGTCGCTGCAGGAGCGTGGATTGATCGAAGTGGTGGGACGGAGCGAATCCCTCGGGCGCCCCCTGTTGTACGGCACCTCGCCGATGTTTCTCGAGTTGCTCGGCCTGCGGGACCTCACGGATCTGCCGCGTGCCGAGGAACTGAGCATCGCCATCCAGCCGCCGCGGCCCCTGTCGCCGGATGACGAAGAAGCCGCGGCGTACGTGCCGGCCGAATCATGAGTGAAATGCGGCTGCAGCGCGCGCTCGCACGGGCGGGGGTCGCCTCGCGGCGTGCCGCCGAGGAACTAATCCGTGCTGGGCGCGTACGGGTCGACGGGAAGGTTGCCGAGCTCGGCAGCAAGGTCGATCCTGACCGGCAGAAGATCACGGTCGGCGGCAAGGCGGTGCAGGTCGTCTCCCGCCGGTGGCTCGCTTTCCACAAGCCGCTCGGGGTCGTGACCACCGCCAGCGATGAGCAGGGACGGCGAAACGTCCTGGAGTTCATCAAGGACCCGGCCGGGCTCACCTACGTCGGGCGGCTGGACGTAATGACGACCGGCCTCCTGCTCCTGACCACCGATGGCGAGGCCGTGCACCGGCTGACGCACCCCAAGTACCGGGTGCCCCGACGGTACACCGCCCTGGTCCACGGGCGCTCGGCCGCCGAGCTCGAGAAGCTGGTGCGCGAACGGGTGGTGGTCGAGGGGCGAGCGGTCGTGGCAGAGGATGTTCGGGTCCGGCCCGGGAAGGAAGGGCGCAGCATCCTCGACGTCACCCTGACCGAGGGCCGCAACCGCATCGTGCGGCGCTGGTGCGAGGAGATGGGGCTCAAGGTCGAACGGCTGGCCCGACTCTCGTACGGGCCGGTGCGGCTCGGCGACCTCCCCGTCGGGCGCTCGCGGCCCCTCACGCCTCGCGAGGAGGCTGCCATCTACAAGGCGATTCGGCTCGATCCGTCCGGCGACTGACCGGCATTCCCCCCGGTCGCACGGACCACCCTCCGGAGGAGTACGCATGACCGCACAGCAGGCACCCACCCCCAGCGCCATCTCGGAACGCCTCCCGCTCGTCGTCAAGGAGGTCGGGCTCCGTATCGTCGGCCAGGATCTGATGATCGAGCGGCTGCTCATCGGGTTGCTGACCGGAGGACACGTCCTGCTGGAGGGTGTCCCGGGCCTCGCCAAGACGCTCGCGGTGCGATCGCTCTCCGAGATCATCTCCGCGTCGTTCAGCCGAATCCAGTTCACTCCCGACCTGCTGCCCGCCGATGTGATCGGCACGATGGTCTTCGACCAGAAGAACCAGGAGTTCCGAGTCAAGAAGGGGCCGCTCTTCGCGCAGATCATCCTGGCCGATGAGATCAACCGCGCCCCGGCCAAGGTACAGTCGGCGCTCCTCGAAGCGATGCAGGAGAAGCAGGTCACCATCGGCGGCGCCACCTTCCACCTGGTCGAGCCGTTCCTTGTGCTCGCGACCCAGAACCCGATCGAGAACGAGGGCACCTATCCGCTCCCGGAGGCGCAGCTCGACCGGTTCATGCTGAAGGTGCGCGTCGGCTATCCGACCCGCGATGAAGAGCGGGAGATCCTGCTCCGGATGGCCGGCGGCACGCCGATACCGGTTCGGAAGCTCCTCGACCCGGCGAGCATCCTGGCGGCCCGGACCGAAATCGCGAATCTCTATGCCGACCAGAAGGTGCTCGACTACCTCGTCGATGTCGTGCGTGCCACGCGCGAGCCGGCGGCGGTCGGGCTGTCGGAGCTCAAGCCCTTGATCGCCTTCGGAGCGTCCCCCCGCGCGTCCATCGCGCTGGCCCAGGCGGCTCGCGCCCACGCCTTCCTCCGCGGCCGATCCTACGTCGTGCCCGAGGACGTTCGGGCGCTCGCGCCCGATGTGCTCCGCCACCGCATCGTCCTGACATTCGAGGCGGAAGCCGAGGACGTCGACGCCGATGTCGTGATCCAGCGCGTCCTCGCCGCCGTCCCTGTCCCGTGATGTCCGGCGCCCCCACCTGGAGGCGCCTCCCGACATGACGCTGGTGTCCCAGGAAGTCCTCAAACAGGTCAAGACGATCGAGCTTCGCACCCGCGGGCTGGTGTCGTCGCTCTTTGCGGGTGAATACCGCTCCACCTTTCGGGGACAGGGGATGGAGTTCGCGGAAGTGCGCGCCTACGAAATCGGCGACGACTACCGCACCATCGACTGGAATGTCTCGGCCCGCCTCGGCAGTCCCTACGTCAAGACCTTCACGGAAGAGCGTGAACTCACCGTGCTCCTCGTGGTGGACCACTCCGGGTCCACCCGGTTCGGCGAGCCGCGCACCAAGGCGGGGCTCGCCGCCGAGGTCGCGGCGGTACTGGCCCTCGCGGCGGCCCGACAGAGCGACCGGGTTGGTGCGCTCCTCTTCTCCGATCGTGTCGAGCAGGTCATTCCGCCCCGGAAGGGAAGGCGACATGCCCTCCGGGTCATCCGCGACCTCGTGGCCTTCCAGCCCGCCGGACGAAGCACCGACCTCGCGGCCAGCCTCACCTACGCCGTGCGCCTCCTGAATCACCGGAGCATCGTCGTCATCCTCTCCGACTTCCTCGCCCCGAACTGGGAGCGGCCGCTGCAACGACTCGCCGCCCGGCACGAGGTGGTGGCGGTCACGGTGGATGATCCGCGGGAGCGCGCCTTGCCTGCCTCCGGCTGGCTGGACCTGGAAGACGCCGAATCGGGTCAACGAGTGATGATCGATGCAGGGAGCCGGGAGGTACGAGGTCGCCTGGCCAGCCTCGCCGAGCGTCGGGTCGAGGAGCGCCGACGCGGTCTCGCGGCGGCGGGGGTCGATCATGTGGCGCTCATTACCGGACAGGATTACGCCTTGCCACTCCGCCGGGCGTTCGCGCTGCGTGCCAAGAGGCTGCATCGGTGATGTCGCTGCTGCTGCTCCTCGCGTTGCAGCAGGCGCCGCTGCCACAGGTCGGTGACACGATCTGGCTGGTGCGCACCATTCCGGCGCCTGTCGGACGCGTCGCGCGCGTGGCGCCCTGGAACCCCGAGGGGGCAGTGGAGGCGCTGGGGCCCGGTATGCTCGTTCGGCGCGGTGATTCGCTGGAACTTCGTTATCCGGCCGTCGGCTGGCTCCCGGGATCGCACACGGTGGAGGTGCCGGGCCCGGTGCTCGTCTCTCCGGATGGCACCACCGACTCCCTCCCTCCGGCGACGCTCACGGTCACGATCGCGAGCGTCTTGCCGACACTGCCGGGCGATTCGCTCCCGGCGGCTCAACCGGAGGCCGCGCCGATTCTCCGGCCGATCCAGACCGCCGTCCCGGTGCTGGTGCTCCTGCTGCTCGCGGTGCTCCTCCTGATCCCGGTGCATTTCTGGTGGCGGAAACGGGGTCGCCCGATTCCAGCGCCGAGCACGGGGGAGGCTCCGCTTCCACCGACGTTGCCCCTCGCAGACTGGATGGCGGCGGGTGAATCTCGCGCGGTGCTGGCCGCGGCGGCCGCCCGGCTCCGCGCGGCCTCGTCGCTGCATCCTGCACCTGAGGCGGAGGCGCTGCTGCAAGTGCTCAACGACGCGCTCTACGGTCCGGGCGACGTGTCGGCCGTGCTACCCCGCGCGGAGGAGGCTGTCGCCCTTGCGGTGCAGCTGGAGGAATCTCCGCCCGCATGAGCCTCGCGCGCCCGTTCCTGCTGCTCCTCCTCCTGCCGCTGTTCTGGTGGTGGTGGCGCCGCCGGCGTCCCTCTCCCGGGCTCCTGTACAGTGATGTCTCGCTGCCCAGGTCGCTGGGCGGCCCGCCGTGGTGGCTGCGGCTTCCGCCCATCCTGCGCACACTGGCGCTCGGTTGCTTCATTGTCGGCGCGGCGGGCCCCCGGGTGGGGGGAAGCCGGATCGAGATGAAGAAGGACGGGATCGCGATCGCCATCGCCATCGACATTTCGAGCAGCATGTACGCCGAGGACTTCGCTCCCTCGAATCGACTGGAAGTGGCGAAGGCGCAGGCCATCGAGTTCATCCGGGGGCGGAGCGCCGACCGGATTGGACTGATCGCGTTCGCGGCGGAAGCGCTGACCCAGGTGCCGGTCACCCTCGACTATCCGGTCCTCGAGCAGGCGGTGATGAGCCTGCGCATCGGCAGCCTGGAGGACGGCACCGCCATCGGCAGCGGGCTCGCGACCGCGGTGAACCGGCTCCGGCGCGCCCCCGAGAAGTCGAAGGTCGTCCTTCTGCTCACTGACGGTGAGAACAATCGCGGACTCATCGACCCCCGTACCGCTGCGGCGACCGCGGCCTCCTTCGGTATCCGTGTGTACACCATCGGCGTGGGCACCGAAGGCGAAGCGCCGATCCCGACGGGTCGCAGCGCCACCGGCCTCCGCTATGAGGTCCTCCCGGTCCGCATCGACGAGCCGCTGTTGAAGGAGATCGCTGCCACCACAGGGGGCCGGTACTTCCGCGCGACCGACAGCGAAGCCCTCGGCCGCATCTTCCGGCAGATCGACGGCCTCGAGAAGACCCCCGTGCAGATCACGCGGTACCTGCACTATGAGGAACTGACCAAGCCACTGGCGATTGCCGGGCTGGCGCTCCTCGGCCTCGAACTGCTGATGGGTGCGACCGTGGCGGTGCGGGTCCCATGATATTCGATTCGAAGTGGCTGCTGCTGCTCGCGCCGTTGATTGCCATCGGCGGCGGCGCGCTCGCGTGGTGGGGACGGCGACGCCGGATCACCGCGACCACGGCATGGTCGGCCGGTCTCGGGGCACACGCTTCGACGCGTGGAAAGGCGACACCCTGGGTCATCGGCGTCGCGGTCCTGCTGGCCGCGGTGGCCGTCGCCGGCCCGCGTGGCGGGCGCACCACCGTCAAGACCGAGGCGCGTGCCCTCAGCCTGGTCATCGCGACGGACATCAGCCGATCGATGCTGGCGGAGGATGTGGCGCCAAGCCGACTCGGCCGTGCCAAGCGGGAGGCGCGACGCCTGGTGCAGGATCTCGATGGCGACCGGCTCGGCCTCCTCGCGTTCGCAGGCCGCAGCTATATCCTCACGCCGCTGACGGTGGATGGCGGGGCCGTGGCACTCTACCTCGATGGGCTTGATCCCGACCTTGCCAGTGAGGGGGGAACGAACCTGGCCGCGACCTTGAACCAGGGACTGGAGCTGCTCGAGGCCACAACCGAAATCTCCGACCGCGTACTGGTCGTCTTCACCGATGGAGAGATCCACGACTCGCTGTCCGCGGTGCGGGAGGCGGCGGCCGCGATCAAGGACGCCGGTATCCGCCTGATCCTGGTCGGCGAAGGGACGCCCGCGCCCGTCAAGATTCCGATTCGCGATCCGTCCGGCCAGCTGATCGAATACAAGCTCGATCAGGAGGGACAGGTCGTCGAGACCAGCCTGCACGAGGAAGTACTCCGCGCTGCCGCAGACGCCGCCGGCGGGACCGTGGTGCCCGCCTCACTCTCGGATCAGGCCGGGGCCGTCCGGGACCTCGTCGCCGCCTTCAAGCGCAGCCCGAGCACCGAGAGTCGCGCCGCCGACCTCCGTCCCATGGGCTGGTTGCCGCTCCTGTTCGCCGCGATCGCGCTCCTCGGTGTGACACTCCTCCGCCGGGGTGCGTCGCTGGTCGTGATCCTGCTCGCGCTCTCCCTCCCCACGATGGCCCGGGCACAGCGTCCCTCGGACGGGGCGCGGGCGCTTTCCTCCGGTGACCCGACCCGCGCCGCCGGTGCGTTCCTGCAGGAGGCGAAGGACGGTGGCAAGCGGGACACGGCATTCTACAATGCCGGCACCGCAGCCCTGCGCGCGGGCGACTTCAAGGTGGCGCGGCGCGCCCTCCTCGAGGCAACCAAGACCACCGATCCGGGACTGCGCTACCGCGCCCTCTACAATCTCGGTGTTGTGAACCTCCGCGCGGCCCTCGCCGACTCGTCGCTCCGTGACACGCTGGTCGGTGAAGCCGCGGCGCACCTGCGTGAGGCGCTCCTGCTGGAACCGGGTTCTGCACGCGCCAAGTGGAACCTGGAACTCGCCGAGCGGATGAGGCCGCCACCGCCGCCGTCCGGCGGTGGAGGGCAGCAACCCCCTCCGCCACAGGGCGGGCAGCAGCCGAAGCCACCGGAACAACAACAGAACCAGAACCAGGGGCTCACCCGGGAGCAGGCCGAGCAGATCCTCAATTCGGTTGAACGTGAGGAGCGCGCCACCAGAAACCGCCAGCTGGACCGACTCTCAGGCGGAATGGGAGGGGCCAAGGATTGGTAGCGGCATTCCTGATGCTGGCCACCCTCCAGCAGGCGCAGCCTCCCGAACTCTCGGTGAGCCTCGATCGCGACGAGGTCGCCGTCGGCGAGGAAGTCCTGCTCACCGTCAAGACGCGAAGCGCCTCAGCGCTGCCGATCGAACTGCGGCTCGGCGCCGCCGATGGATTCGTCGTGGTGTCCCGGACCGAAGGCACGAGCGTCAACCCCAATGCCACGATCTCGCGCACCAAGACGATCGAGCTGCGTCTTCGGGCCATCCGTGCCGGCAGCTGGCAGTTCGGGCCGTTTCAGGCCCGGCAGGGCGATGCGATCGCGGAAGTGGGCGCGTTGACCGTCAAGGTCACGGACACCGGCAGCGCCGCGGTCGCGGCCCAGATCAACCCACGCATCAAGCGACTCCTGGAACAGGCGCGTCCACCCACGAGACCGGGCGAGGTCGGGCTGTCGCTCCTGCTGTCCAGCGCCACGGCGACCGTGGGTGAGCAGGTGGACATCGTGACCGCGGCGTGGTTCCCTCGGGAACTGCGCCTCCGGCTCCGTCGTGCGCCGACGCTCGTACCTCCCGCGGTCGAGGGGATGTGGAGCTATCCACAGCCGGCGCCGGTTGGGATCGCGGCGAGCCGGAGGGTCGGTGGCGTCTGGTATGATCTCTTTGTGGCGCACCAGATCGCCTTCCCGGTCCGGAGTGGAGAGCTCGTCATCGCGCCGGCGCAGATGCAGTACTCCGTGCCTCTCGCCTTACAGTTCTTCAGCCAGGAAGAGCGGTTCGCGGTCAGCAGTGACAGCGGCTACATCACGGTCCGCCCCGTCCCGGAAAACGGGAGACCCCCGGGTTTCGTCGGTGCGGTTGGCACGGACCTCTCGATCGAGCGCGCGCTGGATCCGCCCACCGCGCGCGCACGCGAGCCGATCCACGTGTCGGTCATCATCAAGGGGAAAGGAAATGTGACGCTGTGGCCGGCGCCGGAGCTCACCTGGCCCGAGGGGGCCCGCGCCTATCCTGAGCTCGTCGAGGAGCGACCGGAGACGCGCGACGGCATCGTGACCGGCACGAAGAGCTTCGACTTCTCCCTGGTACCCGATGCGGTCGGCACCCTGGCGCTGCCGGCGATCGAGTACCCGTACTACGATCTTGGCACGCGGAGTTTCCGCGTGGCGAAGGTGCCGGCGATGTCGCTCCCGGTGGCCGAAGCGGCAGCGCTCGCGGAAGGTGCCCTCCCGCCTCCGTTGCTCAAGGCGCGGCGCGGCCTCGTCCCGGCCAACTTCCTGGAACTCCCCGGTCGCTGGGGGTGGCTGCTGCTGGGGTTCGGTCCACCGCTGCTCTGGGGTGGCATGCAATTGGTCAGGCGGAAGCCGAAGCCGACGGTCGCCAAGGGGCCGGAGGGCATGACCGCGCGAACGGTCGAGATCGAGCTCGACGGCCTGGTCACGGGACTCGCCCCGGCCGCGATTGTCACCGGGGACGAATTCGATCTTTCTGCCGCCCTTCGCGCCGCCGGACTCGAGGGGGAAACCGTCCAGCAGTTGCTCGAGTTGCGCGGGATGTTGCGTGCACGGCGCTACGCCCCGGCACATGAAGGGCAGGACGAACAGATCGTCGCGCAGTGGGAGATGCTGCGCGCCAAGTTGGCCGGTGGTGGCCGCCGCCGTCGCGTCTCCCACGGACTTCTCTCCTCCCTCCTGGTCATTGTCCTGCTGAGTGGCATTGCGACGGCGCAGGAAGAGTCGGCTGAATCGCTCTACGAGAGTGGCGCGCTCAGGGCGGCGCGGGCCGCATTCGCCGCGCGGGCGGAGTCCCAGCCGCTCACTGCGGCGCACTGGTACAACCTCGGCGCCGCCGACTATCGGCTCGGCGAGCCGGTCCTGGCCAGCGCAGAGTGGCATCGCGCGCTGCGCCTTGCGCCACGATCTGGGAGCGTCCGACAGGCGCTGCAACTGACACCGCCGCCGGACCCTGTCTCGGCGACTCGGCTGTGGACGGCTCCATTCACTCCCGCCGAGCTGGCACTCGCTGCCGTGCTCCTCTGGCTGATCGCCTGGGGCGGATTCTTCCTGCGGCCGGGGCTGCTCCGGCGTTGGGCCTGGGTGGGTGCGGCCGGGCTCCTGTTCGGCGGCCTGACCCTCTGGCTGAACGATCGCTACGCCCAGCCGGTCGACCTCGTATTGGAGGCGGTGCCGCTCCGCGTGAGCCCGCACGGCCGTGGTTCGGCGGTCGCGGCGCTGGACGAGGGCCAGGCGTTGCTCCGCCTCCAGAGTCAGCGCGGATGGCATCTGGTCCAGGATCCCTCGGGTCGCCTCGGCTGGGTGCCGAGCGCGGCCGTCGTTCCGGTCGACCCGGAGTAGATTCCAGACATGTCACGCCGAATCTCGATCCTGCCCGACGCTGTCGCCGACCAGATCGCCGCAGGCGAAGTGGTGGCGCGTCCAGCCTCCGCGCTCAAGGAACTGGTTGAGAACGCCATCGACGCCGGGGCCACCCGGGTGCGGATCGCCATCGAGAACGGCGGGAAGACGCTGATCGAAGTGGCTGACGACGGGTGTGGAATGGGCAGGGAAGACGCGGTCCTCTCCCTCGATCGGCACGCCACCAGCAAGATCCGCAGCGCCGCTGACCTCACTGGCGTGACGACGTTCGGCTTTCGCGGGGAGGCGCTCCCCGCCATCGGGTCGGTGAGCCGGCTGATGCTGACGACGGCGGAGGACGGGGGCGAGGGCACCGAGCTGAAGGTGGTCGGCGGTCGGCTCGAGCATGTGGGTCCGGTGGCGCGCCAGCAGGGAACGACGGTCTCGGTGCGCGGGCTGTTCTTCAACACCCCCGCCCGCCGGAAATTCCTTCGGTCGGCCGCGAGTGAATCACGCGCGTCGTACGAAGCCGTCGCGACGCTTGCGCTGGCGCATCCCGCGGTGGGCATCGAGTTCACCCAGGACGGGCAGGTGCGTCTCGCCGCACCACCCGGGCAGGACGAAACCGAGCGTCTGGTCGCGGTGTGGGGGCGAGACCTCGTCGGCACGATGGTCGGCGTGGACTACGCCGCCGGCGCGTTTCGCATTTCAGGCTTCGTCCAGCGCCCGGGTGACGCCTCTCCAAGCGGCCGGCGGACGCAGTTGTTCGTCAACGGCCGCCCGTTTCGCGATCCCTTCCTCGTCCGTGCGGCCGAGGCGGGATACCGCGCCGCCATCCATCCTGGCGATCGCCCCTCGCTCTATCTTCGGATCGACCTCGCTCCCGGAGAGGTGGATGTGAACGTCCACCCCTCCAAGATGGAGGTCCGGTTTCGGGATCGGATCGGGCTCGAACGAACAATGGAGGATGCGGTTCGACAGGCCATCGGCGCGCTCGTCGCGGCGGCACCGGTGGGGGACTGGCGGCCGATGCCGGTGGGCCACTCCCCGGCCGAGGTGGACGAACTCGCCGCATCCCTCTTCGGGGACGACGGCCCGTCGGCCGATCCGCCGGCCTCGGGTGCCTCGGAGGTGGTGGGTGCTGCCGACCCGTTCGCGGCGGGGCTCACCCAGCTCTTCGACACCTACATCGTCTACCAGGCCGCCGAGGGGGTGGTGTTCGTCGATCAGCACTCCGCGCATGAGCGGGTACTGTTCGAGGAAGTGATGGAGGCGATCTCCGGGGCGGGAGCCCCGGCGCAGCGGTTGTTGATCCCCGCGACGGTGGAAGTGACTGACGAGGAGCTCGACGCCCTTGAACGACACCGGGAAACCCTGGAGCGCGTCGGCTTCACCGTGGAGGAATTCGGGGGCAACACGGTGGTATTGCAGGCGGTGCCGACGCCACACCCCCGGTTCGACGCCATCGCCTGTTTCCAGGAGATGATCGCCGACCTGGCCCGCGGCCGGTTCGGGGGGTGGGCCAATCCGCTCGAACGGTTTGCCGCCACCTTCGCGTGCCGCGCGGCGGTGAAGGCAGGCCAGCCGCTGAGCCAGGGGGAGATGCGCGAACTCCTCCTGCGGCTCTTCGCCACTGAATTGCCCCCGCACGACGTCCACGGCCGTTCCACCATTGTGCAACTGCCACGGGAAGAGCTCGAGAGGCGTTTTGGCCGACGGTAAGATTCCGGTCATCGTCGGGCCGACCGCGGTGGGCAAGACGGCAGTGGCGGTGGCGCTGGCTGAGCACTGGCCGCTGGAGATCATCTCCGCGGATTCCCGCCAGGTCTACCGCCGGCTCGATATCGGCACCGCCAAGCCGACGCGCAAGGAACAGGCGCGAGTGCCGCATCACGGCATCGACATTCTCGATCCGGGACATCGGTTCAGTGCGGGGCGGTGGGCCGCGGCGGCGAGCGCCTGGATCGAGATGGTGCAGGCGCGCCAGCGGCTTCCGGTCGTGGTCGGGGGAACCGGGCTCTACGTGCGTGCGTTAATGGACGGGCTCTTTCGCGAGCCGGCGCTCGACGCGACGCGCCGGAAGCGGCTCGAAGCCTACCTGGCAGACCTCACCCCGGCACAGCTGGTGCGGTGGGCGAGTCGACTCGACGCCGAATATGCCGGCGGGGGACGGCAGCGCGCGTTGCGCTGCATCGAGATGGCCCTGATGACCGGCCATCCGCTGACCCACTGGCAGCGGGCCGCCCGGGAGAGCCGCCGGTTTGAACCGTGGTACGTGGTCCTGAGCGTCCCACGGCCGATCCTTCACCAGCGGATCGAACGGCGCGCGGCGCAGATGATTCAGCGCGGCTTGATCGAGGAGGTGGCGGCCGTTCTGGCGGAAGGCCACGCGGCCCACGCTCCCGGCCTCGACGGCATCGGGGTGAAGGAAGCGGTGGAGTATCTGCACGGGAAGCGCACGCGCGAATCCGTGGCAGAGGCCATTACCATCAGCACGCGGCAGTACGCCAAGCGACAGGAGACCTGGTTCCGCCATCAGCTGGATGGCGAGATCCTCCGCCTTGACGCCACGCGGCCGGCGACCGACCTCGCCGCGGACATCGCAGCGCATTGGAGCACGCAATGAAGATTGGCATCACCTGTTACCCCACCTATGGCGGCTCCGGCGCCGTGGCCACCGAGCTCGGGCTGGAGCTGGCCAAGCGGGGCCACGAGGTGCATTTCATCACCTATGCCTCCCCGTTCCGCCTGCGCGGTGGGTTTGCGGAGCGGGTGTACTATCACGAGGTCGAGACGCGGCACGGGGCGTATCCGTTGTTCGATCACTTCCCCATCACCCTCGCGCTGGCCTCACAGCAGTACGAGGTGAGCCGCCGGGAGAAGCTCGATCTGCTGCACGTGCACTACGCGATTCCGTACGCGACCACGGCCTGGATCGCGCGGGAGATGCTCGCCAAGGAGCATCCCATCAAGGTGGTGACCACCCTGCACGGGACCGACATCACGCTCGTGGGGCAGGAATCGAGCTTCTTCGACATCACCCGCTTTTCGATCGAACGGTCCGACGAGGTGAGCGCGGTCTCCGCATTTCTTCGGAGCGAGACGCTGCGCGCGTTCGGGTCAGTCCACGACAATCTGCGGGTGATCCCGAACTTCGTGAATCTCGACGAATACCATCCGGTGGACGCGCCGAAGCGGGAAGCACTGGCGCCGGCCGGCCACAAGGTCATCAGCCACACGTCCAACTTCCGCGAAGTGAAGCGGGTCAAGGACGTCGTCCGGATCTTCTCCCGGATCCGACGCGCGATGCCGGCCACCCTCCTGATGATCGGCGACGGGCCGGAGCGCGGCGAGGCGGAGCGGGAAGCGGAACTGCTCGAGGTGTCGGCGGACGTACGGTTCCTCGGCCGACTCGACCGGGTGGTGGAGCTGATGCAGGCGACGGACCTGTTCCTGCTGCCGTCCCAGTCGGAGTCGTTCGGGTTGGCGGCCCTGGAGGCCATGGCGTGCGGATCGCCGGTCGTGGCGAGCCACGCCGGGGGAATCCCCGAGGTGGTGGAGGACGGCGTGAACGGGATTCTGGAGCCGGTCGGTTCCGTCGAGGCGATGGGACGCCGCGCCGTCGAACTGCTCCGCGACCCGGCCCGGCACCGCGAGATGGCTCTGGCCGCGGTCACGAAGGCGGCCGAGTTCTCGGCAGAGCGAGTGGTCCCGATGTATGAGGCGATGTACCGCGAGGCGCTGGGCTAGTGGATCTCATCGTCCTGCTGCAGGCCATCCTGCTCGGGCTGGTCGAAGGCATCACTGAGTTCATCCCCGTCTCCTCCACCGGCCACCTGATCGTCGCCGGCGAAATCGTGGGATTCACGGGGGAGCGCGCCAAGACCTTCGAGATCTTCATTCAACTCGGGGCCATTCTCGCGGTGGTCTGGCTTTACCGCGAACGGTTTCTCGCCGTTCTCCGGAGCCTGAAGACGAGTGCCGAGAGCCGGATCTTCGTGGTCAACCTGGCGCTCGGGTTTCTGCCCGCTGCCGTCATCGGGTTGCTCGCCCACCAATGGATCAAGGAACACCTCTTCACGGTGCCCACCGTAGCCCTCGCCCTCGTGGTGGGCGGCGTGGCCATTTTGCTCATTGAACGCACCAAGCCGGTCCAGCAGGTACCCACTGTGGATGCGCTTCCGCCCCGGTTGGCGTTGGGCGTCGGGTTTGCGCAGGTGCTGGCCCTCTTCCCGGGCGTCTCGCGCGCGGGCGCGACGATCCTGGGTGGCTATCTGCTGGGCCTCTCCCGCACCGCGGCGACCGAGTTCTCGTTCTTTCTCGCCATCCCCGTCATGATCGCGGCGACTCTTCTCGACGTGGTCAGCAGCCGGGCACACCTCACGGGAGCCGACATCCCGGTCTTTGCGATCGGATTCGCGGTCTCGTTCCTGAGCGCCCTGGTGGTCATCCGGGCCTTCATCGGTTTCGTGGCCAAGCGGGACTTCACGCCGTTCGGCTGGTATCGAATTGTGGTCGGTTCGGCGCTTCTCATCTGGTGGAAGGTTGGCATCGGGTGACGGACGGGATCTGGCTCGACGTGGTGGATTCGACCCTCGATGAGGCGCATGCTCGCGCCGCCGAGGGGGCGGAAGACGGCACGTGGGTAGTGGCAGCGGAACAGCGGGCGGGGCGGGGCTCGCGGGGGCGGTCCTGGCACTCCCCGCGCGGGGGGCTCTGGCTGAGCGTCCTCCGGCGCGGCCTCGGAACGCCTGGCGGGTTCGAGTTGCTGAGCCTGCGCGCCGGGTTGGCCATCGCACGGGTGCTCGACGGACTTCCCGCGGTTACTCCGGTCATGCTGAAGTGGCCCAACGACCTGATGGTGCGCGATCGCAAGGTCGGGGGAGTGCTGGCGGAGGCACGCTGGCAGGGGGAACGGCTCCAGTGGGTGGCCATCGGTCTGGGGCTGAACGTGGCCAATTCCGTTCCCGAGGAATTGGCCGGGCGCGCCGCCGCCCTGTCGGATTTCTGCGCCGAAACAACCGTCGAGGCGCTGGCCGCCCCGATCGCGGAGGCGCTCTGTGCGGTGGACCTCGAAGGGGCGCAGCTGACAGCCGCCGAACACGCCGAATACGCCACCCGCGATTGGCTGCTCGGCCGGATGATCGAGGCCCCAACCCCCGGGACCGGGGCAGGGGTGGGGCACGACGGCCGCCTCGCCATCCGGGATGCTGGCGGCACGCTCCACCACGTATCCGCTGGGGACGTACTCGCCCGCTGACCCCCGCCTTACCGACCGTCCCCTCCGGGCCTAGATTCCTCCCATGCTCCTCGCCCTCGACATCGGCAATACCGAGATCACCGTCGGCCTCTTCCGCGGCGATCAGGTCACCGCCCACTGGCGCCTGACGACGAATCCCGACCGCACCCCCGACGAATGGGGCACCGCCATCGGGACCTTCCTGCTCCACGCCGGCCATTCGCCGAACGAGGTGCGCGGCGTCATCCTCGCCTCGGTGGCTCCGCATGTGACCCGGAGTGTGAAGGCAGGCATCGAGTCGGCCACGGCCTGCTCAGCCGTGTCGATCGACCCGCGCTCGCCGCTGCCGCTCCGACTGGACGTGGATGAGCCGCTCAGCGTCGGCGCCGACCGGATCGTGAACGGACTCGCGGTGCTGGAGCTGGTTCGTGCCGACGCGGTGGTGGTGGACTTCGGGACCGCCACCACCTTCGATTGCATCACGGGCGATGGCCGGTTCATCGGTGGCGCGATCATGCCAGGCCTCCGGACAGCGGCCGACCAGTTGACCCGGCTCGCCGCAAAACTGCCGGCCACGGAACTCGCCGCGCCGGACCGTGTCATCGGGCGCCGCACCGAGGAGTGCATCCAGGCGGGCGTACTCTATGGCGCGGCTGACGCGGCCGACGGCATGCTGCGCCGGATCTTCGCGGAGTGGCCGACGCCAAACACCCCGGTCGTGATTGCCACCGGTGGCCTGGCCGCCGTCATCGCACCGTTCTCTGAACTGATCAAGCGGATCGAACCGGACCTCACCCTGCGCGGCCTGCGGATCGCCGCGGGACACCTCGGGCTCACCTGGTGAGCGACGCAGCGACGTCACCGTTCCGCCGCCTCGGCTACCGCGTGCTCGGCCCCGCCTTCGACTACCTCCTCCATACCCGTCCCGCCGAATGGCCCATCATGGCGGCGCATACCGCGCTCGGGTATCTGCTGGCCGTGGGACTGGCCGCAGCCGCAGCCGGGGTATCGCTCGGTGCGGCGATCTACGGAATCCTCCTCTGGGTGGTCTGCCTGAACGGGGGGACGCTCGCAATCAATTCGGCGTTCGATAAGGACGAGGGAGACATCGGTTACCTTCGGCAACCGCCACCCGTGCCGCGCCATCTCTTCGGCTTCGGGATGGCCTTGATGATTGTGGGCGGTGCACTGTCGCTGCAGTTGCCGTCGGGGTTCACCGCAGCGTACGGCGCCTGTTTCGTGATGTCCGTGCTCTACTCGGTGCCGCCGTTCCGTTTCAAGGCGGTCGCAGGTGTGGACTGGGTCATCAACATGATCGGGTTTGGCGCCCTGACGCCGTACGCCGGCTGGGCGCTGACCGGGCCGCCCGCTCGACCGGCCGGCCTTCCTGGTCTTCGCCGCATTCGCCCCCCTCTTTGCCGCCCTGTACCCGCTGACGCAGATCTACCAATTCGAGGAAGACCGGCGCCGAGGCGACAAGACCCTGGCCCTGATGCTCGGTGAGCGCATGAGCCTGCTTTTCGCCCTCGGATCTACGGTCGCCGCCTTCGCGTTGTTCGCCATGGCTGGTGCGGGGCGGGGATGGTTCGCGGAAATGGCCTGGGGTGGGTGGCGGGCCGGCCTGCTGCTGATCGCGCTCGGTGCCTGGTTGGCCGTGCTCTTCCCCTGGCTGGGCCGCTGGAGGACGATGACCCCGGACCAGCACCAGCGGGGGATGTACGCGGCGCTGGGCGCCTGGGCCGTGACCGACGTCGCCATCGCCCTGGGGTTTGGGCTGGTCTGAACCCTTGGCCGGGCGGTTGGGCGTCCGCTATTATTCCGTATTCCACACTCTCCGGGAGTCGGCATGAGTTCCGCAGTTCGCGCCGAGTCAGGCACCGACCTGACCGATCTGCCCTACGTTCTCCGCTCGGCGGTCACGCTGGGAGCCATCACGGCCGCGGTCGTGGTGGCGATGTCGTTCATCACCCGGTATCTCGCCGGCGCGGCGGAGTTCGGGCTCGGCGCCCTCGTCCTGGTCATCGGCCTCGCCGCGGTCACCTTCCTGCCAGGCAACTGGACCAAGCCCCGCACCATCGAGGGCATCGCCGGTGCGGCGGGCCTTGGACTCGCCGCGACGGTCGTCTTCCTCGTGATCGATGTCTCCGTGCTTCAGCCGACGGGTATGTACACCAACCGGTGGCGTGAGATCGGCGGCGGGAGCAACTGGTGGTACCACCCCGTCTGGTGGATGGTGGGGACCTATCTCCCGTGGATGGGGGCACAGATTCTGGCGAGCCAGGCGCGCGCAGGCGCGGTCTCGATTGCCAAGGGGATGGTGACGGCGCTCATCCTGACCGTCGTGTGCTGGGTGCATCGCGGTCCTGGTGCACTTCCCGGGCGCCGGCTGGAATCTCGGCAGCTTCGGCGTGGCGTTCCTGCCCGGCGTGACCCTCACTGCGGTGCTTGGAGCGGTCAGCGGCCGGCGCAGCTGAGGCGATGCGCGCGAAGATCATCTTCCTCCGCGCCTCCGGTTGGCTGCTGACGCCCATTGTGGCGTTGGCAGCCGCTTTCTTTGGGGCCCTCATCGGGACCGTGCTCGCCGCACTCCTGCCGAATCCGATTCATGGTGTGGTGTTGACCATCCTCACCGGCGGTGCCGCCGGCTTCGTCACGGTCCACTACTGGCTCCGCGCCCTCCGACAGTCACCCAAGCTCCAGCACGCCCTCCACGTCCTGCCCGACGGGACCCCGGAAGTTGCGGCTTCAGACGATGCGCCCGGCGACACTCAGGACGACGCGGAGACATGATGCGCCCTGCCGGTTGCCGGTTCGATGGTCGCCCTTGCACTCGCTCTGGCGTGCGGGGGCGAGCCGCCCCGCCCTGAGGCAGGGGGCAGCGCGGACTCCGCGCCCGGCAGCCCCCGGTTCCCCACGCTTCCCGACTCCCTGGTGCTGACGGCGCCGGATGGCGCCACCGTGTGGTTCGCAGGCGCACGGATCGGAACCGACTCCCTTGGGGCGACCTGCACCGAACGGGGCCTGGTCATCGTCCGGGACGGCTCCAGGACGCTTGTACCGCTGCTCATGACCGGTGTGGCTCCGGTCCTCGTCAATGACACGACCATCCGCGCCCGCATCTGGCTCCACTGCCGGCCCGGCAACACCTACGAGGTGAATTTGCGCACCGGCACCCCGACCCGCGTCCAGTGATCATGCGCCTGAGAACCACACTGTCTGCGGCGCTGGGCGTCGTCGGGGCAGTGATGCTGCTGACCGCGGGTCGCGCCGAGGCGCAGGGGTTCGGCGGAGGCGTGTCGTGGTATTCGGGGTCGCCGGAGACCTACTGGATCTGGAGCATCGGGACGTCGCGACGGCTCAGCTCGGTGCTTTCCACGACGGTCTCCGCGTCGTGGTGGTCGCCCGAGAACGACGGCGGGGGCGACCTGATCGGGCTGGGTCTCGACCTGAGCCTCTGGCGAGGGGGCGAAGCCGGGCGTCTACGTGGTCGGGCGGGCTGGGCGGAGGGTTCGGTTTCAATGGCGCCGATGTGTTCTACGGCAACTATTCCGTTGGACTCGGCTACGACTTCCGGCTCTTCAAGGCGGTGGGGCTGGGGGCGGAGGCACGCTGGGTGGGGCTGACACAGGGTGGGAACGAGGGAGTGCAGGTCGGCGTCCGGCTCGGCGGCGGCATGCGCCGGAAGGCCGCGACCGCGCCTCGCCCCGCATCGACCACCTCGACTTCGAGCTCCGGCGGCCGCGCCGGCGGGGGTGCCGGGCACTCCACTGGCGATGTCGGTCGTGGAGACGGCGCTGGGTGTGATGGGGACGCCGTACGCCTGGGGCGGCAGCAGCGCCAACGGGTTCGATTGCTCGGGGTTGATTCAGTATTCATTCGGTGCGCACGGGGTGACCCTGCCGAGGACGAGCGCCGATCAGGCGAAGCAGGGGACGGGGGTCGAGAAGAATCTGGCGTGCGCTGGCGCCGGGGGACATCCTGACCTTCTCGAGCGGCGCCGGGGGATCACAGGTGTCGCACGTCGGGCTCTACCTGGGCGGCGGCGAGTTCATCCACAGCGCCACCAACGGTGTGCAGAAGAGCGTCCTCAGCGCCACCGATCCCTACGGCAAGTGGTGGTGGGATCGGTGGGTCGGCGCGCGGCGGGTGGTGGGGTAATCCCTCACCCCCAACCCCCTCTCCCTCCGGGAGAGGGGGCGTCCCTAGTGATTCATGTGCTCGTGATCCATCCCCTCCATCGTCTGACGGCTTCCCGATCTTCTCCAGCATCGCGATATCTGCCTCGATGTCCGGATTGTCCGGGTCGAGCAGCCGGCCACTCCGCCAGGTCGTCCGGTGCGAACGCACCGGCGAGCAGCCCCATGGCGCCGCTGGGGATCATCTTCCCGGTGATGTTGTTGTAGTCGGCTCGCACGCGGTACTTCTTCCCAGCCGTCAGCTTGAGCCCGTCCCCCCGAATCCCGTAGTACTTCCGCGGCATCTTGAGCAGGAGGCCCGACGGGGCGGTCTCCACCTTCAGCATGATGATCGGTCTTCCCGCTCTCCACCTCCTCCAGCGACACGAACTCCGCGTAGTCGTGCACGTGCCCTCCGATGGCCAGCACCCGGCCGGTCAGGGGCATCGTGAACTCGTACGACTTCGACGAGCGTCCGGCGGGGAGGTCGTAGGAGTCGGTGACCCGGTTGTAGTTCACGTCCATGTAGATGGGAAGGATGGTCCGGGGGCGGGGCGCCAGGTTCTTCGGGCTCCAGGCCAGGCGGACAGTGAGCCACGCCCCCTCGATGTCGGCATCCCCGAGGTTGTTCCACGCGGCGTACATCGCGAGCTGGTATCCCGGCTCCATCGGCATCCCGATCGTCTTGGGGAGGCTGACGCTGCCGGTCTCGGATCCAGCCGCGACCATCCGCTCGACGGCCGGGTAGAGGAGCTGACGCCGGTTGAAGTTCATGATGTTGAGGTGGTGGACGAGGGTGCTGCCGAGGGCGGTGCCGTTCGCGTCGGTCACCTCGATGTCGAAGCCGCGGAACCAGGCTTCCATCGGCCACTCGAAGCGGAGCAGGGGGGTGGTGGTGCCGGCCATCTCGTGCATCATCCCGTGGTCCATGTTCGGCGGCATGTGCGCGATGGTGAAGGGGCCCGCGGTTACCACGACTTCCTTCCGCGCCGAGTCCACGGTAACGCGCATCGTCGGTCCCGGATCGGGCGCCTGGGCGGCCAGAAGCAATGGGGCAAGAAGCGCGAGGGCCGAGTTCAACATGGTCAACATCCCGGTGAGAGCGAAGGAGGCTGCGGGGTGAACCATAGTGGCAGCGGGAGTCGTGAAAAAGTGTGAAGAACATCTGAAATGTCGGGTTGGCAGGGCAGTGACCGGCGCGGCAAGTCTCCAGGCTCACCCGACCCCAAATTCCTGTCATTCTGGCTTAGCACTCTGGCCCGCCGATTGCCAATCCGGGGGTCTGACCGCTTGACATCGGGCCTATTCGGGTTACGTTTCCGGTGTTCTGGCACTCAGCGGCATAGAGTGCTAATCCAATGCAGCACAATAGTTTACACCACCACATTTCACGTTGCTGGAGGCAGGAAATGTCCACTGCGACAAAGAGCAAGACGAAGGTGAGCATCAAGCCGCTCGAGGATCGCGTCGTCATCATGCCGTCCGACGAAGCTGAGAGCATGCGCGGCGGGCTGTACATCCCCGACACCGCCAAGGAAAAGCCGACCCAGGGTTCCGTGATCGCCGTCGGCCCGGGCCGGATGGACAAGGGCGCGCGGGTCCCGATGGACCTGGCGGTGGGTGACAAGGTCATCTATGGCAAGTACAGCGGCACGCCGTTCCAGCTCGGCGACGACGAAGTCATCATCATCAAGGCCTCGGACATCCTCGCCAAGATTGGCTGAGCGTCCGTAACACATTCCAGGAGATTCGCGACCATGGCATCGAAGGAACTGATGTTCAGCGTGGACGCCCGCGCCAAGCTCAAGAAGGGCGTTGACCAGCTCGCCGACGCGGTCAAGGTGACCCTCGGCCCCAAGGGCCGAAACGTCGTCATCGACAAGAAGTTCGGCTCGCCCACGATCACCAAGGACGGCGTCACCGTCGCCAAGGAAATCGAGCTGCTCGATCCGATCGAGAACATGGGCGCCCAGATGGTGAAGGAAGTCGCCACCAAGACCTCCGACCTCGCCGGCGACGGCACCACCACCGCCACCGTGCTGGCCCAGGCGATCTACCGTGAAGGCCTGAAGAACGTGACCGCCGGCGCCAACCCGATGGAACTGAAGCGCGGCATCGACAAGGCCGTCGAGCTGATCGTCGCCGAGCTGGCTCGTCTCTCGGTCACGACGACCGGCCGCAAGGAAATCGCCCAGGTCGGCGCCATTTCCGCCAACAACGACAAGGAAATCGGCGATCTCATCGCCGAGGCGATGGAGAAGGTCGGCAAGGACGGCGTCATCACGGTCGAAGAGGCCAAGGGTCTCGACACCACGCTGGAGACGGTCGACGGCATGCAGTTCGACCGCGGCTACCTCTCGCCGTACTTCGTCACGGACCCGGAGAAGATGGAGGCCGCGCTCGAGGCCCCGTACATCCTGATCCACGACAAGAAGATCTCGGCCATGAAGGACCTGCTCCCGGTCCTCGAGAAGGTCGCCCAGACCGGCAAGCCGTTGCTCATCATCGCCGAGGACATCGAGGGCGAGGCGCTGGCCACCCTGGTCGTCAACAAGCTCCGTGGCACCCTGAAGGTCGCCGCCGTCAAGGCGCCGGGCTTCGGTGACCGCCGCAAGGAAATGCTGCTCGACATCGCCATGCTGACCGGCGGCAAGGTCATCTCCGAGGAACTCGGCTTCAAGCTCGAGAACGCCGTGCTGGCCGACCTCGGCTCCGCCAAGCGCGTCACCGTGGACAAGGACAACACCACGCTGGTCGACGGCAAGGGCAAGGAAGGCGACATGCAGGGCCGGATCAAGGAGATCCGCGCCGCCATCGAGAAGAGCACCAGCGACTACGACCGTGAGAAGCTGCAGGAGCGTCTGGCCAAGCTCGCCGGCGGCGTGGCCGTCATCAACGTCGGCGCCGCGACCGAGACCGAAATGAAGGAGAAGAAGGCCCGGGTCGAGGACGCGCTCCACGCCACCCGTGCCGCGGTCGAGGAAGGCATCGTCCCCGGCGGCGGCGTCGCGCTGATCCGCGCCCAGGCCGTGCTCGAGAAGATCAAGGGCCTGACCGAGGACGAGAAGATCGGCGTCGACATCGTGCGCCGCGCCATCGAGGAGCCCATCCGGGCCATCTCGATCAACGCCGGCGTCGAAGGCTCGATCGTCCTGGCCAAGGTGAAGGAGTCGAAGGAGAAGAACTTCGGCTACAACGCCGCCACGGACATGTACGAGGACCTGGTCAAGTCCGGCGTCATCGACCCGACCAAGGTCACCCGCACGGCGCTCCAGAACGCGGCGTCGATCGCGGCCCTGCTGCTCACGACCGAGTGCGTCGTGGTCGAGCGCAAGGAAGACAAGCCGGCCCCGGCAGGTCAGGGCGGCGGCGGCATGGGCGGGATGTACTAGTCCCGACCGGCATCGCAGGACGAGGCGGGCGCACAGTCGGTGCGCCCGTTTTGTCTTTCTGTTATTCTTGAAGGTGCAGTACCGACCCTAACCAGGTAGTTCACACTATGCGCTTTGGAATTCTCGTGCTCGCCGCCGCCCTGGTTCCTGTGGGCGCCGCGGCTCAGAGCAAGCCCGCACCCGCCCCGGCGGTGGAAGGGACCTGGCAGGTGGACGCCTCCTCCGTGGCCGGCAAGGGCCCGCGGGAAGTGATCATTCGGTCCGACAGCAGCGCCTCGTGGGGCAAGGAAACGGTTCGCTGGCGCCTTCCCGAGGCGAACCGCATCATGATTGCCCTTGGCGGCGAGTGGGAGACGTACCGGATGAAACTCAAGGGTGACAAACTGACCCTCTCCGGCGGAGACCTCAGCGAGCCCATCACCCTCAAGCGGACGGGACCGCCTTCGGCCCGGCCGGACACCGTCCCGGTACCGCCCGATCCCGATACGGAATAGCCCTTCCCGAACGCCGCGATCCGCAAGAGACCGCAGGGGGGCGACCAGCTGGTCTGCCCCCCTTTGGCGTGCCCGTAAAGTCATGAGCACCAGGTATTTGGGTCCTCCTCGCGATCTCTTCCGGTCTGCCGGAATCGTACTTGCATGGCTCTGGCGTATCCGCCGTCGCGGACGACTGCGCACCTGCCTGTCGCCCGTGCGACCCACGCTGGAGGAATTCATGCTTCGCCTTCGTCACTTCACGGCGGCCGCGCTGTTCACGGTCGCAGTTGCCGCGCCCGTGAACGGCCAAGTCTCGTTCAGTCCGACCATCGGCGCGTATCTGCCGACGTCGAACATCGCCGACGTCGTCGTCGGAACCGACAGCATCGCGAATTTCAAGCAGGATGTCGGACTCGCTCTCGGCGCCAACCTTGGCGTGGGCCTCAGCTCCCGCGTCGGGCTGATGTTCGCCGGCTCCTATGTACCAAGCCAGTTGAGCGGGACCATCGGCGGCGACGGCTCATGGTCACAGTCGGACGCCAACCTCTTCTTCGGGAACGCCAACGTCACGGTCTATCTCATCAAGCCCACCAGTCCGGTCTGGATCTCGCTCAGCGGCGGCGGGAGTGTGGTCAGTCGAAGCGGGCAGGCCTATGACGGCTGGAGCGGCACAACGGACTTCGGTGGGCTCGCCGGCGCGACCATCGGCTTCAATCTCGGCATCGTGAGCCTCAACGTCTCGGCGACCGACTACATCTACGGCGCGCAATTCACGAACGGCCCCGTGGAGACCCAGGAAATGCGGCAGAACGACATCCTCCTCGGCCTCGGTCTCGGTATTCCGCTCGGCGCGAAGAAACCGCAGGCGACGACCCAGGCGTTCCAGCAGTAGGCTGAGTCACACAGGGATACACGGCGGGGGCGACCAAGGTGGTCGCCCCCGTTTTGTGTGTCTGTCCGAAATTGCTTCGGCTCCTGCGCGTCCACGCACTGACAGAAGAGCAGGCGTCAGCCAAGCGAGAGCGTGGCCTGCGTGATCTTCGGCTCAAAGGTGAAGGGACCGGTGGCCTCGTTCTGTCCGGCCACGTGGAGGCCGCCGGTGAACCCCGCCGCTTCGAGCGCGGGAGCCACGGCGGCGTGGGCGTGATCTGGCGTGTTGCAGCGCGCGCTGAGGTGGGCCAGTACGACGACGGCGAGTTCGGCGTGAACCAGGTCGGCGAGCAGCTCCGCCGCCACGCGGTTCGAGAGATGCCCGCCGGCGCCCGCGATTCGCTGCTGGACCACAGGCGGGTAGCCGCTGGTCCGCAACAACACGTCGTCGTGGTTTGCTTCAAGCACCAGCGCGGTGCGTTCCCGGAGCAGATAGCGAACCGCGGCCGTCGGGCGGCCGAGATCGTACGCGACCCCGACACTGGCCGACGGGGTGGAGATGGCGAGCGCGACGGGCTCCATCGCGTCATGGCTGGTCTCGGCGGATTCGATGCGGAAGGGCCCCAGCTCCACCACCGTCGTCATGGAGAGGGGGGCGTGACGCGCCTTGCCAAGCTTGGTGCGCAGGCGAGCCCAGGTGCCGCCGCTGCAGACGATGGGCGCGCCGAGGTCGCGTGCGAGGAGCGGGGCACCGGAGGTGTGATCGCCATGCTCGTGGGTCAGCGCGATGCCCACGACCCGCTCGAGCGAGACCCCCGCCGCCGCGGCCCGTCGGCGAATTTCCCTGGCGCTGAACCCGACGTCCACCAGCAGCGTCTCGCCGGCGTGCTCGATGGCGAGGGCGTTCCCCTTGGAACCTGAGCCGAGGACGACGAGGCGGGTCACGACCCGGAGAGGCGCCGGTAGGTGGCGGTCAGGGCGGCTGCCCGTTCCGGTGTGAGTTCGACCTGGCGCCGGGGCAGCACGCGTCCGGCGATCTCCAGGAACCCCTCTTCTGTGACGCGCTCACTTCCCGCGACACCCCAGGCGAACGGCGGTACCCACTTCGGTACGGCGCCTCCGAAGACGTTGGCGCCCGCCCCGATGATGGTCCCGGTGCTCAGCATCGTGCCGATCGCCGTCTTGGCGTGGTCGCCGATCAGGCTGCCGAGAAACTGGCGGCCCGTCTCGATGCGGTCGCCCGCGGGTTCGAGCCGGATCTCGCCGTAGGTGTTCTTCAGGTTCGAGGTCGTCGTACCGGCGCCGAGGTTGACCCACGCCCCGATCACGCTGTGCCCCACGAATCCGTCGTGTGCCTTGTTGACGTAGCCGTGGAAGACCGAGGCGGCGACTTCGCCGCGGACCCGACATTGGGGCCCGAGGACCGAGCCGCGCACATCCCCACCGAAGATGATCGTCTGCGGTCCCACATACAGCGGGCCCTCGAGGCGAGTGCCGCTCCGAACCTGGGCGGCTTCATCGATGATGATTCCTCCCCCGCGGGTGTCGAAGACGACGCCAGGCTCGACGAACCCGCCCAGTATCACGACCTCCGACGGCTCCCCGATGACGATCGAGCCGCCCGGGAGGTCATCGCCCCGGTTGGCGAGCAGGTCGGCGCAGTCCGCGGGGAGGAGATGCTCCAGCGCCGTCAGGATGTCATGCGCCCCATGCAGCAGGAGGCCGTCGAGTTCCTGGGCCTCGCCCTCGTCGTTGGGAGATTCCCATCGTTCCCCTTCCGGAACGATCCAGGCGATCGTCTCCCCCTCGTGGGTGAGCCGGCGGGCGTCCGGGTCGATGTCGATCGGCTCTCCGGAGGGTACGAACCAGCTGGCGGCCACGATGCACGGCCCTTCGACGGGGGCCATCGGCTCGACGGGGGCTTCCATGCCCTCGAAGAACCCTGCGCAGTGATCGCCGAGGATGGTGGACGTCTCGGCGTCGAGAATCCCCTCCCATCGTTCCCGGATCGGCCAGATTCCAGCGCGCAGCTCCGCGATGGGCCGGGCTCCGGCGAAGGGCGCCCATGCGGCGCCGGGGGCGATCGGTTCGAGGAGGTAGAGCGGCCGGTCAGACATCACGAACCTCGGGGGGCAGGGTATCGAGCGCTTCCTTGAGCCGAGAGGCATCGGCGCGGTTCATCACGAGGACTCTCCCGTTGGCGCGCACCACGACGATGTCACGCACGCCAAAGAGCACGATCGGCTCACCGTCGCTCCAGGCGATGCAGTCTGCCGCATCGTGGGCGTGCACCGGACCGACGAGCACGTTGTCGCCGCTGCCATGTTCCCGGACGCGAGCCAGCGCTTCCCAGGTGCCGACGTCATCCCAGTGAAAGGCACCCTTCACGACCGCCACGGCGTTGCTCCGTTCGAGCACGCCGACGTCGATCGAGACCGGAGTCACCATCGTGAAGAAGCGTGCGACGTCGCCGGCGTCGAGCGCCGCCAACGCGACGGAGAGCTCGGGGGTGTGCCGCTCGACCTCCGCTCGCAGGCGGCTCGCCGTCCAGGCGAAGAGCCCGCTGTTCCAGAGAGCGCCGGCCGCGATCAAGTCGAGTGCGCGCGCGGCATCAGGTTTTTCGACGAACCGCGCCACGCGGCGCGCCGTGCCGTCGAGCTCGGGGCCGGGCACGATGTAGCCATACCCGGTCTCCGGGCGCGACGGGACCATGCCGACGGTGACCAGGCGATCGTGCGTCCGCGCACTCTCGAGCGCGGCGACGGCGGTGCCGCGAAACGCCTCAGGATCCCGAATGACCCAATCGGCGTGGAGGGAGAGGACCTCGGCGTCCGGGTCGCGTCGTTGTGCTTCCAGGGTAGCCCAGAGGAGGGCCGGACCGGTGGAGGCGGCGCGCGGTTCGATGAGGATGTTCTCAGGCGGGATGGGCAGCGCCTTCCCCAGCGGCCCCGCCAGCGCTTCCCCGGTCACCACAAGGATGTGTGACGGCTCCACGAGGCCGGCGAGCCGATCGATCGCCTCCTCGCGCGGTGGAGCGCGGCCCTGCCAGTGGGAGGAGCTGCTTTGGGTGTGACGGCGTGCTCAGCGGCCAGAACCGTGTCCCGGAGCCGCCGGCGAGGAGGACGGCCCACCTCATCGAGTGTGGTTCCTCGGGGCGCGGTCGGAATGCAAGAGGGTCATGGAGCGGGTACCTGGCGCTTCAGAGGAGCGCGGCAAGGGCGTCGGCGTCAGCGGACAATGCGAAGAGGAGGGTGCCGACGTTGACATCCCGCCGGACGAGGAGCAGGAGCGAGGCGTCGTCGCGAACCGGGTGGATGACGACACGGCCGGATTCATACTCGATCACGCCGATCTGGAGCTTTCCCTGGCGGGTGCTGGCGCCGAGCTGCGCGAGCTGCCGCAGCGCGGCTGACCCGACCGCCGCGAGTTCGTCCGCGGCAGCGTCATTCCCGGCCTGCGCGACAGAGAGGCCGTCGTCACTCAGCACCAGCACGCCGAGCACGCCGGGGCGCGCTGCGAGGTCGTCCAGGAGGCTTGAAAGTGCGGACATTCGGTGGGCTCCGGCGCGGGGGTTCGAGGCCCGCTGAACGTAGGCGGCGACTGGAGCGAAGTCAAGAAACCACGGTGGGTTGACCCACTTCATCCCCGTTGGTAACCTTCCATTCTTATGCGCCTTTCATACCTGCTTTCCGCCCTTGTGGCCGCTGCGGCGTTTTCCGCCTGCAGCAACGACGTCAATTTGGCGCCGGCGTCCATTCCGAACGTGGTGGACACCTTTACGATCGGGGCGCTGACCAGTTCGCCGGTGTCAGTTCCAAGCGCCTATTCGGTCGCCGATGGAAATGTGGTGCGGACCGACATCACCTCCGCATTCGACTTCGCCTATGACGTCAACGCCTCAGGCGAGCATGTGCTGCTCACCCTCGAGGTACTGCGGCTCGTCAACACGAACGGTTCCGGCCCCGGGATGCAGTACACGTCGAAAGCGTTTGACCAGCTCAGCCAGGCTCCCTCGAACGGGTGGATCACCAACGACACGATCAAGGTCGATTCCGGGTCGGTGCTTCTCCTCCGCTCGCGCATCATCTGCGGCGGACTCGGCGTCCCGCTCTACGGGAAGATGGAGGTTCTCTCCATCGACGACACGCCCGGAAACCGGACCATGACGTTCAAGGCGCTCGCCAACGAGAACTGCGGCTACAAGAGCTTGGTCCCCGGGCTTCCGAGGGACTGAGGCCGTGATTGACCTCCGGCAGTTGCGACAGGACCCCGACGGCGTGCGGAGCCGGCTGGCCCGGCGGCTCGATCCATCGGTCGACGCCTTGCTTGAAGAAATCCTCGCGCTCGACGTGCGGCGCCGAGCAATTCTCTCCCGCGCCGAATCCCTGAAAGCAGAGCGAAACAAGGCGACCGAAGAGGTGGCGCGTCGCAAGCGGGCCAAGGAGCCCGCCGAAGATCTGATGGCCGACCTGCGCGCCTCGGGTGAGGAGGTCCGGGTCCTCGACGCCGAACTGCGGGACATCGAGACGGCGCTGGAGGCCCGTGCCCTCGAGGTACCGAACCCGCCATCGGCAGAGTGCCCCGACGGCGATGCCGGCGCCAACGCCGTCATCCGGTCCTGGGGCACGGTGCCGCAGTTCGCGTTCGAAGCCCGACCCGCACTGGGAGCTCGGCGAGCGCCTCGGCATTCTCGACCTGCCTCGCGGGGCGAAGCTGTCGGGCAGCGGGTTCCCCGTCTTCGTCGGCCTCGGCGCCCGCCTGGTGCGCGCCCTCGAGAATTTCATGCTCGACCTGCACACGCGCGAGCATGGGTACGTCGAAGTGGCCCCGCCACTCGTGCTCAACCGCGCCAGCCTGCTCGGCACGGGACAGCTTCCCAAGTTCGAGGAAGACCTCTACAGCATCGAGCGTGACGAGCTCTACCTGTTGCCGACGGCCGAGGTGCCGGTCACGAATCTCCATCGGGACGAGATCCTCGACGGTGCCTCACTCCCTATCGGCTACGTGGCCAGCACCCCCTGCTTCCGTCGGGAGGCCGGCGCGCACGGCAAGGACACACGCGGATTGATCCGGGTGCACCAGTTCGACAAGGTGGAACTCGTCCGGTTTGTCCGCCCGGAGGACGGTCCGGCGGAGCACGAGCGCATCACCGCTCACGCCGAAGCTGTCCTGCAGCGTCTCGGCCTGCCGTACCGGGTGCTCTCCCTCGCGGCGGGCGATATCGGGTTCGCCAGCGCCCGCACCCTGGATCTCGAAGTCTGGGCGGCCGGCGTCAACGGGTGGCTGGAGGTATCGAGCGCTTCGACCTTCACCGATTTCCAGGCGCGCCGGGCCAACATCAGGTTCCGGCCCGAGGCCGGCGCCAAGCCGGAGTTCGTGCACACGCTGAACGCCAGCGGCCTCGCCTTCCCACGCACCATTATCGCCCTGCTGGAAAACGGTCAGCAGGCGGATGGCTCAGTCCAGATTCCCGAGGCGCTTGCGCCCTATCTGGGGACCGATCGCCTGGTCCCCCGTGCGTAGGGACTCGGTCCGCCGGTTCGCTCCGGGCGTCATCGTCGCCCTGGCCGTCGGGCTCATTGCCCTGACGGCCGGCACCGGCCTGATGGTCACCCAGCACCTCCAGCAGGACGCCCTCAACATCAGCCGCCTCTACTCCGGTGTGTTCGCCGGACTGAACGACCCCACCCCCGGGGCCGAAGCCGGCGCCCTCCTGCAACTCGGCGAGCGGGTGCGCCAGCAGGGACTCCCGCTCGTCGTGACTGACGGGATGGGGCAGGTGACCGCCTACGCGAACCTGCCATTTCCCGCTGCGCTCGATGACCCCCGCGTCGCGGAGTTCGCGCGGAATCTCGACAAGGTGAATCCCCCGCTCGTGGAACCGGGGCTGGGGACCGTCCACTTCGGCACGCTGCCCGCCCGCCGCCAACTCGGGCTCCTGGCCCTGCTGCAGGCGCTGACCGTGGCCGTCATGATCGGGGTGGCGTACTTCGCCTACCGCCACGCGATGTCCTCGCAGCGCGACCGACTCTGGGTGGCGATGGCGCGAGAGGCCGCCCACCAGATGGGCACGCCGCTGACGAGCCTGCAGGGATGGATCGAGGTCGTCCGGTCTCGCCCGAGTCCGCCGGCGGACCTCGCCGAGCACCTGCAGGCGGACGCCGAACGGCTGGAGCGTGTGGCACAGCGCTTCGAACGGATCGGCAACCCCGCGCGGCGGGAGCCGATCGGACTCGGCGCGCTCGCCGACAGGGTGGCGGGGTACTTCCGTCCCCGGTTGCCGCGCCACGCCAATCCCATCGAGTTGCGGGTGGAAGCCGCCGGCGCCGGTCCGACGGTGCTCGGCGACACGATCCTCCTGGAATGGGCCCTCGAGTCTCTCGTCAAGAACGCGATCGACGCGCTGCGGGGCCGCGCCGGTACGATCATCCTGCGCGTCGAGTCGGAGGGTCGGCACGGCGTGCTTCGAATCATCGACGACGGCCCCGGGATCGAGGGGAGCATCCGGCGGACGCTCTTTCAGGCGGGCATCTCCACGAAGACCGGCGGGTGGGGCATCGGCCTGGCCCTCGCGACCAGGGTGGCTCAGGAGGCACACGACGGGAGCCTTTCGCTCGAACCTTCGCCGACCGGCGCCTGCTTTCGTCTTGCGCTCCCGCTCCAGGACGAGGCTGCCTCCACATGACCCACCCCCTCCTCGGCACACTGAACCCCGCGCAGCGCGAGGCAGTCGAGCACGTCGAAGGGCCCCTCCTCGTCCTCGCCGGCGCCGGCTCTGGCAAGACACGGGTCCTCACGGCGCGGGTCGCGAATCTCATCGAGACCCACGGGGTGGCGCCCGACCGGATCTTCGCGGTCACCTTCACGAACAAGGCCGCCGCCGAAATGAAGGAACGCATCGGCCGGCTCCTCGGACGGGACCCGGGTGGCCTGTGGATCGGCACCTTCCACTCGCTCTCGGCGCGTCTCCTTCGGCGCGAAGCGGAGCTGCTCGGCTTCACGCGCCAGTACACCATCTACGATGAAGACGATCGGCTCCGGCTCATTCGGCGGTTGCTCGACCAGCTCGGCCACCCGTCGAAGGCCTTCCCACCCAAGGCGGTGCAGTCGATCATCTCCGGCGCCAAGAACCGGATGACACCGCCGAGCGAACTGCTTGCGTCGAGCACCTTCAACCCGATGGTCAAGGTGGCGGCCGAGGTGTACGCGGCGCTGGGGCCGGCCCTCAAGTCGGCCAACGCGATGGATTTCGACGACCTGCTGCTGCATCCGCTGGAACTGTTCCGGCTGCATCCCGAGCGCCTCGAGGCGTATCGCCGGAAATTCCAGTTCGTGCTCGTGGACGAATTCCAGGACACCAACCGTGCGCAGTATGACCTGATCCGGGCGCTGGGGTCGCACGGCAACGTGAGCGCGGTCGGCGACGACGATCAGTCGATCTACGGCTGGCGCGGCGCCGAAGTGCGCAACATGGTCGATTTCCAGACCGATTTCAGCGGTGTGCGGCTCGTCCGGCTGGAGGAGAACTACCGGTCGACCCAGGTGGTCCTCGACGCCGCCAACGCGGTGATCGCCGAGAACACGGGACGGATCGGCAAGACATTGCGGACCGCGCGGCGGGGTGGGGAGTCCGTCACGCTGCTCGCCGCCGCCGACGAGCGGGACGAGGCCGAGTGGATCTGCCGGCGAGCTGCGCCGGCGTGCGGCGGACGGCGACTGGAGCTACGGCGAGATGGCGGTGCTCTACCGTACCAACGCGCAGTCGCGTGCACTGGAGGAGTCGTTCCGTCGGAGTGGGACGCCGTACCGCATCGTGGGGGCCATCAGCTTCTATGACCGACGCGAGGTGAAGGATCTCCTCGCCTACCTCCGCCTCGTGGCCAACCCCGCGGATGACGAGGCGTTCCTCCGGGCCATTGCGGTGCCGCGGCGGGGCATCGGGGGCTCGAGCCTCACGACCCTGACCGAGTCGGCCCGCCAATGGGACAAGCCGCTGCTGGCCACGTCCGCCATCGCCGACCGCATTTCCGATCTTCGGCCGAACGTGCGCCAGGCCCTGACGGGATTCGCCGCACTGCTCGATCGGCTGCGGACCCAGCGCGGGCCACCAGCCCCCGGCGGATGTCCTGGAGGAACTGATCCAGGCCATCGACTACGAGAATCTGCTCCATCAGGAAGGGCCGGAGGGTGCGGACCGCTGGGAAAACGTCCGCGAACTGGTGGCCAGTGCGGCAAACTGGTCGGAGGTGGTCATCGAGGACCCGGAAGAACCCGGGTCGCCGCTGGAGCGGTTCCTGGCCGATGCCGCCCTGCTGAGCTCGCACGACTCGATCGAGGGGTCCGAGGAAGGGGTCACCCTGATGACCATCCACACCGCCAAGGGGCTGGAATGGCCCGTGGTGGTACTCTCCGGCCTTGAGGACGGGCTCTTTCCGCTTGCTCGCGCCGATGAGCAGCCGGGTGGCGTGGAGGAAGAGCGGCGGCTCTGCTATGTCGGGCTGACCCGCGCCAAGGACAAACTGTACTTGACGTTTGCGCGTAGCAGGCGGCGCGGCGGCAGTCTCCAGTACGGCCGACCCTCCCGCTTCCTGGAGTCATTGCCACCCGGGATTCTGGATGAGCAACGGACGTCGGTTGCCGGCTGGGCAGGGGGACAGCGGGGCAGGGCAGCAGCGTTTGGCAGCGGGGCAGGGCGGCAGGGTGCCGGGTGGGCCGCAGCGGCCTCCCTGCCCGGCAGCCTCCCCGCCTCGCCTCCCGTCGAGGAGCTTTCACAGGACGCCCCGCGTTATGTGAAGGGCGAGCGCGTCACGCACCGGCGCTTCGGCAGCGGATCGATCCTGGGGTTGAGCGGGGCGGGGCGTGACCTGAAAGTGTCGGTGCAATTCGACGACGAGGAAGTCGGACTCAAGAAACTGCTCGTGGCTTTCGCGGGCCTCGAACGTGATTGGGAGAGTGCATGACCATCGGACGAGATGACATCCTGCGCGTGGCGAAACTCGCCGAGCTCGATGTCCCCGCGCAGGATGTGGAGGCGCTGGCGGCGCAGATCGGCCGCATCGTCGACTACGTGGCACAGCTGGGTGACGTCCCCGCCGGGGAATCGGCGGCACCGTTCCAGGCGGGACCCTCGGCGGTGACGATGCGGGAGGACGTGCCGGGTTCCGTTCCACTCGTGCACGACGTTGCCACATTTGCCCCGGAGTTCCGTGACGGCCTCTTCCTGGTGCCCCGCCTCGGCTCCATGGAGGGGGAATGAGCGACGCGCGCAGCGGTGGCCCGCGCGGTGGCCGAACGGCTGCGCGCGCTGACGCACGCGGCCTCAACGCGACCCTCCACTGGAGCGCGGACGCGCTCGGCGCCGAGGCGGCGCGGGTCAACGCGCTCAGGGAGTCGGGTGCTTCGCTGGCGCTCGACGGAATGCCGATCGCGATCAAGGACAACATCGTCACCGTCGACGCCCCGACCACATGCGCGTCGCGGATCCTGGCGGGTTACCGCTCGCCGTACGACGCCACGGTGGTGCGGCGGCTGCGGGCCGCGGGCGCGCTCATCGCCGCCAAGGCCAATCTCGATGAGTTCGCCATGGGATCTTCGACCGAGCACTCGGCGTTCGGCCGGGTGCAGCATCCCACCCATCCTGACCGCGTCCCGGGAGGCTCTTCGGGTGGTTCCGCCGCCCTCGTGGCCGCCGGTGTGGTCCCGGCGGCGCTGGGGTCCGAGACCGGCGGATCGGTGCGGCAGCCGGCCAGCTTCTGTGGGGTCGTCGGCGTCAAGCCGACCTATGGCCGGGTGAGTCGGTACGGGCTGATCGCGTTCGGCTCGTCGCTCGATTGCGTCTCTGTGTTTGGCCGAACCGTGGACGACGCTGCGCGGGTCCTCGCGACGATCAGCGGTCCCGATGAGCAGGACGCGACCACGGTCGCGGCCGAACCGCTCACCATCGACGCCGCGCCCGGATCGCTGCGCGGACTCCGAATCGGCCTGCCCGCCGAGTATTTCCCCGCCGACCTCGACGCAGGCGTTCGCGCGGGAGTCGATCGCGCGGCGGAGGCGCTGCGTGCCCTCGGTGCGGAGCTGGTGCCTGTCTCCCTGCCGCACACGTCGTACGCGGTGCCGACCTATTACGTGCTGGCCCCGGCGGAGGCGGCCTCGAACCTCGCACGCTATGATGGCGTCCGGTACGGTGTGCGGCGGATCGGCCCGGCCGGGGACCTGCCAGCGCTCTATCGGGCGACACGCGGGGAGGGATTCGGGCCGGAAGTTCGGCGCCGGATTCTGGTGGGCACCTACGTGCTGAGCGCCGGGTACTATGACGCCTACTACACCAAGGCGCAGCAGGTGCGGAACCTGATCGCCGACGATTTCACGCGGGCCTTCGCGCCTGGGGGCGTGGACCTGCTGCTCACCCCGACGACGCCGACCCCCGCCTTCCGCGCCGGTGAGAAGACCGACGACCCGGTGGCGATGTACCTCGCCGACATCTTCGTCTGTGCGGTCAGCCTCGCGGGCCTCCCGGCGATGAGCATTCCCGTGGGATTGTCGGAGGGACTCCCGGTGGGGGCGCAGCTGATCGCGCCGGCATTCGGGGAGTCGCGCATGCTGGCGATTGCCAGCGCCGCTGGAGTCGGCCCTCGATGCCGGTCGGGAGGTGCGCTGATGACCTGGGAAACGGTGATCGGACTCGAGGTCCACGTCCAGCAGGCCACCCGCACCAAGATGTTCTGCGGCTGCATCGCCTCCTTCGGCGACCCGCCCAACACCAATGTCTGTCCCACCTGTCTCGGCCTCCCCGGCGCGCTGCCCGTGCCGAACGCCGAGGCGATCCGGCTTGCGGTACGCGGCGCGCTGGCACTCGGTGGCACGATTCACCACGAAAGCGTGTTCGCGCGGAAGAACTACTTCTATCCGGACCTGCCGAAGGGGTACCAGATCTCCCAGTTCGACAAGCCGCTCTCCACCGGCGGGGCGGTCTGGTTCGAGTCGCCGGAGCGGGGGAGGATGTCCTGTTCCATCACCCGACTGCACATCGAGGAAGACGCCGGCAAGTCGCTGCACGACCGCTACCCTGGGCATACCGCCGTGGACCTCAACCGGGCCGGGACGCCGCTGGCCGAAATCGTCAGCGGGCCGGACCTCCGTTCGCCCGCGGAGGCGCGCGCCTACCTGGTGGCGCTCAAGCAGATCCTGCTCTATGCCGGCGTCAGCGATTGCAGCATGGAGAAGGGTACCCTGCGGGTGGATGCCAACCTCTCCATCCGACCGATGGGGCAGGCGGCCCTCGGCACCAAGACCGAAATCAAGAACATGAACAGCTTCGCCAACGTCGAGCGCGCGCTGACCGCGGAGTACGAGCGCCAGGTGGCGCTGCTCGAATCGGGGGGAAGTGTTGAACAGGTGTCGCTGCTCTTCAATGCCGCGAATGGAACAGTGCGTCCCACGCGGTCGAAGGAGGACAGTCACGACTACCGGTATTTCCCCGACCCGGACCTCCCGCCGCTGGTGCTGACCGAGGAGTTCATCGAGGCGCAGCGCCAGGCGCTGCCCGAGCTGCCGGACGCCCGTCGCGAGCGGTTCGAGAAGGACTACGGCCTCTCGGCATACCACGCGCAGGAGCTGACCGGGGAGCGGGCGGTGGCGGATTATTTTGAGCAGACGGTCGGGGCAGGGGTGGAAGCCAAATCGGTGGTGGGCTGGGTGCTGGGAGATGTGATGGCAGGCTACAATGCGGACGGGCTGTTCGCTGTGCCGCCAGAGAGCCTGGCCGACATTCTCGCTGAGATCGGCCGCGGGAACATCAGTCATCAAGCGGCAAAACAGGTGTTCGCCGAGATGGCCAAGCGAAGGGATGCGACGGTACGCCCAACCGGGTTCGAGATTGCGACCAGCCTCGGCCTGATCCAGGTCCAGGACACCGGTGCGCTCGAGGGGTGGATTGATGAGGTGCTCGCCGCGCACCCGGACGAGGTGGCGCGGTTCCGCGGCGGCGAAGCGAAGCTGATCGGATTCTTCGTGGGGCAGGTAATGAAGAAGAGCAAGGGGAAGGCCGACCCGAAGGGCGTCGCCCCGATCCTGCAGAAGAAGCTCAGGGGCTGAAGGGGCCTGGTTCGCCCTCGTCAGTCCCGGGCGCGTCGTCCTGTTCGGCGTCCCCTCCCAGCAGTTCTTCCAGCACCCGATCGACCACTTCCGAGACCGTCCCGGTGAGCACCGTCATCAGGACGTCGCTGGCTTCCGCCGCGAGATCCTCGGGGTGTTTCCGGTCGCGTGAGAGCCGGACGATGTTGCCGAGGTAGACCGGCACGGCCGCGCCGTCTTCCAGGCTGGGCGTCTCGCCCTCGGGGGGCTGGGGGCGCTCCCCCTCCAGCTCGAACGACGGCGCTGGCACGCTCGCGCGCCACGGCTCGCTGTCCTCGTCGTCTCCCTCGTCCTCGTCGTTGTCCGTTGAGAGGGGGAAGCGTTCGGCGGGGAGGAGGGCCAGCAGCCGGCACTGGAGTCCGGGCGCCTCTTCGTAGGCCACGAGTCCGAGGTGCACCGGCTCGTCGAAGAGATGGAACTCCCGGAGCTCTTCGAGTGCCTCCGTCGGGGCCACACGCCGACCGACCAGGCGTTCGCCGATGAAGGTGCCGAGGCAGACCGATCCTTCCGGTGTCCGCTCGTCCTCGACCGGTTCGACGCGCACCAGCACGGGCGCGCTGGTGGCGACCAGGACGCTCGTCCGGCCCTCGCCGTCGCCCTCAGGAAGTCCGAGATCGTCAGGCCGCATCGGTCTCTCCTTCCGCCGTATCCTTCCACGGGCGCGGCGCCTCGAGTGACCGCCAGTACGTCAGGTCGGGCTTCCGGGGCAGGCCGAAGTCACGCTCCGCCATCTTGTGGGCACGCAGGGTGTCGGCACCGCGACGGCTGTCGCGCATTTCCCGGCGAAGCATCTGGGCAGCCCGCAGCGGCTCCGCCCCCGCGGGGTCGAGCCGGCGAGCGAGCGGCCGGTCATCTCCCAGCATTTCCATCACGAATTCGTACGACAGCGCCATGTGCTGTTCGACGTCCTCCTCGGGGAGGTCCCAGCGGCTGTGGGTCCGCGCCATCCGGAAGGCCCGCTGCCAGCTGCGCGTCTCGACGAGGTGGACCATCCCGCGGAAGAGGCGGCGGTTGGTGCGCACGCTGAAGATGGTCGGGGATATGATCTGATCGAGGTGGGCGTCGGCCGGGGAATGGTCGAGCTGAATGACTTCCTTGGCGGTGCTGGCGAACTCCTGGCCGAGGTGGGTCTCGAACCGGCTTTCCCAATAGGCGTGCCCGAGGCCGGACCGTGAGCTGGTGATCGCGAGCTGGCGCGGGACGAAGTAGTTGTGGGCGACGGTATCGGCAGCAAGATGCGCGAGGTAGCCGAGCCCGAAGGCGCGCAGCGCGTCGGTCGGCGCGAGGTCGTGGATTTCCTGGCCGACATGCCAGTGGTGGCAGTGCCGGCTGACCGGCGCGAAATTCTTCGCGATGGTGCTGTCGGCCGCGATGTTGCCGTAGAGGAAGTCGAACGGGAAGGCCCGGATGAGGTCGGCCACTGTCGGCGGGAGCAGGTGCGCGCTCGTCAGGACGTTCTGGGCGAGATAGATGTGGGTACCGGGGGTCCAGGCGTGCAGGGCGTCCGGCGAGGCCGCCAGCGCCACCCCCACCACGATCAGCGCGAGGGTCAGCCGCGCGAAGCTCATCTCCGCCGCCGGCGCCGGAGAGCCTTGGCGATGATGCCGGTGCTCAGGCGGGCGGTGCGGAGCGCACTCGCGAACCGGAGTGCGGTGTCTTCGACCTCTTCGTGGACGACCTCGTAGAGCGCATCGAGATCGGCTGCCCGCTCCGAGAAGCGGTCGATCCCGTAGTCGAGTCGCTTCCGGAACCGGCGGCTGGTCTCCACGTACGCCTCGCCCTCCTCGCGGACCAGGGAGACGATCGACTCGCCCTGTTCGGCGACCCGCCGGGCTCCCTCGACCATGCCGCCCAGGTCCTGCCGAAGGCCGCTGAGGTTGTCGGACATGGTATCGATGCGCTTTTCGAGGGCCACGACCGTCACGGCCGCCGCTGCGAAGAGCACCACCCACGCGAGCGCCATGATCGCGAGCGAAATCGCGATCGTCGGCCCGACCCAGCCTGACATCGGCGCCGGAGCGCCCTGAAGCAGCAGTAGCATATGCACCCTCGAAGTATGACCCCGCCGGGGTCCAATCGGAATCCCTCGCGCTTGACGGGCCCCGCCATACCGGGCGAGGTTTGGCCATGCCCCCACGCTATCTCGTCCGCGGCGGTTCGACCCTCCGCGGCACCCTGCGCCCCGCCGGCAACAAGAACGCCGCCCTGCCCGCCATCGCCGCCGCCGTCATGGCCGAGGGGCCGGTTGAACTCGACAACATGCCGCGCATCCGCGACGTCGAGACGATGCTCGCCATCCTCGCCGAAATGGGCGCAGGGGTCGAGTGGCTCGAACTCAATCACGTCCGGATCGATCCACGTACGATCGAGAACAAGCCGCTCGACCCGCGGCTCTGTGCCCGGATCCGGGCCTCGATCCTCCTGGCGGGTCCGTTGCTGGCCCGCTTCGGCCGGGTGACGCTGCCGCCCCCGGGCGGCGACGTGATCGGGCGACGCCGGGTGGACACCCACTTCCTGGCCCTCGAGGCGCTCGGCGCCGAAGTCCAGCTTGGCGACAACTACGAACTCTACGGCAAGGCCCTCAAGGGCGCCGACATCTTCCTCGATGAGCCGAGCGTCACCGGGACCGAGAACGCCCTGATGGCGGCCGTGAAGGCCCAGGGGCGCACCGTCCTGCGCAACGCCGCCTCCGAGCCGCACGTGCAGGATCTCGCGCGGTTGCTCGTGGCCATGGGCGCCCACATCGAGGGGATCGGCTCGAACACCTACGTGATCGAGGGGGGGCACCCCCTGCACGGCGCCTCCTACACGATCGGGCCCGATCATATCGAGATCGGCAGCTTCATCGGCCTGGCCGCCGTCACCAACAGCGCCCTGACCATCGAGGGCGTTCGTGGGGATGACCTCCGGGGAACGCTCCTCGGATTCGAACGACTCGGCATCCGGCCCCGCCTCGACGGCTCGACGCTCATCATCGATGCCGAGCAGGAGCGGCGGATCCGCCCCGACCTCGGCGGCCACGTGCCGAAGCTCGAGGACGGGCCCTGGCCCGCCTTTCCCGCCGACACGATGTCCATCGCCATGGTCGCCGCGACCCAGTGCGAGGGGCTGTTGCTGGTCTTCGAGAAGATGTTCGAGTCGCGGATGTTCTTCGTGGACAAGCTGATCGGGATGGGCGCGCGCATCGTGCTCTGCGATCCGCACCGCGCGGTGGTGGCCGGGCCGGTCAAGCTGCGGGGGAGCACCGTGGAGTCGCCGGATATCCGGGCAGGGATGGCGATGCTGATCGCTGCGCTGGCGGCGGAAGGCACGACCCACCTCCATAACGTCGGGCAGATCGAGCGAGGCTACGAGCGGATCGACACCCGGCTCCGCGAACTCGGCGCCGATATCGAGCGGTTCGAGGAGTAGGGGCGCACGCAGGGCGCCCCTGCTGAGCCCAGTGCCTAGAAGGTGTACGCCACTCCCAGCAGCCCGCCATAGCTGGTCACGTCGTAGAGGAAGTAGCCCGCTTCCCCCGGCGTGCCGGTGTCGTAATCGGCATTGATGGCGCGGTAGCCGAGCGTGGCCGACCAGCCCTTCCCGAACCCGTAGTTCAGGTACCCCGCACCCTGCCAGGTGTTGTTGGTCCCGCCGATCCCGAACCCGCCGAGGTCGCCGCGGCCGATCACGGTCAGGTGCTGTGCTGACCGGAAGCACGATGCGGGCGCCGATGAGCGGGGCGAACCAGCTCTCGGTCTTGCTCTTGCCAGTGAAGTTCGGGTTATCGGTATTCGGCACAAACTCCGCCTCGATGACAGGGACACGGACACCGATGAGCGCGTCCATCCAGGGCGTCACCCGGTAGCCGCCGTCGACCTCGAAGAGCCACTGCTTCATCTTGGCTTCGGCAAAGGTCTCGCCGTTGCTTGGCCTCGCGACGTCGGAGCCCAGCTTCATGTAGATGACGTCGGCGCTGGCCACCCAGGTCGAGCCACGGCCGGTGTAGTTGAGCATCGCGCCCATCTTCAGGTTGTCGAGGATGTCGCTGAAGGGGACATCGATGGTGGCGGTGACCGCGTTGATGCCGATCGTCCCCTCCATGGCGGCGGCCCAGCCATACAGGGTGACGGTATTCTCCCACTTGCGCTTCCTGGGCGTGCACGCTGCCGACAGCGCCGCAGGCGAGCAGCAGGGCCACGCACGCGACGCGGACTGGAGGAGGGGCGGAACATGATGTGTTCTCCGAGAAGGGGACACAGCAACGCCGACACGGCGAGCCTGACGACGGGAAACATTGCCGGGGCATTTCCTTCGCGCAACGCACCGCCGTTTCTGACTTCACCTGACAGTAGGACGTCCACCGTGAACGATGTGGCTATCGTGAAGGAAGAACGCTTCAGCAACGCCCCCGTCCCCCGGATCGAAATCCCCGGATGGCGGGAGGCGTTCGGCGTTGTCGCCGGCTTGACCACTCGCGGCACGCCCGACGACCCGTTCGACCTCGGCCTGGCGAGTGACCAGCCGGTGGCACGGGTGCTGGGTCAATGGGCCGCCTTCCGGTTGGCCGAGCCCGGCTTCCCGCTCGTCACGCTCGGCCGACAGGTCCACGGCACGGAGGTCGCCTGGCACGAAGGGGGGCACGGCTGGCTGATCCTCGACGGCGTGGACGGCCACGCCACGGACGCCAGGGGCATCCTGCTGACGGTGACCGTCGCGGACTGCACGCCGGTTTATCTGGTCGATCCGGTGACGGGGGCACTCGCGCTCCTGCACGCCGGGTGGAGAGGGGCGAGCGGCCGAGTGCTCGAGCGGGGGATCCGCCTCCTGCAAGGACGTGCAGGGAGCGTTCGTTGAAAACATTGTAATGCACTGTGGGGTAGGTATTTGTGGCCCATGCTATGAAGTAGGTTCTGAAGTGTTTGATGCCTTCGGACTCACCGCGCCGAGCGGGGGGAAGGGCCCGCTCGACGTCCGGGAACAACTGGTGCGACAGGGGCAGGACCTCGGCATCCGGAAGATCAGCGTCTCGCCCCTCTGCGCCGGGCATGACGCAGGCCTGCTTCCACAGCCATCGTCGTTCGGGCGGGGCCGATGGACGGATGATCGCCTACCTGGGGCGCCCCATCGTAAGTCCATGAGGTGATTGACGCCCCGGTGTCTGCGGGGTATCTTTTGATGCTGTGGGGGCCGCCAGTTCGGGGCCGGCTGTTGATGTGGGGGAGTTCCCCCACATTTTTTTTCACCCCGCGACGCGACTTCCGACCCCATACCCGATGCTGATGTCAGCCGGGCCCGGGTGCCGGTTTCCGTCCGCCGGACGATTCGTCGTCCCGCGGGGGAGCCGGGCGGGTGTGGCCGCAATTGTGTTTATACGAGATGTGTATTCCCCGACAGGCGGGGCTGACCGGTGACACCGGCATGGAGTCATGATGGCTACTTCGACAGAAATGCTCGCTGCGTTCCGCGAACTGACCACCACCAAGCAGCTCGATCGGGCGGAACTGCTCGACCTCCTGCACGACGGCATCCAGGCGGCGCTGGTCCGGAAGTACGGACCGACGGTGCGCTTCGAGTTGGCCGTGGACGAACTGAAGGGCGCCCTCACGGTCACCCGGCTGCGGCAGGTGGTGGAGGTGGTGGAAGACCCGGCGAGCCAGGTGTCGGTCGAGGAGGCCCGTTTCGAGGACCCCGAGTTCGAGCCTGGCGACATGCTGGAGGAGGACATCCCCTTCGCGGCCTTCGGGCGGCTGGCGGTGCAGGCGGCCAAGCAGCGGATCATCCAGCGGGTGCGCGAAGGCGAGCGGGCCCGGATCCGCGACGAGTTCGAGGACAAGGTCGGCGAGCTGCTCGCGGGGAGATCCAGCAGATCGAGCGGGGCAAGCTGGTCATCATGCTGAACAAGTTCCGCGAGGCCGAGGCGATCATTCCGTACCGCGAGCAGAACCACCGGGAGCATTTCCACCAGGGCGACACCATCCGCGCGGTGCTCAAGCGGCTCGAGGAGACCCCCAAGGGTCCCCGGCTGATCCTGAGCCGCGCCGACGGGCTCTTCGTCAAGGCGCTGTTCAAGCTCGAGGTCCCGGAGATCCAGCAGGGCATCATCGAGATCCGGGCCATCGCGCGCGAGGTCGGCAGCCGGACCAAGGTGGCCGTCATTTCCCGCGACGACGCCATCGACGCCGTCGGCGCCTGCGTGGGCCTCAAGGGCTCGCGGGTGCAGGCGGTGGTCAACGAACTGAGCGGCGAGCGGATCGACATCGTGCCCTGGTCGCCCGATCCGGAGCGCTTCGCCAAGCAGGCGCTGGCCCCGGCCCGGGTGGCGCGTGTCATCGCCGATCCCGCGTCGAAGACGATCAACGCCGTGGTGGACGAGGACCAGCTGTCGCTGGCCATCGGACGCAACGGGCAGAACGTGCGCCTCGCCTCCGAGCTCACCGGCTGGAAGATCGACCTCTACTCGAGCCGCGAGTGGCTGGAGCGCGGCGGCGAGAGTCCGCTCTTCGCGCCGCTGCCGCCCGAGGAGGAGATCGCCCTGCAGGTGCCGCTGACCGAGCTGGATGGGCTGGCCCCGGAGCTGGTGGGCCTCCTGGCCAACGCCGGCTTCACGATGCTGAACGACGTCCTCGACCTCGAGCGTGACGATTTCCTGCGTGTCCCCGGCATGACGCCGGAAGCGGCCGACCAGCTGGTCGGCTTCCTGACCGAGCTGACGACGGACGAGAGTGAGGCAGGGGAGGACGCGGCGCCTACCGCGTGAGTGACCGCGTGCTCGGCCTGCTCGGCCTCGGCCTGCGGGCGGGGCACGTCGTGATCGGGGTGGACGGCGTCAGGCGGTCGATTCAGTCGGGGCAGGTGCGGTGCGTGGTCGTCGCGTCGGATGCGAGCCCGCGCGCAGTGGACAAGGTGATCCGGCTGGCCGAGGCACAGGGAGTCCCCCTCGTGCCGGGGCCGACGGCCGATGTGATTGGCAGGCAGTTGGGACGGCCGCCCGTGATGGTGGCCGGAGTGCGGGACCGCGCGTTGGCCGATGGTTTGGGCCGCCTGGCGCGGGAAGTCCCTGAGGAGGAATGAGTGGTCAAGACCAGGGTACATGAGTTGGCGGCAGAATTCGGCGTTTCCTCTGAGCAGCTGATCCAGACGCTCAAGGAAATGAACATCTTCGTGCGCAGTCACCTGTCCGCGCTGGAATCGGGACAGGTGTCGGCGGTGCGCGTCCGCTGGGAGCGGGAGAAGCGGAAGAGCGCCGAGGAGCCCAAGCCCAAGCGGGGCCGGCGCAAGAAGGCGGCGGACCGAAGCCGGTCGCGCCGGAGGTGCCAGCCGCGCCGGTCCGCCGTCGCCGCACCAAGGCCGAGGTCGAAAAGGTCGAGGCCGAGGCCGCCGCGGAAGCGGAAGCCCAGGCGTCGGCGCTGGCCGCGCTGGAAGCGCGAACGCGAAGTCGCGCGCGGGGAAGCCGCCACGCCCGCCCGGTCGCTCGAGGACCGCGCCCGCGAGCTCTTCAAGGACCCGGCCCGCCGCCGAGGCCGGCGCAGAGCCGGCCGAACCGGCCGCGGAGGCCCCGCCGGCGGCCGCGAAGCCGCCGCAAGGTCGAAGACGCTCTTCCCGGCGACACCGCCGGCAGCCGACAGCGCTGCCGGTGCGCCGACCGCACCGGCGACGCCCGAGCCGCCGCCCCGACGCCTGCGCGCCGCGCAAGCCGTTCATCCCGCCCCGGATCCAGCGCCCGGCGCCGCAGCGGCCGCCCCAGCCCGCCTCGTCCGGTGGACGTCGCGGCCCGCCGGCCCGCGGCCCGCGGCCCGTCTTCAGCAGCGCCACCGGCCCGTCCGAGGCGTCGCGCCCCCGTGAATTCGGCCCCGACGCCAAGAAGGGCGACTTCAAGAAGGGGAAGAAGAAGCGCGGGAAGAACCAGGTCGACCAGGAAGCGGTGAGCAAGAACATCTTCAAGACGCTCAAGGGCATGAAGGGTCGGCCGGAAGTCGCGTGGTTCGCGTTCGGATGAACCGTCGTATCGCGACGTGATGGCGGGCCGGGCGGCGGAGGAGCGGGAGCTGGAGAAGACCCGCATCCGGGTCAACGAGTTCATCTCCGTCTCCGAGCTCGCCGACCTGATGAAGATCCCGTCCAGCCAGATCGTCCAGTTCGCCTTCAAGGAACTGGGCCTGATGGTGACGGTCAACCAGCGGCTGGACTTCGACCAGATCGAGCTGATCGCGTCGCAGTTCGGCTTCGAGGCGCTGCGTGAGGACGAATACGCCGCCGATCTCGGGCAGGAAGTCGAAGAGGATCCGCCGGAGACGCTGAAGCCGCGCGCCCCGGTCGTCACGATCATGGGCCACGTCGACCACGGCAAGACGTCGCTCCTCGACTACATCCGCAAGGCGAACATCGTCGCCGGCGAGGCCGGCGGCATCACCCAGCACATCGGCGCCTACCACGTCGAGCTGCCGAGCGGCCGTCGCATCACCTTCCTCGACACCCCGGGCCACGAGGCGTTCACCGCCATGCGTGCCCGCGGCGCCCAGGTGACCGACATCGTCGTGCTGCGTCGTGGCGGCCGACGACCAGGTCATGCCGCAGACCATCGAGGCCATCAGCCACGCCGAAGAACGCCGGCGTGCCCGATGGTCGTGGCCATCAACAAGGTCGACCTCCCCGCGGCCAACGTGCAGAAGACGATGCAGGAGCTCCTGCAGCACAGCGTCGTCCTCGAGGAGTTCGGCGGCGACGTGCTGTCCGCCGGCGTCTCGGCCAAGAAGGGGACCGGCGTCGACCTGCTGCTCGAGAAGATCCTGCTCCAGGCCGACGTGCTCGACCTCAAGGCCAACCCCGACCGCAAGGCGCAGGGGCACGGTGGTCGAATCGACCCTCGACCCGGGCAAGGGCCCGCTCGCGACGCTCCTGGTGCAGCGCGGCACCCTCTCGGTCGGCGACGACTTCATCTGCGGCAAGTTCTCCGGCCGCGTCCGCGCGCTCTTCGACGAGCGCGGCAACACCATGAAGTCCGCCGGCCCCTCGATGCCGGTGCAGATCCTCGGCTTCGACGGCGTGCCGTCGGCCGGCGACTCCTTCCTGGTCGTCGCGGATGCCGCGGAGGCGCGGGAGATCGCGCAGAAGCGCCAGCGGCTCGAGCGCGAGGCGCAGAACCGCCGCGGCCAGCGGGGCGGCACGCTGGAGGACTTCAGCCGCGCGCTGAAGGAAGGGCAGGTGTCCACGCTGCCCATCATCATCAAGGCCGACCAGGGCGGTCCCGCGGAAGCCCTCGCCGACGCGCTGGCGCAGCTCAGCACGCCGGAAGTCCGGGTCGAAGTGGTGCACCGCGGCGTCGGCGCCATCAGCGAGAGCGACGTGCTGCTCGCCAAGGCGTCGGGCGCGATCATCCTCGGCTTCCACGTGCGGCCCGACTCCAACGCCCGCGCGTCGGCCGAGCGCGAACAGGTGGACATCCGCACCTACCGCGTCATCTACGAGGCGGTGGACGACATCCGGAAGGCGCTCGAAGGGCTGCTCAAGCCGGAAGAGCGCGAGACGGTGCTCGGCGAGGCCGAGGTGCTGCAGGTGTTCAAGGTCAGCAAGGTGGGCACCATCGCGGGCTCCGTGGTGCGGAGCGGCATGGTCCAGCGCGGCAACAAGGCCCGCGTGGTCCGCGACGGCGTGACGGTGTACACCGGCGCGTTCTCCAGCCTCAAGCGCTTCAAGGACGACGTCAAGGAAGTGCGCGAGGGGCTCGAGTGCGGTATCGGCATCGAGAACTTCAACGACGTGAAGGTCGGCGACCGGATCGAGTCGTTCCGCCTCGAGGAAATCAAGCGGACGCTCGAGCCGAGCGCGTCGGTCGGCGCGGCGTAGCCGATGAAGGGATCCTCGCGGCGTCCGGAGCAGGTGGCCGAGAACATCCGGCAGGTGTTGGCCGACGCCCTCACGCGGGATATTCGCGATCCGCGGGTCGGGTTCGTGACGCTCACGACCGTGACGGTGACCGCCGACCTGTCGCACGCGAAGATCCGCGTCAGCGTGCCGGGAGATGAAGAGACCAAGCTCCGCGCGCTCGAGGGGCTCCACAGCGCGGCCGGCTTCCTCCGGACGAAGGTCGCGAAGGCGCTGACGACCCGGACGGTGCCGGAGCTGCACTTCGAACTCGACCGCGGGCTGGAGCATGCCGCGCGCATCAACGAGGTGCTGGCGTCGCTCAAGCAGGAGGAGCAGGACTGACCGGCGCGCTCCTGATCGACAAGCCGGTGGGCCCCACCTCGCATGACGTCGTGGCCCGGGCGCGCCGGATGTGCGGGGAGCGCTCGATCGGGCACACCGGGACGCTCGACCCGTTCGCCAGCGGCCTGCTGGTACTGCTGCTCGGGAAGGGGACCCGGATGGCCCGGTTCCTCGACGGTCTCGCCAAGACGTACCTGGCGACGGCGCGGCTCGGACAGCGCACCGCGACCGACGACCTGACCGGGGAGCCGGTCGGCGAGCCGTGGACGGACGCGCTGCCGGACCGCGATCGCATCGCCGAGGCGCTGGCCGCGCTTCCGGGCGCGCAGGCGCAGACGCCGCCGGCCTATTCGGCCAGGAAGCTGGACGGCGAACGGGCCTATGCGCGGGCACGGCGCGGTGAAGCACGTGGCGCTTCGCCGCGACGCCGGTGACGGTGTACGAGCTGGAGCTGCGTGGAGGTGGCGGGAGCCGACGTGACCTTCCGCGTCACGGTCAGTACCGGCACCTACATCCGGGCCATCGCGCGGGACCTGGGCGAGGCGCTCGGAACGGGCGCGCACCTCACGGCGCTGCGGCGGGAATCGATCGGCAGCCTCCGGGTGGAGGACGCGATCCCGCTCGACGACGCTGGCCCCCGACACGGCGCTCTGGCCGCTGGGGGCGGTGCTGAGCCACCTGCCGCGCGTCCTGGTGGATGACGCCGGGCGGACGGAACTGTCGCCACGGCCGGCCGGTGCGCGGAGCGACTGCGGGCACGGTGGTGCTGGCGGGGGCCGACGACGTGCTCGCCGTGGCGGAAGGGGACGGAGAATGGCTGCGGCCGACCGTCGTGCTGACGACCCCGTGACGGGCTTCCTCCCGCCGCACCCGGAGGGCACGGTGGTGACGGTCGGTTCGTTCGACGGCGTGCACCGCGGGCACGAGGCGGTGCTCGACGGAGATCGCGGCGCGGGCCCGGGCGGCGGGGCGGCACAGCGTGCTGGTCACCTTCGACCCGCACCCGATGGAGGTGGTGAATCCGGCGGCGGCGCCGCAGGTGCTGACGACCGGGCCGGAGCGGCGGGAGATCCTGGCGCAGACCGGGCTCGACTACGCGGTGCTGCTGCACTTCGACCGGGCGCTGGCGTCGATGCCGCCCGAGCAGTTCGTGCGGGAGATCCTGGTCCGCGGTTGCGGCATGCGGGAACTGGTGATCGGACACGATCACGGATTCGGCCGGGGCCGGCAGGGCGACGTGGAGCTGCTCGGCAGGCTCGGCGCCGAACTGGGGTTCGCGGTGGATGTCGTGCCGGCGCTCGAGGTGGACGGCCACGTCGGTGTCGAGCACCCTGGTTCGCCGGGCGGTGGCCGGCGGCGACCTCGCCCTCGCGACACGACTCCTGGGGCGGCGGTACTTCGCCACGGGGCAGGTGGTGCCGGGCGACGGGCGGGGGAAGACCCTCGGGTGTCCGACGGCCAACCTCGCCGGGATTCCGGACCGCAAGCTGTTGCCGCCGGACGGCGTCTATGCCGTGCGGGTCGAATGGCGCGGCGGTCGCGCCGACGGGATGATGAATCAAGGAGGGAAGCCGACGTTCCGGCAGGCGGAGCGGTCCCTCGAGGTGCACCTGTTCGAGCATGCAGGGTCCCTCTACGGCGAATGGCTGAAGGTGGAATGGGTGGCGCGGCTGCGGGATGTGCAGCGCTTCCCCTCGCTCGATGCACTGCGGACGCAGCTGGAACGCGACCGCTCCTCGGCGCGCGCGGCGTTGGCCGCGGCCGCGACCGGAACTCTGTTCACCTGAATCAACGGCTGGTCCAGCGACGATGAATGCCTCAATCCGAAACCGCCTCCTGATCATCGGCGCCCTCGTGGCGCTGTCCGTCTACAGCCTCTTCCCGCGGGAAGTGAGCATCCGCACCCGTGGGCCGGACGGCGCCATGCGGGACACCGTCGAGACGCACATTCCGCTGAAGCTCGGGCTCGACCTGCAGGGCGGCATGCACCTCGGGCTCGAACTCGACCAGTCGAACCGGGTCTCCAGCGACGTCGCGCGCGACATCGACCTGGCCCTCACCGTGCTCCGGAAGCGCGTCGACGAGTTCGGCGTGCAGGAGCCGGTGGTCCAGAAGGTGGGCGACGAGCGGATCGTCGTCGAGCTCGCCGGCGTCCGGGATCCGCAGCGCGCCATGGACATCGTCCAGAAGGCGGCCTTCCTCGAGTTCCGGATCACCGATCGGACCAGCGCGCTTCGACAAGGCGCTGCCGGCCATGGACCGCGCCCTCCGGGGGCTGGGCATCACCGCCGCCGCCGGCAAGACCTCGCCGACGCGCGGTGCAGTCGCTCCTCGGCGGCGACTCGGCGACCGCCGGCGCCGACTCGACACCGGTGGAGGGCGGCGTACTGAGCAGCCTGATCCAGCCCGGCGCCGCGGCGGGGAGCGGGGTTCCCGGCGAATACTTCGTCCCGGAGGCGGCCTACCCCCGGGTGGACAGCATGCTCCGGATTCCCGAGGTCGCGCGGACGCTTCCGCGCGGCGTCGAGATCCTCTGGACGGCCGCCCCGATCAGCGTCGGGGTGCAGCCGTACCGCTTCTTCTATGTCGTCGAGGAGAAGCCGATCGTCACCGGCCGGAACCTGGTGGACGCCTCCGCCCAGTTCGACCAGCTGACGAACGGGCCGGTCGTGCTCTTCGAGCTCGACCGCGCCGGCGGCCGCCAGTTCGGCGCGGCCACCCAGGCGCACATCGGCGACTACATGGCCATCGTGCTGGACGGCCGGGTCCAGGGCCCGCCGCCGGTCATCCAGGGCCGGATCGACCGGAACGGACAGATCACCATGGGCGGCGGCAAGTCCATCGTCGAGGCGCAGGACCTGGCGCTGACGCTCAAGGCCGGCGCGCTGCCGGTGCCGCTCAAGATCGTGGAGCGGTTCCAGGTCGGCGCGAGCCTCGGTGCCGACAGCATCCGTGGCGGCATCACCGCCGGGCTCGTCGGGTACCCTGGTGGTCATCCTGATCATGATCGGGTACTACCGGCTCAGCGGCGTGCTCGCCGTGGCGGGGCTGACGCTCTACCTGCTCTTCACGCTCGGCGGGCTCGCCATGCTCGACGCGACCCTGACCTTGCCCGGCCTCGCCGGCCTGGTGCTGTCGATCGGCATCGCGGTCGACGCGAACGTGCTGATCTTCGAGCGCATCCGCGAGGAGCTGCTGCACGGGCGTACGGTGCGCCTTGCGGTGGACGAAGGGTTCCGCCACGCGATGAGCGCCATCATCGACTCGAACGTCAGCACCGTCATCACGGCGATGTTCCTCTTCCAGTTCGGCACCGGCCCGGTCAAGGGCTTCGCCGTCACGCTGACGATGGGCATCATCGCCTCGATGATCACCGCGGTGTTCGTGACCCGCACCTTCTTCATGATCTGGCTGCAGCGGCGGCCCGACCTCACCACGCTGAGTATCTGACGATGACCCGATTCTTCGCCAACGCGAACTACGACTTCATTGGCTTCCGCAAGTACGCCTACGGGCTGACCGCGGCGATCCTCGTCCCCGGGATGCTCTTCCTGCTGATCGTCGGCCTGAGCTACAGCATCGAGTTCACCGGCGGCACGCTCATCCAGATTCGCACCGAACAGCCGGTGGATGCCTCCCAGCTGCGCTCGGCGCTGGACGCCCGCGGCATCCCCGGCGCCGAGATCCAGTCGACGGGGAGCGCGCAGGACTACTCGATCCGCGCCCGGGTCGCCAAGGAAGGGACCGACGCCAACAACACGGAAGAGACCGCCAACGCCGTCGGCGAGGCGCTCGACGCCTCCCTCGGCGCCGGCACCTACACGATGCTCGAGTCATCGGGCGTCGGCCCGAAGGTCGGCGGCGAACTGCGCACCCAGGCGTTCCTCGCGATCTTCCTCTCCTTCTTCGCCGTGCTGGCCTACCTGGCCTGGCGGTTCGAGTGGCGGTTTGGTCTCGCCGCGGTCGGCGCGACGGCGCACGACATCCTGGCCACCATCATCTTCATCGCGTTCATGCGCATCGAGGTGAGCCTCGTGGTGGTCGCCGCGGTCCTGTCGATGGTCGGCTACTCGCTCAACGACACGATCATCATCTTCGACCGGGTCCGCGAGGACCTGCACAAGTACCGGCGCGACGATTTCATCTCCGTCCTGAACCGCTCGATCAACGAGACCCTGCCGCGGAGCGTGCTGACGCACGGGACGACGCTCGCAACGCTGCTGGCGCTGGCCATTTTCGGTGGCCAGGTGATCCGTCCCTTCGCGCATGGTCATGGCGTTCGGCGTGTTCACCGGCACCTTCTCCTCGATCTTCATCGCCGCCCCGCTCCTCCTGGCCATCGAGCAGCGCTGGCCCGGGGCCGACGCGCGTGGCGTCAAGTCCAGCGCCCCACGCGCGGGGGTCACGAAGGTCACGTCCACCGTCTGAATCAGTGCTCGTCGACACCCACTGCCACCTCGGCGACGCCGCCTTCGCGGGGGATCGCGCCGAGGCGGTGGAGCGGGCGTTCGCGGCGGGTGTCGGCCACCTCGTGATCGTCGGAGAGTCGCGCGCGTCGACGGCGCTCGGCCTCTCCATGGCCTCGGCGGATGCCAGGGTGTCGACCACGGCCGGGCTTCATCCGCACGATGCCCGCACCTGGACCGAAGAGACCGCCGCCTGGCTGGCGGAAGCGCTGCCGCGATCCGCGAGTCGTCGCCTGCGGCGAGATCGGCCTCGACTACCATTACGATCATTCTCCGCGGGACACCCAGCGCGCCGTCTTCGAGCGCCAGATGGCCCTGGCGGAGAGCGCAGGGAAGCCGGTCGTGATTCACGCCCGGGAGGCGGATGCGGACGTCGCCGCCGTGCTGCAGGCCTTTCCCGCCGTCACCGCCATCCTTCACTCGTTCAGCAGCGGGCCATCTCTGTTCGAGGCCGGCGTCGCGCTGGGACACTATGTCTCCTTCAGCGGCATGGTGACCTTCCGGTCGTGGGCGCTCGACGACCTGGTCCGGGCCACCCCTGCCGATCGCCTGCTGGTGGAGACCGACGCCCCGTACCTCGCGCCCGGTGCCGCACCGCGGGCACCGCAACGAGCCGGCCTATGTGCGGCTGGTCGCCGAGCAGGTCGCGAAGGCCCGCGGCGAGGAGCCAGCCGCCGTCATTTTGCGTACTGGACTGAATGCGCAGGCGGGTGTTCGGCGACCGTGTCCGCGCTCCCTGACGCCACGACCCATTCCCGAGCGCCCCGGCGCCGATTACCGTTACTGTACCTGAAATCGCAGCCTTCTTCTGGAGAGTTCGCGTGACATCCAAGTTCCCCACCGACATCGAAATCGCCCAGGCCGCCAAGCCCCGTCCCATCACGGAGATCGCCGCGGAGGCGGGGCTGGGTCCGGAGGAGTTCCTTCCCTACGGTCGCTTCAAGGCCAAGATCACCCATGAAGCGGCGGCGGCCCGCCCGCCGAAGGGCCGGCTCGTCCTGGTGACCGGGATCAACCCGACGCCTGCCGGGGAAGGGAAGTCCACCGTCACTGTGGGCTTGGCCCAGGCGTTCCGCCGGATGGGGAAGGACGTGATGGTCTGCATCCGCGAGCCGTCGCTGGGCCCGGTGTTCGGCGTGAAGGGTGGCGCTGCCGGCGGTGGGTATGCGCAGGTCATCCCGATGGACGAGATCAACCTGCACTTCACCGGCGACTTCCACGCCATCACCTCGGCGCACAACCTGCTGTCGGCGCTGCTCGACAACCACCTCCACCAGGGCAACGCACTCGGCATCGACGTGCGCCGGATTCTCTGGCCCCGCACCATCGACATGAACGACCGGGCGCTGCGGCACATCGTCGTCGGCCTCGGCAACCTGAACGGCGGCCCGACGCGCGAGGACCGGTTCGTCATCGTCCCCGGCAGCGAGATCATGGCGATCCTCTGCCTGGCGACGTCGGTCTCCGACCTGGAGCAGCGGATTGCACGGATCATCGTCGGCCTGACCCGCGACAAGAAGCCGATCACCGCCGGCGACCTCAAGGCGTCGGGCGCCATGACGCTCCTGCTCCGTGACGCGCTGATGCCGAACCTGGTGCAGACGCTGGAGGGCGGGCCGGCCATCGTGCACGGCGGTCCCTTCGGCAACATCGCGCACGGCTGCAACAGCGTCGTCGCCACCCGGCTCGGCCTCGGCATGGCGGACCTGGTGCTCACCGAGGCGGGCTTCGGCGCCGACCTCGGCGCCGAGAAGTTCTTCGACATCAAGTGCCGGATGGGCGGCCTCAATCCCGAGGCGGCCGTGGTCGTCGCGACGATTCGCGCCCTCAAGATGCACGGCGGCGTGAAGAAGGACGCCCTCAACACGCCGAACGTCGAGGCGCTCAAGGCCGGCATGGCCAACCTGCAGGGGCACGTCGAGAACGTGAAGAAGTTCGGCGTGCCGGTGGTGGTCGCCGTCAACCGCTTCCTGTCGGACTCGCCCGGAGGAGATCGAGACGGTGATCGCCGCGGCCAAGTCGTGGGGCGCCCGCGTGGCGATGAGCGACGTCTGGGCCAAGGGCGGGGAAGGGGGCGAGGAGGTGGCGAAGGAGGTGCTCGCGGTCCTGGCGGAGAAGAAGTCCAAGTTCAAGCCGATCTACGACGCCGCCAAGCCGATCAAGGAGAAGATCGAGACGATCGCCCGCGAGATCTACGGCGCCGACGGGGTGGACTATACCGTCGTGGCCGAGCGGTCCATCAAGCAGCTCGATGCGATGGGGCTCAGTGACACGCCGGTCTGCATCGCCAAGACGCAGTACTCCTTCAGTGACGATCCGACGCTGCTGGGGCGACCCTCCGGTTTCCGGATCACCATTCGCGACGTCTACGCATCAGCGGGTGCCGGGTTCGTCGTCGCGCTTGCCGGCGACATCATGACGATGCCGGGCCTCGGCAAGACGCCCGCCGCGGAGGGGATGCGGGTCTTTCCTGACGGCCGGATCGAGGGGCTGTCCTGATGCCGCCACTGACCGTCGTCTCCACGCCGGACGCACCCAAGGCCATCGGACCATACAGCCAGGCGATCGTGCACGGCCAGATGATCTACACCGCGGGGCAGGTGGCGCTCGACCCGGCCACCATGGAACTGGTCCCCGGCGACGTCGCGGAACAGTCGGAACGGGTCTTCGCGAACCTGCGGGCGGTGCTGGCGGCCGCCGGCAGCGGGTTGGGCAAGGTGATCAAGACCACCGTGTATCTCGTGGACATGGCCGACTTCGGCGCCATGAACGAGGTCTACGCGAAGCACTTCGGCGACCATCGGCCGGCGCGGTCAACCGTCGCGGTGGCGGGGTTGCCGAAGGGTGCGCGTGTCGAGATCGATGTCGTAGCGCAGAAGGACTGAGCGCACCGCGGCTCAGTCCTGCAGTGCTATTGGGGGCGGATCGGGCCTGGTGGTTCGGCCGGTCTTCAAAACCGCGATGGAGGCGCCTCAGGCGGCTCCGGTGGGTTCGATTCCCACACGCTCCCGCCACCTCTCCCCTCCCGCCGAGGCACGCGCTGACCACTCTCGTCATCCTGAACCCGGCGGCCGGTCACGGCCGCAGCGCGCGGTTCCGCGACGAGGTTCTCCGCGGCGCGCAGGCGCAGTGGGGGGAGGTGGAGCTCATCCTGACCACCGGCCCGGGGCACGCCACCGAACTCGCCCGTACCGTGGGGATCGCCGTGGAACGGGTCATTGCGGTCGGCGGTGACGGCACCGTCCACGAGGTGGCGAACGGCCTGATGGCACGGGACAGCGGGGCACGGCCCCCGCTTGGCGTGGTGCCGGTTGGCACCGGCAATGACTTTGCGAAGATGACCCTCACCGCGAGCCTGGCCCCGGCAGCGGCCGTTGCGGCCCTCGCGAGCGGAGCCATCCGGCGGTTTGACGTCGGGGAGGCGTGGGGAGAGTACTTCGTCAACTCGCTCGGGATTGGCCTCGATGCCGACGTCGCCCGGCGTGTCAACGAGTACAAGCATTGGCCCGGCGCGCTCGGGTACGTGGTCGCGGCACTCCAGGCGGTCGTTCATCGGCGCGCACTTCAGTTGCAGATCGACGTGGATGGGACGTCGTGGAGCGCACTGACCACGGTGCTCGAAATCGGGATCGGACCCTGCGCCGGTGGTGTGTTCTATCTCGTCCCCGATGCGCGCCCCGATGACGGCCTGCTGGACGTCTGCGCCGTGGGTACCTTTGGTTGGCGATTCCTGCTGACCAAGGCGCCACTCGTCCTGAGCGGCAAGCACACACGATTGAAGGAAGTGCGGATGGCACGAGGGCAGCGGGTCCTGGTAACGTCAGCGGATGGTCCGCTCACCGCGCATTTCGACGGTGAGTTGCGGTCGCCGGGACGCGACTCCCTCGAGGTGTCGCTGCACCGTGGTGCGCTGCCGGTGCTTGCGGCGACCGACAGCGGACAGGCGTCGTGAGGATCGGGACACTCGTCTTGTTGACTTGCCTGGCCGCCGCGGCTCCTGCTGCGGCCCAGGATCCCACCGGCGTGCCCACGGTGACGCCTGATTCGTTGGTGCCGCCTCCACTGCGTACCGACTCTGCCACCAGCACGGCGGCGGCGCCGAGCTACGCCATCGACTCCGTCCCGGTCATCCGCCCTCCGCTCACGCCGATGGGGGCGTTCTTCCGGTCCCTGCTCATTCCGGGCTGGGGACAGGCGAAGCTCGGGCGAAAGACCGCCGGTGCCTTCTTCCTCGCCGCGGAAGGTGTCACCCTGGGCATGGTACTCACGACCAGCAGCCAGCTGAATTATCTCGAGGAGATCAACAGCGGGAGCGTGGATTCCAAGCAACAGCAATATGAGGATTGGCTGGTCCTGCTCGGGCTGAATCACCTGCTGTCGGCCATGGAGGCCTACGTGTCGGCGCATCTCTGGGACTTCCCGGGCGACCTCTCCATTCAGGCCGCGCCCAATGGTGGCGTAGCCGGTGCCGTCTCCGTCCCGGTGCGGCTGCGATGAACCCGGCTCCGATCGGCATCTTCGATTCAGGCATCGGCGGGCTGACCGTCGCCCGCGCCATCTATGAGCGGTTGCCGATGGAATCGACCATCTACTTCGGCGACACCGCGCGCGTGCCCTATGGGCCGAAGTCGCCCGAGACGGTCCGTCGCTACAGCCTCGAGATCCTCGACTGGCTGCTGGGGCAGGGGGTCAAGTCGGTCGTCGTCGCCTGCAACACCTCTACCGCGCATGCCCTCGACGCCCTGCGCGCCGCCTCACCCGTCCCTGTGCTCGGCGTCATCGAGCCGGGCGCCCGCGCCGCGGCGCGAGCCACCCGAGGAGGAGGCATCGGCGTGATCGGGACGGCGGGCACCGTCACCAGCCAGGCCTATCCCTCCGCTATCCGGCAGATTCTCCCCGCCGCACACATCGAGCAGGTTGCCTGTCCGCTGTTCGTGCCACTGGTCGAAGAGGGCTGGTTCGAGCACGCCGCCACTCGCATGGTGGCCGAAGAGTATCTCCGCCCGCTCAAGGTCGCGGGCACCGACACCCTGGTCCTGGGATGCACGCACTACCCGCTGCTGAAGCAGCTGCTGCACGAGGTGATGGGGGGGACGGTCGCGTTGATCGACAGCGCGGAAGAAACGGCCCTCAGCCTTGCGGAGGCGCTGGACCAGGCGGGGACGGCCAGTGGGACGACGGTGCCGGGAAGTCATCGCTTCGTGGTCAGCGACGATCAGGCGCGATTTCTTCAGGTGGGAGCGCGGTTCCTCGGGGAACGACTGGGAGAACCGGAACTGGTGCGGCTGGGATAACAGGATTGCCGCGGCCGCTGCGCGGCCTCGCAATGACAGAAGGGTGGTGGCTTGTCAGCCGCTCCACACCGCCAGCTCAGCGCCGGTCGGCGTCACGATGCCGTAGCGGAAGCCGTCGAGCCAGGCGCCCGGATTCAGGAACTGCTGGCCCGGGTTCGGCTCGGAGAGCATGGGGCGGTGGGTATGTCCCATCACGAGGCAGCCCAACTGCGGGTCCTTCGCGAGTTCGGCTTCCGCCCATTCCCGCTGCCGCTCCGAGGCCCGCTGCAGGATCTCCTCCTCCCGAACCGTATTCCCCAATGAGTGGGTCATCTGGTCCACCACCCAGAAGGCGAGCCAGGTCGGCGCATATTTCCAGACGGTCACGAAGAGGGGATTCCGGGTGATCTGCTGGAGGAGTACCGCGGACCAGTGGGATTCGGTGACGCCGTCGCCGTGAATCGCCAGCACACGACGCGGGCCGATCTCGAGTTCCATCCTGACCGGTGCGAACCGCACATCGAGGTCCTGCTCCCAGAAGTCCTCGCCCCATCGGTCATGATTGCCGCCCACCATGGCGACCGGCATCCGCTTCCGGACCCGGCGGATGGCGGCGGCCACTTCGAAGCCGCGTCGCGGAATCAGCCGGCGGTAGGCAAACCAGAAGTCGAAGATGTCGCCGTTGAGGAGAAGCGAGTCGCCCAGCGTCGGGGCACGGTCCAGGAAGGCGAGGAGAGCCTCCTCGACTTCCGGCGGGGTGGCGCCCACATGGGCGTCGGACAGGACGAGGAGTTGAGTGCCGAACACGACCGAAGATAGGAACCACTCGGGCAGTCTCGCAAGCGCTTGCGGCATTTGACTTTCGCTGCTGCCCGGCCCAACCTTCACGCAACCCCGTCCCTGGCCTCCCATGCCCGTCACTCACACAGACACCCTCGCGAGAGTCAATTACTCCGAAATCGACGCGATGGGAGTCGTCTATCACTCCCGATACGCGGTCTGGCTGGATGTGGCGCGTACCGAATACCTGCGGCAGTCCGGCATGAGCTACCGCGAGTTGGAGGCGATGGGCTTCTTCCTCGTCGTGGGGGACCTGACGATGCGGTACCATCGCCCCGCCCGCTACGATGATCTGGTGCAGGTCCGCTGTTGGGTCCGGGATCTCGCGAGCCGGCGGGTCACCTTCGCCTATCGGCTCACACACGCAGAGACAGGAGCACTGCTGGTGACCGCAGAAACCAGGATGATGAGCCTCAACCACCAGTTCGAGCCGACACGCCTGCCCGCCGAGGTGGCCGCACTCCTTCACCCGGTGGCCGATCCCTCGTGAGTATGCACATGCGATCCACACGTGTCGCTGTTCTCACTCCTGGCGATGTTCACCGCGGCGACGCAGCCGTTGATCGCGCAGGATGCCGCGGTGGTCGAGGGGATCGCTCCACTCCTCCAGGCGGAGGATGCCCGCCAGTGGGCGCCGGGGGTGCTCGAAGCGGCGACATTCTCGCCGGAACTGCTGGTCCGCCGGACTGCCGCAATGTCGATCGGACGAATCGGCGACCTGCGGGGGACGGCCCTCCTGGTCCCGATGCTTCAGGACCGAGACTCGACGCTCCATCCCACCGTGGCGTTTGCGCTCGGACTCCTCAGGGATACCGCGGCCGTGGCGCCGCTGATCGCCCGGCTCACGACGATGCCGATGCCGACGCTGGAAACGGCGGAGGCGATCGTCACCGCGCTCACGAAGATCGGTGGGCCGGCGGCCTCTGAGATGGTCGCGCGGGTGCTGAACAACACCGCGAATCTCACGATGACGGGCGCGGGGGATGTGCTGGTGCGGCGCGCCGCGCTGGAGTCGTGGCGGCTGGGATCGGCGGCTTCCAGCCGACAACTCATCGCGCTTGCCGAGAGCAGCGACGACGAACTTCGGTGGCGTGCCGTCTTTACCCTCGGACGGATTCAGGCCCCGGCCGCGGGCCCGACCTTCCTCAACGCGCTGCAGGATCAGCATCCCACGGTGCGGTTGTATGCCGCCAAGGCCCTCACCAGTTCCTACGCCGCCTCCGCCAATCTCGAGTCCGAGAGCGTCATCGAGTTGCTCGCCCGCGCGGCCCGGGATGACAATGCCGGTGTCCGCATCGCCGCGCTCACCTCGCTGGGCAGCTATCGTCGCCCGGAGGTTGCGGACCAGGTCATCTCCCAGCTGGGCGATCCGGTCTTCAATGTGCAGGTCGAGGCGGCGAGGACGCTGGGGCTGTCGGGAGGAGCGGTCGCAGTCGCGCAGCTCTCCCGGATTGTGCGGGAAGGAAAGGGCAGCTTCGCGCTGCGGCAGCAGGCCCTGCTGGGCTTGGCACGGACCAGCCCCGATTCGTTCAGGTTCCTGTCCGCAGGCTGGACCTCGAGCCCCCGATGGCCCGAGCGGGCGACCGCTGCCGAGGGCTGGGGTTGGGTGGCGCCAGGCCCGGACGTGTCGCATCCCGATTTCTTTGCCGACCCCGATGGCCGGGTGGCGGCGGCGGCCCTGCAGGGGTGGCTGCGCGCGGTCAAGGGCCCCAATGCGCAACTGCTCGCGACCGCACGCGGGCTGCTGACCCATCGGGACGCCGGTGGTGCGGACACTGGCGGCGGAGGCAATCGCCCGTGCCCCCGTCGAGAGCGACATCGTCCCCCTGGCGGCCGCCTACGACCGGGCGCTGAACGACTCGATCACGGACGCGGCCATCAGCGCGCTCAGCACCCTCCGCACCATCGCCGGCCTCTCGGCGGAGGATGCCGATGCGGTGAACCGGGTCTTCCTCTCGCGGACCTCGCGTCCAGCTGACTACGTGCTGCGGCTTTGGGCCGAGGCGGCCTGGCCGGCGGCCGCACAGCGATGGGGCCCGGCATTCCCGCTTCAGACCGGCCGGACACTCCAGGATTACCGGGAAATCGCCAGCCGCTTCATGGCGATTCCCGAGTCCCCTGACGCCCACCCGCACGTCTTCATCGAGACAGACCAGCGGGACGTCATCGAAATCGAGTTGCTGGGCCCCGAGGCGCCCCTGACCGTCGTCAATTTCCTGACGCTGATGGACCGACGCTTCTTCGACAACGGCCGATGGCACCGGGTTGTGCCAGGGCTGGTCGCGCAGGATGGTGACCCCCGGGGTGATGGATGGGGCGGGCCGGGCTACGCGATCCGTGACGAGATCAACCAGCGGCAATTCGATGGCTACCAATTGGGGATGGCGTTGTCCGGTCCCGACACCGGCGGGAGCCAGTTCTTCCTGACCTTGGGGGCCCAACCGCATCTCGACGGCAGGTTCACCGTCTTTGGGCGTGTCGTGGGGTCGCCCACCTCGCTGCTGCGGGTGACCCAGGGGGATCCGATCCGGCTCATCCGGCGATGAAGTCCTTGAGCTGACCGGCGATAACCTCCTATGCCACAACACTTTCGGCTTGACCACCTGAGTCGCATTCCGTATCTTTGTCTCTTGGTGGCGTGCGCCAGGTCGAGCCCGCAAACCGTGCCGCAGAATCTCCCAGCGGTCACCCAGTCGGAGGCCGCGCGCTGGGCAGCGACCACCGCCCCGGAGGGACACCGGCTCCGCCGGTTCCGCTGGCTGTTCAACGACGGGCAGGCTTCCGTTGGCGGGCAGGGAAGCGCGCGTTTCGCCGGCCCTGACTCGTTGCGGTTCGACATTTCGGGACCGCTGGGGATTGGCGGCGCCGCGGCCATGGTGGTCGGCGACCAGGCGCGGTGGGTCCAGCCCCCCGACGTGATCGCTCGTCTGATCCCCAGCTATCCGTTGATGTGGGCGATGTTCGGCGTGATTCGTCCACCGCCTGCGGGCGCCAGGATCAGGGGGACGCAAGGAGCGGGGACGACCCAGTTCGCCTGGGCCTACGGGGCTGACACGGTCCGGTATTCCCGCCAGACGGGGAGCCCGGGTACCTTGCGGGCAGAGTGGCAGCGCGACGGCGTCACGATGGGGATCGTCGAGACCCGGCTGAATGCCGACGGAGCACCGGTCTCCGCACGGCTGACCGTTCCAACTGTACCGGCCCGACTGGACCTCACGATTGTCGTTGATTCGATTGCGCCGGCATTTCCGCCGTCCGTCTGGACTCCGCCTGCTCCTTAGCCTTCCGCTCCTGGCGGGATGCTGGTACGGGTTTGCGGGGGGTGGGTTGCCGGCGGATATCAAGACGGTCGCCATCATGCCGTTCGACAACCTGACGACCGAGCCGGCGCTCACGCAGCAGGTGAACGAAGCGGTCAAGACCGCCATGGAGGGACGCCTCGGCCTCCGCGCTGCTGGTGAACCCACGGCCGACGCCATCGTTCGAGGCTCCATCGTCCGGTACGAACCGGACCTGCCGGTGGCGTACACGGGCACCGGGGCCACGAACGCCGCCGGGAACCAGAACGTGGTGGTCACGCAGCGGGCGCTGCAGATGACGGTCAATATCGAGATCTACGACCAGAAGGCCAACAAGACGATCTGGAAGCGCAACAGCCTCATCGTGGAGGCCAACTACGACCCGGGCCGGGAGCAGGAAGGTCGCGAGCGCGCATTGGACAAACTGGTGACGGACATCGTGGACGGAGCGCAATCACAATGGTAAGTCGCGCAACGAACCGGCGGGGCTCGAGTTCCACGGGCTGCCTGCTGACCATGCTCGTCTTCTCCGCGGTGCTCTACTATGGCATCAATATCGGCGAAGTGTATTGGCGCTACTACCAGTATCAGGACGAGATGCGCTCCCAGGCCCGCCTGGCACCGAGCCTGAACGATGGCGTCATCCGGCGGCGCTTGCTGCTGACGGTGGACCGCCTCGGACTCCCGGCAGAGGCGCAGAAGATTCAGATCAAGCGGACCGCGAAACCGCGGCAAATCATCATTCAGAGCGAGTACGAGGAAGAGGTCCGCCTCCCGCTCTTCAATCACACCTTCCATTTCCGCCCCAGCGCGGTCGAAGGGCTTTGATATCGTGATGCTTACCATCGGGGCCGTGACCCCCGTGCTTGCGGCCGCTGGGGGGACCGGTGGCCACAGCCTTGCCGGATTCCTGCTCACACTGACCGCCATCCTCCTCGCCGCCAAGCTGTTCGGCGAGCTCGCGGAGCGGATCGGCCAACCCGCCGTGCTTGGCGAGCTTCTCGCGGGCGTACTCCTCGGATCAAGCGCGCTGGGCATCATCCCCCAAACGGGCGCGACGGCCGAGATCATCACGATGCTGGCCGAGCTGGGCGTCCTCGTGCTGCTCTTCGAGATCGGACTCGAGACTGATCTTCGGGAGATGCGGAAGGTCGGCGGCTCCGCCATATCGGTCGCGGCGGTCGGTGTCGTCCTTCCCTTCCTGGCGGGCTACCTCTTCTGGGTGAACGTGCCGCACGGTATGGGAGACGCAAACACCCTTGCCACTGCGGCGGTGTTCATCGGCGCCGCGCTGACGGCCACCTCGGTCGGCATCACCGCCCGCGTGCTCTCCGATCTGGCCAACCTCGGCTCTATCGAGGGGAGGATCATCATCGGCGCCGCCGTCATCGACGATGTGCTCGGTCTGGTGATCCTCACGGTCGTCTCCGGTGTCGCCGCGGGTGGCGCGCTCTCGCCGTTCAGCGTGGCCCGCATCCTGGCGGTTGCCATCGGCTTCCTCGTCATCGCCATCGCGATCGGCGGGTGGGTCGCCCCTCGACTGTTCAAGTCCATCGCCAACATGAAGGTCTCGTACGCCGTCCCGATCATCGCGCTGGCCATCGCGTTCGGGCTGGCCGCGGTGGCGGACATGGCTGGTTCCGCCCTGATCATGGGTGCGTTCGCAGCCGGCATTATCCTCGCACGCACCGAACAGTACAACGCGATCGAGAACCGGGTCCGACCGGTCGGCGCCCTGCTGACCCCGATCTTCTTTGTGTACGTCGGGAGCTCGCTCGACATCAACCTGCTGAACCCGATGCGTCCGGGCGGTGGCTTCCTCCTGCTCGTTGCCCTCGGACTCACCCTCCTGGCGATCGTCGGCAAGGTGGCGGCGGGCTACGCCGCGCCGTGGAAGAAGTTCCGCCGGCTCGCGGTGGGCGTCGGCATGGTGCCCCGCGGCGAGGTCGGACTGATCTTCGCCGATGTGGGCCGCCGGTCGGGTCTCCTGACCGACGACGTCTTCAGCGTCGTGCTCCTGATGGTGATGGGCACCACCTTCGTCGCGCCGCCGCTGCTCAAGATCCTCTTCCGTGGGCAGGCCGCAGACGTCGGTGCCGAGCATGTCCTGTGAATACCGACCGGAAGGTGCGCACGCTGGCCGAAGCCCAGGAATGGCGCCATGCCGAAATGGGCAATGTCGTCTTCACCAACGGGGTGTTCGACATTCTCCATCCCGGGCACCTCGCGTTGCTGGAGGCGGCCCGCACTGAGGGGGGATCGCTGGTCGTCGGCGTCAACACCGACGCGTCGGTCCGCCGCCTGGGCAAGTCCCCCGACCGGCCCATCGTTCCGGAAGCGGCACGCGCCCGCATGCTGGCGGGATTCGCCGCGGTGGATTGTGTCGTGCTCTTCGACGAAGACACGCCCCTCAACCTGATTCGCGCCCTGGAACCCGACGTCCTGGTCAAGGGTGCCGACTACACCCGCGAGCAGATTGTCGGCGGTGACTTCGTTGAAGGACGCGGTGGCCGGGTGGTCCGCGTGGAACTGGTGCCCGATCACTCGACCACTCGCCTCCTGGAGCGCCTGCGTGCCACGCCCTGACGGTCGCCAGAACGACGCACTCCGCCCGCTCGTCCTCGAGCGCGGCGCCAATCCCTACGCCGAGGGTTCCTGCCTGGTGCGCGCCGGGGGCACGCTGGTGCACTGCACCGCGAGCGTCGAGCAGGGTGTTCCGTCGTGGCGCCGCGGCTCGGGGCAGGGGTGGGTGACGGCGGAGTACGCCATGCTCCCGCGCGCCACCACCGAACGGACCTCGCGCGAGCGGAACGGCCCCGGCGGGCGAACGCAGGAAATCCAGCGGCTGATCGGGCGCTCGCTCCGCGCGGCGATGGGGACCATGGCGTTCGGCGAGTACACCATCCGCATCGACTGCGACGTCCTCCAGGCCGATGGTGGCACCCGTACCGCCAGCATCACCGGTGCCTGCGTGGCGCTGGCCGACGCCACCGCCTGGCTTGCCCGGACCACCGGGGTACCCGATCCCTTCGGCTGCCTCGTGGCGGCGGTGTCGGTCGGCGTGGTGGATGGGGAGGTCCGGCTGGACCTGGCGTACCTCGAGGACAAGGACGCCGCCGTGGATGCCAACTTCGTCATGCTGGAGCCGGACAAGTTCGTGGAAGTGCAGGGGACGGGCGAGGCAGGCACGTTCAGCCGGGCGGAACTCGACGGCCTGCTGGCGTATGGCGAGAAGGGCATTGCGCAGCTGTTCGCCCTGCAGCGCAAGGCGCTTGGGCGGTGAAGCTGCTGGTCGCCACCCGAAGCGACGGGAAGCAGCGGGAAGTGAAGCGACTGCTGGCGGCATCCGGGCTGGATGTCGTGTTTCCCAATGACATGAATCTCTTTGAAGACCCCTCCGAAGATCTCCTCGAGAATGCGGACAGCTTTCGGGCCAACGCCCTGGCCAAGGCCGAGCATTTTGCCAAGCGGTCGGCGCTGCCGACGGTGGCGGATGACTCCGGGCTCGAAGTGTTCTACCTCGGCGGCGCCCCTGGGACGCGCTCCAAGCGATGGGCCGGCGCGAGCGGTACGGCGGAAGAAATCGATGCCGCCAACAATGCCGAGCTGGTGCGGCGACTCGCCGGTGCGCCGGAATCCAAGCGCATGGCGCGGTATCGCTGCGCGTTGGTGCTCATCCGGAAGGTTGGCGCGCTGCCGGAGATCTTCGAAGGGGAGTGCGCCGGGCGGATTCTGGAAACGCCGGCCGGAACCGCCGGGTTCGGCTACGATCCGTACTTCTACTCCACCGACCTCGGCAAGAGCTTCGGCGAGGCAACGGAGACGGAGAAGGACGGCGTCAGTCATCGGGGACGCGCCTTCCGGGCGCTCGTGGCGGCGCTGCGGGAGGAGGGCTGATGACACCGGACCCCCGCCCAGGAGGTGGCTGGTGCTGGCCGCGCCTGCCTCGGCGCCTCCGCCCGGCCGTGCTGCGCAAGCGGCAATGAATTACGCAGCGTTCCAGGACTTCGCCACCCGCTACACGACCGCGTGGGGGAGCCAGGACGCCGCGAGTGTCGCCGCCTTCTATGCGGAAGACGGATCACTCACGATCAATGACGGGGCGCCTGCGGTCGGCAGGGACGCCATCATCGCCGCGGCACAGGGATTCATGTCGGCGCTGCCGGACATGGCGCTCTTCATGGATTCGATCAAGATCGTCGGGACAGGTGCGGAGTATTTCTGGACGCTGACCGGCACCAACACCGGTCCCGGCGGGACGGGCAACGCGGTATGGGTCAGCGGCTACGAGGAGTGGACGTTCACGGCAGACGGGTTGATCGCGCAGTCGCTGGGCCATTTCCCGGCGGCTGAATACGAGAGGCAGTTGCGGGGCGGCGTGGCTAGCGGCGAGGCGGAAGCATCCGTGACGCCGTCGTTCGATCAATGAAGATCAACCCGTCAAACTCGAGCGGCATGATCCCCTGCAGGTCAAATCCGTAGTCATACGCCGCATATCCAACATGCCGGACAGGCCTCGGCTGTAAGAGCCAGGCGCCGCCTGCGTCACCTTTCGCCGACCGAAGGTCCACGATCAGCCCAGCACTGCCGGCCCGGCGTGGGACTGCGGCCAGCGCCGCCTCGACGACTGCAGGGATCACTTCAGGATCGGTGCGTCCGAGGAACGCCAGCTGTGAATCGATCGGTGTCCGGTGGTCCTGCATGTCGTAGCCGACAAACCGGACCGGTCGATTCGGATGTGTCCGGTTGTGTTCTCGCATCGAGGTGACGAGCTCTTCCATCTCCTCCGTGTTCCACACGCGGAACATCACGCGCATTGCATCTCGCGTCTCTCCGTCCCCGCCCAGGACGAACGCGTTCAGGCGCTTCGCCCGTCGTGAGGGATCGACTGCCGCCCCTCGCACGGGGAGGTTATCGTGCGGGTGTGGCCGCACGAAGACCAAGCCGTTCCCACATCAGCAGGACGTCTTCACTGGGTCCTCATCCTGGCGCAAACGTGCATCTGAGATCATGGGAATCCCGCGCGCCGATGGGTGACCACCTCTCGCACCGCAGCCGACCCTGTCCGCCGGAGCGGTATGTGCCGCCGGCGCCACCGCCCTCGAAGCATCCGGAGACCTGATGAAGTTCCCCTGGCGCGGTACCACGGGCAGCAGGAGCAAGCGCCTGACGATCCTCGTGGTGGCCCTGTTACATGTGGCCGGCATCATCTCCTCCATTCACGCCGTGATGACCGCCCGGACCTCGCAGGGCGCCATCGCATGGGGAGTGAGCCTCAACACCTTTCCCTATGTGGCCGTCCCGGCCTACCTGGTCCTTGGCCGCCGGAACTTCAATGGATACATCGCGGCGTGGCGTGAGCGCCAAGTGGACGTGGACCGGTTTCGGACCGAGATGGAGGCGCGGCTCGCACCGTTCGAGATGCCGGGTCTGGAGGAGAACCCGAACTATGTGGCGATGGAGCGACTGGCCCACACCCCGCTTCTCCGGGGGAACGATGTGACCCTGCTGGTGGATGGCGACGCCACCTTCAACAGCGTCATCGAAGGGCTGGAGCAGGCCCAGTCCTATGCCCTGGTCCAGTTCTATATCGTCCACGACGACGGCCTCGGACGCCGGCTCAAGACCGCGATGATCGAGTGCGCCGGTCGCGGGGTTGCTGTCTACTTCCTCTTCGACGAGGTCGGGAGCGCGGGGCTGCCCAAGAGCTACCTGGCGGAACTCGAAGCCGCGGGCGTGCGACAGTCCAAGTTCAACACCACGCAGGGCGCCCACAACCGCTTCCAGCTTAATTTCAGGAATCACCGCAAGAACGTGGTGGTCGACGGGCGGGTGGCGTGGATCGGGGGGCACAATGTAGGCGACGAGTACCTCGGACTCGACCCGAAGATCGGGCACTGGCGGGATACCCACGTGCGGGTCGAGGGCCCCGCGGCCCAGGTCGCCCAGATGTCCTTCCTGGCCGACTGGTACTGGGCGGTGCGCACGATACCCGACGTCAGCTGGGAGCCCCGGGCCGCCGCCAGCGGCGCCGATGTGCCGGCGATGATCCTCGCGATGTCGCCGACCGACGATTTTGAAACGGCCGAGTTGTTCTTCATGCACGCGATCGATGCGGCCCGCGAGCGGCTCTGGATTGCCACACCGTATTTCGTGCCCGACGAAGGGATCATGATGGCCCTGGAGCTTGCGGCGATGCGCGGAGTGGATGTGCGGATCATCGTGCCCGACAAGTCCGACAACCCGCTCGCCGATCTCGCCGCGCGCTACTATGCCAACCAGCTTGCGGGGCGGGGCATGCGGTTCTACCGGTACACGGACGGCTTTCCGCATCAGAAGGTGTTGCTCGTCGACCAGCAGGTCGCCTCGGTGGGCACCGCCAACTTCGACAATCGGTCGTTCCGGCTGCAGTTCGAGATCAACGCGATCATCGTCGATTCGGCCTTCGGGGGTACGGTCGAGGCGATGCTGGTCAACGACATGGCCCATGCCGTGGCCTGGGAGCCGGCCGATTTGCGCAACGCCCCCTTCACCCGCCGCCTGGCGGCGTCCGTAGCGCGGCTCACCGCGCCGGTCCTGTAGCATGCACGCACCTGGAAGGTGGTCCCGGATGACAACTGCAGCGACAGCGCGCCGGTGGACCTGGGGCGTACTGGTCCTCACGTGCCTGACACTCCCGGGCACCGCGCGCGACGCGGAGGCCCAGGATAGCGCGGCCGCCCCGGTCAAGGCGATGGGGTTCCCGTCCACCTGGAAGCCGTACGTCGGGGCGTCCCTCCTGCTCAGCAATACGGAGACCGGCACCGACATCGGGGGGCAGGGGCTGGTCGGGATCCACAAGGAGCTGATGAACCCGATGCTCGGAGGCCCGGCGCTTCGGGGGGAGGCCTACTTCGGAGGGACCGCGGCGGGGAGCAACGGGGGCGGGCGGCTGCTGCTGGCCATCCCGGTCATCTGGATCGCGGCCGGCGTGGACTACAGCGTGAGCTTCGACCAGGCCGACTTTATCCTCTCGGCGATGTTTCCGACCACGCGAGGCGGGTTCTTCCACCGCGGCACCGAGGTTCGTCTCGATTGGATCCCGGCGCGATCGCAGAGTTTCGAGATCGGGCTCCGAATGCCGATCTTCCAGCCCTACATGGGGAAGACCCGGCAGTACAAGCTGGAGGTGGACCTTCCCACACCGTCACACGAGCTCGCGCATCAACGGGTTCCCCCGGAGGATCTCGATTCACTCATGGCGGAGGTGTACCGGCGCGGCACGACACTGCTGAAGTTCAGTTCCTTCTTCTTCGATGACGAGGGGGGAAGCTACGAGAAGTCGCTGGCGCGCGGCCGCGCCCGTGCAATGGAGGTCAAGGCCATCTTCAACGCGCCGGTGCCCCCCAATACACCCGCACCGAGCTATGCCACGACGGAAGCCGCCTACCACCGGGCCCTGGATGCGGCGTTTGGGGCGGCGATCACCGGCGGGCGTCCGGATACCGTGCTCGGCCAGCCGCTCGCGCGCCAGGCGGAGGCGATCGTCTTCGACGAGGTGATCCTCCCGTATGACCGCGTCTTCGGTCAGTACAAGGACAACAACTCCCTCCTCGGCCTCGGCGGGGTGGCGCACGACAAGTTCGACGCCTGGCTCGCGGGGCAGGCACGGCTCTCGGCCGCGCAACGGACGGCCGCGCTTGCCGTATTGGATCGCTGGCTGACGGTGCTCGACCAGCTGCGCGCCGAGTACTCGCTGGACAGCACCAACGACTCCCGGCTGATCTGGCTGCCGATGCAGCTGGCCATCCGGCCGGACCAGCACGACGAGCAGAGCGAAATCGACGCCATCATCGAGCGCCTGGTCGACCAGGAGTTCACCGACGACAACGCCGCGGCCTACATCTCCGGGCAGCAGTTCCAGTTCGAGCTGTCGCGGATGATTGCGCAGACCGAGCGGTACCACGTGTTATGGATCCACGACTACCGGGGGGTGACGCCCGAGGGGCGTCCGGACAAGGTCGCCTTCGCGATGACCTTGCGTGGTTACATGGACAACCTGCGCCGGAAGGTGGAGAGTTACGAGCAGACGGGCGTCTACCCGACCTACATGATCTTCCTCGACCAGAACTATTACGAGGCCAACAAGGGCAAGACCTTCCTCGGAGTGTTCGACGACCCGCTCGGTGCCCCCTTCTCGCTCCCGGGGCGGGATTCCCTGTCGGTCGCGATGCAGGCGGCGCTCCGCGCGGCCCAGGACAGTCTCCGCATGGCCGTGGCCAGGGCAAGCCGGCTGCAGGCAGACGCCGCGCGCCACCCCGATCCAGAGCGGTGGCTGCGAGAGACAGTGCGGGTCCATGTCAGCATCACCAATCCGGCGGACTTGTCCTTCCGGTCCAACCACCTGCTCGGCCTGCCCTTTGCGCCGGACAACCTGATCCGGGATCATCGCAAGCTTGCCTTCCGCGACATCACCGAGGCGGATCCCGCCAGCGGCGAGGCGATCTTCACCGGCGTCGGCATCGGGGAGCACTACGCGACACCGACCTGGGAGGACCGCGCCATTCTGGTGAGCGGGTCGTCGCTCCTGGAGCTGAAGAATGAGGCGAGGGTCCTGCTGCTGCAGCAGGGGTTTACGGCGGCCGAGATTCCCGCGCCGCTCCAGCCCCAGCCCAAACCGGCCAACTACGACTCCCTCGTCGCCGCGCTCGAGGCCCGCGGTGCAATCGCCCGGGGGATGAACCTGCACAACCTGACGGGCTGGGCCAAGAAGGACGCCAGCATCGTCCACATGGCGCTGTACAATCTGATGCCGCCGGGGAGCGTGCTCTACATTCCGGACTCGATCTGGACCAACTTCCTCTGGGCCGGCCAATTGGTCGCCGCAGCCATGCGCGGCTGCCACGTCTACGTCGTGGCGCCCGCCGTGGGCCACGCACCGAGCGCGGCCACGTTCACGATGTCGCGGATGCAGGAGACCTATGCCCGCCTCGCCCTGGTCTACGAAATGCTCGGGCCGGAAATCGAGGCGACCGGCGGGGCGCTCCACGTCGGGGTATACACCCGGCAGACGCCGATCGGCGACCTCGGCGGCGCCGCCGCGGAAGTCGCCCGCAACTACGAGAAGTATCCCTTCCTGAAGGAGGAATATCCGTTCTCGCCCGCGGTCTATGCCGCGCTCAGCCGGCTGGCGGACTCGCTGTCCACGCTCGACGTCCGGGCCAACCAGCTCCTCGATGACGAGGCCGAGCGTGCCGTCACGATTCACCGGAAGACCCAGTTCTTCGGGACCCGGGAGGCCCTCAACCAGGTGGCGAAGAGCCCGGAAATGCTGGCGTTTCTGAAAGACCTGATGACGTTACAGCAGGTGCCGTTCACCGACTCCGCGAGCCATACCCCGATCGAGGACCGGCCGGAGGTGACGGCCTTCCGGAGCCTGGCGGCGGCGCTGAACGCCCTCCCGCCCGCGGTGCGCGCCCGGAACGTGACCTACCTGACCGTCGGGTCGCTGAACAAGGACTATCGCAGCGCGGTGCTCGACGGGGAGACGGTGTACGTCCTCTCGGGGGACTGGAGCCTGATCGGCTGGCCTGATTTCTTTGCGGAATGGGGCTATGTCACCTGGGTCACGAGTCCCGAAGAACTCGAGCAGTACCTGCCTCCCGGCACCAGCACGCAGCGGTGGATGGGCCGGCGGCTGCGGCGGGTCATCTGATGATTTCATTGTTGCTTCTCACCGGCATGTTCGCGGGTGCAACCGTCGCCCCGAGTGTGGGCTCCCGCGACTCGGTCGATCTTCCGGCCATCGCCGAGCTCATCGACCGCGTCCTCCCTGGCCGCGCCCAGGGTTTTCTGCTCGAGGTGATCCCCGACAGCGCGGGGCTCGATGTCTTCGAGATCGACCAGGCATCGGGTCAGGTCGTCCTTCGCGGTTCTTCGGGCGTCGCGCTCGCCTCGGCGCTCAACTGGTACCTCGAGCAGGTGGCCGGCGTCGCCGTCTCCCTCCCGCTGCAGCCGATCTCGCTGCACAGCCTTCCCGCGGTGCCGGGCAGGGTCCGCCAGACCACACGCTACCGCATCCGCTACTTCTTCAACTACTGCACCTTCTCCTATTCCATGGCGTGGTGGGACTGGACAGACTGGCAGCGGATGATCGACTGGATGGCGCTCAAGGGGGTCAACGCGCCGCTGGCGGTGACGGGGCAGGAGGCGGTCTGGCGGCAGGTGCTGCAGGAGTTTGGGTTCAGCCGAGAGCAGGTCGGACAGTTTCTTGTGGGGCCCGCCTACCTCCCCTGGGGATGGATGGGGAACATCGACGGCCTCGGCGGCCCGCTCCCCGACTCCTGGATCGACAGTCATATCACCCTCGAGCGGCAGATACTCGCCCGCGAGCGTGCACTGGGGATGAGCCCTGTCCTCCAGGGGTTCACCGGGCACGTGCCGGAGTCCATCACGCAGATCCATCCCGCTGCCCGGATCCACCAGACCGGCGACTGGTCGGCCGGCTTCAGCGGCACCTGGTTCCTCGATCCGACCGACTCGCTCTTCCAGCGATTCGGCAGGCGATTCGTCGAGGTGCAGACCGAACTCTATGGCACCGACCACCTCTACGCCGCCGATCCCTTCAACGAGATCGACCCGCCGTCGGACGACTCGACCTTCCTTGCGGGGATGGGCAACGCCATCTACGGCGCGATGGCAGCGAGCGGATCCCGAGGCGACGTGGGTGCTGCAGGGTTGGTTCCTCTACTACCAGGCGAAGTTCTGGCGCGCTCCGCAGGCGCGGGCGATGATGGGCGCCGTGCCGAACGACCGCATGGTGGTCCTCGACCTCTGGGGCGACCGCTACCCGGTGTGGAAGGCCCGGGAAGGGTTCTACGGCAAGCCGTGGGTCTGGAACGTCCTGTACAACTTCGGCGGCAAGGTCAGCATGAACGGGGACCTGCCGAGAATCGCCGCCAACCTCGACAGCGTGCTTCGCAGCCCCGAGAAGGGGGACCTGATCGGCCTCGGCATGACCATGGAAGGGCTCGGCACCAACCCGATCGTGCCCGACTTCGTGATGGGCCAGGCCTGGCTCGACAGCGTGCCGGCGCTGGAGCGAGTGGACCGAGGACTACGTCGCGCGGCGCTACGGCGCGCCGAACGCGCACGCATGGCACGCCTGGCAGCTGCTCCTTGCCACGGCGTATCGCTCGGGCGCCCAGACCGGCAACTTCCTCGCCGAGCGGCCGCAATTCTACGAGAAGGGCACCCGGTACCGGTCGGAGCCGATCCCCCCGTACGACCCGCGGATCCTGGCCGATGCGCTCGACTCACTGCTCGCCGCGGCGCCGGCCCTCGGCGCGAACGACGCGTATCGCTACGATGTGGTGAATCTGGCCCGACAGGTGCTCGGGCGAACTGGGACTGCCGCTGATCAATGAAGTCCAGGCCGCCTACGACCGGAAGGACCAGGCGGCGCTTCGTGCGGCGGAGCAGCGCGTCCGCGACTTGCTGCAGGACCTCAACACCCTCACCGGCACGCGTCGCGAGTTTCTGCTGGGCGTCTGGCTGGCCGATGCCCGTCGCTGGGGAACGACCGAGGACGAGCGGCGCCTGTACGAGTGGAACGCGCGGAACATCATCACCCTCTGGGGCACCAAGTGCACCGAGGGCCAGAATGACGACCTGAATCTCTACGCATTCAAGGAATGGGAGGGGATGTTCACGTCGTACTACCTCCCGCGCTGGGAAGCGTTCTTCCAGCTGCTTAATCAATCTGTCGCCAACGGGACGCCCTTTGACCGGGCGCCGTTCGCGGCCGAGATGTGCGAGTGGGAGCAGGAGTGGTCAACCGAGACCGGCGCATTTCCCACAGAGCCGCAGGGCGATGCCGTGGCGACCGCCCGGCGGCTGGCGAGGAAGTACCGTGGGGCGCTCCAGACGCAGTAGTCATCTCCCATCCATCCGCTCCTCCGTACTCGGGGAGGTCCCAGATGCATTCGGTCCTCACGCGTAATCCGCTGCTCGTCCTCGCCTGCCTCCTCGTCTCCTTCGCCTCGGCCCCCGCGCTGGGCATGGCGGTGGCGCATTGGGCGGCTCCGGGTTCCGAGATCGCCCAATTCGTGAGTCCCCTCGCAATGATCCTCGCCTTCATCGGGGGAATGACGCTCTGGTTTGGGATCGGCGTTGTCACGGTTGTGGGCGGAGCGCTTGGTCGTCTGGTGCGCGGTCGCGCGCAGTGGCGCCAGAAGTCTTCCGGGGGCGCGGCATTCATTCCTCCCGGACATGGGGCGTTTCTCCCCCTGGGGCTTGGCCTGGGCCTGCTCGCAGGTGTGATCGTAGGATTGCTGCCTCAGTCCAGGTCGTTCTGGGCTTCGTGTGCCGCCCACCTGGTCACGGGGGTCGCCTATGGCGGGCTCCTGCAGGCGCTGGCCCGGCACGGCTACTTGCCGTTTCCCGAACCGGAGTGAAGATGACACGCAGCTCGCCGCGTGCCTGACCTCGCGCCAGGTGGGGCATGCCAGCTTGCCGACTCGGCGCTGGCGGGGCGGGGTGTCGGTTGCCCCCCGGAACCAATGCACCCCTCCCAACTGGGAAGGGCGCACGGTAGCTGGGGCTGTTTGGCCTCAGATCGCCGGACGATCAGCTGCAGGAGATGGTGGGATTCCAGTCCGCGAATGTGCCATCCGGATTGTGGTCCCCGATCCAGACGTGCAGTATCCAGGCCGCAGCGGCGTCATTGGAGTGGAAGGTCTGGCCGTAGAGCGACGGCGCCGTTGCCATTTCCGCCTTGAACACCAGGTATTCCACCGCCACGAGCTTCAGCCCATCCCGATTATTCGGGCTCGGCGCGAAGACCAGCAGTTCGGGCTGGTTCCAGGTGATCTGGCCGTCGCTCAGGTAGCCAAGGTTGGCGTAGTGGTGACCCATCCCCCCGACCCCCGGCAATTCAAGGCAGCCCGTGATGTCGGTATCCCAGCCACCCGCGGACGCCTTCGCCACGGTATGGAACGGCGCCACCAGGCTTCGCAGCTGGGCGACCTGCGATGCGGCCGACGCAGACATCGCGCCGGTGGAGACGGCGTGCGAACTGGCTGGAGCGGACTGAGCGACAGGATCGGTGGCGGTGGGGGCGTCACTACAGGCCATCACCAGGCCGGCGGCGAGAAGGAGGGGGATTGCTCGCATGGGGTACTCCATTGTGGGAAGGTTGTTGCAACAACGGGGTCGGATTGGGGAATGAGTGGAGCGCGGCTGCCTTGCTCCTTCCAATTCCCACCGATACATTAGGAAATGTGAGTTAACCGCTGGTCAGTGACCGGTTAACGGCGGTTAACTTGTCGACAGACCCTCCCTTGTTGGTGGCGCGGACCCACCCAGGTTTGGCGCGATCGACCCCGGATGGGGCGCATGACATGATCTCCCTCAAGCTCTTCGGCGGCGCCTCGCTCAAGCAGGACGGCGCGATCCTGAGCGGTCCGGTGGCCCAGCGCCACCGGCTCGCCCTGTTGTCCCTCCTGTGCATCTCCCACCCTCGCCCACTCAGCCGCGACAAGCTGCTCGGCTATCTCTGGCCCGAGCGCGACACTGATCACGCCCGCAACCTGTTGAAGCAGGCGGTCCATGTCGTCCGGAAGGCGCTCGGGGACGGCGTGATCCGATCCGCGGGGGATGACCTCTACGTCGAACCATCTCAACTGGCCTGCGACGTCATCGCCTTCGGGGACTCCCTATTGGGTGGAGACCGGGCGCGCGCCGACGAGTTGTACGAAGGCCCGCTCCTCGACGGCTTCTTTCTCAGCGAGGCGCCCGAATTCGAGCGCTGGGTGGACCAGGAGAGGGAGCGGCTCCGCCGCGACTGGCGCAGGGCACTCACGGAGCTGGCGCGAGAGAAGGGCGCCACCGGCGACACGGTCGGAGCCCGGGATTGCTGGCAGCGACTGCTCGCGGACGACCCCCATGATGCACGGGCGACTGTCGGGTTGATGGAAACGCTGGATTCGATGGGGGATCGTGCCGGGGCGATCCGCCAGGCACGACTCCACGACATTCTGCTGGCGACCGAGTTTGGTGCGGACCCGGACCCCGCAGTCCGAGCGACGCTCGAGAGAATCCGCGCAGTCAGCGTCGGCGGGGAACCGGCTCCGGCGCTCGAAGCACTGATGGAGGATGTTGAGCCGACACCGTCCGTGGTCCACGCCGGGCCCTCGGCGGCTGCAACGCAGCTTCCGCCTCCCGGCTGGTGGTCGTGGGGGCGCGTGACGGGCATCGTGGCCGTGCTCTTTGTAATCGCATCCCTGGCCTGGGTATCGGCGCGCAAACCCGCAGGTGAGCCGGCGGAGATCACGAGCGTGGCGGTGCTCCCCCTGTCCAACCTGACGGGCGACCCGCAGGACGCCTACTTCGTCGCTGGGATGCACGACGCGCTGATTGCCGAACTGGCCCAGATCAACGCGCTGACGGTCTATTCGCGCCAGTCGGTGCTGCGCTACCAGGACAGCGACAAGTCGTTGCCGGAGGTTGCCAGGGAACTCGGGGTCCAGGCCGTGGTGGAAGGCGCGGTCTTCAGGAGCGGCGACAGTGTGCGCATCACCGTCCAGCTCGTGCGCGCCAGGCCGGAGCAGCACCTCATTTCCAAGACGTTCACCGGTCCGCTGAACCGGGCGCTGGCGCTCCAGGGCGAGGTGGCGCGGGCCGTCGCCGACGCCATGCGGGCGCGCATGACGCCGGCCGTGCGGACCCGGCTGACGAGCGGCCCAACGGTCGACCCCGCGGCCCAGGATGCTTATCTCGAGGGCCTCTACCACCTGGAGCGCGGCTCATACGGCCAGATTTTACCGTACGCGGAGCGGCTGGACCAATTTCGGCTGGCGATCGCGAAGCTGGAGGAGGCGGTTGCGCTGGATTCCACCTGGGCTTGGGCGTATGCCAAGCTGGCGCTCGCCGAACACTGGCTGGCGAGCTCCGAACTGGGGGAGTCGGTAGAGTATTTCCCGAAGTCCAGGGCGGCGGCGCTCCGTGCGCTGGCCCTGGACAGCACTGAGTCGCAGGCCTGGGCGTCACTGGGTTTCGTGCAGTTGGTCTATGACTGGGACTGGACGGGCGCGGAACGGTCCATCCAGAGGGCGATGGAGCTCGATCCAAGCTCGCATCACTGGATCTATGCGTTTTACCTCAGGTCCGCCGGTCGGTACGACGAGGCAATCGCTGAATATCGCAAGGCGGAGGCGCGGGACCCGCTCTCCGACCTGCTGAAGTCTCAGATTGTCCTCGCGTATTCGTGCGCCGACCGGCATGACGAGGCGGTCGCCGAGGCCAGGCGGCTCAATGAACGCGTCGCCACAGTTCGCGGGTCCGCTCTGCGCGGAGACTCGGTCTGGCTCCTGGTCATCGAGACGCAGGAATATGCCCTCTCCGGCCGGTACGCCGAGGCCATCCGGGCGGCAGAGCAGACCATCGCACTGAGCGACACCCTCACGACAGGTGACGTGCTCGCGTTCGCGCTGGCGATGGGTGGCCGTCAGTCTGAGGCACGCGCGCTCGTTACGCGGCTGGAGTCGCTCGGGATCTCGTCCCCATTGTGGGCCAGCATCTACGCCGCGCTGGGGGACACAACGCGGGCCATCGACCTCACCAGATCCAAGGTTCTGGCACAGGGCCGCGCCCTGGTGGGCGCGCGATGCTGGCTGATCTACAAGGTGCTGCCCGATGAGCCACGATTGCAGGCACTGCTGAAACCTGTCGGGTTCCCAGATCCCGACTGGTAGCGGCCTGAACCGTCGCGGTTTCTTGCACAGTCGCTGGCGCAGGGGGCCACCGGGCCGTAGGTTGAGGACATCCCTTTCCATCGAGCCAATGACCTGACCGACGCCCTGGACCGCCTCACCGCCGCCCTCGCCGACCGCTACCGCATCGAGCGGGAGCTGGGGCAGGGCGGCATGGCCACGGTGTACCTCGCCGAGGACCTCAAGCACAAGCGCAAGGTGGCGCTCAAGGTCCTCAAGCCCGAGCTCGCCGCCGTCCTCGGCGCCGAGCGGTTCGTCCAGGAAATCACCACGACCGCGGCCCTCCAGCACCCCCACATCCTGCCGCTCTTCGACTCCGGCACCGCCGACGGCTTCCTCTACTATGTCATGCCGTTCATCGACGGCGAGACCCTCCGCGGGAAGCTCGACCGCGAGACCCAGCTGGGCGTGGACGAGGCGGTCAGGATCACCACCGCGGTGGCCGATGCACTCGACTACGCCCACCGCCATGGCGTGATCCACCGCGACATCAAGCCGGAGAACATCCTGCTGCACGATGGCCGCCCCATGGTGGCCGACTTCGGCATCGCGCTGGCGCTCTGCCGCCGCGGCCGGCGGCCGGATGACCGAGACCGGGCTCAGTCCTCGGCACGCCGCACTACATGAGCCCGGAGCAGGCCACGGCCGAGAAGGAGATCACCGCCCGCTCCGATGTGTACTCCCTGGGCAGCGTGCTCTACGAGATGCTGACCGGGCAGCCGCCGCACATCGGCGGGTCGGCCCAGCAGATCATCATGAAGATCGTGACCGACGACCGCGCGCCCGGTCACGGAGCTCCGGAAGTCGGTGCCGCCCAACGTGGCGGCCGCCGTGGCCAAGTCGCTGGAGAAGCTGCCGGCGGACCGGTTCGAGAGCGCCAAGGCGTTTGCGGAGGCGCTGGGCAATCCGGGGTTCACGGTGGCGACGATCGGCAGCGCCGGGTCGGGAGCGACGAGTACAACTCGTTCACGGACCGTCGTGCTCCTGGCAGCCGCCCTGGTCTGTGCCCTGGCCGCCGCACTCTGGGGCTGGCTGCGAGCCGTTCCGGCACCACCGCCGAGAGCAGGGTGGGTCACCGAACTGACAATCCCCGACAGCCTCACGTTCGGTGATTGGTGGAACATGGCCCCCAGCATCTCTGGGGACGGCTCGACGCTTGCCATCGTTGCCGGTTCCGGATCGTCACTGGGGGTCTACCTTCGGCGAGCAGGCGACGAACGAATCACCCGCCTTGAGGGCACGAACGGGGTTAAGTACGCTGCCCTCTCGCCCGATGGCAAGTCGGTGGCGTTCGGCGCCGGGCGGGCTCTTCGTGACTCCGTCCGCTGGCGGTGAGCGACGCCGGCTGCAGGTGCCGATGCACATCACCGCCCCGTTCGCCTGGCTCGACAACGATCACGTCCTGCATGACGTGGATGACGGAATCTTTTCGATCCCGGTCTCCGGTGCCCCCCCGACCCGCCTCACGACGGTCGACACCGCCGCCGGGGAGGCGTGGCACATTGCGCCGGCCCCGCTGCCGGGTGGCGGAATCGTCTACTCCGTGGTCCCGAAGGCAAACTACGATGCCGATGTGTGGCGAATCCATGCCGTCGACGGCCCTGGCGGTACTCCGATCGACCTCACCGACGGGCTCATGGCGTCATTCGCCTCACCAGGCTACCTGATGGTCCGCAAGTCCAATGGGACCATCGTGGCAGCACCATTCGACCCCGTCACCCTCACGATCACCGGACCCGAGGTCGTGATCGTGGGCGGACTGCGGGTCGCGGCCTTCACCGGCGAGGGCTACTTCTCCACCGCGGAGTCGGGAGAGATGGTCTACCTGAAGAACCCGTCCGAGGGCACCCACGAGGTCGTCGCAGTGGGCAGGGACGGATCGGCCGAGCCGCTGGTTCCCGGATGGACCGCCAACATCGAGTCCCTGAGCCTCTCCGTTGATGGCCGGCGCCTCGCCGTGGGGCACTGGACGCCCGGAGCCGAGGAGCTCGCCATCCTCGATCTCAAGGGCGGCGCGACGGGCAGGGTCCGAATGGCCGGGGCCCAGCTCCGCAAGCCTCACTGGGCGCCCGACGGGAAGTCGCTCTATTTCGAGGCAGGGCGCTTCGGGAGTACCGAGATCTACAGTGTGCCCTCGGAGGGAGCATCCGACCCGGTGCTCACGATCAGCGCGGACCAAAGGAGACTGTTCGATCCGAGCCCCAGTGCAGACGGCCGGGCAGTGTACTTCTCGCTTGACGATGACACCTACCGCTGGATGGTCGGTGATTCGGCCGGGCAGATCGAGGCGGTTGAGCAGACGCGCGAGACCGAAATGCGTGCGACCCCCTCCCCGAACGGCCGGTGGCTGGCCTTCGTCTCTCGCGATCAAGGCCGGTTCCGTTTGGTGGTGCGCTCGACCGACCCCGCTCGCCCGCAGCTCCACCCCATCTGGGACGCCGGCACGCTTGGAACTATCCGCTGGTCCCACGATGGCACCGAACTGTTCTTCGTCAGCCGGGATTCGATGCGGGTGGCCCGGGTGAACTCGGGCGAGGTGTTCAATGCGTCGACCTGTCCAGGCTCTCTTTCCCATCGGGAGAATGTCGGCCGAGTTCGATGTTGCCGCTGACGGCCGGTTCATCATGGCGCGCCGCCTGACCCGACTCGACCACCCACCCCGCCTCATTCTTCTCGACGACTGGAAGGCACGGCTTCCGCAATGAGCCTCGACCGCCTTACCGCCGCCCTCGCCGACCGCTACCGCATCGAGCGGGAGCTGGGGCAGGGCGGCATGGCCACGGTGTACCTGGCCGAGGACCTCAAGCACAAGCGCAAGGTGGCGCTCAAGGTCCTCAAGCCGGAGCTCGCCGCCGTCCTCGGCGCCGAGCGGTTCGTCCAGGAGATCACCACGACCGCGGCACTCCAGCACCCCCACATCCTGCCGCTCTTCGATTCCGGCACCGCCGACGGCTTCCTCTACTACGTCATGCCGTTCATCGACGGCGAGACCCTCCGCGGGAAGCTCGACCGCGAGACCCAGCTGGGCGTGGACGAGGCGGTCAGGATCACCACCGCGGTGGCGGATGCACTCGACTACGCCCACCGCCATGGCGTGATCCACCGCGACATCAAGCCGGAGAACATCCTGCTCCACGACGGCCGCCCGATGGTGGCCGACTTCGGCATCGCGCTGGCGCTCTCCGCCGCGGCCGGCGGCCGGATGACCGAGACCGGCCTCAGCCTCGGCACGCCGCACTACATGAGCCCCGAGCAGGCCACCGCCGAGAAGGAGATCACCGCCCGCTCCGATGTGTACTCCCTGGGCAGCGTGCTCTACGAGATGCTCGCCGGGTGAGCCGCCGCACACCGGCGGCTCGGCGCAGCAGATCATCATGAAGATCATCGCCGAGGACGCCGCCCCGGTCACGAAGCTGCGGAAGGCGGTGCCGCCCAATGTGGCGGCCGCCGTGGGGAAGTCGCTGGAGAAGCTGCCGGCGGATCGGTTCGAGAGCGCCAAGGCGTTTGCGGAGGCGCTGGCGAGTCCGGGGTACACGAATGCGGCGTTCGGCGCGACGGTCGCCGGGAGCGCCGGTGGCAGGGCCAGGATAGGATGACAGACCGTTCCTCGCCGTGGCGACGCTCGCGGTCGTGGCGAGTGCGCTGGCTGCTGTGGGGCTGGCTGAAGCCCGCCCAGCCGGCGGTCGTCACCCGCGTCCGCACGGTGCTCTGGGACACGCCGCAGATTCGGGCCGGTTTCGTTGGCCGCAGGGTGGCGATCTCGCCCGACGGTGGCACGGTCGTGTTCATGGACAGCACGGCGGCCGGCTGGCAGCTCTGGGCCAAGGAGCGCGACCGCCTCGACGCCACCGTGGTGGCAGGCACCGCCGATGTGGCCGGCGCGCCAACCTTCTCGCCCGACGGCGCGGAGATCGCGTTCGTCACCCGCGACCACAAGGTGAAGAAGGTGCCCCGGGGTGGCGGGGCGCCCGTGCCCATCGCAGACTCCGCCGCCACGTTCCTGACCCTCCCTCGCGTGGCTGGACGGCGGCAACATCCTGTACGTGGACGCGCGGTTGCGGTTTATGGATGGTGGCACAGGACGGCGGCACCCCCCGCCAGCTGCTTACGGGACCTACTGCGTCCGATACAACGAGCCGGGGGGTCGCCAGCGTGGCAGGCCTGCCGGGCGGCGAGGCGGCCCTGCTCGCAACGTGTAGCGAGCGTCTGCGGCAAGGCGGAGCTTCGTGTCCTCGATCTGCGGACGCTCAAGGTGACGACCCTGATGCCCGATGTCCTCGCCGGCTGGCCGCTGCCGGGTGGACTGGTGGCGTTCGTCCGGAAGGATGGCGTCGTGCTGGCGGCCCCGTTCGATCTCCGCACGCTCACCTTTACGCGGCCCCCGTCGCCCGTGATGGACGGAGTACAAACCTCAGCGGTCACGGCCGACATCGCCGTCTCGGCCAACGGCACGATGATGTACGTCGCCGGCGCCATTGTGGCGAGGGAGGTCTTCCGCTACCAGCCCGTCTGGGTCACGCGCACGGGCACCACGACGCCCATCGATACGGCGTGGACGGTCCCCCTTGACGGTGGGTCCTGCACCTGCGATGGCGCCTTCGCGTTGTCACCCGACGGACGCCGCCTGGCGCTGGTCATCTGGCGTGAGAGCGTCAACAGTGACATCAACATCAAGCAACTCGACCAGGTACCGTTCGCCCTCACGCCGCTCACCTTTGCGGGTGACAACTGGAGCCCGGCATGGACCGCTGACGGGCGGTCTGTGGTGTATGCCGGGGCAGCGGGCGACAACAAACCGGGGACGTCGCTCCTCCGCCGGCGGACCGACGGCACTGGGGCCGTGGACACGCTGCTTCCCGCATCCGGCGTGTCCTTCGCTGAGGTCGTCCCAACCCACGACACCGCCACGTTCATCCTGCGCAAGCAAACCCGGTCGGCGAGCCGGCGGGACATCGTGCTGGCACGCCGGGGGGACACCACCACCACGCCGCTGATCGCGGATTCGACCTTCAACGAGATCTTTCCGGCGCTGTCACCTGACGGGCGCTGGCTGGCCTATGCGTCGAACGAGACGCAGGGCCGCTACGAGGTATATGTCCGTCCATTCCCCGACGTGAACAGCCGTCGAGTGCAGGTTTCGCAGGGCGGCGGCACGGAACCGCGCTGGGCGCATAGCGGCCGGGAGCTCTTCTTCCGGAACGCCGCTGGCGCCCTCGTCTCCGCCACCGTGGTGCCGGCGGCGACGTTCACCCAGGGCTCGCAGTCCGTGCTCTTCGAGGGAAGTCAGTTCCTTCGCGTCCATGACGAGCAGTCGCGGTCCTACGACGTGGCGCCGGGCGATCAGCGATTCGTGTTCATGCGTGAGGTCGTGCCGGCCGCATCGACGGGGCCGACGGGTCCGCCCCCGATGGACAGGCTCGTACAGGTCACGAACTGGGCGGCCGAGGTGCAGGCGAAGCTCGCGGGGAAGGTGCCGAAGTGAGTGACGTACTCGCGTCGGGCTACAGCCGATACATTTCGGCCAGATAGCACAGTATCGGGCACACCACACCTCTGAGCCGCTTGGCAGAATGGGCCAACTCGTTATCTTGCAGGTCGTTCGGGGCGTAGCTTAGCCTGGTAGAGCGCCTGCTTTGGGAGCAGGAGGTCCCCGGTTCGAATCCGGGCGCCCCGATAGTGTGCTGCAAACCCCGTCTTCATCTGCGAGGCGGGGTTTGTGCGTTCCGCACCACCCTCTGGTATACCTTACCGACCACGACCGGGCGCTGTACTGTTCCAGCACCCCCGCCACTGCTCTCGATGCTCCCCACGTCCCGGAGTCCCGATGCGCCGCCTCCTCGTGCCCGCGCTCCTCTGCCTCGCCTCCGTGCTGCAGGCCCAGTCGGGGTCCGCACCCTACCGGGCCAAGACGATCCCCTTCGAACCCGGCTTCCGGGTCTTCCTCGTTCCCGATATGGAGGGGATGGGGAGCACTGTCAGCATCTACGAGGTCATCGCCGGGAATGAGGGGCCCAACTACAAGAACCTGACGGGGCCCGACTACTGGGACGGGTTTCGAAAGCTGGTCACGGCGGAGGTGAATGCCACCATTCGCGGGGCCCGCGCGGCGGGGGCGCAGAGCTTCGTCGTGAATGAGGGCCACGGCGGCAACCGCTTCGCCAATGTCCTCCCCTGGGAGCTCGACGAGCAGGCACTCCTGATTCGTGGTTTCCCGAAACCGCTGGTGATGGTCACTGGCATCGACAGCACCTTCGGGACGATGATGTTCACCGGGGCGCACGCCAACGCTGGGAGCCGAGGCGTGATGGGGCACAATTTCGCCTTCGATTCCTTCACGGTGAATGGAACGGTCCTCAACGAAGTGGGCATCAACGCGTTGATCGCCGGTGAGGTCGGGGTATCGGTGTCGCTGGTGAGCGGCGACGACGTGCTGATCGCGGAGACCCAGAAGATGCTGCCGGACGGCTTCGTCGCCGTCGTCACCAAGGTGGCAATGGGACGGAACGCCGCCATCACCTACAGCCCCGCCCATGTGCGGGCGATGCTGGAGGCGGGGGCCGCCGAGGCGGTGCGCCGGGAGAAGAACGGAGAGTTCGCCCCCTTCACCATGAAGCGACCGTACAGAATCGAGTTCATGCTGCGCCGGAGCTTCCCCGACAGCATCGTGGACTCCATTGCCAACCTGAAGGAGTTCAACCTGGAGCGGCGGGGTGACCGGTCGTTTACGATGACCACCAACAGCGCTCGACAACTGGGCTGGCTGCTTGATGCGGTCGAGGAGACCGTCATCCGGTGAGACGTATGGCCCTCGCCCTTGGGTGCCTGCTGTCGCTGGTGGCGGGCACCCTCGCCGCCCAGTCCAACATGACGTTGGCCGAGACCGCCCGCTGGCTCGAGACTGATGGCACCGATCTGGCCGTCAGTTCCAGCGATGAGACCGCGACGACCAACCTGCGGCGGGTCAGCTACACCGCCTCGGCGACCCTCAAACTCGACAGCTGCCGCCTGACCATCGTCGTGACCGACAACTCCGGTGTCTCCGGGACCCGCACGGAGATGCTGGTGCCGCTGCACGAAGTGGATATCGCGGCGCTTCGCCCGGTCTCGCGCCCCGAGGGATACCACGACTTCATCTACATTCCGGGCCAGTACTTCGTCACCATCCCCGCCAGGGCGCCGGACACCTATCCATTCCTGACCATCTCGAGTCGCGGCGAGCTGCGGTCGTACCTGGCCACCATTCCGGTCAGGGACGCGGCCGCGAGTGCGCAGCTGTCCAGGGTTGTGCGACGCGCCGCCGAGCTGTGCGGCGCAACGAGCGGAGGGCAATAGGCGATGACGACCAATCCACAGTATTCCGATCGGGAACGCTTCTGGCTCACGGTCCTGGCCGTCGTCGGCTTGGTCGCGATCAATGGCGCCTTCCTGTACGCCGTCTTCTTCCGACCGGATCAACTGCGCCTGGCGATGACCAATCCCGTTGCCGTCGCCTTCATTGTCGAGGCGCTGCTCCTCACGGGGGCGCTCGCCTATCTCCTCCGCAGGTGGAAGGTCGCACACCTTTCGGCGGGGTGGTTCATCTTTCTGTCTTTGGCTGGGGGGCTCGCGTTCGCCTTGCCGGTCGTGCTCCTCTGGGGGAACGGCACGAAGGGACCACGCACTCAGGGGCTAGCCTTCTCCGAACACCCACCGGTGCGTCACCTCGCGCTGGCCGCCGGTGCTTGCGCCCCATATATTGGCGCTATCACCCGCTGTACCCGGAACAGCCTGCACTCAACTCAACGCAGGAGCGTCTCATGAGTCTCGCGGAATCCTTCGGGAAGTCTGGCGTGGCCCGCTTCATCAACAGCCCGACCGGGCGCGTCCTGCGCATCGCCATCGGCCTCGGCCTCGTCGGCTACGGCTTCACCCAGCGTGGCACATCCACCGGGCCGATCTTGATGGCCGTGGGGGCCATTCCCCTGATCGCCGGTGCGTTCAATCTCTGCCTCGTCAGCGCCCTCCTCGGCGGTCCGATCAGTGGGGCACGCATCGACAGCGGTCAGGGCAAGTAGACTGCCGGAAGCCCAACGAAAACAGCCGGCCCGACTGATGTCGGACCGGCTGTCTTTGTCCTACGACTGCGGTGTCCCCGTGCTTATGACCTCTGCGCGGGTAACGTTCTCGGCCGCCGGGCCCTTGGCGCCCTGGACCACATCGAACTCCACCTTTTCGCCTTCGGCCAACGACTTGAAGCCGGTGCCGCTGATGGCGGAGTGGTGCACGAAACAATCCTTCGCGCCCCCCTCAGGAGTGATGAATCCAAAGCCCTTCGCATCGTTGAACCACTTCACCGTTCCGGTGGTACGCATTGCTTTACTCCATGTTCTTGAATCGGACCGCGGCGTTGCCGTGTATACCGACTTGTACTGCCCTGTGACAAGCCCTCACAGGAAGGGTGGTGCGATAGCGCCAGGGACCTCCCCGGTCACTACCAACGGTCTCGGCAACAAAACAGGGGCCACAGCATCAGCCTGGCCCCCAACGTTCACTCGGAATTGTTCCGCGTATACGTGCTTCGACCGCTGGACAAAGCTAGCTAAGTGCCTCCGGGAGCGCAAGAAGCGGGTTTCGGCGCTACTCCGTGACCCACCCCGGCGCCCGGTAGGGCCCAGGGAGGAAGATCGCCGGATCGAGCGCCGGCGTCGGATTGGCTTTGACGTCGCGATATTCCTCGGTCAGCGTTACCGTCCCGTTCTCGAGGAAGAGCACCTCCGTCTCGATCCACCCCTGGCCGAGCTTGACGTACTTGTTGAACTGCACGTCGGTGACCACCCCCGGCCGCTGCGGGCTCGTGCCCAGGCTGCGGACGAAGACCAGCCGCTCCTGATCGATCCAGAACTGATTCGCCGTGCTGTCGCCCTCGGCCGCCCCGACGACCCAAACCTTGCGACCCTGCCAGGTCCCGCTACGGACCTTCGACAGGTCATACCCAAGCTGGGTCAGGGACGCGATCGGTCTTCTCGGCCGGCTGTCCGTAGACGTCGAAGCCGAGCAGGAGCAGGGGATGCACAAGCGGCCGGGAAAGCTTGAGTTCGCCGCCGATATACCGATAGATGGAGTCGTTGCGGAAGAGAATCACGCTCTGGGAAGAGATAGGAGCGATATCGATCCTGAGTGCGCCGGGGATGCTCATTGATTCGTACCACGTCTCGACCGAGCCGTCCGCATGCTTCGTGGCCTGCACAAAGGTCAGTGTGCGATACCACTTGCCCGTCGTACTTCGCCTGCATCATCCGGATGACATCGGCACCGGTCGCCGGATCGGCGGAAGGTGACGGCGGAGCGATCGCGAGTGTGGCAGCCAGCAGCGAAAGAACGAGCACCGATACCTCCAAAGGGACAGGGAGCAGGCGATCTTGGCTGTACGCGGTAGCTGCCGGTGAGGTTTCCCGACCGGACGCGGGACGCCTGCTGTCGGTTCGCCTCCGGGCACACTATCATACACCGCTACACGCCGCTGCCTTGCGAGCGCCCGTAGCTCAGGTGGATAGAGCATCAGCCTTCTAAGCTGAGGGTCGTAGGTTCGAATCCTACCGGGCGCATTTCTCTCCTTCTGCCGGTTCCCATGCCTGCTGCACCGCTGCTCCCAACCCGTGACGAACTGCGGGCGCTCCTGACACTCGCCGTGCCGGTCGTCACGGTCCAGGTCGGGATGATGCTGATGGGCGTCGTCGACACCCTGATGGTGGGGCATGTCTCCCCGGCCGCGCTCGCCGCCGTCGCCCTCGGCAACCTCTACTTCTTCGCCGTGGCCATTTTCGGGATGGGCGTCCTGATGGGGCTCGATCCCATCATCGCCCAGGCGGTCGGCGCGCAGGATGCCCCGGCCATCGCCCGCGGGGTCCAGCGGGGGATGCTTCTCGCCGCCCTCCTCTCGCTGCCGGCCATGCTGCTCCTGTGGCCGGCCGGCGCCGTGTTCGCATGGCTGGAGCAACCGGCGGATGTCGTCCCCCTCGCCGCGACCTACGCCCGCCTCGTAATCCCGGGTGTCCTCCCGTTTCTCGTCTTCGCCGTCCTCCGGCAAACGCTCCAGGCGATGGGCCGGCTGCGCTCGATCGTCATCACGATCGTCGCGGCCAACCTGCTCAACGTCCTGCTCAATTACGCGCTCGTCTACGGACACTTCGGCCTGCCGCCCCTCGGTGTCGCCGGATCGTCCATCGCCACGACCTGCAGTCGCTGGATCATGGCGCTCGCCCTGCTCGGCCTGAGCTGGCCGGTCCTCCGCCGTCATCTGCTCCCGGTCCGTCCTGAAGTGTGGCTGTTGCCGCCCCTCGGCCGGATGCTCCGGCTCGGTGCACCGATCGGGTTCCAGTTCGAACTGGAGTATGGAGCCTTTGGGCTGACCGGTATCCTGATGGGCCGGCTCGGCACCAACCAGATGGCAGGGCACCAGGTCGCCCTCAACCTCGCCTCGCTCACCTACATGGTGCCCCTCGGCGTCTCGGCCGCGGTGGCGGTCCTCGTGGGGCAGGCGGTCGGGCGGGGGGATGCCAATGGTGCGCGCCGCTCCGCACGCACCGCGCTCGCGGTCGGAGCCACCTTCATGGTGGTGACAGGCGTGCTGTTCCTCACCATCCCCCGGACCTTCGCCGGCCTCTACACCAACTCGGAGGCGGTGCTGGTCATGGCGGCCGCGCTCCTCCCGCTGGCCGGCATCTTCCAGGTCTTCGACGGGATCCAGGTCGTGGCGAGCGGGGTATTGCGTGGGCTTGGCGACACTCGGTCGCCGATGGTCATCAACATTATCGGGTTCTGGCTCGTAGGGATTCCAACGAGTCTCTATCTCTGCTTCCAGGCGGGACTCGGTGCCCGGGGGCTCTGGTGGGGACTTGTGCTTGGCCTTGCCTCGGTGGCCGTCATTCTCATTGGCAGGGTACGCCACCGGCTACAGGCCCAGATGGGACGCGTCATCATCGATGACCACGGGCACCAATCGTAAGCAACATGCTGTCGCATATGGGGTTATATTTCTTTGATGCCTGCCAACAGGGCGTTTTCGCTCACGCCACCGCTTCGACCCGAGCCGCGCTGGCAGGGCATGGCAATCTCGCTCGCCCTCTATGCGGCCCTTTTTGTGGCCGGGATGTGGCTGCAGCGCCGTCCCGCGTCGGCCCCCACCATGGAGAATGCGGCGACGCCCGAGGAAATTCAGGCCGCCCGTGAGGAGTTGAAGAAGCGTCAGGTACGGATGGTGTACCTGCCTCCCGCCGCCCAACCTCAGCGGCAGACCCCGCCGCCACCGACAGCTCCCCCCACCCAAGTCCGGCGGCCCCGAAAAGCAGCCCGACCCCCAGGCCGATCCCATCCGGGCCATCCGGTCACCGGTCGCCGACCCGGGTGGCGACGCGACCAAGCTGGGGGATGGCGCCGAAGAGAACCAGCCCAAGATCGCGCCGCCGCGGCCGATGCCGCTCGCGCTGAATCCCGGCCCGTCGGCGCCTTCGCCGGCGGAACCGGCACCCTCCTCGGCCCCGGCGTCATCCGGCACTCCCGGAGGCATCCAGATCGGTCCTCGGCTTGGGCTGGCGCCGCGCGACCCACGCCCGTGGCAGCAGTCCATGCCGGATGCCGGCATCGAGGAGTGCCCGACCGTCATGCCGGACTCCACCAAGCCTGGTGAGCCACGCATGGGTTCGGCGAGCGGCCGTGTCCTGACGGTGCGGGGCGGGACACCGATGCCCGGCGCGCACCTGCAGATCATCGGCACGTCGTTCACCACCTTCACCGACCAGAACGGCGAATACGTCCTCACCTTCGACGCGTCACTGCTCGACCAGTGCCGGACCCAGTATGTCCGCGTCAGCGCGCCGGGATATGAGCCGCGCCTGCTGGTCCTCGTCATCGGCCGCAACGTCCGCAGCGACGACGTCGCGCTTCGGCGAAACTAGCCCCAGATGACCACACCCCGGTTCGGAACCGTCATCTTCGACTGCGACTCCACGCTCTCGGCCATCGAAGGAATCGACGAGCTCGCAGCGGGTCATCGGGAAGCGATCGCCGCGCTGACCGATGCGGCGATGCGCGGCGAGGTGTCGCTCGAAGCCGTCTACGGCCAGCGGCTGGCCCTGATCCAGCCGAGCCGGGCGGCGGTCGACGCCTTGGCGGCGCAGTACATCGCCGCCGCTGGTTCCGGATGCGCGAGCCACGGTGCAGGGGCTGATGGGCCAGGGGGTTCGGGTAAAGATCCTCTCCGGGGGGCTCCGCCAGGCCATTCTCCCGTTTGCCGAGTGGCTTGGAGTGGCCGAGCACGATGTGGCTGCCGTCGATCTCTGGTTCAATGCCGACGGGAGCTATCGGGAGTTCGACGGGCGTTCGCCCCTCACCCGTTCCGGGGGGAAGCGGACGATCGTGGATGGGTGGAGGGGAAACGTTCCAACCCCCATCCTGATGGTGGGCGATGGCATCACCGACCTCGAGGCGCGGCCAGCGGTCGAGCGCTTCGTGGCGTATGCCGGCGTGGTGGACCGCCCGGCCGTCACCTCCGCCGCAGACGCCGTCATCCGCACCGCCTCGCTCCTGCCGGTCCTGCAGGAAGTTCTTCATACTCACAGAGGCTGAACCTTTAGCCGCGGTCCATCTATACTTACGCGTCCAGTACTTCCTGCCTCCACCTGAGAGCCCCAACATGGCACCGTTCGGCAACTTTTTCCTTCCTGGCCCCACCGAAGTCACTGACGATATTCTGACCGCCCAGACCCGACCGATGATCGGGCACCGGGGCAAGGGCATGGAAGAGCTCCTCGCCCGGATCCAGCCCCGGCTCCAGCGGGTCTTTCGCACGGAGCGCCCGGTCTACATCTCCTCATCCTCCGCGACCGGTCTGATGGAGGGCGCGCTGCGAAACGGCGCACGCCAGCGGGTGCTCTCCCTCGTCAACGGCGCCTTCAGCGACCGGTTCCACAAGATCTCGTTGGCGTGTGGCCTGGAGACGGATGTGCTCGAGGCAGAGTGGGGAGAGGTACATACCCCGGACCGGCTGGCCGACGCCCTGAAGGGCGGGCGATACGACGCCGTGACCGTCGTGCATTCCGAGACCTCCACCGGCGCACTGAACCCGATCGCCGAGCTCGCCAAGGTGACCCACGCCGCGGGCGACGTCGTCCTGCTGGTGGACAGCGTGACCGGTGTGGCGGGGCAGCCGGTGGAGAGCGATGCCTGGGCGCTCGACTTCGTCCTCACCGGATCCCAGAAGGCGTTCGCACTGCCGCCGGGACTGGCCTTCGGTGTCGCCCAGCCGAACATCCTCGAGCGTGCCACCGCAAAAGGCGGTCGCGGGGTCTACTTCGACTTCCTGGAGTTCGAGAAGTTCACCCTCAAGAACCAGACGCCCAACACCCCCGCCGTCTCCCTCCTCTACGCACTCGACAAGCAGGTCGAGCGGATCGACGCGGAAACGATCACGGCCCGCTGGGCACGCCACGAGGCGATGGCCCGGCGCACCTGGGCCTGGGCCGACGAGATGACGGCGCGAGGCCTTCCGGTCAGCGTGCTCGCGCCGGAGGGGTACCGTTCGTGGACGGTGACCTGCCTGACGGTGCCGGCGGGAAAGAAGGGCAGCGAGATCAACGCCGCCATGAAGGCGAAGGGGATCACGATCTCTGCAGGGTATGGCAAACTCAAGGACGCGACGATCCGGATCGGTCACATGGGAGAGCACACCCTCCCCGAACTCGAGCGGGTGCTGACGGCGCTCGAGGAGGTGCTCGCATCATGACCGCGACCTATCGCGTACTGATCGCCGACAAGATCGCGGCCGACGGTCTCGCCCCACTGCGGGACGATCCCCGGTTCGAACTGATCACCAAGCCGGGCCTCAGCCTCGCCGACCTGACCGAGGCGCTCACCGAGGTGGATGCCGTCATCGTCCGGAGCGCCGCCAAGGTGCCGCGTGAGGCGCTGGCGAAGACGACCCGGCTGAAGGTGATCGGCCGCGCCGGCGTGGGCGTGGACACCATTGATGTGGAGGCCGCCACCGAGAAGGGCATCGCGGTCCTGAACGCCCCGGCCGGCAACACGATCTCGGCCGCCGAACTGACGATGGCGCTGATGCTCGCCGTCGCCCGGCGCGTTGCCGCCGCAGATCGATCGATGAAGGCGGGTGCGTGGGATCGCGGCAAGCTGGGCGGGGGCGAGTTGTACGGGAAGACGCTCGGGCTGGTGGGCGCCGGCCGGATCGGCGGGGAGGTCGCGAAGCGGGCCCGCGCCTTCGGCATGCGCGTGCTGATCTACGATCCCTTCCTTCAGCCCGATCGCGCCAAGGCGCTCGGCGCCGACCTCGGCACCCTCGAGGAGGTGCTCACCCAGGCGGATGTCCTCTCCGTGCACGTCCCGCTGACCGACAGCACGGCGGGAATCATCGGGGCGGCCGAGCTGCGAACGCTGAAGCCGACGGCCATCGTCCTGAACGTCGCCCGGGGGGAAATCATCGACGAGGCGGCACTCGTCGACGCACTCAAGGAGGGTGTCATCGCGGGCGCGGGACTCGATGTCTACAGCGTCGAACCGCTGCCTGCCGACCACCCCTTCCGCGCGCTCGACAATGCCGTACTGACACCGCACCTCGGCGCCTCGACGGAGGAGGCGCAGCAGAATGTCGCCCTCGAGATCGCCGGGGCTGTGCGCGCGGCGCTTCTCGACGGCGACCTCAGCCGGGCGGTGAATGCCCCGGGGGTGGCAGGGGACCGGATGCGCCGGCTCCGTCCGCTGCTCGACCTCGCCGAACGGCTGGGGCGCGTCGGTGCGACGCTGGCGGCCGCTCCGCTGAAGACCGTGCAGGTCCGGTACGCCGGCAAGGAAGACGACGGACTCGGCCCGATCACCGCTGCCGCCCTCATTGGCGTCCTGTCGGAGGTCCTGGGCCACGACGCGGTGAACGTCGTCAACGCCATGCATCTCGCCACCGGGCGGGGGATCGCCGTCGAACGGACCCGGCTCAGCTCGCGGGAGGATTACGCGGAGTATCTCGAGGTGCGCCTGACCGGCGATGGGGAGATCATCCGCGTGGGCGGAGCCGTCCTCGAAGGCGCCCATCCGCGGATTGTACGCATCGGAGAGTACCACGTCGACATTCACCCGCGCGGCGATCTCATCCTGCTGCGCAACCGGGACGTCCCGGGCGTCATCGGCCGTGTCGGCTCCGCGCTCGCCGCCGCCGCCGTGAATATCGGGCAGTACCACGTGGCTCGCCTCGAGGCAGGTGGGGAGGCGCTGGCCGCCATCGGCGTCGATGGCCGACTGAGCGGCGCCGTCATGGAAGAGCTGCGCGCGCTGGCCGAGGTGACCGCGGTGCGGCAAGTCAGTCTCGATTGACGCCTGCGCGGCACTTGCGGTCAGAGGCGCGTACGGGGACATTCCTCAGTTCTCGATTTGAACTTGCGTCCCCCGATGGAGTGCCTCCTTGTCTCGAGCGTTGACAGTGCTGGTCCTGCTGCTGATCGGTTCCCTCCCGGCCCGGGCCCAGGAGCAGCGACTCGGCACGGTCGAGTTTCCGACCTCGGGCCGACCGGATGCCCAGGCCGCGTTCATTCGCGGCGTCCTCTACCTCCACAGCTTCGAATACGCCTCCGCGGCCAAGGCCTTTCACGACGCCCAGCAACTCGACCCGTCATTCGTCATGGCGTACTGGGGCGAGGCGATGACGCTGAACCACCCCGTCTGGAACCAGCAGGACAAGGAGGGGGCGCAGGCCGTACTGGCCCGGCTCGCTCCCACCGGTGCGGCGCGCGCAGCGATGGCGCCGACCGATCGCGAACGGCAATATCTCCGCGCCGTCGAGGTGCTCTACGGTGAAACTGGTTCGAAGACGCAGCGGGACACCCTCTATGCCGCGGCGATGGAGTCCCTCGCCGCCGCCTATCCGACCGACCCCGAGGCGCAGGCGTTCTACGCACTTTCACTGCTGGGGCTGAGCCAGGGCGATCGGGTCATCCCAACCTACATGCGGGCCGGCGCAATCTCGCTGACGCTGCTGCAGCAGTATCCCGATCACCCCGGCGCAGCGCACTACACCATCCATTCCTTCGACGATCCCGATCACGCCATCCTCGGGCTGCCGGCCGCGCGCGCCTATTCCCAGATCGCGCCCGGCGCACCCCACGCGCAGCACATGACGACCCACATCTTCCTCGCACTCGGAATGTGGGACGAGGTCGTCAGCCAGAATGTCATCGCCGCCGGCCCCGACCGTGCCAGGTGGACGCCGGGGCACTACACCCAGTGGCTGCAGTACGGTCTCCTCCAGCTTGGACGCACCGCCGAGGCGGACTCGCTGCTTCGCCTGACCCTGTCGAACGCCGGTTCCCCGCTGAAGGGGGGACGCGCCAGCTATGCGCTCGGCATGCGGGCGGCGCAGATCGTCAACGGACAGGCGTGGCGGGAGGCGTATCTCTACGCGCCGCTCGAGACCTCGGGCACCATCGTCGGCGCGGAGGCAGCGGACGCCTTCGCCCAGGGATACGCAGCACTGCATCGCGGGGAGCCAGCCATCGCAACCGCCCAGCAGGCGCGCTTTCCTGCCCTGAAGGAGCGGGTGGCCTCGCGTCCAGACTACACGCTGCCGGGTGCGGTGCACGCCCTGGCCAAGGCGCTCGACGCTGCCATCGCGTTCCAGGCGGGGCACCGTGATGAGGCGCTCCTGCTCATCGCCGAGGCGAACCAGATCGAGGACGGGCTCCCGGTGGAATTCGGCCCGCCGACCATCGTGAAGCCCACCTGGGAACTGCGGGGTGAGTTCCTCCTGGCCATGAACCGCCCGCTCGAGGCGAAGGAGGCATTCACCCGGTCGCTGGCGCTGCAACCGAACCGGTTGCTGTCGGTGCGGGGACTCGCGGACGCGAACCGGGCGCTGAACGCGAAGGGGCAGGGCGCCGAGTGAAGGCTGATCTCCCGGCCCGCCTCACCGCCATCCTCGGCGACCGCTACCGGCTCGAAATGCGGGTAGACGGCAAGCCCGCGCTCATCGGGCAGGGAGGAATGGCGACGGTCTTCCTTGCGGAGGACCCCAAGCACGACCGGTGGGTGGCCATCAAGGTGCTCAAGCCCGATGTGGCGACGGCGATCGGCGCCGAGCGCTTCCTGCGCGAAATCCACATCGCCGCGCAGTTGCATCACCCGCACATCCTCGGCCTGATCGACTCGGGGCAGGCGGACGGCCTCCTCTACTACGTGATGCCGTACGTGTCCGGCGACACCCTCCGCGAGAGGATCGAGAAGGAGGGCGCACTCCCGATCCCCGATGCGGTCCGACTCCTTCGGGAGATCGCGGACGCCCTGGCGCGCGCGCACAAGGCGGGCGTCATCCATCGCGACATCAAGCCCGAAAACGTCCTCATCGAGGAGCGGCACGCGCTGGTCAGCGACTTCGGGGTGGCCAAGGCCTTGAGCGAGGCGACCGACTCGGTTGTCACAGGAGGGTCGACCGCGGGGTTCACTATCGGCACCCCGGCCTACATGGCGCCGGAGCAGGCGGCCGGGGATCCCAACATCGACCACCGGGCCGACATCTACGCGCTCGGCATCGTCGCCTACGAGATGCTCACTGGAGATGTCCCCTTCGACGCCCCGACGCCGCAGGGAATGCTGGCGGCTCAAGTATCGGTTGAACCGGCGCTGCTGCGAACCAAGCGGATGGATGTGCCGCCGATGCTCGAGGCGCTGGTGATGAAGTGCCTTATCAAGGACCCGGGCGGCCGATATCAGCGCGCCGAGGACCTGCTCGAGGCGATCGAGGCGATGGGGACTCCCAGTCTCCCCGGATTCGGTGGCGCCCAGCCCGTGAAACGGGCATCGGGGTGGAGCGGTCTGCCTCACGCCACCCGGCTCACCATCATCATCGGCGCCATCATCATCGGGGCGATCCTGCTGATCGGGCTCTTCCGCTAGACCAAACGAGGTTGGTTCGCCGCTTCGCGGCCCTGCGGGGGCCGACAAAGCGATCTTCGTTTCGCTAAGTGTTTGCAGCACAACACGCTAGCCATTTGTCAAGACCCAAATTCATTCCCGGCACGACTTTTGACGGGGACGCCCCCTTCTATTAGCTTTTGGGATGCGCGTCCTAGGTGTCATCCCGGCCCGCCTCGGGTCCACACGCCTCCTCAACAAGCCGCTTCAGCTCCTGGCCGGCGAGCCTCTGGTCACCCGGGTCGTCGAGCGCGTGGCCGCCTACGATCTCGTCGATCGTCTGGTGGTGGCGACCGACTCGCCGATGGTGGCGCAGGTCGTGGAACGGACCGGTGTTTCGGCCGTCCTGACCGACGACACCCACTCGACCGGCACCGAACGCGTCGCCGAGGTCGCCTCACGCCCCGAGTACCGGGAGTTCGACGTCATCGTCAACATCCAGGGCGATGAGCCGTTCCTCGACCGGGAAGCCCTCGAAGGGTCGCTGTCACGCGTGGAGCAGGGGGATGAAGTCGGCACCGCCGCGGCGCCGCTCGACCTTGACCTGGTCAAGGACCCGGCGCGGGTGAAAGTGGTGACCGATCTCAATGGGCGAGCGCTCTACTTCTCCCGGTCGGTCATTCCGCATCGCCGCGAGGCCGACGACCCCTCCGAGGGACTGTATTGGCAGCACCTCGGCATCTACGCCTACACACGGGCCTCCCTGACGCGGTGGGTGTCGCTCCCCCCGACGCCGGCGGAACTGGCGGAGCGGCTCGAACAGCTCCGCGCCCTGCAGAACGGTATGACCATCGGCGTGACCCGCCTCAGCGCCTCGGCGCTGCCCGGTGTGGACACGCCCGAAGACTTGAAACGGGCTGAGGCCCACTGGCACGCCCTCTTGAGGTGACCCCATGAGCACTGGCCCTACCGCTACCAAGTTCATCTTCGTGACCGGCGGCGTCGTCTCCTCCCTCGGGAAGGGGATCGCCGCCGCTTCGCTGGGACGGCTCCTCGTCGAACGCGGGCTGACCGTGACGATGCAGAAGTTCGATCCCTACATCAACGTCGATCCCGGCACGATGTCACCGTTCCAGCACGGTGAGGTGTACGTCACCGACGACGGCGCGGAGACCGACCTCGACCTGGGACACTACGAGCGGTTCATCGACCGGTCGCTCTCCCAGCAGAACAACATCACCACCGGGCGGATCTACCAGACGGTCATCAACAAGGAACGCCGAGGCGAATACCTCGGGGCGACCGTGCAGGTCATTCCGCACATCACCGACGAGATCAAGAACGCCATTCGGCGGACCGCGCCGGGGCACGACGTGGTCATCACCGAAATCGGCGGCACGGTCGGCGACATCGAATCGCAGCCCTTCCTCGAGGCCATCCGGCAGTTCCGCCAGGAAGTCGGCCGCGACAACGTGCTCTTCATGCACCTGACGCTGGTGCCGTATATCGCCGCGGCGGGCGAGGTGAAGACCAAGCCGACGCAGCACTCGGTCCGCGAGCTGATGCAGATCGGTATCCAGCCCGACATCCTCGTCTGTCGCACCGAGCGCCCGCTCTCCGCCGACATCAAGCGGAAGATCGCGCTCTTCTGCAACGTGGACTTCGCCTGCGTGGTCGAGAGCCCCGACGTGAAGTCGATCTACGAGATCCCGCTCCGGTTGCACGACCAGGGCCTCGATCGCGAAGTCTGCGAGCGGCTCCGGATGGTCACCAAGGATCCCGACCTGCGGCCGTGGCGCGCCATCGTGGACCGGATATTGACGCCGAAGCACGAGACCCGTATCGCCGTTGTCGGGAAGTACACCGACCTCGCCGACGCCTACAAGTCGGTCCAGGAAGCGCTCATTCATGGCGGTATCGCCCACGACACCCACGTGCAGATCGACTGGCTGTCGAGCGATCTGTTCACCGACCAGGAAACGGCCGCCAAGCTGCTCGCCGGATATGACGGGCTGCTGGTGCCGGGCGGCTTCGGCGTGCGCGGCATCGAGGGGATGATCGAGGCGGTTCGCTGGGCGCGCGAGAACAACCTGCCGTTCTTCGGGATCTGCCTCGGCCTGCAGATCGCCATCATCGAGTTTGCCCGCAACGTCTGCGAGCTCCCCGATCCGAACAGCACGGAGTTCGCGCCGGAGTGCGGAACGCCGGTGGTGAACCTGATGGAGAGCCAGCGCGACGTGAGCAACCTCGGCGGCACGATGCGCCTCGGCGCCTACGCGGCGCGACTCCGTCCCGGTTCGAAGGTGGCGCTGGCCTACGGTACCACTGAGATCAGCGAACGGCATCGGCACCGCTGGGAGGTGAACAACTCCTATCGCGACGTGCTCGCCGAATTCGGGCTGCGCCTCTCTGGTCAGTCACCGGACGGCGGCCTGGTGGAGTTGATCGAGCTGCCGGACCATCCCTGGTTCATCGGCTGCCAGTTCCATCCTGAGCTGAAGTCGCGGCCGACCCGCCCGCACCCGCTCTTCGCCGGCTTCATCGGCGCGGCGCTGAAGCATCACCAGGCGGCGCCGGCACCGGCCAAGAAGGACAACCTCGCCGAGGCCGCGCACTAGATGACCTGGACCTTCGGCCGTGCCCCGTTCCTGATCGCCGGGCCGTGCATGGTCGAATCCGACGCGCTCATGCTCCGCGTCGCCGAGGCGCTTGCCGCCCTCTCGGCGCGGCACGGGATGCCCGTCTGCTTCAAGGCGAGTTTCGACAAGGCCAATCGCTCGCGGATGGGCGGGCAGCGGGGCCCCGGGCTCGAGGAAGGGCTGCGGGCGCTCGAACGGGTGCGTACCGCGACCGGGCTTCCGATCCTGACCGACATTCACGAGGCCGCGCAGGCGGCACCTGCCGCCGAGGTCGTGGACATCCTGCAGATCCCGGCCTTTCTCTGCCGGCAGACCGACCTCCTGGTGGCCGCCGGACAGACGGGGCGCCCGGTGAACATCAAGAAGGGCCAGTGGATGCAGCCGGAGGGGATGCTCGGCGCCGTCGAAAAGGTGAAGGGTGCCGGCTCGAAGGACGTGGCCGTGACGGAACGGGGAACCTTCTTCGGGTACGGCGATCTCGTGGTGGATATGCGGAGCTTTCCGCGGATGGCGGCCGCCACTGGCGTGCCGGTCATCTTCGACGCGACGCACTCGGTCCAGCAGCCGGGGCAGGGAGAGGGAGGCGCCAGCGGCGGGCTCCGGCACTTCATTCCACCCCTGCTGGCGGCGGCCGCCGTCAGTGGTGCAGACGGCTTCTTCCTGGAGACCCATCCCGACCCGGCACGCGCACCGAGCGACGCTGCGACCCAGTGGCCGTTGGAGCGGCTCGACGAACTGATGGATCGCACCCTCGACCTCTGGGCCCGCGCCCGCGAGGGCGTCCGTGCTTGATCCGCGCGTGGCGCGCAAGGTCCGCCTCCTGGCCCTCGATGTCGATGGGGTGCTCACCGACAACGCGGTGTACATCGGCGCATCGCATGGGGAGCGGGTGGAACTGAAGCGATTCGACATCCAGGACGGGCTCGGCCTCGCCCTGCTGCAGGACACCGGCATTCGCGTCGCGCTGGTGAGCGGCCGGGTTTCCGAGGCGACCGCGCTGCGGGCCAGTGAACTGCGGATCGACGATGTGATCCAGGACGCCGGCGCCCGCAAGGTCCCCGCACTGAGTGCGCTCCTCGAGAAGCACAGCATTGGATGGGATGAAGTCGCGTTCGTCGGCGACGACCTGGCCGATGTCCCGGTGATGCAGCGAGTCGGGCTCCCGATCGCGGTGGCCAACGCAGTGCCGGAAATGAAGGCGATTGCCGCGTACGTGACGGAGGCGGAGGGGGGCCACGGGGCGGTGCGCGAAGTCGTGACGGCGGTGCTGACGGCCCGCGACGAATACGAGGCGGCGGTCGAACGCTACCTCGCGAAACGAGATGGCCGTGACGCGTGACCCCGTCGCACTGACCGCGCTGGGTCGGAGAGTCCTTGAGCTGGAGGCCCGGGAGATCGAACGGGCCAGCGCGCGGCTGGACGGGGCGTTCGCCCGCGCGGTGGAACTGCTGGCAGCAGCCAAGGGACGGGTCATCGTGTCGGGGGTCGGCAAATCAGGGCTGATCGCGCGGAAGATCGCGGCGACGCTGACCTCCACCGGCACGCCTGCCACCTATCTGCACCCGGTGGACAGCCTGCACGGCGACCTCGGCATCGTGGGACGCGACGACGTGGCGATCCTGCTCAGCAAGAGCGGCGAGACCGAAGAGCTCTTCGGCCTCCTGACCGCGCTGCAGCGGCTGAACGTACCGATCATCGCCCTGACAGGGGGCTCGGGCTCCACGCTCGCCAAGGTGGCGCGGGAGGTACTCGATGCCGGGGTGGCGGAGGAAGCCTGCCCGCACGACCTGGCTCCGACCACCAGCACGGGCGTCGCCCTGGCACTCGGCGATGCGCTGGCCGTCGCGCTCCTCGAGGTCAAGGGGTTCAAGCGAGAAGACTTCGCCGAGCTCCATCCCGGCGGCACGCTGGGGCGGAAGCTGCTCCTCCGCGCGCACGACGTGATGCTGCCGATCCAGGGCGTGCTGCCCCCAACCGCGACGATGCGGGAGTGCGTCGTGGCGCTGGCCCGCCACCGTGGACTCGCCATCGTGGCGGAACAGGGCAAGGTGCTCGGCGTCGTGACCGCGGGCGACCTGAGCCGCCTGGCACAGACCGATGCCGGGTTCCTCGACGGCCTCGCCTCCGATGTGATGACCCGCGCGCCGAAGTCGGCGGTGGCGGACGAACTCGCCGCGGCGGTGCTCGGTCGGATGGAACGGCACGGCATCATGGCGATGCCGGTGCTCAACGAAGGTGGCGACCTCGTCGGCGTGATCCACCTGCACGACCTGATGCGGGCAGGGGCAGGGTGAAGGTCGTCCCCTGGATTCGGGCCGGGGTGGTCGTGGGAGGAATCCTCCTGGCCGCCGCCTGCAACCGCACCGGCGCCAGCCCAGGTGTGCTGGCCACTGCGGCGGACACGGCGGACCAGACGCTGATCAAGGTGCGGCACATCATCACGCGGGACGGCATCCAGAAGAGCCTCGTGGAGGCGGACACCGCCTACTACTACGAGGGATCGCAGACGTTCGAACTTCGGGTGGTGACGGTGACCTTCTACGACAAGGACGGGGCGCCGACCTCGACCCTGACCTCGAACGAAGGCACCTACCAGACGATGACCGGCGTGATGGAGGGCCGAGGAAGCGTGGTGGTCGTCTCGACCGACGGGAGGCGGACGCTCAAGAGCGAGCAGCTCCACTACGACCCGGGCAAGAACGAAATCTCGTCGAAGGTGTTCTACACCTACGACCAGGGATCGAACCATCTCGAGGGAGACGGATTCACCTCGGATCCGGCGTTCCAGCGGATGCAGACCGCCAACGCCCGCGGCCGAGCGGACGAAGGCATCATCCTGCCGGGGCAGTGAGGTGCGGGCGCTCCTGATTGGCGCCGTCCTGGTCGCCGGCGTGGCCGTGACGCCCGAGGCGGCGCAGGGACAGGACGAGAGCCAGGGACAGCGGTGCCGGATCAGGCTGGAGCATGCCGACCGGAGCTACACCGCCGGCCAGGACAACTACTTCGCCGGTGGGGACGTCCGGCTCCGCTGCGACGGCACCTCGATCCGGATGCGGAGCGACAGTATCGCCTCCTTCGGCGGTCAGATCGTCGAGTTCATCGGCCGCGTGCGGTACGAGGATTCCTCGATGGTGATGACCGCCGACAACGGGACCTATCATCGGGCCGGGGAACGGTGGGAGGCTCGCGGGAACGTCGTCACGCGCAGCACCGGGGGATCCACGCTGCGGGGACCGTCGCTCGACTACTACCGGATCGTGCCGGGCCAGCGCGAAGTCGTGGAGGTGTACGCGCCGGGCCGCCCGACGATCGACTACGTCCCTCGCGACTCGACCGGCGCGGAGCAGGAGCCGTACGTGATCGTCGGCGACCGGGTCCGGATGAAGGGCGAGGATCGCCTCTGGGCTGGCGGGCGGGTCACCATCAACCGCAGCGACGTGGCCGCAAGCGCCGACTCGATGCGACTCGACACCGGAGCGGGGCAGGACGGCGCGCTGGTGCGCAGCGCGCAGATCAACGGCCTCGGCAAGGATCCGTTTTCCCTCTTCGGAAACCGGATCGACCTCAAGCTGGAGCAGAACGACTTGACCTACGTGCAGGCCGATGGCGACGGGAGAGCCGTCAGTGCGGACTGGACCCTCGTGGCCGACACCATCGGCCTCGACGTGAACGAGCGCGTGCTCGAGCAGACCCTCGCCTGGGGCTCCGTCGTTCGGCCGCACGCCGTCTCGACGACCTACGAGATCACGGCCGATTCGCTCGCGCTGGACTCGCCGGGCAAGGTGCTGACCGAGGCGCGGGCGTTCGGCAAGGCGTGGGTAGCCAGCGGGGAAGACACCACGGCCGCGAATCGTGACTGGCTCCGAGGCGACACCGTGACCGCCCGGTTCGCGCAGACCGAGGTGGAGGGGAAGACGAAGACGGCGGTGCGGCGGGTCGACTCGTGGGGGAATGCCACCGCGTTGTATCGCGTGTTCGACCAGGCAAGTCCGGGGGTGCCGTCGCTCAACTATGCCCGCGGCAACCGAATCGTGGTCGAAATGAACGCCGGGCCGAAGAGCGAGGTGGAGCGGGTCGAGATTCTCGGGCAGGTGGATGGCGTCCAGTTGCAGCCGAAACCGGTCGCGCGGGACACGACGACCGCGCCGGCCGATTCGGCCGCCGGCGCCGGCGCCAGCCGACTCGACCCCGACGGTGCAACCATGACCCATCCCGGCTGGATCGGCGCGCTCCCGGAACGCGACGCCTCGCTCTCGCTGGCGCTCGCCGCGCTGGTCCATGGGGCCGACGACGACGGCTCCCTTTCGCTCGACCGCCTGGTCATGGGATATCGCAGCACCTTCCTGAGCGCGGTCGAGACGATCCCGGGGCTCCCGCGGTCCGAGCTCAGCGGAGACCAGCTCCGTGAGAGCCTGACCCAGTCGGTCCTGCCGCGACTGGCGGACGGGGGCTGGATCGGGGACGAGAGCGGCACCGGCTGGACGACTGTCCGCGCGACGCCAGGGTGGTGGGCGGATGCGGTGGCCGACCGTGGGGCCGCACTGACGGCACTGCTCACCGCGGCTCAGGAAGGGCACACCCGCCACGACGCCAGCCGACCGGCTGCGGTCGGGCAGGGGAGTGTCCTCGAAGGAATCGGGCTCTGCAAGAGCTTCCGCCAGCGGCGGGTCGTGGACAACGTCTCGATCCGGGTGGAACAGGGCGAGATCGTCGCGCTCCTGGGCCCGAATGGCGCCGGAAAGACCGTGACCTTCTACTGCCTGACCGGCATCATCCGCCCCGATGCGGGAACGGTGTTTCTTGACGGCGACGACATGACGGGCGCCGCGATGTACCAGCGGGCGCGGCGCGGCCTCGGATACCTGGCGCAGGAGCCCTCGGTGTTCCGGCGGCTCACGGTCGAGGAGAATGTGCTGGCGATCCTCGAGATGCTGCCGCTCTCGAAAGTGGAGCGCCAGGAGCGTCTCGAGCAGATGCTCGATGAATTGTCGATCAAGCACCTGCGGAAGAGCATGGCCTACTCGCTGAGCGGCGGCGAGCGCCGGCGCCTCGAGATTACCCGGGCGCTGGTGACCGAACCGAAGTTCATGCTGCTTGACGAACCGTTCGCCGGCGTGGACCCGATCGCGGTGAACGACATTCAGACCATTGTCGCCGGACTCCGCCACCGCGGGCTCGGCGTGCTGATCACCGACCACAACGTCGAGCAGACGCTCGACATCGTGGATCGGGCGTACATCCTCTTCGAAGGAAAAGTCCAGGCCGCCGGCACCGTACCCGAACTCGTCTTCGACGAGCGGGTCGCCGAGCTTTATCTGGGGCCCACCCTGACGGCCAGGCTCCGGGCCCGATTGGAGAACGTCGCGTGAAGACAGGACTCTCGCAGCACCTCGGTCAACGGCAGGAATTGCGCATCAACCCTCGCCTCTACCAGGCGATGGACATGCTCTACATGCCGATGATGGACCTGCAGCAGCACCTGAAGCAGGAGCTGCTCGTCAACCCGTTCCTCGAACTGCTTGAGCCTGAAGAGGAAGAGCAGGATGGCGCGGACCGCGAGAAGGACAAGGAACAGGAGAAGGAGCAGGCCGCCAAGGAAGACGAGATGGACTGGGAGGAGATTCTCCTCAACGGGTTCGACGTCGGCGGCACGCGCGAGCAGCACGAACAGCTCGAGTACACCGAGGCGGTGACGGTCCAGAGCCGGGACCTGACCGACCACCTGCGCGAGCAGCTCAAGATGCTCGACCTGACGCCGCGGCAGGTGCTCCTGAGCGAGGAGTTCATCGGCAACATCAAGGAGGACGGTTTCCTGGCGGCGTCGCTGGAGGAGATCGTCGGCTCCGTCAACCAGCTGATCACCTCGCATGCGCGGGACAACGGCGATCTCGACGAGGAACTGGACCTGGACAACCTGGACGCCGATCCCGCGGTCGGTGAACTCCCCGAGGGCGTGGAGCTCTACGGGATGGAAGAGGCGGAAGAGATGCTCCGCATCATCCAGGCCCTCGACCCGCCGGGGATCGGCGCCCGGGACATCCAGGAATGCCTCCTGATCCAGCTTCGCGAGCTCGGCGAGACGAAGACGCTCACCTACCAGCTGGTGTCGGAGGCGTTCGGTGACCTCATCGCCCACCGCTGGAACGATCTCGCCCGGCGTTTCGGGGTGCAGGCCGTGGACGTGCAGTCGGCCGCCGACTCGCTCGCGTCGCTCGACCCGAAGCCCGGCCTCAAGTATTCCGGCAAGGACGACGGGTACATCACGCCCGACCTGATCGTGAAGAAGGTCGACGCCGACTACAAGGTCTTCCTGAACGACACCGGGATGCCGCGGCTGCGCCTGTCGCGCGCCTACCAGGAGGTCACCCGCGACCGCAAGCGCCTCACCCAGGAGAACCGCGAGTTCATCGCCTCGAAGATGAACAGCGCCACCTGGATGATCCAGGCCATCGAACAGCGGCGCCAGACGATGCTCAAGGTGATGAACTTCATCGTGGACCGGCAGCGGGAGTACTTCGAGAAGGGCATCGAGTACCTCAAGCCGCTCACCCTGCGTGAGGTCGCCGAGGTCATCAACATGCACGAATCGACCGTGAGCCGGGTGACCAACGAGAAGTACGTGCAGACGCCGCGCGGCGTGCTGCCGCTCAAGTTCTTCTTCAGCAGCGCGCTCAGCACGTCGTCGGGCGAGGACGCCAGCGCCCGGTCGATCCGCGCCAAGCTCGAGAAGATGGTGGCCGACGAGGACACCGGGAAGCCGCTGACCGACCAGCAGATCGTGCACCTGTTCCAGGAGCAGGGGATCAAGATCGCCCGCCGCACGGTCGCCAAGTATCGCGATCAGCTCGGGATCCTCCCGGCCCGGATGCGGAAGCGGGTATGAGCTTCCCGGCGCGGACCGGCCCGGTCGATGTCAGCGTGCTGGTGCCCGCCAAGGACGAGGCGGAGAATCTCCCCGAGTTTCTCCGGCTCTGCGCCGAGGCGCTCGGCCCGGCGCCGTTCACCTTCGAGGTGGTCGTGGTGGACGACGGCTCCCGGGACCGCACGGCGCTGGTGCTCGAGGCGGAACGGGTGCGGAACACCTTCCTGACGGTGGTCACCCACAGCCGGCAGCGGGGCATCGCCGACGCCCTGCGCTCCGCCGGCGACGCCGCGCGCGGGGACGTCTTCGTCTTCTATCCCGCCGACCTGCAGTACCTCCCCGAGGACATTCCGGCGCTGGTGGCGCCGATCCTGGCGGGGCGCGCCGACATCGTGACGGGGACCAAGCAGGGGAAGTACGAGAAGGCGTTCGTGTCCAGCGTCTACAACGCCCTCTGCCGCTGGCTCTTCGGCGTTCGGGTCACCGACCTCAATTCGGTCAAGGCGTACCGCCGCGAGGTGATGGCCCACGTCCCGATGCGGCCCGACTGGCACCGCTACATGGTGGTCGTGGCGGCCGCCGAGGGGGCGCGGCTGACGTCGCTGCCGGTGCCGCTCTATCCGCGCAAGGCAGGAGTCTCGAAGTTCAACTGGAAGCGCATTCCCGTCGGTGTACTCGACCTGCTGTCGGTCTGGTTCCAGCTGCGCTTCGGCCGGAAGCCGCTGCTCTTCTTCGGTGGGTTGGGCGCCTTGCTCTTCGGGGTCGGGTTCCTGGCCGGCATCGTGGCGCTGGTGCTGCGCTTCGGCTACGGGATCGGCTTCCGGCCGTTGCTCAACCTCGTCGAGACGATGGTCATCAGCGGCATCGTGCTGTTCGGATTCGGGTTTGTCGGGGAGATGATCGCCGGGTTCCGGGAGGATGTGCAGGGGATGCGACGTGATGTCGATCGACTGGCCGCACGCGCTCGGGAGCAGGACGACGGATGAACCACCGCGCCGTTCTCGCCGGAGTCCCACACTGAAGATCCTCCTCGTCACCCACAACTTCCCCCGGCATGTCGATGACATGGCGGGGGCGTTCTTGCTCGCGCTGGCCCGCGGACAGCAGGCCCTCGGTCACGAGGTGCGCGTCCTGGCGCCACACGGGCCCGGCCTCGCCGAACGGGAGGCCGTCGGCGGTGTGGAAGTGGTCCGGTATCGCTACGGGGAGGACGAGCAGGAGACCCTCGCCTACGCCGGCACCATGCACGAGCAGGCGCTCAGTTCCTGGCGTGCGCGCTGGCGACTGCTGCAGTTCATCCGGGCGAGCCGCCGCGCACTGCTCCGTGAATCCACCGCCTTCAAGCCCGACGTGGTGCACGTGCACTGGTGGGTGCCCGGTGGCTTCTCGTTCTGGCCCGGCAACGCCTCGCGGTGCCCCGTCGTCCTGACCTCGCACGGCACCGACCTCTTCCTCCTCGACCGCTTCCCGATTGCACGGACGGTCGCCGGACCCATCTTCCGCGCCGCCGCCGAAGTGACGGTCATCTCCACCCCGCTCGTGTCGCGGGTCGAGCGACTCGGCGTCGCCGCCGATCGGATCACCGTCCTCCCCATGCCGGTCAGCGCTGAACGGTTCGCGCCACCGCTCCATCCGGAACGGGATCCCAATCGCCTCCTCTTCGTCGGGCGCCTCATCGAGCGGAAGGGCGCCGAGTACGCCGTGCGCGCCGTCGCCGAGTTGCGGCGCCGGGGCAGGGCCATCCGCCTGACCGTCATCGGGGACGGCCCGGAACGGAACGTCCTCGTTCCCCTCATCGACGAACTCGGCATCCGCAACGCGGTCGATCTCGCGGGCGCCCTCCCGCACGATGCCGTGGCCGACCACTACCGCACCGCGAGCATGCTGCTCATGCCGGCCGTGACGGACTGGAAGGGAGAGCAGGAGGGGTTCGGCATGGTGCTGGTCGAGGCAATGGCCAGCGACCTGCCGATCGTGGCCACACGGACCGGTGGGATCCCCGACGTCGTGACCGATGGGGAAACCGGCCTCCTGGTGCCCGAACGCGATCCGAACGCCCTCGCTGCAGCCGCCGAGCGCCTCCTCGATGACCCGGCACTCGCGGCCCGTCTGGCGACCGCCGCACACACCGATCTCGACCGCCGGTTCTCGCCTGCCGGGCTCGCGGCCGGGTTTGATGCCGTCTACCGGCGCGCGGCGGGGGTCGAATGAGCCCGGCGGCCCAGCGCTGGTTCCGCCGCATTCTCCAGGTCGCCGGCCTGACCGCCGCGGCCTGGTATCTGGTGCATACCGCGCTCACGCATCGCGCCGATCTCGGGGCCGTGCCGATCACGTTGCGGCCGCTCCCACTCCTCGCGGCATCGGGCATCACCGTACTCACCTGGTTCCTGCTGGTGCGCACCTGGTCGCGCAGCCTACGGTGGTGGGGGGACTCGCTCCCCTTCGGCCCGGCCATCAGGATCTGGTTCATTACCAACCTGAGTCGCTTCGTCCCCGGGGCCATCTGGCAGTTCGCCCACGTCTCGGCGGAGGCCCTCAGCGCCCGCATCAGTCCGGTTGCAGCGACGGGCGCGATTCTCTTCCAGCAACTGGTCCTGCTGGGCACCGGTGTCGCCCTCACAGTGTCCCTCGCGCCGGTCCTGCCCACGTCGGTGACAGGGACCACCAATCCCGTCCTCGCCCTCGGACTGACCTCGCTCGGAGTCCTCGCCGCCATTATTTTCCTGCCGGTTGCCGCACCGACGCTGGAGCGGTGGAGCACCCGGCTCCTCAGGCGGGAAATCAAGTGGCCAGCTCCCACCCGCCGAGAAATGACGGCCTACGTCGGCACGCTGGTGCTCCCCTGGATGGCGTACGGCGTGGCCTTCTGGCTCTTCGGGCTGGCCATCCTGGGGGATGCGGCTCCGGGCCTGCTGCCGGCGGCCGCGGCGTTCATCGGGAGTTACGTGGCGGGGATCATCGCGGTCTTCGCCCCTGGCGGGCTCGGGGTGCGCGAGGCGGCGATGGTGATTCTCCTGTCGCCGATCACCGGCCCGGCCCCCGCGCTCCTGCTCGCCATCGCGTCCCGTCTCTGGCTCGTGGCGCTCGAAATTCTCACTGCCCTTGGCGTGCTGGCGTGGCACCCCCGGAGCGTCTCCTCCTCGGAGTGACTTGAGCCCATGCTTTCGAGACTGACCCAACGGTTCCCGGTCCTGACGGCCGCCGCCCTGTACACGGTGACGGTGGCCTTGGCGTTCCTCCCGTTCTTCCGCGGTCAGTTCCTCGTCAACGCGATGAGTGACGCGCGGACCGGATTCCCGGGCCGCGAACTGGCGGCATCCTACTTCCACGCCAACGGCGGCATCCTGCAGTGGATGCCGTACACCTTCGGCGGCATGCCGTTTCTCGCCAATACCGGCAACGGCGACACCTTCTATCCGACGTTTCTCCTGCGGCTGATCCTCTCGCCGGACGCCGGCGTGTCACTCGGGTTCATGCTGCACCTCGTGCTGGCCGGCGTCTTCATGTTCCTGTTCCTCCGCGCCCTCAAGCTGGACTGGAGCGCGGCGTTCACCGGTGGTGCGGCGTACCTGATGAGCGGGCAGATTGTCTCGCTGGTCAGCCCGGGCCACGACGGCAAGCTTTTCGTCAGCGCGCTCCTTCCGCTGGCGCTCTATTTCCTCTACAAGGGTGTGACGGGGCCTTCGTGGCGCAGCTACGTCGGCTTCGGCGTGACCGTGGCGCTCGCGCTGATCTCCCCGCACGTCCAGTTGACCTACTACCTCCTGATGGCGGCCGGCTTCTGGTGGCTCTACCTGGTCTTCCTCAGCGGGGAACGGGCGCCGAGCACCCCGTGGCCGAGGATGGCGGTGCTCTTTGTCGGTGCGCTCGGGCTCGCGTTCGCGCTGGCCGCCATCCAGCTGATGCCGTTCTTCGAGTACATCCAGTACTCCCCCCGCGGGGCGGAGGGGAGCAGCAGCACCGGGTATGCCTACGGGACCGGCTGGTCGATGCCGCCGGAAGAGGTGATCGGCACCCTCTGGCCCGCCTTCATGGGGAATCTCCGCGACTACTGGGGCCGGAACCCCTTCAAGCTTCACAGCGACTATATCGGCGTCGCCGCAATTATCCTGGCGAGCTTCGGCTTCCTCCTCGAGGGACGGAAGCGGCTCGCCTGGTTCTTCGTCTTTCTGACGGGGTACGGGCTCCTCTACGCCTTCGGCGGGTACACGCCGTTCTATCACATTCCGTACACCCTCCTGCCGGGCATCAGCAAGACGCGCGTTCCGTCGATGATCTTCTTCCTGGTCTCCTTCAGCGCGGCGGCGCTCGCCGCGATGGGGGTCCAGGCGCTCCTGCAGCTGGAGGACGCGGTCCGACGCAAGCGCCTCGCCTGGCTGGCCGGAATACTGGGCGTGCTCACCATCCTCGCCGTCGCCGGCGGGATGCAGCCCTTCATGGAGCTGCTGGCCGACCCGCAGCGGTTCGGCGGCGTGATCGTCAACTACCCGAACTTCCGACTCGACGCGGTGCGGGTGCTCTTCTTCGGGCTGCTGACCATCGGCCTGCTCTGGCGCCGGTTCCCGCAGGCGGTCTGGGGCCTCGCCATCGGAGCGGTCGTCCTGCTCGATTTGTGGAGCGTGGAACGACAGTTCATCCAGTGGACTCCCCCCGCGGCGGAGAGCTTCGCCGCAGACGGTGTCGTCCAGGCGGTGCAGGGGGACAGCACCATCTTCCGCGTGCTCCCGTATGGAGTGTATGACGAGAATCGCAACTATCTCATGGTCCACCGCATCCGCTCGGTCCTCGGCTACAACGGCCAGGAGTTGCATCGCTACGACGAACTGCTGGGCGGCAAGAACGAGTGGAAGAACCTCGGCAGCCCCGGCATGTGGCGGCTCCTCGCGGTGAAGTACATCGTCCTCCCGGAACCGATGGAGGGCGGGGCGCTCACGCCGATCGCGGGCCCCGTGCCGACCCACGACGGGCAGCAGGCCTTCGTGTACCGGTATGAGGACGCCCAGCCGTTCGCCTCACTCGTTCCGCTCGCCATCAAGGCACCGGAAGACCAGACCATTCCGACCCTCACCGACCCGCGGTTCGACGGCCGCCGCTTCCTGCTGGTGCCGGAGGATGCGCCGGTCGGCGTGGCGGCGCCGCTCGGGGCGGTGGACCTTATCGACAATCCGGTGCAGTCGGAGATGCCGAGGGAGGGGTACTATCGCTTCACCCTCTCGGAGCCGGCGGCGCAGGACGCCTTCCTGTCGGTGTCGGAGAACTGGTATCCCGACTGGCACGCCACCGTGGACGGGCAGCCGACCCTGGTGGTGCGCGCGCAGTTCTCCCTGATGGCGGTGCCGGTGCCGGCAGGTGCCAGGGTGGTGGAACTCACGTTCACTTCGAGCGCCTACCAGCGCGGGAAGACCGTCACCTTCAGCATCGCGACGCTCCTGATCCTGCTGCTCCTCGCCGACGGAGTGGTCCGACTGCGGAGGCCCCGTGACTGAACGCGTCCTCGTCGTCGTCCCGACGTACAACGAAATCAAGAACCTCCCGCAGATCGTCCCCGAGATCCTCCGGCAGGATCCGCGGATCGAGGTGCTGGTGGTGGATGACGGGTCGCCCGACGGCACCGGGGAGCTGGCCGACCGGATGGGGGAGGAGGATCCCCGCATCCACTGCCTGCATCGGACGAAGAAGGAGGGCCTCGGCAAGGCGTACCTGGCGGGGTTCAAGTGGGCGCTGGCACGCGACTATGACTTCATCTTCGAGATGGACGCCGACTTCTCGCACGACCCGAAGTACCTCCCGGGGTTCCTGCGGGCCGTCGAGGACGCCGACCTGGTCATCGGGTCCCGGTACAAGACCGGCGTCAACGTCATCAACTGGCCGATGAGCCGGCTCCTCCTTTCCTATGGAGCCAATATCTACGCCCGCTGGATCACCGGGTTGCCCCTGACGGACAGCACCGGGGGGTTCAAGTGCTTTCGCAGGTCGGTTCTAGCAACACTTGAACTCGACCGCGTCGAGTCGAACGGGTACTCCTTCCAGATCGAGATGAGTTTCCGGGCCTGGAAGCAGGGGTTCCGGCTCAAGGAGATCCCGATCGTCTTCGTGGATCGGGTCGAGGGGCAGAGCAAGATGAACAAGAAGATCGTGCGGGAGGCGATCTGGATGGTCTGGTGGATCCGGCTGCGCTCGATCGTGGGGAAATTGTGAGCGGCATCTCCTTCTTCAAGATGACCGGTTCGGGCAACGACTTCGTGATGCTCGATGGCCGGGAGACGAGCCCCCGGGACTGGCCGGCGGAACGGATCCGGGCCGTCTGCGACCGCCGGGATGGGGTCGGGGCCGATGGGCTGCTGATCGTGACCCCGGAGGGGGCCGACACCGTCCGGATGACCTTCTGGAACTGCGACGGCAGCCCGGCCAACATGTGCGGGAATGCCGCCCTCTGCAGCACGCGCCTGGCAGCCCGGCTCGGAATGGCTCCCGCCTCCGGGATGACCCTTGCCACCGGGGCGGGCCCGTTTCCGACCCGCTGCGTGGGTGATGGTGACCTGGCCGAACTCAACCTCCCCGATTTCGACCTCCCGGCGCCGGTCCCAGGACTGGCACTGGCCGGCGGCGAGGAATGGATCCGGAAAGCGGTGGTCGGGGTCGAGCATCTGGTGACGCGGGTCCGGGACCTGGAGGGATTTGACCTGCCGTCCCGAGGCCGGGCCCAGCGGTTCGATCCGGCCATCGCTCCGAAGGGGGCCAACTGTAACTTCGTGGCTGAGCCGACCACGCCGGGCGGGCCCTGGCGGATCCGGACCTATGAACGAGGGGTCGAGGGGGAAACGCTGGCCTGCGGCACCGGGACGGTGGCGGCGGCGGTCGGCTCTGGCGGCCTCTGGAGAGGCCCAGCTGCCCCTGACCTTCGTCTCCCGGAGCGGCCGCGAGCTGACCGTGAGGGCCACGATCGTGGGGGGCAGGGCGACCGACGTCTGGCTCCGTGGCGAGGGGAGGCTGGTCTTTACCGGCGCATTACCCGACTAGAGGGGCCTGCATCACCGAGATTTCCACTCCTGGCAGCAATCGCATAACCCATTCTACCACAACACTTTAATTGTTAGAGGTCCGGCAGGGGAGCCACTTGTCCACAGTTATCCACCTAGCTACTTAACATAACATATCTTATACGTCGTTGTTGTATGTCCCAAGAAGAAGGGCGGCACCCCGGTTGGAGCCCCGCCCCGTCTCTAAGGTCTGCGGCTCAAGCCGCAGCTCGGCGTGCGCGCCGCCGAGCCACGGCTTCAGCCGTGGACCGTTGCCTACTTCGCCAGCGTCATCCGCCCCTGGGTCAGCTCGGACAGCCGGACCGTCGCCTCGGTCTTGGAATTCGTGTCCGGGTACTTCTCGATGATGGCGCTGAGCGCCTTGAAGGCCTCGTCCACATTGCCGGCGTTGGTGAACGCCCGGCCGGCCGACAGGAGATACTGGGCCTTGAGATAGTCCAGTTCGGCGTCGTTGGCGGCGCCCAGGTAGGCCTGCCCCGCGTCTTCCGGACGGCCGGCGTTCTCCAGGGCCTCGCCCAGGAGCCCCTGCGCCGGCACCTTGTAGGCCTTCTTCGGATTGGTCTTCAAGTAGTCCTGGAGGCCCACCACCGCCAGTTCGTTCTGGCCGTTGACCATGCGAACCTGGTTGAGGGTCACCACCGCCTCGACGGCGGCATCGGTTCCGCTGAAGTTCGTAATGACCTTCTGGAGCTCACTGGCGGCCAGCGGGAGGTTCCCCGATTCGGCGATGTTCCGGGCCTGATCGAGCTGCTCGGCGGCCCGCAGCTGCCTGCGCTGGCCGGTCTCGATGACGAGCCACGTGCCGAGGGCCACGACCACCACTGCCCCGGCAATGCCGAGGACGAGCTTCTGGTGGGCCCGGACCCAGGCCATCGGGTCGGCGGACTCCGTCGGAGCCGTGACGGGTTTGACCGGCTTGGCCGGCTCACTCTTCTTGGTTGCAACGTTCTTCTTCGCCATGGATCTCCACCAGCCAGTGAGTACAGCGTCGAGACAACAGAGGGGCCCGATTGCCCCTCCAAGCGCCCGACAATACTAACCCATTGGGGCGTATTTCAGTACTGCGGGCCACCTTAGGGGTGGTGGAGCGGCTACGGGGAGTGCCAAGACAGAACTCCCGGGCACCGGATGGCGCTCGGGAGTCCCTGCCCTCTTCAACTCCGCATTCAGCCCCGTACGGCGTCGTCAGCGCCGCCAGGCCGGTTGCTCGCCGCTTCCAAGCGACGTCGTGTTGCCGGTGACGAAATCGATGACACTGACCTTGCTGCGCTTGGTCGTATTGAACGCGAGCCGGCCGTCTGTTGCACCCGGCGACCAGGAGGCGCCGAATCCGGACGCGACCCGCTCCGGGACTGCACCGGGAGTGAACCGCAGTGTGTAGACCGACCCTCCGGCACTGAACGCCAGGCGCTCACCGGATGGCGACCAATCGAGCGGACCGAAGCCGTCAAGTACGCCAGGATGCCAGCACGGTCGTGACTCCGCCGGTCGCCACGGTCGAGCACCTCGATTCCGGCGCCGGCCGCTCCGCAGGACTCGACGAACGCGATCGAGCCACCGTCTGGGCTCCAGGCCGGGCGCACCGCATCCGTGCAGCCGGACGGTGCCTGATACAGAAGCTGCGGAGTGGGATTGGGGAGCTCGGTCGTGGCGAAGATGTACAGCGCGCTCACCCACTCGTTCGTCACCGGGTTGGACTGCCAGGAGGCGGACAACACGATCTCGTCGCCGGCCCCCGGCTTCCAGGCCGGCTGTCCGTAGTGACGAGCGACCCGGATTGCCTGTGTCCCACCAGTCACCGGCGATGTGAACGTGCTGGACGTTGCGGACGTGAACCGATCCGCCAGCCGTATCCACATCGGCGACGGTGAACGCTTCGGATCGCAGATGCCCCATTGAGGATACGGAACGGCGCTGCGGTCGTGCCGTTGCCGACCGGCGCCCACGACGAGCTCGACGTGGAACAGCCGTTGACGAGCAGGGCGGTCCGTGCGGCAGCCATCGGCATTCATCACCCACAGTGTGCCGTTGTAATGGAATGCGATCTCGGCACTCGCCACGGTTCCACCGCCACCCCCACCACCGCCTCCACCCCCTGGCTTCCCGCCACCGCCCTTCGCCGCGAGCATATCCCCGCTCACGGGCCCATCATTCGGCGCGACCGCCTGCTCCGAGCAGGCCATCAGGGTCAGGGCGCCTGTGGCCAGGAGTCCCCAGGTCAACTGTCGCAGCATGGTCATGATTGGAACCTCCGTCCGTCGAGTCCTGTGACTGGTTCAGAAGTGGCGCTACCACTGCCCCACTGCCTCACGATGGGCACGCCGGTACATAGCCCCGCCATACCGTCGCCACGTTCGTGCTCGGCGTTTTCCCCCTGCCTTGGAAGAAGCTCGCACCGGCCACGATGCCGGAATCGTTGATATCAAAGGCCTTGGAACTCGTGCTGCCATCCAGCTCGGGCAGCGTGATGATCTGGTTCCCGTTCCACGCCACGACGCCGCCAGTGCGCCCCTTGCCAGACATCATGGTGCTCACCGTCCAGCCACAGCGGTTGACGTGAGTCGTGTTCCACGCCGGCCCCGGCCCCACCGTTGGCGGTTGCGTATAGTTGCCTGCGGCATCCGGGTACCAGAGCGCGGTGTACTCCGTCGCGGATGTACCCACCCACCCAACGATGACCCCAGCGTCGTTGATATCGGATGCCGCCTGACCCTCTGACCCGGAGGCCCACGGCAGCTCCCCAAGGGAGGTCGCGGTCCACACACCGCTCACCTGCTCCACGCGCCAATGCCAGGCGTGGTATTTGATCCCCCGCTTCAGGAGCTCCTGCACGGTGCCTACCACGAGGCCGGAAGAATTCACTCCCACCGCCTCAGCGGAATTGATACCACGAGGAAAGTCGGGCAGAGGCAGCATGACCGGCTCGAGCCAGGAGTTCGCTCCCGGTGCCGTCGGGACCCACACCACCGCGTGGGAGACCCCATCCCCCCCATACCCCCCGCCGGCGGCGAGATGGGTATCGCTCAAGCCCTTCGCACCCCAGTTACCCGGGTTCCCGGAGTTCGGCGGAAGCGGCAGTTGAGCGACCGTGTATGGCGCCCCCCCGCTCTCAGGGTCGGCCAGATATACAACCGGCCCATCGGGCGCGTGCGCGGTGACATCGCCATGCAAGTCTGCGCCGGAGCGCACCCACCCGATGTCCGCAATCGTGCTAACCGCATATTCCGGAGTGGGGCTCCAGCTCTGGGCCCGAGTCCTCAAGACGCCGTCGTAGCGGAAGTCCCCAAGCACCCAGCCCCGTGGGCTGACTGCCGTGGCCATCACGGTGTTGCTCGTGCCGCCGGGCGAAAGGGCGTCGACAGAGCCGGTGAGGACGTTAGCGGTTGGGATATCAGGTGGCCCAGTCGGCGCGTCTGGTTCCTCCGAGCAGGCCGTCAAGGTCAGGGCGCCTGTGGCCAGGAGTCCCCATGTGAACTGTCGCAGTATGGTCATGTTTGTATCTCCGTTGTTTGGGTCCAGCGCTGCACAAGCCTAGAACCGCCGCCAGGCCGGTTGCTCGCCGCTTCCGAGCGACGTCGTGTTGCCGGTGACGACATCGATGACACTGACCTTGCTGCGCTTTGTCGTATTGAACGCGAGCCGGCCGTCCGTTGCGCCAGGTGACCAGGAGGCGCCGAAGCCCGACGCGACCCGCACGGGGGTTGCACCCAGAGTCAATCGGAGTGTATAGACGGACCCTCCGGCACTGAACGCCAGCTGCTCACCTGATGGCGACCAATCGAGCGGACCGAAGCCGTCGAGGACGCCGGAGGCGAGCACCGTCGTCACGCCGCCGGTCGCCCGGTCGAGGATCCTGATCCCATCACCGGCTGCACCGCAGGCCTCGACGAACGCGATCGAGGCGCCGTCCGGGCTCCACGCCGGGCGCACGGCATCCGGGCAGCTGGACGGGCCCAGATAGAGGAGTTGAGGTGTGGGGTTGGGCAATTCACTCGCGGCGAAGATATAGAGCGCGCTCACCCATTCGTTCGTCTGGGCGTTGGCCTGATACGAGGCACTCATCACGACTTCGTCACCGGTGCCCGGCTTCCAGGCCGGTTGTCCGTAGTGTGGCGACCCCGCATTGCCTGTGTCCCACCAGTCACCAGCGATATGAATGTGCTGGATGTTGCGGACGTGAACCGATCCGCCCGTCGTATCCACATCGGCGACGGTGAACGCCTCGGACGCGCAGTTGCCCCAGTTGAGAATACGGAACGGCGCTGCGGTCGTGCCATTGCCGACCGGCGCCCACGACGAACTCGAGGTGGAACACCCGTTAGTGAGCAGGGCGGTCCGTGCGGCGCCATCCGCGTTCATGACATACAGCGTGCCGTTGTAGTGGAATGCGATCTCGGCACTCGCCACGGTTCCACCGCCACCCCCACCACCGCCTCCACCCCCTGGCTTCCCGCCACCGCCCTTCGCCGCGAGCATATCCCCGCTCACGGGCCCATCGTTCGGCGCGACCGCCTGCTCAGAACAAGCCGTCAGGGTCAGGGCGCCTGTGGCCAGGAGTCCCCACGTCAACTGTCGCAGCATGGTCATGATTGGAACCTCCGCTGTGTTTATTTCCGGTGCGACACAAGTTCTAGAACCGCCGCCAGTCCGGCTCCCTCACCCTCTCGCATGAGCGGCCAGAGCACTTGGACGAGTTCGCGGCAATGACATGCTCTGAGGCGACCGAGGGGCACCCGTTCGACTGCGGCGGGCCCAGGGTCATGACCCTGATATCACCCGGGTAGCCACCGTGCACGAGCTGTGTATCGTCCGGCGACCACTTGGGGTCAGTCGAGCCATTGGCTGCCAGCAGGCAGGTCTTGACATTGGCGGGATTGTTGAAGTCAATGAGCCACAATCCTGGGGTGTTCCCGAAGACGACACGATCGTCGTTCCGGGCCCAACTCGACTGGCCACCCATGAATTGTCCCTCAAGGGGGCCACCAGCGGTGATACTCGTCGCAGAGATCTCGTCAATCATCCCATTGCCGTCGGGGTCGATGTCATACACCACGAGATCTCTGTCGTTGGTGGCGACCAACCGGCGGGAGTCCGAGGCCCAAGCTGGAAAGGCACCCGTCACAGAGGAGCCGTTGCCGTCGATGTTGATCGGGCTGCCCCACGAGCCATCCGGTGCCCGTTCGCGAACCCAGATGTCTCCGGGCTCCACGCCAAATTCCACGTAGGCGAGCCTGGAGCCATCCGGCGACATCGCCGGCATACCCCCGCGAACGTGCGTGAACTGCAACTCTGGCGCACTCACGCCGTTGGTGGCTGGATCTCTCGTCACGGCATAGATCCCACGGCCCTGAAATCCGTACAACACATTGAAGTAGATTGCGTTGCCTGAAGAGGACCACGCTGGGTCTATGACCTCGGTCTCTCCACTGAGGACGATCGCTTCGTCAGCCGTCCCGGGACTGGTGACGACGATCTGATACCTGGTTTTCCCGCTCGCAGTCACGGTGCTCTTGTAGAGAATATCCTGCGCCGGAGTCCACGTCGCGGGCGGGTCGCCACTGGGCGGCTTGCCGCCCTTCGCGGCAAGCAGATCACCGCCGGCGACAGCGTCGCTCGGCGCGACCGCCTGCTCAGAACAGGCGGTCAGGGTCAGGGCGCCTGTGGCCAGGAGTGCCCAGGTGAATTGTCGCAGGATGGTCATGGTGGAAGCCTCCGTCCGTCGAGTCATGTGGCTGGTCAGGACATGGCGCTACCAGTACATGACGGACAAGCGGCGGAGATTTGCGGTTTTCAGGCGCTCCCGGGTCGTCCTCCTCGTCGGGCATCGATCGACTCACGGCTGTCCCACCACGAGGACCGGGGTTGTTCGATTGGTGGTCGTGTTCACGCCGAGCTGGCCGTCACCGTTCTCGCCCCAGCAGTGGACCGTTCCGCCGGTGGTCATCCCACAGGTATGCGCCGCCGGCGCTCACCGAGAGGAACAAGAGCCCACCCCCCACCAGCACCGGAGTGCTGCTGTAAGGTGGAGCTGTCACCGAGTTGGCCTGAGCTGTTCTCTCCCCAGCAATACATTTCGCCGCTCGAGGTGATCGCACAGGTGTGCAGGCCGCCCGCGCTCAGCGACTCTGAACGTCAATCCACCCTGCACTGCACCGGGTGTGGATGACCCCGGGCCCGATGTCCCCAGTTGACCCGATTCGTTCGCTCCCCAGCAGAAGGCCGCACCATCGGCGGCGAGGCCGCAAGTGTGATCCTGTCCCGCGTCGACTCCGAAGACCAGGAGAGTCCACCCGACACGGGGCCCGGAGTGGTGCTCCCGCTCGCGACACTGAACCCGAGTTGGCCCGCGGCATTGCTTCCCCAGCAGTAGGCGTGACCATCGGTCGTGATGCCGCATGTGTGCTCCCCGCCCGCACTCAGGCTCTGGAACGAGTGACCCCCTGTCACAGCAACCGGCTGGATGTCGACAGCATTGGCTGCTTCATCGATGAATCTGGGAAGACCAGTACGCTTGGCCGTCACCCAGTTGGCCCTACCTGGTTATTCCCCCAACAATAGGCCGCACCTCCCACATCAAGGGCACAGGTGTGGCTGAGCGTGGTGCCGTAGCGTCCACCCGTGCTGGTAAGCCTGTACGAGCGGGCGCTCCCTCTGTACGACTCCAGGGGAACGGCCCGACTGAAAAACATGATCCACGCGCCCCCAGTGAGGTCGAAGGTGCCCCAACAGCCCGCATTGTTGCCACTACTAGTCAGCACACCGCAGCTTAGCCAGCCACCCACGGAAAGGTGAGAAAACTTGTCACCGGTCAGGAATGGTACCGGGAACTGGCTGCGCTCGATCGTGACCCAGCATCGTTCTGAGGTAGTGGCCCCAGCAATACGCCTGGCCCGCCGAGTCGAGCGCGCAGGACGCTACCTCTCCGGCCTCGATGCTTATGAAGCTCTGGAGGGCAGCCACTGTCACCCGGACCGTATCGACCACCGCACCGGCAGCCACAATCAGTCCAGCTGTACCAACACTCCTGGCTGTAAGCCACGCGGACGTCATCCTCGAAACGCCCACGCGCGTACTATCCACCTGGACGACGGTCGAATCGGTCGATGACCAGTGCACCGGCGCATCCAGCACCAGGCGTCCGGCATCATCGCTGGGATACGCCAGGCCCAGGATCTCAGTCTGCCCACGATAGAGGGTTGGAAACACCGTCCTCGCAATCCGGTTCGCCGCCATCAGTTCCGTGCCCGTCCCAAAGGGAACGGCTACCGGTTCCTCCAACCGGCCTCCACCAAGGCCAGTGGCATCAGTCGACACGGTCAACTGGTAGTCGGCAAGAGAATCGAGATTCTCGGCCGGCGTGAACCGCGCCTCCCACCCGTTGGGCTCGAGGGTCACCGTCCCCGGGACGTGCAGCCCATTTCGCATGAGTTGGATGACGTCCGGACCGATCGTGCCCGGATCCATCGGCTCGCTGAAGATCACGACCAGCTGGGCGTTGAGCGGAACACGGGTCCGCCCTGGCGGCGGATCCGTACGGACCACGATGGGTGGATGCCGATCCGGGACAATGCGCGCGTACGTTCGAAGGGTCTGGTCATGCGCAAGCACCGTGATCCGCAGGCTGTCCCCTGGCGAAGCAGGGATTGACAGCGGATCGAGACCGCCGTCGAGCACCGGGGCACCCACACCGATACCCAGGGTAAGATTCCGTACCTCGATGGAATCGGCGTCAGGAAGCGATCCCGAAGGGAACGAGACGTAACTTGCTCCGTCGACGCCGGACTCTGAGAAGAACATGGTCGTGAGCCCCGTCGCCGTTCGACAGCTCTCGTCCCAATGGAGCCACATCGAATCCGATCGGTCCGCTCACCACCACGGCGGGTTGATTCGTGGGAGGTGGACCGACGACCGGCCCCGTCGGAGCCCTGGTCTGCTCGGTACATCCCAGAACGGCCAGCATTGTGGTCAAGGCCGCGGCGCACAACCACTCCAAACCTCTTGGCTTCATTGCAAGGCCTCCCCGGCACCGATCAGCACGAAGCCGGCCCAGTAGAACGGATGCGCGGTATCCGGATTGGCGATCAACTCCCGCTGCGCCTCCGCCAGCGATTGCGCCAGCGGCGTTCCGGAGGCCAGGTGCCGGTAGAACCGCTGCATCAGTTCCGCCGTCGCCAGGTCCTCCACCTGCCACAGCGACGCGAGCACGTTCTCGGCACCAGCCCCCAGGAACGCAGCGGCGAGCCCGAGCCAATCCTCTCCGGCCGGCGCGTCCCACCGGGAACTCGAGCCCACGGCGGTCTCGCACGCGCTCAACGTCAGCAGTTGCGCCCGCAAACCAAGCCCGAACACCTCGCGCGCCTCCAGCAGGCCAAGCTCGCCGCGGGTCTCGGCCAGTTCCACATACGAGAAGAGCGGATTGGCCTTGTTCAACACGCCAAACGTGGCCAGGTGGACGATGTCATACTGGGGAGCCGCCGCCCGAAAGGCGCTCTCCGTGGCGTCGCCGCCCAGTCAGGACGCGCGCGCGGCTCCCGAAGAGCCGACCGACCACTTCCACCTCATACCTCGACCCGGGGAGTTGGTCGACCCGCGGTGCGAGGGCGAGTACGGTCGGTTCCCTGCCGCCGTTCGAGGCGGTTCGCGATGCGCTTTGCCTTGTACCTGTGTGCCGGTTTGCCGAACCGACCAGCTCAGAGGCTGAAATGGCGTACGAGACTGCCCGACGCTGCACCAGGAACTCGTGACCGCCCTCCGGCATCAACGCTTCGAAGGGGAGGTAATGCAGCTCCCGGTGCGGCACGATCACCAGCGATTCGATGCCATTCGAGCAACCCCGCCGCTTCGACCGGTCCGATGAGGTGCCCATAGAGGCGTTCGAGCGGCGCGCGCCAGAGCTCGCCAGGATCGGAGTTCCCCCGGCGTGCGATGGTACCACGTGCGAACTCCACCAAATCGCCCAGTTCGTCGCTTCCGATGTCGAGCACGAGGCCGGTGGACGGTGTCCCGCGTCACGACGAACACCATCGAGAGCGAGTCATCCACCAGGTACTCCAGCAGCGCCTGCCGCGCAGGCAATTCGGCGGAGACGTCGCCGAGCGCCACCGGTCGCGGATCCACCAGGGCGGTGTACGCCTGGCGCTGCCTCTCGCATCTCGGTCAGGATCTCCGCGTACCGGCTCTGGGCCTGCCCGAGGGCGGCGCGCAGATCGTTCGGTGACAGGTAGGCGCCCGCGGAAGGCTCCCGCAATCCACTCTGCGCGGGACCGGCGTGGCGCAGCTGGCGCGTCAGACTCGCGATATGCTGCTGGGCGTCCTGTTCGCGTGCCAGGAGTTCCGGAGGGACCCGGGCCGGCGCCGCGATCCGGCCTCGACCCATCACCGCGGCCATCTGCTGCCCACGGATCTGCTCGCTGACGGCGAACGCCGCCGCCAGGTTACCGAGGCGCAGTTCAATGCCGGCCAGGTCGGAGGTACACTCCCATCTTGTCAGCCCGGAACGCCGTCCGTTGCTCGGAGAGCGCGAGCGTTCCTGCCGCGCGCTCGATCGTGGCAATGGCGATCCGGAGCTCCTGCGCCGCCTCCTGGAGGCTGCCCTCCGATTCAAGGACGTCGGCCCTCCCGGCGTGCAGCCGCCAGGCGACCTCGGGCGCCGGCAGCGCGCCGAGCAATGCGAGGCCGGAACGATAGTGCGCATCCGCCTGCTCAGGTGCGCCCGCACGTGCTTCAAGCCCGCCGAGGGTCGCCAGCACCGACGCCTCGCCGACCACGTCGCCCGCCGAGGCAAAGGAGCGTCTGGCCTGGTTGAGTGTTTGCCGGGCAGCCGCGATCTCTCCGATCTCCTCCTGGGCGGAGGCGAGGTACAACCGGGTCACGGCCAGGGCGCGCTCATCGCGGCTGCCGGCGCGCATGGAAACCGCCCGCTGCAGCAGCTCGATCGCCTCGTCACCGTCGCCCCGGACGAGGGCGAGGTACCCATCGCTCTCGATCGCCGCCGCCTCCCCTGCCCGGTCGTACGCACCCTGATACAGCTGTTGCGCCTGTCGATAGAGTTCCCGGGCGCTGGGATATCGGTTGAGCGCCAGGTTGAGGTCTGCGGCGGTCAGGGTGAGGTCGGCGGTGCGCAACACACCCAGTTCGACCGAGTCCGCCAGTCGGGTCGCCGTCCGCAGCTCGGTGAGGCCACCCTGGAGGTCGCCTGCCGCCACCCGCGCGCGAGCCAGGTCCTCCCGCACGTCGATGGCCGCGACCACGTGGCCCAGCGAGGTATACAGCGCCACTGACTGCCCCAAGAGGTAGATCGCCTTCGCATAGTCGCCACGCGCCATCGCGAGGATGCCCATGCTCTGCAGCGTGCCCGCTGCGGCGACCTGATTCCCGCTGTCGTGGCTCAGCGTGAGCGCCCGCTCCAGCAACTCGGCGGCCGCTTCGTAGTTTCCTTCCGCTCGTTCGAGGTCCGCCAGGCTGGAGAGCCCCTCGGCCTCATCCTCGGCATAGCCATGGAGACGGCTCAGGCGAATGCTCTCGCTGAGGGCGACGCGGGCTCCGACGAGATTGCCCATCGCCAGTGACACCAGTCCGAGGTTGTGCTGGGTGGCGGAGAGGAAGCGATACTCCCCGGTGCGTCCCAGGATGTCGGCCGCCTGAGCGTAACGCTCCGCGGCAGCCGGCAGGTCGCCATTCTCAAAATCGAGATTCGCCACGTTGGTAACGGCGCTGGCCGCTGTCCGGAGGTCGTTCACTGCGGCGGCCCTGCCGTAGGCCGCGGAGAGGTAGACCCGCGCGCTGTCGGTCTCCCCCGTCGCGAGGAAGCCCGCCCCGATGTTGCCCAGCGACTTGGCGGCGCCGGCCTCGTCGTTCAGGCGCTCCGAGTAGGCGAGGCTGCGCCTCCAGAGCGCGACGGCGGCCGGGATCCCATCACTGCCGTACGCCTGATTTCCGGCGAGCCGGAGGCTGTCGGCCGTGAGCTTGAGGCGACGATCGGCCGGCGGCCACTCGGAGAAGCGGCGCACTTCCTGAAGGAGGAAGGCATCGGTCCACGCCACGAAGTACGCCTGCGCAACACGCCCAGCCGCTTCGAGGGCCTCCGCACTCTTCGTCGAACCAGCGGGCGGGGATCGGCTTCCCGTGGCGTTCATCGACTCACGCAGCAGATCGTGCAGCGCCTGCCTGGCAGCATCGGGATATCGACGCACCTGTTCCACGAGCAATGTCTGCTCCCCCGATCCGGCGAGCGACGCGAGCATCTCCACCCGCGAGGTGTCCTGGGACACCGCGCCGTAGAGCGTCGCGACGAGGAGCAGCGGGACAAGGGTCACGGGCCGCCTTGCTCATTCGTGGAAGCAGCGGTGTCTCCCAGTACTCGAAATGGCGTCAGTTCGGAGGACTCCCACGCGTCCCATCCGACCCTGGCCTCGACCTTCCACAGGTATTGCTGTCCGGGGCGGAGCGCGACCGAATCGGGTGGCTCGACCAGTGAGTCCGCAGTGGTCGCCCGCCAGAGCACGCCCCCGTCCTCGGCGTACAGGGTGAGCCGGTACTGGTCGGCGCCCGCCGTCCGAGTCCACGTGAATATCCGAACGGCGGCGGCCTCGCCGACCGGGGAGATGACGGACGGACCCACTGCCGCAGCTGTCGGCGGGTCCCGGTGTTGGGACGGCGGAGTCTGTGTGCTCCTGACTTGTGGCCCGACCGTGAAGAAGAGGAGGGCGGCCGCGGCCGCGGCGATCGGGGCGAGCACCTGCCATCGCGCTCCCCGACGAGGCTTCAGGATCTCCCTGGCCTCCCTCACTTCCGCCCGGCACTCCGCGCATCGGGCGAGGTGCAGTTCGACCTGCGCGAGGCTTTCGCCCGCGAGCCCATGGCCGAGGTAGGCGGCGACCTGATCTTCCCGCAAATGGATGGGGCTCACACCCTCAAATGGCACGTTGTGGTTCTCCCTGGGTTGGCGCACTGACCTCCGCTACCTCGATATAACGGACAACGACTCCCCTTTTGCGCCATCCTCGCCGCCGGTTTCGCGGCCCGCTCATGGGGTCGCGTCCTCGATCCCCATCGCTTTCAGGCGCTCTCGGAGTTCCGGCAGGAGCTTGTTGAGCCGCCGATAGACATGAAACGGCGTGGCCCAGCCCATGAACTCGGCGATCTGGCGGGCCGAGAGGTCGTCATCGAAGCGCAGGGAGAGGAGCAACTGATCGCGTGGTGAAAGCTCCTCGAGGACGGCCTCGAGGGCGCGGCGCCGCTCCGCGCATCGCAGCTGCCATTCTGGATTGGCGCTGGTGGGGCCTGGGAGTGACGATGGCTCGCGCGCGTCCCAGATCTCATCGACCAGGCGCCGCCGGGCGGCCTGCTCGATGGGTGGGACCGATGCCCGGGGCCGCCCGTAGCGTTCCCGCCGGAAGTCGAGGCACATCCGTCGCGCGACGACGACCAGCCACCGGGACAACGCCTCGCCGTCCCCCCCGGAGAAGGTCCGAAGGCGGCGAAAGCAGTCCTCCCGCAGCCGCTCGAGGACGTGGGCGTAGGCGTCCATCGCGCCGTCGTGATTGCGGTGGGTGTAGTGCGCGGTCTTGAGGAGGAGGTGGCCGAACGCATCGAGGAAGGCGTCCCAGGCGTGATCTTGCCGGGCGGCGTCGGGGGCGTCGAGCAGACGAGTCAGTTCACGAGGTCCGTGCCCTGGGGCATCGGACCGCGCGTCGTTGGTCAGGCTGAAGATCTTGTCTGGAGACGAACCTCCCGTCATCGCCGTCCTCCCCTACTGCCGGGATGAATCAGCGATCTCGGAGTGGAGAGGCGTCGGCAAACGGCGTCAGACCAGCGGCGGGGTCGCCCAGGCCGGCAGCGAAAGGGTATGAACTCTATATATGGGGACTGTGATCATAAAGGCAAGGTGAAGTTGCTGTGAAGGCTCCGAGAGTTGATGCGCGACTGAGGCCCTGCTGATTCTCAAAGGCGTGCGGTGGTGTCCGTCTAGATCAATAGGCCCACTAGTCTGCCGGGTCGCACCGTTAATCCTGATGATTCCATTTCCTTTTCGGAATCTCCATTCGGGCGTATCACGTATGGATGCTCACAGCACGGTGAACTATGTTCTACGTACCCCTGCCGAGGTGAGGAGGGGGCCGCACGTTCGGAGCGTCGCGATGTCCAGCCAGACGCTGCAAGCCGGCACTATGTTCGCGGGCTACGCGATCCTGCGGGAGCTTGGTCGAGGGGGTATGGCCACCGTGTACCTGGCGGAGGATGCCAAGCATCACCGCCAAGTCGCGCTGAAACTCCTCAAGCCCGAAGTCGCCCGCTCCATCGAGGCGGACCGGTTTCTCAAAGAGATCGGCATCACCGCCACGCTTACCCATCCCAACATCCTGCCGCTATACGATTCGGGTCGCGAAAGCGGTCAACCCTTCTACACCATGCCCTATGTCGAGGGCGGGTCGCTCCGGGAGCGGCTCGACCGGGAGCCGCGGCTGCCAGTGGAGGAGGCCGTCCGCCTCATCCGTGAAGTCGCCGATGCCCTGGGCTACGCCCACGACCGCGGCGTGGTGCACCGGGACATCAAGCCCGAGAACATCCTCCTCGAGCAGCAGCACCCGGTCATCGTCGACTTCGGCGTGGCCCGGGCGCGGTCGATCACCAGCAGCGTGAATTCGACGGGGGCTGGCATCGTCCTGGGAACGCCGGCCTACATGAGCCCGGAGCAGGCCAGCGGTGAGCGATGCGTGGACCATCGTGCCGACCAGTATGCGGTGGCCTGCGTGCTCTACGAGATGCTCGCCGGAGAGCCCCCCTTCTCGGGCCTCGGCACCCGCGCCACCCTGGCCCGTCATGTAGCGGACACTCCTCCCCCGCTCTCCCTCGTGCGCCCCGGGGTGCCAAGCGCGGTGCGCGCGGCGGTTGCCCGGGCGCTCGCCAAGGCGCCCGAGGACCGTTTTCCCTCCATGCGCGTGTTCGCCGATGCGCTCAGCGCGCCGACACTCCAACCGGATTCAGGGCCCTCCATTGCCGTCCTACCATTTGTCAGCCTGAGTACGAGCGAGGAGGACCGGTACTTCGGCGAGGGGATGGCAGAGGAGATTATCCTCGCCCTGACCAGGATCAAGGGGCTGCGCGTGGCCTCCCGCACCTCGGCGTTTGCCCTCAAAGAGAAGCGCCTCGACATCCGCACCATCGGCGAAGTGCTGGACGTCTCGACAGTGCTGGAGGGCAGCGTCCGCCGGGAGGGCACCACGCTCCGGGTGACCGCCCAGCTGGTCAGCACCGTTGACGGCTTCCACCTCTGGTCGGGGCGCTTCGACCGCGAACGGAAGGAGATCTTCGAGATCCACGACGACATCTCCGCGAATATCGCCCGGGCCCTGCGGGTCGTCCTCCGGGAGAAGAAGCCCGGCAGGGCCCGGGAAGAGCTCACCGCCGATCCTGATGCCTACGACTACTACCTGCGGGGCCGGCAGTTCTTCCATCAGCGCCGCAAGAAGAGCATGCTCTTCGCACGCCAGATGTTCGAGCGCGCGGTGGAGCGTGACCCCGGCTTCGCCAGGGCGCACGCCGGGATCGCAGATGCCAGCGCCTTCCTGGCCCAGCACTACCAGGACGACACCACCGGGGACAACCTCCGGCGGGCGGACGAGGCCAGCCAGCGTGCGCTGGAACTGAATCCCGAGCTGCCCGAGGCGCACGCCGCCCGCGGGTTCGCGCTTGCTCAGATGGATCGATTCTCAGAGGCGGAGGAAGAGTTCCGGCAGGCGATGGAGATGGATTCCGGGCAGTTCGAAGCGCGATACGCCTACGCCCGGGCCTGCTTCCAGCGGGGAGATCTCGAGCGTGCGTTGGAGTTGTTCGAGGAGGCAAGCAGCACGCGCGAGGACCACGAAGCATTCTATTTCGCCGCGCAGACGCTCTCGGCGCTGGGCAGGGCGGCCGACGCGGAGGCGGCATACCGCAGGGCCCTGCCGGTCATCGAGCGACACCTGGAACTCAATCCCGATGACGGCCGGGCGATGACCATGGCCGCAGTCACCTGCAGTCGCATCGGCGAGCGCGAGCAGGCCATCGAATGGGCCCGGCGAGCCACCACCGTCGATGGCGAGGATGCCGGCGTCTGCTACAACGTGGCCTGCCTGATGGCACTCGAAGGGGAGCGGGATGCCGCAATCGGGCATCTCCGGTGCGCCTTCCGAGTCGGGTTTGCCCACCGGGACTGGATCGAGCATGACCCCGATCTCGCATCGCTCCGAGACGACCCCCGCTTCCTCGAGTTGATTCAGGCGAAATAGCGGCGCGGGGCCACGCGATATGGTCTCGCCTTGTTGAGAGCCCCCCCCACAACAAAAGCCCTGCCTCACACACTGAGGCAGGGCTCTCTCATATAGTGCCCCCGAGAGGATTCGAACACTTGGTCACCGCCGTCCTCCCGCGGTGCCAAGATGGATCAGTGAACTCGGAGCGGAGAGACGTCGGTAGTAGGTGAGTCACACCAACGGCGGGGCCGCCTAGGCCGGCAGCGAAAGAAGTGAGCCATATATATGGCGCCGGTGATCACGGATGCAAGGTGACTTGCGGATGGAGCCGATGAGAATGCCGGCAATTCACCTCGTAATTCGAAGATGACCCCAGCAGTCCGCGCGCGCAAAATCACCGGTTGTTGTCCGTCCGGCAAAGGCATAGGGGTCGTACACGTGCGCAGGACACCTACTGCAGCACCGGCGTGACTCACCACGCATACGGCCTCCACTCACTATCCCGAACCGGAGGCACACCATGTGGCGAACTATCCGACACTCACTTCTCGGGCTGTGCACACTGAGCCTCCTGTCGTGCGCCTCTGACGAGATCCCGAGCGCACCGACTGCCGTGACCCACGTACCAGGCGGACCGAGCTACATCATCTCTGATGGGGCGCACAGCGGCGGTACAGCAGGATTCTATTTCCTCCCGCCGATGGTAGCCAACCCCAGCACAGCCGGGACATTCGACGCGAGCTTCCTGCCCTATACGACCGTTCGCGTGTGTGAGCTCGGCACCGCAGGGTGCGTCGTGCCGGCCATTGCATCATTCACAGCGGGGTCCGGCGAGGCGTCCGAGGTGCTGCGCGTGGAAGACGACCATTACCTCGTCAACTGGCACACCGACCAGTTCGCCCTGGATCCACTGAAGACGTACCGGATCGAGGTTGAGGTGGCCGACATCGTCATCGGCTTTGCGGACGTAGATGTCGTGACAAGTGGCAAGGAGTTGAAGAGCGTCGAAACGGGGGAATTCATCCCGCTGAAGGACGGGCGCACGCTCCCGATCAAGTTCCGGCTGGAAGCGGGACTCCCAGGTATCGAAGTGGTTGGGGCAGCGGGTGGAACGGTGCTGGCCGAGGACGGGCTCGTCAGGCTCGAGGTCCCCGCCAACGCGCTTGGGACGGAAACCGTCATCACCATGGTGCTGACGGGCGCTGCTCCGGCAGACGAGGGCACAATCCCCGGCACGCTCTGGACGTTTAGTCCCGACGGCCTCGTCTTCGATGAACCCGTCCAACTCATCATGACGTACGACCCGAACGCCCTGCCACCCGAACTGACTGATCCTGCCGCCGGACTCACGTTGGGGACCAGGATCAATGGGCTCTGGCAGGAGCTGGTCAGCACCGTCGATGATGGGGCGCACGAGGTCTCGGCATCCATCAGTGGATTCAGCATGTAGAGCTATGGGATGCTCCTGAAGATCCAGCGCATTGATATAACACCATCCCCGGTCGACCTGGACGTGGAGGAGTCTGTGGTCCTCACCGCAAGTCCGGTTGGCGCGACTGGTGGGACACTCTCTGCCCGCTGGCTCGTGCTGGGGCAGCGCAGAAACCGGTATCGTACATCTAGACGCCGAGATCGATGGAATGAAGCATACGGCTCTGGCCACCGGCTTGGCGGTGGGCGAAACAATGGTAGGAGTTGTCGGCGTCACCCAAGGCTGCCCAGCGTCTCCGTTCACGCTGTGCCTCTGGCCGCCTGCCGAGCGCGGCCCAGTGGCGGGGTTTACTCCCGTGACCGTGAGCGAGCCAGTGGACTTGCTCCCCGACTTGATCGTGAGCTCGTTGACCCACAGCCCCGCCAGCCCAACTACTGCAGACCTCATGACGTTTACCGCCATTGTCAAGAATGTCGGTGCTGGGGCAGCGGGCGTCTCGACGCTCAAGTTCATCCTCCCGGGTAAGGACACCATCGGAGCGCCAGCCTCCCTGTTTAGCAGCATACCCGCACTTGCTCCCGGGCGACTCATTCGTGGTTCAGCGCAGCGCAACCCTCGGCGCGCTCACGTTTATCAACTCTGCGAGCGCAGACGAAGGCAACGCCATTCTCGAGGCCGATAAGAGATAAACAACACAAGCACTGATCTGTTCACCGTGGCAGCGGCCAGTGGGACAGGACGAATCCTGATCGACGCTTCCCGGGACGGCAACGGATGGTGGTATCCGCAAACAGGATCTTTTGATCCGTCGGCGCCTCACCAAGGCAAAGCTCTGGCCGACGCCCTCAAATCCCTCGGTTACGTGGTGGACGAGCTGCCACGGGGCACGGTCATCACGAATACGCTCCTTAGCGGGTACCAAATCATAGTTAGAGCGGGCTTCTTCATCGCCCCGGGCTGGGGAACTACCTGACACTACCGCTGAGTTCAATGCATATCAGAGCTTCCTCAGCACTCAGGGGACAGGTCTACTGCTTGAGACGGATTTCCAACCAGCAGGGCCCCCAACCCCCGATCCTCTTGCGTTAAGTCTAGGACTCCACTTCGATGGAAGCCTGACCGGATCCGTAGCCTTAATTCCTGACCCGATCACCTCTGGAACGAGCAGCCTGTTTTACTCTGCTGGCTCGGCTCTAACGACAAGCCCCGGTGGACTCAAAGTGCTCGGAACCGTGAGTGGCTTTCCAGTGATGGGAACGCTAACCTACGGGCCTTCGAGAATCTTCTTCATCGGTGACATCAACGCGCTCGAAGCCGTGCCCCAGCCGCTGGTCACCAAAGTATTTCAGTGGCTGTCGACTGGCCCGTAGTGAATGTAGCTCACCGAATACAGCCAGCGCCCGGCCTGTGCCGGGCGCTGTGCTTTGGCGGCTGGTCCATTAGGGGCTGGAGTGGACTCTCCGGTTCCAGGAAACTCGATATCCAATTTGGAACGCGGGCGTACACCGTGGCAGAGGAGTGAACAGATGTGCGGAGTCTACCTCTTTCCCCCACCGGACATCTGAGAATTGATCGAAGGGTACCCGTCGCCCACGACAAGAGCCCTGCTTCACACACTGAAGCAGGGCTCTCTCATACAGTGCCCCCGAGAGGATTTGAACCTCCGGCCAACAGTTTAGGAAACTGCTGCTCTATCCAGCTGAGCTACGGGGGCGTTTCGTCTAGATCTGCAGCAGCACGTGGACCGGCGTGTCGCCCAGCTTCGCCCGTCCCTCGTCCGCCAGCGCTTCCAAAATAAAGGTGTACCCCACCAGCTTGCCTCGGAGCGCCCCGACCAGCTCCCCGGCCGCCGCCGCCGTCCCGCCCGAAGACAAGAGGTCGTCCACCACAACCACCCGGTCCTCGCCCACGAAGTCGTCACGGCGCGCCTCGAGCGAGTCATCCCCGTATTCCAGCGAGTACACCTGCCGGACCTGGACCCACGGGAGCTTCCGGGGCTTCCGGGCCGAGATGAACCCCGCCCCGAGCGCCACCGCGATCGCCCCGCCGAGAATCTGGCCCTGCGGCTCGACGCCCACCACATGGGTAACCCCCGTCCCCTGGAACGGAGCGGCCATCGCCTCGACGACCTCCTTCAGGAGCGACCCGTGTCGAAAGACCTCGACGCTGTCATAGAAGGTGGAGCCGAGCTTGGGATAGTCCGGCACCGGCCGGAGGGCCTTCTTGATTCGGTCCTGAAGTGACTCGGACATCGCTTCGAACTCCTCTCACCTCAATGGGCTAACTACCTGATCTCAAATCTCTTATAAGCCGGAACCTCATCCGAAATCTCGGAGATTCCCACATTGGTTACAATGGCGCTCGCTCGGACCGACCTCCAGGCATGGAATAAGTGCCTCGACCGCGTCGTCACGGCCCTCGACCTCCCCCTCCACCGCCCCATCATCCCGGTTCCGGATCCAGCCGTTCAGACCCAGTGGCCGGGCCTCGGCCCGCACGAACCACCGGAATCCGACCCCCTGCACCCTCCCCGTCACGACGAACCGAATCCGTCTCACGGCGACACCCTCCGCCGACGGTGCCACAAAACATACCCGATTACCACCAAAATAAGGACGGGTAACATGTAGAGAAACGCCCGGGTGCTGTACGCCTTGACCATCCCCTCGACCAGGGTCGTCTCGTGCCGCCCGACTAACCAGCCGATATAGACCAGTATGGCGCACCAGATCCCCGCCCCGAGGCTCGTGAAGGCCACGAACCGGCCCAGAGGCACCCTGGCCATGCCGGCCGGGATCGAGATCAGCTGCCGGACCACCGGGACCAGGCGACCGATGAAGGTGCTGATCTCACCGTGGCGGGCAAAGAACGCCTCCGCCCGGTCCAGATGCTCGGCACTGACCAGGAAATACTTGCCGTAGCGCCGGAGGAACGGCTCCCCGACCACGATGGCAAACCAGTAATTGAAGAGCGCCCCGATCACGCTGCCGAGCGTCCCCGCCAGGACCGCCAGCACCGGGTCCATGCGGCCCTGCGCGGCCAGATACCCCGCCGGAGGCATCACCACTTCGCTCGGGAGGGGGATGAAGGACGATTCGATGGCCATCAGGGCCGTAATGCCGGGGTAGCCGAGCGCCGAAACGGTCTCGACGAGCCACTGGACGACGGAATGAAGCATGAACCAGCCGGTCAGGAGGTGGAGGGACGGAAGCCGAACTCACCGAGGAGTGGCACGAAGCGGACATCACCCAGCGAGGTGGTGACGATGCGGTCACCCTCCTTGCGGAGCATCTGGAGCACCTGGGACTCGCGATCGCCGATCGGGATGACCAGCCTGCCCCCGGGCGCGAGCTGCTCGATCAGGGGCGCTGGCACCGAGGGACTCGCCGCCGACACCAGGATGGCGTCGTACGGCGCAAAGGGTCGCCAGCCGAGGGTCCCGTCGCCGACCAGCACCGTGACGTTGCGAATCCCCGCCGCCTCGAGCACCGACCGTGCTTCGGTGGCGAGCGACTGGATCCGTTCGATGCTGAACACCGTGTCGGCGAGGAGCGCGAGCAGCGCGGTCTGGTACCCGGAACCGGTGCCGATCTCGAGCACCTTCTCCCGGCCGGTCAATTCGAGGACTTCGAGGTACCGGGCCTGGACCCACGGCTGCGAGATGGTCTGTCCGCCCCCGATGGGAAGCGCGGAATCCTCGTAGGCCCGGTGCCGCACACTCGGCGGAACGAAGAGGTGGCGCGGCACCTGCGACACCGCGCGCAGCACAGAGAGATCGCGAATGCCCTTGGCCTGCAACTCGCTGACCAGGCGCGCGCGATACCCGCCGTAGCTGTCCCCCGCCCCTACAGCGTCAGACGCCATTCCCGAACCGTTTCCAGCAATGGGTAGTGCGTGAGGTCCATGTGCAGCGGTGTGATGGACACGAAACCCTCAGCGACCGCGCCATGATCGGTGTCGTCCCCGCCCGTCCAGGTGATCGTGCCGCCGCCGACCCAGAACATCTCGCGACCCCACGGATCCTTCATCCGTGTCAGTGATTCCGAGAAGAACCGGCTCCCGAGACGCGTCACGACCGTGCCCTTCACTTCCGATGCGGGGACGGCGGGGAGGTTCACGTTGAGGAGCGTGTCGGTCGGGAAATCCTTGACCGCCACGACCTGCTGCACCAGCCGCTTCAGGAGCGGTCCATAGGTCGTCAGCGTCTCGGTATCCTGGCCGGCAAAGGAGACGGCCACGCCCGGAATCCCGAGGGTGACGGCCTCCATCGCCACGGCGACGGTGCCCGAGTAGAGCACGTCCTCCCCCATGTTCGGGCCATGATTCACGCCCGAGAAGACGAAGGAGGGCCGCTCCGGCAGCAGTGCGTTCACCGCGAGCAGGACGCAGTCGGTCGGGGTGCCGTCCACCTGGTAGGCGCCGTCGGGACGAAGCGCGGCGCGCAGCGGGCGATGCAGCGTGAGCGAGTGACTGGTGCCGCTCTGCTCGCGGTCCGGCGCCACCACGGTGACGTGCCCCACGCTGCGGCAGGCGTCGGCCAGGAGCCCGATCCCGGGCGCGAGGATACCGTCGTCGTTGCTGACCAGGATGTGCATCAACCCTTGCCCTTGGGCTCGTCGCCGCCATCGAGCACCTTCAGCACCTCGTCCACCTCTTCCCGCAGCTCGCGGACCGTCTCCGATCCCATCGCCCGCTTGGCTGTCCCGCGCAATTCGCCCGTTCGGCGATACTGCTCGATCTTCTGACGCGCTCCGTCGATCGTGTACTTCTCGGAGTACAGCAGGTGCTTCACCAGCATGATGAGCTCGACTTCGCGGCTCTTGTAGACGCGATTGCCTGAGCGGTTCTTCGCCGGATTGAGGAAGCGGAACTGGCTCTCCCAATACCGCAGCACATGCGGCTTGAGATCCGTCAGCGCGCATACCTCGCCGATGGAGAAGAATTCCTGGGTCGGACGTGGATTGGTCACCGCCACTGCTCCGCCTTGAGGGTCCGGTCCATCAGGTCAGCCACCGCCTGCTTCGGTTCCTTGCCGTCGAACAGAATGGCCGCCACCTGCTCCGTGATCGGAAGTTCGACACCGTGGCGCTTCGCCAGCCCCACCGCCGAGCGGGCCGTGTTGACCCCCTCGGCCACCGTGCGATGCGTCGCCGTGTACTGCGCCAGCTTCTCGCCCTTGGCCAGCGCGATCCCGAGCGCGCGATTCCGGCTCAGCCCGCCGGTGGCGGTCAGGATCAGGTCACCCATCCCGGCCAGCCCCGCAAACGTCATCGGCTTGGCGCCCATCGCGAGGCCCAGCCGCGTCATCTCCGCGAGTCCGCGCGTGATGAGCGCAGCACGCGGATTGTTCCCCAGCCCCAACCCTTCCAGGATTCCCGCCGCGATGGCGACCACATTCTTCAATGCGCCGCACAACTCGACCCCGACCAGGTCATCGTTCGAATACACCCGGAACCTGGGTGTCGAGAACACATCCTGGACCGTCGCCGCTACCTCGGGATCCACCGCCGCCGCTACCACGGCCGTCGGTTGCCCGTCGTGAACCTCGGCCGCGAAGCTCGGACCGGAGAGCGCCACGAATGGCCTGCCCGGAAGGCTCTCGGCGAGCACCTCGTGCGGCAGCAGGAGGCCGGGGGCCTCGATCCCCTTGGTGGCGCTCACCACGATCGCGTCCTGCCGCACACCGGGGTTCAGCGGCGCCGTGACCGCGCGCGCCACGTGACTCGGCGCGGCGGAGAGAATGATCGGCGCGCCATCCACCGCCTCGAACGGGTCGGCACACGCCACGAGACGCTCGTCGAGCGGGCGGCCGGCCAGGAAGAGCGCATTCTCGTGACGGGCGTTGATGCTCTCCACCACTTCGACCTCGTACGCCCACAGCCGGACCTCGTGGCCCTTGCGGGCCAGCAGGTCGGCGAGCGTCGTGCCCCAGCTCCCCGCGCCGAGTACGCCGATGCGGGTCATGCGGAGTCGGCGTCCTTGGCATGCCGCCCGAATCGATTCTCGGTGCCGTTCATCAGGCGCCGGATATTGGAGCGGTGCATCCAGATGATGACGGCCGCGAGCAGCGCGTAGAGCCAGATACTCTCCCGGCGCGCAGGATAGAGGATCCAGACCAGGCCGGGGAACACCCCGGTCGCGACGATGGACCCGAGCGACACGTACCCCGAGGCCCAGACCACCAGCGCCCAGATGGCGAGGCAGGCACCGACCGCCATCGGCGCGAGGCCGAGCACCACCCCGGCACTGGTGGCGACGCCCTTCCCGCCCTTGAACCCGACGAACACGGAGAAGACGTGGCCCACCACCGCCATCACGCCGCAGACCAGCGGAAACCACGGGAGCACGCTCACCGCCGGCCCGATGATCAGGACGGGGACCGCGCCCTTGGCGACGTCGAAGATCCCGACCGGGATCGCGTACCGCCATCCCATGATCCGGTACACATTCGTCGCGCCGAGGTTCTTGCTCCCATGCTCACGCAGATCGATCCGCTTGAACGCCTTCCCCGCCAGGAAGCTGGTGGGGATGGCACCGAGGAGATACGACGCGACGAGCGCGGCGATCTGGGCGGTCGTCATTCGTGTCGTCCCGAGCGACGCTTGAACTTCAGTCGCAGTGGCGCGCCTTCGAACGACCACGCCTTGCGGAAGCCGTTGATCAGGTAGCGCTCGTACGATTCCGGGATCGCGTCCGGGCGACTGCAGACGATGGCGAACACCGGTGGTGCCGTGCCGACCTGCGAGGCGTACAGCAGCTTGACCTCCTGCCCCGGCTTCTGGGGCGGGCTGGTGCGCTGGACCAGTTCCTCGAGGACCTTGTTCACCTCGGCGGTGGGAATCCGGCGCTCCCGCGCCTCGGCCACCTCGAGGATCTCCTGCGGCAGCTGGTGCACGCGCTGTCCGGTTTCCGCCGACATGTAGACGAACTTCACCCAGGCGAGGAACGGCGCCTTGGCACGCAGCGCTTCCTCGCCGCGACGGGCGGTGTTGGCGTCCTTCTCCTTGACCAGGTCCCACTTGTTCACGGCGATGATGAGGCCGCACCCGCGGTCCCACGCCTCGTTCGCGATCCGCAGATCCTGCGTGTGCAGGCCCAGGGACGCGTCGACCACCAGGACGCAGACCTGCGCCCGCTCGATGGCGCGCTGGGTGCGGAGGGTGGAGTAGAACTCGACATCCTCGTGGACGCGGGCCTTCTTCCGAAGCCCCGCGGTGTCGATCAGCGTGAAGAGCTTGCCGTGCGCCTTGAAGACGGAGTCCACCGCGTCGCGTGTCGTGCCGGCGACGGGCGACACCACCACGCGGTCTTCGCCGAGGAGCCGGTTGATGAGCGACGACTTGCCGACGTTCGGGCGACCGACCACCGCGACGTTGATCGACTCGTCGAGCTCTCCCTCTTCCTGCTCCGGGAGCCGCTCGACGATTGCATCGAGCAGATCGCCGCTCGCCTTGCCGATCGCCGCGGAGAGCGGGATCGGGTCGCCGAGGCCGAGCTTGTAGAAGGCCATATGGGCGGTGGTGTCGGGGAGGTCGTCGAGCTTGTTCACCGCCAGCAGGACCGGCCGGTCGGCGCGACGCAGATGGGAGGCGATCTCCGCGTCCACCGGGTTGAGGCCTTCCTTCCCGTCCACGAGAAAGACCACGAGGTCCGACTGCTCCACCGCCAGATCCACCTGTCGGCGAATGGCGCGGTCCATCGAATCGTTCGAGTCGGGCATCAGGCCGCCGGTATCGATCAGCCAGAAGCGGCGGCCGCCCCAGTCGGCGGTGCCGAAATGCCGGTCGCGCGTGGTCCCGGCCTGGTCGGAGACGATCGCCCGGCGGCCTCCGATGAGGCGGTTGAACAGCGTGGACTTCCCCACGTTCGGGCGGCCCACGACGGCGACGGTTGGCATGCTCATGCGGGCACCGGCGCGGCGAGCGCGTCCGTGAAATGATGGGAGAAGCGAATCTTCACCGGCACCTGCGCCTGCAGGTCGTGGGCTTCGAGGTCGTCCATGAAGAGCAGGTCGTCGTTGATCGACTCAGCCGGCAGGAGGGCCAGGTCGAGGTCGTCGCGGCCTCGCAGCGCCTCGAGGAACGCCGCGCCGGGCAGCAGGCCGGCACTCGTGACCGTCTTGCCGAAGAGTGTGTTCTCGAGAACAATCAGCTCGAAGGTGGCGCCCGTGGCCTCGGTCAGCGGCGCGAGCACCTGCGGCATGAGCGCCCCCATCGATGTGCCGGTCAGCACGGCGATCCGCCTGCCGGCGAGGTGGGCGAGCTCCTCCGCGCCCTCCGCGATGCGGGCCTGCAGGTACCGGACGGATCCGACGCCGTTTTCCACCTGGTCGAAGTCGTCGTACGCCTCGGGTCCGGGGAGCGGGAGCCCGGCGCGCAGGTAGAGCTCATCCGCCCCGAGGCACCAGGCGATGCCCCGCTCGGCGCGGGCGACCGCGGCGTGCCGCTCGACGAGCCGGACGGCGGCGGCGCACTCGGCCTCGGTCGGCTCCCGGACCAGGTGGTGCTTGCTGAACTCGGTCAGGCCGACCGGCACGACGGAGACGCTCAGGACCGCATCGCCGAAGGCGTAGAGATCGTTCAGGGACTTCTCGAGCACGTCGCCGTCGTTGACGCCGGGCGACATGACGATCTGGGTGTGGAACTGGATGCCATGCTCCGCGAAGCCGCGCAGCTGCTCGAGGATGTCGGGCGCGGTCGGGTTCCGGAGGAGCCAGCGGCGGGCGGTCGGATCGGTCGCGTGCACCGAGACGTACAGCGGCGAGAGCCGGTACTCGATGATGCGGTCGACATCGCGCTGCTTGAGGTTGGTCAGCGTGGCGAAGTTGCCGTACCGGAACGAGAGCCGGTAGTCGTCGTCGCGGATGTAGAGGGTGTCGCGGAGGCCGGTGGGGAGGCCGTCGACAAAGCAGAAGTCGCAGCGGTTGGCACAGCGCCGGATCCGGGGCGGCTCCAGCCCCAGCCCCATCGGCAGCCCTTCCGGGCGTTCGATATCGAACTCGATCTCCTCGCCGTCTGGTTGGCGGACGTGCAGCGTGAACGCGTCCTCCGCGGTCAGGAACTCCCAGTCGAGGAAATCCTCGAGGGGGCGCCCGTTGACGGAGAGCAACTCCGTCCCGACCGACAGCCCGAGCTCCTCACCCAGCGATTCAGGCTGCACCGCGTTCACACGAATCATCCACAAATCCTGATGTCAAAGCAATCGAGCCCTCGAAGGCACCGGAATAAGATGCGTGGATCGTGTTACAATATCAAGGGTTAGGGCTTCTCACCTCAAGTAATGGTTTCAGGCTCCAAGCCCCCATACACTCGTGACTTGCGGCGTCTCTGCCGGGCGCCCCGGCCTCCGCAACAACGACAGAGCCCCACTCGGAACGCGTCCGAGTGGGGCTCTGCTGGCGTCCGCGGTGGCCGAGCCACCGGGCGGCGGTGTTACATGCCGTCCGAGGCGTCCGCTGCGTCGGTCTCCGCTACGACAATGAGCAGATCGCCGGTGCTCGGGGAGATCATCGCCTCGCCAGCGACGGTCACGTTGCCGTTCGCGTCAAACCGCTCACCGAAGAGGACCGGCTCCTCAGCGCCACACTCGGTGGCGTCAAGGTAGGTGGCGGTCCAGCCCGAGCCCACCGGGGCGCCGACAGCGTTGCCATTGCCGAAGAGGGCGGTCAGGGTGTTCGCCATGACGACCCCGCCATCGGCGCAGACTTCATCGTCCTCGACCGCGATGTAGAGGATCTTGGCCTCGTCGTCCCAAACAAACGTGGCATCGACCGCGGTGCCGTCGCCGTCGACATCGATCTCGGCAACCCAGGAGGAATCGCCGGCGTCGCCGCTCTGGGCGGTGCTGACCGAAAGGGGACCGCTGCCGGCCGCGGTGGCCATGGTGGCGGCTGCCGGCGCAGTCGAAGCGGCGGCCATGGCGGTGGTCGCTGCGGTCGGCGGGCTCGACATGGTCGGACCGGCAGCCATCGGCGCCGGAGGGGCTGCTTCTGGCATGGCCTCGGGGGCCTTTTCCTGCGAGCATCCGGCCAGCGCCACGAGCGCAACGGCCGCAAACAGTGTTCCCTTCATGCGACGCATATCCAACTCCTTCGGGGGGTGAGGTGCGTGTTCGCGATGCCGGGATCCCCCGTCATCGCCTGCTTCATTGGTGCCCGGACCAGCGTGAATTGCGGGTCGGTTCGCGCGTCGGCCGGACGCGAATCGGCCATAATATACACTGGAGGCTGCCGGCGTGAAGGCTCTCAGCCAGCTGTCGGCGGCACGGGCTCAGGGAGTGGCTCCGGCGTCCGTTCCATCGCCATCTCCACAATCTTCCGCAGGGTTTTCGCGAAGGTGTACCCCGCCACCTCGGCGGAGTGCATGAACGAGACCCCCTCGGTCAGGTCGGGGTTGGGGTTCACCTCGAGGACATAGACGTGATTGTCCGCCGAGACCCGAAGGTCGAGCCGCGCGTAGTCGCGGCAACCCGACACGCGATAGGCCCGAAGCGCCACGTCCTCGATCTTCTTCGCGAGTCGCTTGGTCATGTCGGCGGGGCAATGCGCCGCCACCCGGTGGAAGACCTCCGCGAGCGGGTCCCACTTCGCGGCGTAGCTGATCACGGACGGCTGATCGTCGGGCAGTTCCGAGAAGTCATACTCCAGCGGCGGGAGCACCTCGCCCGGGTCGTTGCCGAGAATACCGACGTGGAACTCCCGTCCCTCGATGAACTCCTCGACCAGGATCGGCGGGTCAAACTCGTCGAACACCCGTTCCAGCTGGGCGAGCAGTTCCGCCCGGTCGTACACGACGCTCTTCTCGTCCACCCCCGCACTGGCGTCCTCCCTGGCCGGCTTGATGATCAGCGGATAGTGGAGCCCGTGCCGCACGGCGATCTTCGGCTTGGTCAGCTGCAGGAACTTCGGGGTCGGGACGCCGTTGGCCAGGAGCAGCTGCTTCATCAGCCCCTTGCGCCGGCAGTTGGCGAGGGCGATCGGCGGGGCGCCGGTGTACGGAATCCGGTAGAGATCGAGGAAGCCGGCCACGGCCGGCTCGAGGTCGGCGTCATCATGGAAGCCCTCGACCAGGTTGAACACCGCATCGGGTGGGTTGCGGCGTACCAGCCGTTCCAGCTGCTTGATGTCCTCGGCAATGTTGACCTCGCGGGCCTGGAAGCCGGCCTCTTTGAGCCCGTCGACAATGGCCGCATATTCTTCGGCAACCGTGGAGACGGCGATATCGTACTCCGGCTTGAACCCGAGCGTCTCCGGATCGACGTCGCGCAGCTTCTCGTACCCCTCGTCGCTGACGCTGTTGTACAGCACTACCACCGACCCGCGCTTGCGTGCCGTAGCCATCGCTCCCCCGTTCTGCTAACCTTTGCGGAACTCCGAACCGGAATCTCCATGGGAATATACCCACAACCGAACATCTGGCAGTGCGGGCCCTTCGCCCTGAAACACGCCCTGGCGATGTTCGGGGTGCTCAAGGACGAGAAGGACATCAGCAAGCTCGCCGGCAGCCACTGGTGGAACGGCACCGACGAACTCCAGCTCGGCCGGGCCGCCAAGAAGTTCGGCGTCGACATCCTGATGATCCGCCGCCACGACGAGTCCCACGCCAAGGCCGAATTGGTGAGGTACCTCCGCCGGGGCATCCCCGTCCTGCTGTGCGTGGATGAGTGGAGTCACTGGCTGACCGCCGTGAACGTCGAGCAGGGCAAGTTCATTCTCCTCGACAGCCGCGAGAAGAAGGTCGTCACCATCGCCAGCTGGACAACCCTCAAGCGGATGTGGGTCTACCACGAGGACGATGAGCTGGACGACACGGCCGTCCACACCTTCTACGATCTCCACCCCGTCGTGCCGCGGGACCGGCGCCGCTCGAAGGCGCAGTTCTCCCTCGCGCGCGCCCGCGTCCTGCGCCGGGACTCCAACCGTCAGCTGGCCGAGTTGTGGGACGTCTACCTCGGGGACCTGCTCGTGCTCTGCCGCACCCGGACCCCGCTCAGCCGGAAGGTCTTTTCCCTCGGCGAATTCCTCCGCCGGCACGAGGAGATGATCGTCGAGCAGGTCGATTACTGGCACGGCAACATCGACACGAAGGCGCGCCCGGCAGGTGCTCGACAACATGCATTTCGTCGCCGACACCTACGGGCTGGTCATCCACGCCGAGCAGGAAAAGCGGACCATCGCCGGCATCACCTCGATCCTCACGCTCTGGGCCGCCGCGCGTCACGGCGTCTCCCCCGTGTACGGACCCCGCGCCAAGCCCCGCCGGCGCTGAGCGGAGCCACCCCGGGAACGACCGAGCCGCCGACGTCTCTCGACGCCGGCGGCTCTTTTCGCGACACCCTGCTCTCCTGCTCTGACTCAGGGCTGCCGGCGTTCAGCGAGGCAGCATGATGTTGGCAAACACCCCCGCATGGTCGGACGGCCAGATCAGGGCGCCCGCGACATTCCGGATGCGATCGGACGGCACATCCCCATAGAGGCCGATCTGGCCCAGCAGCGAGTAGCGGCCCTTGAGGTCGCCGAGGCCGCGCGTCCAGACATAGTCGATTCGCTCGCGGAAGGCCGGCTGCGGGTTGGAGAGGTCGGCCGCCTGGCAGCAGGTGAATCCGCGAACGCCGGGACGGAAGGCGTGCCACACGTCGGTGAACCCTCCGCCCACCATCACCTGGTACGCCGGCGTGTTCGGGCTCCGTGTTGAAGTCGCCCATGACGATCGCGGGTGACGCATTGCCCAGTGACGCGACCATCTCTCCGACCTGGGCCGCGTGGAGCTGCAGGAGCAGCTCATCGGGCCCGGTCCCTTCAGTGTGGGTACTGGCGAAGGTATAGGTCACGCCTCCAATGACGGCTGTCATTTCGACCCAGCCACGCTGCAAGTCCACGCCTGGGGCCACGACGCCCAGGTTGGCGCTGAAGGTGTGGCCCGCCGTCGTGACGACCTCCACCCTGCTCGGATCCACGAGCATGACGTCGGCGTCGGTCAGGCTGATGCCGGGGCTGGGGGAGGCGGTGAAGTTCTCCAGTCGCACGGCCACCACGTAGTTCAATCCCTGCGCCGCCAGCGCGTCGAGCAGGATCTGCTGGAAGTCCTGGTGGACGCTGATGTCGAGTGGCGGGATGTCGATGCCGATGGTGGAGACTTCCTGCAACCCGATGACCATCGGGTGTGTTCGCCCGACTTCCCGGGCGATCGCGGCGGCACGCGTCGGGAAATCGGTGTACTCAAGGGTGGCAACGGCGTCCAGCAGGGCGGGAATGTCGTCATCGGGATCCGGGGTGGCGAGCGCCGTGATGACGGCGTCGACGTCGGCACCGACATACAGATTCTGTGTCATCACCGACACGTCGCCCGGGCCAGCGCCGTTCCCGGCGTACTCCGAGAGCATGCGCGCCGTCGCCCAGCGCCGGGGCCGTCGGCCCGCTGGCGTCGGAACAGGCCTGGCCCAGGACGAGCGCCAGCACAGCGAGGTACTTCAGCACGGATTTCATCGGGTCCTCCTGCGGTGGGGATGGTCCCGCATGCCGGCGAACGGCATGCCGGAACCGAATTCAGAATGTCGGCCGCCAGTGTAGGGATATCGTGAGGATGGCATGAACTCGCCGTGCCTGTTCCGCACGCTGGTTCCCCCCAGTGGTGTCAGGAGGATCGCCCTGCCCGGTCAAGCGGGCGTCAAGTGACGGCCCCACATGGGACAGCCCCCGCCGAACCTGTGGGTTCGACGGGGGCACTCACATCCGCACCGCCTAACTATCTCGGTGGCAGAGACAGGCCGGGATCGTAGAGCGAGGCGATACGCTGCGCGCGGAAGATGTACCCCGGATTGCCGTGAATTTCCCAGACGACGTTCCCGGCGGCGTCGTATTCCTGCAGCCGGTTGCCGTTCCCGTAGGCCACCAGCACCCTCCCTCCCGGGAGCACCTGGGTCGATCCCCCAAGGAGGGCGACGACCGACGGGGCGCCCGCGTAGGTGTCCGTCAATTGCGCGATCCGGTTGGTCTCATCCAGCACGTAGGACTCGGCCCTCGTGGCGCCGGAGACGCCCCGGTTGTCCAGGAGCAGCAGGCGATGGGGCCCGGCCATCCGGAGGCCGTGCTGGCCGAGGAACGGGTTGAGCGTACCCGCCAGGGTGAACTGGCTGGCGAGCCCCCCGAGCCGCCAGAGCACCGCCCCGCTGGCCGTGTCGATCTTGGTCACCTCGTTCAGGCTTCGGAACGAGACCAGGAGACCTCCCGTCGGCGTCGAAGGCGAGCGCGTTGCCGTGGGTCCAGTTGACCGCAGGTCCCGTCCGGCTGGACAATTCCAGGTCGGTGATCGCGAAATGGTCGAAGGCGTTCCAGGAGAACAGCAGGCTTCCCCCGGCGCCGACGTGCTGGATCACGGTTGCCGTGACGGCCGCGGCCGGCTGGCCCCCGTAGGGCGTCAGATCCATCGTCCGAGTCTCGTCACACATGATCCAGAAGCCGCCATCCGCCTCGGCGATCAACTCGTGAAACCGCGAAACGAGCCCATCGGCGCACCCCAGCCGGCGGGTCTCGCGACCGAGGGCGTCAAACTCCACCCACGGCGTGAAATCGCCCGGGGCAGCGAGAATCGGACTCGTCGTGTAGCGGCCGGTGGGCTGCACCTGAAAATTGAGGGTCGGTCCGCCGTCGAGGTGGCGATACCAGACCACCCGCCCCGTGTTGTCGATCACGACGCCGTAGGGGTATGCCGCGAAGACGACGTACCCGGGGCTGGGATCGCTGCCCCCCGCGGAATAGAGGGGCAGGTCGGCTGGCAGCGCGCCGGTGGTGAACGAGAGGGTGTCGCTCGCCGTCACCCCCCCGGCCCCGTAGGCGAGCACCTGGAAGCGGTAGATCGTCACCGGGAGAAGCCCGAAGACGGGCAGGCTGACCGCTTCCGATGAGATGGCGATCCCCGGTGTCGTGCTGTCGAGTCCCGCCCCCTCAGACCCGTACCGCACCACTGCGCTGTCCGCGTGGTGCTGTGAGATGGCGACGACTACGCTCAGGACGTTGTGTTGCCCCGGCACGACCGACGCATCCACCACAACCGGAAGTGGCGTCGGCTGTGAGACCTGCTCGGCGTCGCAGGCGGCAAGCGCGCCTGCCGCGGCAAGAAGGAATCCGTGGTGGCGGCGACAGGTCCAGCCGCGCCGAGTCAGTTGAGCCTCCCGCTCAATGACACGCCACCGCAAAGGCGACATCTGCCCCGACACCGAGGGGAACCGACACGGTCAGGTTGTTCGGGCTGGTCACCACGCAGTTCAGCGGGACCTGGTCCAGGATCACATGGTGCATCCCTGGCGGGAGCGCGATGGAAGCCGACCCGTTGGAGGGAATCGTCGCCTGGTAGGAGTACCCGTAGTAATACCAGCCGTCAAAATCGACGCCGACCAGGTAATTCGCGGGCGCATTGGGCCCGGTCGTCACGACCGTCACACGCAGGATTGGCCAGGGGGCGCACGATACGGTGAAGGCGACATCTATCGTCGTCGCCGCCGGGACGGTCACCGGCACTTCGGTCGGATTCGTGGCGACGCAATTGGAGGGTAGGTACGGCAGCGATACAGTGTAATCGCCGGGTTCAACCACGATCGACTGTGTCCCGTTCGCCGGGACGGATGCCCAGTACGCGGGATAGGAGAACCAACCACCATCGTGGACGTAGACGGAGTAGCTCGTTGGGATGTCGGAGCCGGTTGTCGACACCGTGATCCGGAGGGTCGGGTTCGGGAGACAGGCCACCGAGAAGGCGACATAAGCGGTATCACCGGTGGATACCGTCACAGTGACAGGATTGGGGCCACTCACGGCACAGTTGGGTGCGATCCCGGTGAGCAACACCGAGTAGCTCCCGGGGACTCGTCGATCCACCTGCAAGCTCCCGTTTGCAAGCAATACGCGCGCATTTCCGCCGTTCAGGGTCACGGAGTACTGGTCATCCGGCTCGGGACCCGTCGTGACGGCGGACACATGGATGGAGCCCGTTATCGACGTGCATTCCACGCCGAACGGCGCTGAGACCACGTCCGCCACCGCCCCCCCCACGGAGACGCTCACTTCAGTCGGGTTAGATCCGAGCGGAGTGCAATTTGGCGCCAATCCGCTGAGGTTGAGGCTGTGCGTCCCCCCGGAGACGCCCAAGATGCGGATCAACCCATTCGTCGGGATCGGTCGCGGCGCGGCACCATCGAGGCTGACCTGGTATCCGTCCGCATCCTGATCGAGTCCAGAGGTCGTCACCCGTACCTCGATTACGCCGGTGGTCGCGATACAGGTCACGATAAACGTGACCACGGTGGTCTCGGAGGCATTGATGGCAAACGACTTGGGCGTCTCGGCCTCGAGCGTGCAGTTCGGTGCGAGCCCACTCAGCGAAATGTTGTGGTGCCCGGATGCGAGCCCCGAAATGACGGACCCGGAGCCGGCAACTCCGACGGGCGAGCCCCCGTCGATCGACACCGTGAAGGCGCCGGAGTGTCCGTCGGGTCCAGTCACTGCCAGGTTGACCTCGACCCCGCCGGTCTCGGGAGCGAGCGGGTCGCTGCAGGCGACCGCAGCAGGGAGGACAAGCAGCAGGGCAATCGCGGGGATACGCATCGCGGCACCTCGGGGTGGATTGAACGCATCATGCCAAGGGGATGGGGCACCCCCCCAGCCCCTCTGGCTCCCTCTACCATCAAGACGCGCAGGGACCCGACAAATCGGGCCACCCTTCGGGAGGGACCCGGCCTGGCGGCTGTGGGGTTTGAGGGCTGGAGCGAGGGGGAGGGACAGTTGGGGGGGACCGATCAACGCCGGAACGGCCCCGGATACGCAAGACGCCGCCCGGAGGGGCGGCGTCTTGTCACACTCGGTCGAGCACGTGCGGAGAGCGGGCGACCGGGCTCGAACCGGCGACGTCCAGCTTGGGAAGCTGGCATTCTACCACTGAATTACGCCCGCGACCCACCAAAACTCACCCCGAACGGGGTGCCTGTCAATCGATCTACTTCTTGACCTTGTACCGCCATCCGACGATGCCGGTCCCCAGCCCCTCCGCCTCGACCACCGACGTCTCACCCACGCCCAGCGCCGGAACCGTCCGCTCGCTCGTGGCGACCACCGCCATGGACTCGTCGATGAACTCGAAGACAAGCGTGACCGGGTGCGGCGCGATCGGCTTGGTATCGATCTTCTTCGCGGCGCGTCCAGTCGCGGTGCCGATGACCTTGGCCCCGCCCGACTGCAGCAGCACCTGCTCGATATCCAGGTTGAAGGCCATCCCCTCGATTTCGGTGACGTACTTCACGATGTTGGCCTGGTCCTTCTCAAGCTGATAGCCGTTGGCCAGCAGCTGCACGCTCCGCTCGTTCATCGGCTCGATCGCATAGAGGGCCGTGCCCGCCTTCACCACACCGGGGCCGTCCTGCGAACCGAGGTAGGAGTTGCCCATGTTGAACAGCGCGTCCCGGTTCCACGGCTGACGCGTGACCACGCGTCCGAAGGTCGCGGCGGCTTCGGTGTAATTCTTGTCGTTGAAGAAGTTCACGCCGGCCGCCATCAGGTCGGCGATCGGTACATCCGCCCCGGACTCGTTGATCAGCTCACGCTCGATCTCCGCGGCCGCGTCGGGCTGTCCGTCCGCCCGCAGCGCGCGCGCATACGCCTTCTTGCCTTCCATGTCGTCCGGCTTCCACTTCAGGTACTGCTCCCACGCCGCCACAGCCTCGCCGTAGCGCCCCTCATTGCTGAGCAGCGCCGACAGGTTGTACTGCGCCATGTCACGCCCCTCGGCGAGCTTCGGGTCGTCCCCGGCCGCGGTCACGGCCTTCTTGAAGTAGACGATGGCGCTGTCCGCCTGCCCCTCGGAGTTGAAGAGCACGGCCATGCTGGTGAACGCGTTCGGCTCGCCCTGGTAGATCTCGTTCGCCTGGCGGAAGAGCACGTCCGCGGAATCCTTGTTTTCATCCTTCAGGAAGGTGTTGCCGGCGTTGACCAGCGCGACCCAGGTGTTCCGTCGCAGCAACTGGATTTCCTTGCCGCACTCGGGAGCGAGCGACTGCGCCCGCGCGAGCGCACTGTCCGCGCCCGCGAGATCGCCGAGCTGCAAATAGGCCCGACCGAGGTAGTACCACGCCCCGCTCACGCCGGCCTGTCCCTTCTCGATGCCCTCGATCGCCACGTTGCGGGCGTTCGTGAAGAGACGCTCCTTCTTCTCGCTGTCACTCGTCTTGATGCCGCTGCTCAGGTAGGTCGCCGAGCTGCCGATCAGGAAGTTGCCCTTGTCGAGGCCGCAATCCGGCACCACCCAGGAGGAGGGCTGCGCGCGCTGCACGCGCAGATTGACCTTCGGCTCATCCGATTGCGCCATCAGGCTGCTCGCCGAAAAGGCGACGGCCGCCAGCGCTGCAAAGACCTTCCGCATCGTTACTCCTTAGTTGTCAGTCAATGGCGACGCGCTTTCGCGCGTCATCCGATCTTCCGCCTGTTGTTCCACTTCTCGAACAATCTCCGCCGTCGGGCGCCCGGTGAGACGGGCAGCCGCGACGACGTCATCGTACTCAGCCTTGATCCGGGCTCCCCCGGGGGCCTCCAGCACCTTGACCCGAACGGCGGCACCGTCCCGGGTGGTGACCTCGAACTCGCGGCGCGCCAGGGTCGACCGATTCGCCACCCAGCGGCGCACGCCCCCGGTCGTGGTGTGGCGGAAGAGCACATCCGCCATCGCCTCCGACGAGGCTGCCTCGCTGACGACCTCGATCCGGAGGCTCGCCCTGCCCTTCTTGGCCATCGTGCTCCACACCTGCACGTCGAGGGCGCCTGCCGCGAAGAGCGCCACCCGGACCGGCTCGAGGTACTCGGGATTGAAGTCGTCCAGATCGGTCGCGGTGACCACGACCTCCGCCGACTCCTCCATCGACTCACCGATCAGCACCCGGAGCACGTTCGGATACCCCGCCGGATTCCGTCCCCCTGCCCCCCACCCGCTGGCCATCGGTCGCCACCTGGCGGGTGGCGGCCCTTCGGTCAACACCCGGAGAAGCACTGCGCCGGTCGGGGTCGTCGCCTCGCCGGTGACAGGTCCGTTCGGGCCGATCTCCAGCCCTTCCAGGAGCAGTCCCGTTGCAGGGGCCGGAACGGAGAGCCGCCCGTGAGCGGCGCTCACCCATCCCTCCCCGACCGCGACCGGCCGCCGGAACACCCGGTTGATCCCCAGGCGCTCGAAGCCCTCAATGCCCCCTACGATGTCCACAAGGGCGTCCAGGGCCCCAACCTCGTGCAGTGCCACATTGGCTGCCGGGAGGCCGTGTACGCGCCCCTCCGCCTCCCCGAGGAGCCTGAAGGCCAGAAGCGCCCGCTCCTTGACCCAGGCCGACAGCGGCGCCCGCTCGACCATCTCGAGCAGCTCCCCGACATGGCGGTGGGGTGCCTGCCCGTGTGAGTCACCATGGTGATGCGAATGGTGCCCGGCGTGTGTCGCCATGCGCGAACGGAGTCGCCGGTGCCTCACTGGATCCATCGCGGAGCCGAATGCTGACCTGCCGGGCACCAACCCCGGCCCGATCCACCCCTGCGATTTCCACCCGGACCTCCGGGCACCCGAGCCGCGCGGGTAATCCCTGGAGCCACTCCTCATCGGCGCCGAGATCGATCAACGCCCCCAACAGCATGTCGCCGCTGATTCCCGACGATGGGTCGATGATGGCAAAACGGCTGTCGGGCATAGACTTGGAAATATCGCTCCCTAGCCCTCTCCCCGCAATTCCGCAGGGTTTCGATAGAGCCAGCCGGCCCCGGTGTTGAACACCACCACCGTCTCGCCACGATCCACCTCGCCGCGCCCGACCAGCACCTCCAGCGCGGCGATCGTCGCACCGCCTTCGGGGGAGACGTCCACCCCTTCCTCACGGGACACCGTCCGGGCAGCCTCCACCAGCACCGCATCCTCGACGGCCACCGCCCCTCCCCCCGTCTCCCGCAGCGCCCGCAGCATCAGCCGATCACCCAGCGCTCCCGGCACCCGCAGGCCACTCGCGACGGTCCAGGGATCGGCCCACACCTCGGCGCGGTCGGCGCCCTCGGCGAAGGCCTTGACGATCGGCGCGCACCCGGTCGACTGCACCGAGTAGAACCTCGGGAGGTCGCCCTCGACCCACCCATGCGCCTTGAGCTCCCCGAATGCCTTCCACATCCCGATCAGGCCGGTGCCGCCACCCGTGGGGTACAGTATGACATCGGGCATCTTCCAGGCCATCTGCAGCGCCAGCTCCAGACCCAGCGTCTTCTTGCCCTCGATACGGTAGGGTTCCCGCAGGGTGGAGAGGTCAAATGCCCCCGACTCCGCCGCCCACGCCCGGCTGGCCTTGCCGCAGTCCCCGATATGTCCCTCCAGCAGGACGAGTGTCCCCCCGAATGCCTCGATCTGGGAGAGAATGGTCCGGGGCGTCGTATCCGGTGCGAAGACCCGCACCTCCGCGCCCGCACGCGCCGCGTACGCGGACGCGGCGACACCGGCGTTCCCCGCGGTGGGCAGGGTGAACCGGCGCGCGCCCGCGGCCGTGGCCCGCGTGATGGCCGCGCTCAGCCCGCGCGCCTTGAACGATCCGGTGGGGTTGCAGCCCTCGTCCTTCAGCCAGAGATGCGGAATCCCGAGCCGGTCGGCGGTGCGCCGCAGCCGAAGCAGCGGGGTGTCGCCTTCACCGAGCGAGACCGGCTCCTCGAACGGGCGAAGCGGCAGAAAGTCCCGGAACCGCCACATGCTGTGCCGCCGGCGCACCTCCGCACGCTGCTTGATCCCCGGTTGCCGGTCAGGATATCGCACCAGCCACGGCTGCCCGCAGATGCATACCGTGGGCAGTCCTTCCGCGGTGCTTGTCGCGCCGCACGCGAGGCACTCGAGTGTCCAGTCGATGCCGTCGGTCGGGCGCATCAGTGGTTCGGTCATGTCCGTGATCCCAGGGTCGCGAGGACCCGTTCAGCGAGGATGGTGGAGAAGCCGGGGACGGCGGCGATTTCGGCCACGCTCGCCGTCTTCACCGCGGCCAGGCTTCCAAAACGCTCCAGCAGGCGGGTGCGCTTGAGTGGGCCGACGCCCGGGATGTCGAGCAGTTCCGAGGTGATGGTGCGCTGGGTGCGCCGCTTGCGACTGTACGCCACACCGAACCGGTGCGCCTCGTCGCGCGCACGCTGGAGGAGGCGCAGGGACGGCGCGCGACGCGGCAGTTTCAGCCCGTCCTGGCGACCCACGAAGAAGATCTCCTCCTCCCGCTTGGCCAGCGAGACGATCGGCAATTCCTCGAATCCGATCGCGTCGGCCGCCGTGCGCGCCGCGCCGAGTTGCCCCTTCCCTCCGTCGATGACGACCAGGTCAGGGATGGGCTTCCCTTCATCACGGCGGCGCGTGAGGTATCGGGTGATGACCTCGTGAATCGCCGCATAGTCGTCCTGCTGCCCGATGCCCTGAATGCGGAACTTGCGATACTCGGCCTTCTTCGGACGCCCCGCCTCGAACCAGACGAGCGACCCCACGGTGTCCCGGCCCTGGTTGGTCGAGATGTCCACGCAGATCAGGCTCCTCGGCACGACACTCAATCCGAGGTCGCGTCCCAACGCGTAGACCGGGTCCTCCGCCCGCTCGTCGGTTTCGAACGACTCGATGCGGAGACTCTCGAGCAGGTGCCGTCGCGTTCTGGTCGGCGAGTTCCAGCCATCGCGCCGCCGTCCCCCGCTGCGGCACCAGCACCTGCACACCGGGCAAGAGACGTCTCCACCTGATCGAAGTCGGCGGGCGGCATCGGGAGCACCAGCCGGTCGGCCCGTCCCTCCGCTGGCAGATAGTATCGCACGAGCAGCGCGCCGAGCACTTCGGGATCGCTCACCTCGTCCACGTTCTCCAGCACCCGGTGTTCCCTGCCGATCAGCCGGCCCTCGCGGATGCGCATCAGGACCCCGACCGCGTCGTCACCATCCCGCGCATACCCGATGACATCCGCGTCACCGGTCCCGGTCACCTCCACCGCCGCCGGCGTCTCGGCGCGATCCAGCCACTTCAGCGTATCCCGAAGCTCGCGCGCGCGCTCGTAGTCCTGGCGGTCGCTGGCCGCGGTCATGAGGTCGCGCACCTGCGAGCGGACGTCCACCGTCCGGCCGCCGAGGAAATCGACCACGTCATCGATCATCGCGCGGTAGGAGGCTTCATCCTGCCAGCCGACGCAGGGCGCGCGGCAGCGCCCGATGTGGAAATCCAGGCAGGGACGTTCCCGACGCTCCCGCGGCAGGTCGTCGCTGCAGCTGCGCACCGTGAACATTCGGCGGATCAGCGCGAGCGACCGCCGCATCAGCGTCACGTCGGTGTACGGCCCGAAATAGCGCGCGCCCGGAATGTCCATCCGTCGCGTCACGAGCACGCGGGGAAAGGGATCCTTGACCGTCACGGCGATGGAGGGATAGCTCTTGTCGTCCTTGAGACGGACGTTGAACCGCGGCTGATAGGTCTTGATCAGGTTGTTTTCGAGGAGCAGCGACTGCACCTCATCGGGGACGACGATCGTCTCCACGTCCGCGATGTGCTTGACCAGGAGGCGGGACTTCGGGTTTTCCGCATGGTCCCCGAGGAAGTAACTCCGCACCCGGCTCCGCAACCGCTTGGCCTTCCCGACGTAGATGACCGCGCCTGCCGCATCCTTCCAGAGGTAGACGCCCGGGCCGTCCGGCAGCGTATCGAGTTTGCGTGCCAGCGGGACGGAGTTGGTGAGCGGTTCGCTCATCGCCGCACCAGCAGGTCGCGCGCCTCCTGTACGCCGAAGAGACGGGCGGCCAGGAGATAGGTCACTCCGTACGCGCCGAGGACGACCACCGCCGTCGGCACGGGATGCCAGGTCGGCAGAAAGCGCAGCGCCACCCACGCCGAGTCCGGCCCCGGCGGCGGCCGACGCCCAGAGGCGCGGCAGCAGGCCCGGCGGCAGGCCGGTGGCGCCGACGCGGGACCGGAGGCCGCGGCGCAGCAGAAGAACTCCACCCACCCCGCCACTCCTGCCGAGGCGGTCAGCCCGGCCGCGCCCCACTGCGGGCCGATGACGAGGATGCTCCGGCAGCTGGAGCGCCGCGAACCAGCCGAGCGCGCCGGTGAGCAGCACCCGCACGACGGCGAAACGCAGCGGCGTCCGGGTGTCACGCAGCGCGTAGAAAGCCGAGGCGTAGAGCCGGCCCATCGTGGAGGCGAGCAATCCGACGGCGGAGCCGGCCAGGATCCCCCAGACGTACATGCGAGTCCTGGCGGCCGAATTCGCCGGTCTGGTAGAGCGCGCTGACGATGACATGCCCGAGCGCCAGGAACGCCATCGCCGAGGGGACGACCAGGAACGCGACGCGCCGCAACCCGGCGTCCAGCCGCGCGCGGAGGTAAGCTGCTCGACCTCCTCCGTCGTGCCTCGGGCGCCGGACATCGCGGGCAGTTCGGCCGCGGAGATGGCCATGCCGAAGAGGCTGACCGGCATCAGGTAGATCGTCTGCGCGTACCCGATGGCGGCCACGGCGCCGGTCGGCAGGAGGGTGGCCAGGAGCGAATCGATGAACGCGCTCACCTGCACGACGCCCGCGCCCGACGAACGCCGGGACGAAGTTGCGGATGACGGTGCGCACGTGCGCCGTCGTGGTGGTCAGGCGGAGCCGAAGCGTCCGGCGCCACCCGCCGCACGGTCGGCCACTGGACGACGACCTGCAGCAGGCTGCCCGACGACGCTGGCCCAGGCGGCGGCCACCGCGAGGTCGGCCATGCTCCGCGTCGGCCCGAGCACAAGGAGGGTGCCGATGATGACGAGATTCCACGCGACCGGCGCGGCGTAGCTCAGGAAGAACTTGCGGTGGCTGTTCAGGATGCCGAGGCACCAGGCGGAAACGACGAGGAGCCCGGCGCCCGGGAAGAGGATCCGAACCAGCCGGATGGTCAGCTCGCGCTTCTCACCGGCGAAGCCCGGGGCGATGACGGTGACCAGGAACGGCGCCGCGAGGATGCCCAGCACCACGATGCCGGAGACGACGACCGCCAGCAACGCACCGACCGCCCCGGCGACGCGGTCGGCTTCCGTCGCGGTCCTCGTCGGCGAGCAGCCCGGCGTAGACGGGGATGAACGACGCCGAGAGGGCGCCTTCGCCGAACAGGTTCTGGAGGAGATTGGGGATCCGGAAGGCGGCGGTGAAGGCGTCCGCCACACTGGAGTTGCCGAGGAAGTGCGCCAGGGCGCGCTGCCGGACCAGCCCGAGGATCCGGCTCAGGAAGATCCCCGCGGCCACCATCGCCGCGGGTCGGCGGGACAGCGTGATGCTCAGGGGGAACTGCGCGGCGGCAGGGCGGGCCGCGCCGGGGCGTCCTCGATCAACCGCTGCAGGAAGGCGTTCTCGTCCTTGAGCCCCTCGATGGCGCGGGTGAGGTCGTCGATTTCACTCTCGAGGAGTTCCACCCGCTTGGCCAGGTCGGCGACAGGCGGCGGCGCCACCTCCGGCGCGTCGACCTTGCGCGCGAGCGCGCGTCCGAACGGAGAGTCGAGCACGATGCTCAGAATCGGGAGCATCAGTGCCACCAGCAGGACCAGCCCGATGAGCATTACCATGCAACGATCTTACGAGGGAGGCGCCCCGCCTTCAAGGGCGGAGCCGTACCAGCCGACCATCTCGTCGAGCAGGGCGGGCAGGATTCCGGGGCCGTACCGGGCCAGATAGGGTGCCACCGTCACCACCCGCTCCTGCGGACGGCCCCCGGGCTGGACCGCGGTTCGCGCCCGTCCGATCTGCGCGGTCTCGGTCTCGTGGCGGCGCTTGAGGTGCTGGACCAGCTTCTTCTCGGCCTTCCCCGCCCCTTGCAGCGCCCGCGCCTTCAGCCCCTGAATGGGGCGCAGCAGCGTCGGGATCCACCTCGGCGGCGACCGACTCGAGCGACCCCGTATTCGGACTCGATTCCCGCTCGGAGCGCGGTCAGCGATTCGCGAGCGCCTGCGCGGGGAGGTGCTCCCGTCGCGACCCGGCTCTCGAGCCGTTCGTCGGGCGCCAGCAATTCCTCGAGCGAGGCGCCGAACTTGGCCAGCACCCGGTCGACCCGCGGTTCCACCAGCAGCCCGGACCAGCGTGGAACCGGGAGCTGCGGTTCGATCGCCGAGGCATCCGTACACCGCCTCGGCCAGCGCCAGGTAGCGCAACTCGCCGGGGCCCGCCACGTAGGCCACGGTGGGCAGCAGCGTATCGCTCGAGGACCGGGCGGAGAAGCACATTCCCGGAGAACCGCGCCGGTTCCCGCGCCAGCAGGTCCAGCATGTCCGGCAGCGAGTACCGCTCCCCGCCGTGCCGCGTCATGAACCCGTCCCCGCTCCCGCACCAGCCGATCGCGTCCCTGCGGGCCCTCCAGCATCACGAGCGTCGCGCCGTCCCCGACCGAGACGCCGGGAGTCGCGCCCCTCCGCCGACGAGCGCCCCGGCTCGCGCGACCAGCGCCGATTCGATCTCTGCCGCGTCCTCGAGCGCGCGACGGACGATCGGCGCGCCCTTGGCCTTCAGCGCCGCGTGCGATCCGTCCAGGCAAAGGACGCCCAAGGGGCGCCAGCAACTCGGCGAGGGCACGACCGCTGGCGTGCCCAAGCGTCGCCTCGGGTCGGAAATGCGCAGCGCAACCACTGGAGCACCTCGTCCCGGCCGTCGAACGGCGAGAGGTCGGCGGCGAGCGCCTCGAGCGCGGGACCGACTCCCGGCCCCGAGCGGCTCCTGCGCCATCGGTCGGAGCGCGGCCTCCGGGGGCCGGTCCGGCAGCGTCTCGACGTGGAGCGACCCGTCGGGACGCAGCCACGCGGCGTGATTCGCCTCGGCGAAAGTCGTGGTCGTCGTTCGCCACCCAGAACAGCGGCACGACCGGGCGGCTGCCACCGGTCGGCCAGGATGCGGGCGAGCGCGGCGGCGGAGAGCGCCTTGTGCACGGCGTAGAGCGGGCCGGTGAAGAGCGCCGGCTGCTGGCCGGTCGTGACCACGAGGGCGCCCGGTTCGGCCAGACGGGCCCGGAGTGCTTCCTGCCCCGGACCCTCGATCAGGGCGGGCACCAGCGCCGGATCGAATCCTCCGGTGTGGGGAAGAGGCCAGGTGGTCGGCGTCGCGAAGGGCGTGGGGAGAATTCGCATCAGGCGTGCAGCCGCGAGAGCAGGATGGTGCGCGGCGAGCCACGCTCAAGCGGGCCGCCGAGGTAGTCACCGAAGCTGGCCTCGACGGCGAATCCGGCGGCGGTGAGCATCGACTCGAGTTCCTCCACCTCGAAGAGCCGCACCCGCTCGACGAAGGTGCGGCCATCAGGGATCGCAATCGTCTTGACGACACGCCGATCGCCGTCGCGAAGCTCCCGGGTGATCTTGACCGGACCGACGCCGAGCTGCTGGACTTCTTCGGCGACGAGCCCGTCGCCGCACGCTGTCGGCGTTCAGGAAGTCGAGCGCGAACCAGCCGCCGGGCACCAGGACGTCGGCAAATCCACGCAGCACGGCCGCATGTTCCGCATCGTCCTCGAAGTACCCGAAGCTGGTGAAGAGGTTCACGACGAGGTTCATCGAACGAGGAACGCACCGGGAGGCGACGCATGTCGGCGCGCACGAGCGGGAGGCCCACGCCCCTGGCGCAGGCGAGGAGCTCGGCCGAGAGGTCGAGACCGATCGGCTGTGCCCCGGCGGACGCCAGCGCGCGCGCGTGCCGGCCGGCGCCACACCCGACGTCGAGGACCCGCCACCCCGCCTGCCAGGGCAGCGCCCGCGTCAGCAGCGCCACGGCGTGTTCGGCCTCGGCCTGATCGCGGTGGGGGTAGAGTGCGAGGTAGTCCTCGTTAAACCAGTCCTTGAACCACTCGGCCAGCGTTACCTCCCCTTGTGGTACGGTTCGCCGCGGCGAATCGTGCCGGCGCGGTAGAGCTGCTCGGCGACGACGACCCGCGCGAGTTCATGTGGCAGGGTGAGCGGGCCGAGGCTCCATCGGGCATCGGCCTTCGCCACGAGATCGGGGTCGAGTCCGGTCGACCCACCGATCAGGAACGCCAGCGGCCGCCCGTCGGTTTCCCACCGTTCAAGCCGACGCGCCAGATCCGATGCTGGTCCAGCCCGTGCCTTCCCTGGCGAGCGCCACCACCCGGGCCCGTTGCGGGAGCCGTGCCCGGAGGCGTTCGGCTTCTTCCGCCTGTTGAACGGCCCGGGTTGGAGCCCGGGCCGCTTCACGCACTTCCACCTCGTGCACCTTCGCGCGCCGTCCGAGGCGGCGAAGGTAGTCGTCACAGGCCTCGCGGTAGGCGGGCCGCAGCTTGCCGACGGCCAGCAGCCAGAGTTCCACCCGAGGCCGCCGGACTCAGGCGTACATGCCGCGGAGCCGGTGCACCGCGGCGACCCGCTCGATCGCGAGCATGTAGGCGGCGATACGCATGTTGACGGCGTGCTTGTCGGCCATCGTCGCCACTTCATCGAACGCCGTCCCCATGATCCGCTCGAGGCGGCGGTTGACGGTGTCCTCGTCCCAGAAGTAGCCGCTGCGATCCTGCACCCACTCGAAGTAGCTGACCGTCACGCCGCCCGCGTTGGCCAGGATGTCGGGGATGACGAAGACCCCCTTCTGTTCGAGGATGGCGTCGGCCTTGGCGGTCGTCGGGCCGTTGGCGCCTTCGCAGATGATCTTCGCCTGGATATCCGCGGCGTTCTTGCTGGTGATCACGTTCTCCATCGCGGCCGGCACGAGCACGTCGCAGTTACACGCGAGCAGCTGCTCGTTGGTGATGGCTTCGCCTTCGGGATATCCGGCGAGCACCCGCTTCTCCTTCATCCAGGCCAGCAGCGCGGCGACGTCGAAGCCCTTGGCGTTGTAGAGGCCCCCCGACTTGTCGCTGACGGCGACGATGACGGCACCCTCTCTGGACAGCAGGTCCGCCGCCACGGAGCCGACGTTGCCGAATCCCTGGACCGCGATGCGGGCGCCCTTGACCGGCATGCCGTGGCGCTTGAGCGCCTCGAGCGTGACGATCATGCAGCCGCGGCCCGTCGCTTCGCGGCGTCCGAGCGAGCCGCCCATCTCCACCGGCTTGCCGGTGACGACGGCGGTGACCGTGTGACGCTTGTGCATGGAGTAGGTGTCCATGATCCACGCCATCACCCGCTCGTTGGTGTTGACGTCCGGCGCCGGCACGTCGCTGTCGGGGCCGAGCGTATCGATGATCGCGGAGGTGTAGCGCCGTGTCAGCCGCTCGAGCTCGCCCATCGACATGGTACCCGGGTCGCAGATGACGCCGCCCTTGGCGCCGCCGAACGGGATGTTGACGACCGCGCACTTCCACGTCATCCAGGCCGCGAGCGCCGTGACCTCGTCGAGCGTCACGTTGGCGTCGAAGCGGATGCCGCCCTTGGCCGGACCGCGCGAGGTGTTGTAGAGCACCCGGTACCCGGTGTAGACCTCGACGTCGCCGCCGTCCCGCTGCACCGGGATGGACACGATGATCTGCTTCTCGGGATTGCGCAGCACCTTGTACAGGCCGGCATCCAGGCTCAGCCGCTTGGCGGCGTAGTCGAAGCGGGACATCATCGCCTCGAACGGGTTGTCCTCGCTAAGGAAGGTGTCCTTCTCGGGACGAACGACATCCTGGCCGGTACGCACGTTCACGCTGGTCATAATCCTCTCCGGGGAGTCCGGACCTTCAGGTGGACTGCGAGTGCCTCACGGGTGACAGGAGGGCGTCCAGCGCCGCCACGAAGGCGTCGCCCCCCGATTCGAACCTGACATTCAATATCGCTACAAGGGGCTCCGGCGCGCTGGCGGGCCAGCGATCTCGAAGCTTGACGGCGTCCTTGGCCGTCAGTACCACGTGGTCGGCCTTTCGCGCCGCCCGGGCCATCCAGGCCACATCCTCGTCCCGAAAATCGTAATGGTCCTTCCACGTGGCCACCTGCACCTGGGCCCCGGTTCCCTTGACCTGCGCGACGAAGGCATCGGGATCGGCGATGGCCGTGGCAGCCACGACCCGCTCCCCGCGCAACGACTCCACCGGCCGGGACTCGCCGCTGATCATCCCTTCCAGATGGTGGAGCCCGAGATGGACCCGGGCTATCGGGACGGAAACCGTCCGGCCGATCTCCGCCGCCAGCATTTCGGACGCCTCGGCCGTCGCACGCTTCCGGGTGACCACGATGAAGTCGGCCCGCTCCATGGCGCCCCACCCCTCGCGCCAGGGGCCGGCGGGCAGCGGCCACCGCACGGCCAGTGTGGTTTCCGCGCTCACCACCAGGACGTTGAGGTCCCGGCGGACGTCGAGCCGCTGGAAGGCGTCGTCGAGCACGAGGACCTCGGCACCATCCGCCACCGCCTTGGCCGCGCCCGCGACCCGGTCGGGATTCGCGACGACGACCGCTTCAGGCACGTCGTGCCGGTGGACCAGCACCTCGTCGGCTCCGTACCCCGCGAAGGAGGATCCCGGGCCGCCGCCCCTGCGCGGCGTAGTGTCGGGCGATCCACGTCGCGATGGGCGTCTTGCCCGAGCCGCCGACCGTCAGGTTCCCCACTGAGACCGAAGGTCTCGGCAAATCGTGCGCCGCGCGCCATCCGCGGCGGAAGGTCAGCTCCCGCAGCGCCATGCCGGACTTCCAGAGGCCGGCCGCCGGCAGCAAGCCGACCCGGGCCAGCCTGGCACCGAACCGACGGCTGGTCCAGAGCCAGCGGATCAGTCGGTGTGTGTCGCCGTGCCGTCCGGCCATTGCGCCATCCTCTCAACTTCGTCCATGGCGAGCCGCGCCTCTGCAATGGCTGCCGTCAATTGCTCCGCGCCCGGCGCCACCCGCAGCGGCGTGCCATATGCCACCCGGATCCTCGTGAACGGCTTCGGGATGCAGAAGCGATCCCATGAATCTAGCCGCCATCCCGACTTCATTTCAGCGTACACCGGCAGCACCGGTACCCCGGCTCGTTGTGCGGCGGCCAACACCCCCGGCTTCATCTCGCGCCGCGGCCCCCGCGGTCCATCCGGGGTGAGCGCCACAATCGTCCCATCCGAGAGTTCCCGGCTCGCGGCGATCAACGCGCCGACCGCCCCCCGTGAACTCGACCCTCGCACCAGCCGGTATCCGATCGACTCGGCGAAATCCGAGAGGTACTGCCCATCGCGGGCCTGGCTTACCACGATCACGGCCCCGGCCTTCCGGTGGTGCCACAGCAACGGCAACAGCGTCTCGTGCCAGAGCATGCACGCAAACCCGGCTCCATCGGCTACCAACCCGTCCCACGCCTGCCGGTTGACGTACTCGAACCGCCAACTCGCCGCGATCGCGCGCGCCAGCGGGTTCGCCACCCACTCGACGACCTTCGGGGAGACCCTGATCTTCACCTGCCGAGCAGCTCCCCGGCCATGGCCGCCACCCTGGCCGATGCACCCGGGGCGCCGAGCCGTCCCCGCACCTCCGCCAGCCCCGCCAGCTGCGCGACGCGTGCCGGGTGGCCTTCGGTGAGCAGGCCGCCGAGCGCGGCGGCGAGCGCCGGCACGGTCATCTCTCCCTGCAGGTATTCCGGCACCACTTCGCGGTCCGCCACGAGATTCACCAGGCTGACCCACTGCACGGTGACGACGCGCCGCGCCACCGCAAAGCTGAGCGGGTTCATTCGATACGCCACGGCCATCGGCACGTCGGCCAATGCGGCCTCGAGCGTCGTAGTCCCCGACTTGGCCAGGCAGGCGTCCGCCGCCGCGAGCACCGTCCGCCCGTCCCCGTGCAGGTGGGTCTCGCCCGGGTCGGGATAGGTGCCGGCCGGCGTGACCGCAACGACCACCTCGTCGCAACGACCCTCGGCACGGAGCTGCGCCGCCACGGCCCGGAAGGTCGCCCAGTGACTCCGCACTTCCTGTTCCCGGCTGCCCGGAAAGAGTGCGAGCACGCGCGCGTCCGCGGAAATGCCGAGCGCCGCGCGTGCCGCGGCGCGACTCGGCGGTGGCGGCCGGTCGAGGAGCGGGTGGCCGACGTACTCAGCCGTGAGCCCCAGCCCGGCATAGAACGCCGGTTCAAAGGGCAGGACGACAGCGAGCCGGTCAACGGCGGCGGCCAGCTTCCGCGCCCGTCCCGCGCGCCAGGCCCAAAGCTGCGGCGGGATGTAGTAGAGCACTTTGCTGCCACCGTTCCGCGCCGCCCGCGCCGTGCGCAGATGGAACCCCGGGTAGTCGATGGGGAGGTAGAGGTCCCATCGGCGCCCGACGAAACTCGGCGCTCAGCCGGCGGTAGAGCTCGAGGTGCGCCGGAATCCGACGGACGATCTCCACGGCACCCATGGCGCTCAGCCGCTCCATCGGAAAGAGGAGCGTCGCTCCGGCCGCCGCCATCCGCGGTCCTCCCACGCCGTCGATCTGCGCCGTTGGCCAGCGGTCCCGGAGCGCCGTGACGATCTCCGCGCCGTGCAAGTCTCCCGATGGTTCCCCCGCGGATACCAGAATCCGGGGGGCGGCTCCCGTCATGTCGCCCGCACGACCGCGCCGACGCGCAGGGCCAGGTCGAGTGCCGCGCGGCCGGCCGGTCCCGTCACACCGCGATTCTGCTCCCCGCGGACCGCGCGGACGAATTCGGTGAGTTCGAGTCGCAATGCGTCTCCCTCCGGCGCCTCAAGGACGATCTCCTCCACGACCTCTTCCAGGCTGGTTCCCGTCCCGCGCTTCCAGCTGGGGCGGACGCGCAAGAAGGTGGCGTGACCGGTGGAAAGATCGAGGGTCAGATAGCCGGAGTCCTGGTAGATTCGCACGCGACGCACCCGGTGCCGGCCGAGCCGCGACGCGGTGATGGAAGCGACCGTGCCGCCAGGCAGTTCCAGTCGCGCGTTGACCATGTCGAGATGCGAGGAGAGCACCGAGGCGCCGATGGCGCGGACATCGGTGACTTCCGGAGACCCGGTGAACGCAAGGAGGAGGTCGAGATCGTGAATCATGAGGTCGAGGACGACCGACACATCGGTCCCGCGCGGCGAAAAGGGCGCAATCCGCTCGGCCTCGATGTAGCGAGGATTTTCGATGGCGGGGAGCGCCGCCCGGACAGCGCGATTGTACCGCTCGATCTGCCCGACATGCAGCATCACGCCGGCCTGTTCCGCGGCAGCCACGAGGGCATCAGCCTCGACGAGCGTCGCGGCCAGGGGCTTCTCCATCAGGACCGACACGCCGCGTTCCAGGGCTCGCAGTCCGACCTCGGCGTGCGCGGACGTGGGCACCGCGATGGACACCGCCTTCACCTGCCCCAGCATCGTGTCCACCTCGTGCACCACGGGCGCCCCGACCTCGGCCGCCACCCGCGCAGCCGTTTCCGGATTGGCGTCGTAGACGCCGACCAGCTGCACATCGTCGAGCGTCGCGAGGTGCCGCGCATGGTGCCGGCCGAGTGCGCCGACGCCGATGACGCCGACGGGAAGTCTCGCCTTCACGCCGGTACGCCCCGCCCGGAGGATTCCACGAAGCCGATGAAGGTCTGGATTTCCGGGAGGTCGGGCAGATCGAGCCGCGCGCGCTCGATGGCCTGCCCGAGATTGAGATCGGAGTTGAAGAACAGCCGATAGGCCCGCTTCAAGCCGGCGATCGTCTGCGGGGCAAACCCGGCGCGCTGCAGGCCGATGGAATTCAGGCCGTAGAGCTCCATCGGATTGCCGGCGGCCTTCACGTAGGGAGGGACGTCCTGGTTGACCCGGGTGCACCCGCTCACGAAGGCATAGCTCCCGATCGTGACGAACTGGTGCACCGCCGCCAGGCCGCTGAGGTTGGCATGGTCGTGAATGGTCACGTGTCCGGCGATCTGCGTGCTGTTGGCGATGATCACGCGGTCGCCGACCCGGCAGTCGTGGGCGATGTGCACGTAGGACATCAGGAAGCAGCTGGCGCCGACGACCGTCTTGCCGGTGGCCGCCGTCCCGCGGTTGACGGTGACATACTCGCGGATGACGGTCCCTTCCCCCACCTCCACCCAGGTCTCCTCGTCCTTGAACTTGAAGTCCTGGGGGGGGCCGCCGAGGATGGAGCCTTCGCCGACGGACACCCCCGCGGCAAGACGCACATATCGCTCGAGCGTGGCCCTGGGCCCGATGCGGCACCGGTCACCGACAAACACATCGGGACCGATGATCGCGAAGGGCCCGACCTCGACATCCTGCCCGAGCTGCGCACCAGCATCGACGAGAGCGGTGGGATGGATGCGGGAGGTCACCGATCCACCACGGCGGCCATCATTTCCGCCTCGACAGCCACCTTTCCGTCGACATACGCCACGCCCTGCATCTTGCAGGTCTTGCCTCGGAACTGGATCATCTCGAGTTCGAACCGGAGCTGGTCGCCAGGCAGCACCGGCCGCCGGAACTTCACCTTGTCGAGCGACATGAAGTAGATGACCTTCTCTTCGGTCATCTCCACCAGCGATCCCAGCACCAGCATGCCGCCGACCTGGGCCATCGCCTCGATGATCAACACGCCGGGCATGATGGGGTGCCCGGGGAAGTGTCCCTGGAAGAACGGCTCGTTGATCGTGACGTTCTTGATCCCGACGATGCGCTTCTTCCCCTCGATTTCGATGATCCGGTCCACCAGCAGGAACGGGTATCGATGGGGGATCACGTCCAGGATCCGGCCGATGTCCATCGCGATCCCGCCCTCGCGCTGGCCGGTGCGGGAGATCGCGCGCGCCAGCGCGATGTTGCCCTGGTGGCTCGGTCGGGTCGCCACGATATGGGCCTGGACCCGCCCGCCGATCAGCGTGAGGTCGCCGATCAGGTCGGCCGCCTTGTGCCGTACGAACTCGTCGGGCCACCGCAGGGTGGTGCCGTCGGTGAGTCCCGTGTCGGTCAACACGACCGCATTGGCGGTGGACGCTCCCTGGATCAGGCCCTTGGCCTTGAGTCCTTCCACCTCGTGAACGAATCCGAATGTCCGCGCCCCAGCCAACTCCCGGCCGAACACCTCGGCGTTCACCTCGTAGCTGCCGGCCTGCGAGCCGATGAGCGGGTGGGCGAAGTCGATGGCGACGGTGACCCTGCCCGCCCCTGCGGGAGAGACCACGTAGCTCGAACCGCCCTCGGTGACCGTGAACGGCGCCAGGACGCGGTAGACGACCGGGTCGCCTTCCTGCATCCGTTCGCCGGCGCGCTGCAGCGCCTCGTACCAGGGCAGGAAGGAGCCATCGAGGGCCGGCGGTTCCGGCCCATCGATGTCGATGAAGAGATCGTCGATGGCCAGCGCGCCGACGGCCGCGAGGGCGTGCTCGACGGTGTGAATCGCCTGGTCTCCCTGCCCGAGCACCGTGCGCCGGTCGGTCGCTTCCACCTCTTCGAGGCGTGCCGCGATTTCCGGAGTTCCGGGCAAGTCGGTGCGACGGAACACCACTCGCCGGCCGGCGGGCGCCGGCCGGAAGGTGACGGTCACGGTCGCCCCAGTATGGAGACCGGCCCCGCTGAGGGCGACCTCCCGTTCGATCGTTCGCCTAGCCACGGTCACCTCGCTTCGACACAAGTTCTTCGAGCTGGTTGATGATCTTGGCCACCCGGTAGAGGGCGGACTGCGCACGGAGGTAGTCGCGCTGACGGCGCGCGGGGCTTCCTCCCATGTCGGTGCCGGCCGGCACATCCTGACCGATGCCGGATTGTGCGCTGACGCGGACGCCGTCGCTCCAGCGTGACATGCCCCGCCACGCCGACCTGTCCGGCGAGAATGACACCGTTGCCCAGCCGGACACTCCCCGCCACGCCGACGCCGGCCATGATCAGGCAGCCCCGGCCCATCCGGACGTTGTGCGCAATATGGACCTGATTGTCGATCTTGGTGCCGGCCCCGATCACGGTGTCGTCCAGGCTGCCACGGTCGATCGCCGAATGCGAACCCACCTGCACATCATCCTCGAGGACGCAGCCCCCGACGTGCCGGATCGGCCGATGCCCGTCCGGTCCGGAGGCGAACCCGAATCCGTCCCCGCCGATGACGGCCAGGGCCTTGAGCCGGACCCGATTTCCGAGGCGGCTCCCTTCGTGGCACACGCTGTTCGCCCCGATGTCGCAGTCGTCGCCGACCACGACGCCGTCGTGCAGCACGGCGCCAGGTCCGATCCTGCAGCGGGCTCCGAGCTTGACGTCCCGCCCAAGGACTGCGTGAGGTCCAATGGCGACCTCACCCTGCCAGGAAGCCCCAGGCCCGATGACCGCAGTGGGCGCCACCTCCCAGACCGGTGACCGTTCGGGAAAGAGCAGCGGTACCACCTGAAGGATGGCCTGCGCCGGATCCTCCACGACGATGCGCGTCGCCGGACCCTCCGCTTCCTCCGCATGCTCCTCGCGCAACAGGACGGCGCCGGCGATGGAGCGATGAAACATGCCGAGGTAGCGCGGGCCGCTGAGGAACGAGAGGGTGGCGCCGCCGGCCCGATCGAGCGGACCGACGGTGGTCAGGGTCTGTGCCCCATTGCCAAGCAGGCGGCCGCCGACAAGGTCAGCGACCGCCTGTGCCGTGAGGGAGGAAATCGTCACCTCCTCAGCTGCCGCCGCCGGCCTTCAGCTGGTCGATGACCTTTTGGGTCAGGTCCAGCGATCGGTCGGCCGCGACGATCCCGGAGTTCTGGACTCCGACATCAAACACCATGGCGTATCCACCAGCCGCGCGCACGCCCTCGACCACGGCGGTGACCCGCTGCTGAATCGGCTCGAGGAGGTCCCGCTCGCGCTGGACCGCCTTGTCCTGCAGTTCCTGCATACGCTGCTCGAGGCGCTGCTGCTGGGCCTCAAGTTCCTTCTGCTTGGCGGTGCGCGCCGAGGGGCTCAGCACGACCGAACTCTGCTGGAAGGCCTGGACCGAGGAATCGAGGCTGGCCTGCAGCTTCTGCACCTCGAGACGGTAGCTGGCGACTTCGCCGGCGTAGAGCGATTCAGCCTTGGCGTAGCCGGGAGCAGCCGCAAGCACGAGCCGGGAGTTGATAAACGCGACCTTGCCCGCGGTCTGCTGCGCCGTCGCCGGCGTGGCCGTCAGGCCGGCCACCAGCCCGGCGAGAAGAAGCGTGGAGAAAAAACGTCCCATCGTTAACTCCTGCAAGGATGTCGGTGAATATGAAACTGCTGTCATCAGAAGATGTTTCCGATCTTGAAGTGCAACTTCCACCCCGGCGCCGGCTGGCCCAGGACATCGAGGCGATCGATGCCATAGGCGAGATCGATCCCGATCGGCCCCAGTGGTGATATCAAAGCTACTCCAACGCCCACCCCGCGGTAGAGGCGGGCGGGATCGAACTGCGACGGCGTCCGGTAGACGTTGCCGGCGTCGAAGAACGCATTGACGTACAACGATTGGCTCATCCGGGCGCCCACCTCGGCAGTGAAGGCGGCATACGACTGCCCGAAGGCGTCGGGGCTGGCCCGGCTCGAGCTCGAGAACGGGTCATACCCGTCAGGGGTGATGGAGAACTCCTCGTAGCCCCGGAGGGGGATGCCGTACTGGACACCGCCCATCGAGTAGAGGTCGGTGAAGAACGGTCCCGCATCGCCGAAGATCCAGCCAGCCTTGGCGGTCAGCCCGAGCACGAACTTGATCCCCGTCCCCAACTGCGGCGAGCCACCGAGCCCACCCAGCGGAACGTACCACTGGCCCTCGTACCCCAGGGTCTGGTAGTCGCCGTCGCCGCCCAGGATGCCGCCGGTGAATTCCAGGTTGACGGTCGTCCGCGTGCCCGACGTGGCGAATGGCAGGCCGATCCGCGTATCACGGACCAGGCTGAAGCCCAGGCTGGACTTGCCGCACTGATCGCAGCTGTAGCGCTCCCGGAGGCTGACCGATCCGCCGATGTAGCTGATCTGCATCAGGCTGTAGGAGGTGAAGAGCCGGGTGTACCGGGACCCGAAGACCGGGAAGCCGACCTGGAGCGAGCCGCCCGCCTGCTGCCGGCGGCCGAGGTCGCCGATGATGTAGCGCTGGCGCGAGTTGAAGAGCGCGATGGTGCCGGACACCCGCGATCCCTGGATGGAGGGGTCGGTGTACGACAGGTTGAAGTCGTTGATGTTCCGGCCGAACTGCCACTGGAACTTGCCCCGCTTGCCGCGGCCGAAGAGGTTCGGCTCCTCGAGCCCGAGGAACCCTCCGAGACCGGTCCCCTGCCCCAGCGACGCGCCGAAATTCACGTTGCCGGTCCGCTTCTCGACGACGGTGAAGGTGATGTCGACGTCCTGGCCGTTTTCCGAGGGCGCGACATCCGGCGGCGGCAGCGGCTGGAAGAAGCCGAGGTTCATGATGTTGTTATAGCTGCGAATCAGGAGGTCCCGATTGAACACCGACCCCGGCATGATGACGATCGCGGCGCGAATGACCGACTCGTGGGTCACGTCGTTGCCGACGATCATGATCCGGTTGACGGTGGCGGGTGCTCCCTCCTCGATGCGCCAGCGAAGGTCGACGGTGGGCGTGCCGTCTTCGGCGACGCTCCGGCTCTCTTCTGGCGTCACCCGGGAATAGATGTACCCGGTATTCAGGTAGAGATCGCGGAGCCGCGTCGTGGCCGCCTCCCAGGCGGAACGATTGAACGGCATGCTCGCCACCGGCTTCCCGGAACTGCACCGCCTCGGCACCACCAAAGGGATAGAATGCGCCGATCTCGTCGGCGGAATACCGTCGGTTCCCGATGAGGTCCATGGTCCCGACGTAGTAGACCCTGCCTTCCTCGACGGTCAGCGACAGCGCGGCCTTCCCGGTCTCCGGGTCGGCGAGGACCGTGTCCTGCACGACCTGGAAGTCGATCATGCCCTTCGAGCCGTAGAAGGTCGGCAGCTGCTGCCGCATGTCGGACTCGACCCTGTCCTCGTCGTAGGAGCCCTTCTTGAACCAGAAGAAGCCCTCCGGCTTCGTGGACATCTGACTGGCCACTTCCTTGTCGCTGAACCGCTCGTTTCCCTCGATCAGGATCTGGCTGATCGTGATCCGCATGCCCTCCAGCACCTGGAAGACCACCTGCACCGACCCGTCCGGCTGCGGGAACTCGGTCACGGTCGTCTGGGCCTGGAAGTAGCCCTTGTCCGCGTAGGCGGAATCGATGCTCGCGCGGCTGCGCGCGAGGGCGGAGCGGTCGAGCGGGCGGCCGATGACGAGGGTCACCTTGTCGCGCACCGATTGCTCGGGCAGCTGCCGGACGCCGAGGAGGCTCCACCCCGAGAGGATCGGGCGCTCCTTGACGATGATGACCAGGACCAGGAGGCCATCGACCTCGCGCTGTTCCACCCGGACGTCGTCGAACTGTCCGGTCGAGAAAGAGCGCGCTGATGGCGCGCTGGATGTCACGGTAGGTGATCGGCTGATGCAGGATGAGGCCGGACGTGCCGATGATCTGCACCGTGGTGATGCGGGAGTTCCCCTCCACCACCAGGCTGTCCACCGGGGGCGAAGACATGTCCTGGCCGCGCAGCGGGTGCGCCGCCAGGACCAGGAGGACCAGCAGGGGGATGCAGCGACGAAGCATCAGGAGAGGGCGTTCACACGCGCGGCCGGCCGCCCCCACCGTGAGGGCGACCAGCCTCGCACGACTCAGGCCTGGGTTCCGGTCAGGGCGCGGAACGCCAGCGACTTGCCGTCGGGGGCGAGATCGACCTCGATCTCGTCACCCCGTCCGAATTTCGCCGAGGAGGATCTTCTCGCTCAGCGGATCCTCCACGTACTTCTGGATGGCGCGCTTGAGCGGCCGGGCGCCGTACTGCTGGTCGTAGCCCTGTTCCGCAAGGAAGTCGATCGCCGCCTGGGTCAGTCGCACTTCGTCGCCGAGGCGTCGGGCGACTTCGCGAAGCAGGATGCTCACGATTTCCGAGATGTGCTCCCGACCCAGCGGGTGGAACACGATCACGTCGTCGAGGCGGTTGAGGAACTCCGGATTGAAGACCTTCGCCATCTCCTCCTTCACCTTGCCGGCCATGCGTCTCGAACGAGGCCTCCGCTCCCTGGGAGTGAAAGCCGAGGCTCTTGGATTGCGTGATGTCGCGCGCGCCGACGTTGGAGGTCATGATGACCACCGTGTTCTTGAAGTCGATGACGCGACCGTAGTTGTCGGTCAGGTGCCCCTCATCGAGGACCTGGAGCAGGATGTTGAACACGTCGGGATGCGCCTTCTCGATTTCGTCGAGCAGGACCACCGAATAGGGCTTGCGCCGGACCAGCTTGGTGAGCGTGCCCGAATCCTCGTAGCCGACGTAGCCCGGAGGGGCGCCGATCAGCCGCGACACGGAGAACTTCTCCATGTACTCGGACATGTCGACCCGGATCAGCGCGGACGGGTCGGCGAAGAGGAACTTGGCCAGCGCGCGGGCCAGTTCCGTCTTGCCGACGCCGGTGGGGCCGCGAGAAGATGAACGAGCCGATGGGCCGGTTGGGATCCTTGAGCCCGGCGCGCGAGCGACGGATGGCCCGGGACACGGCGCGGATGGCCTCGTCCTGGCCGACGACCGCCTCGTGGATCTCCTCTTCCATCCGGAGCAGCCGCGCCGCCTCCGCCTCCTGGATCCGGGTCACCGGAATCCCGGTCCAACGGGACACGATGAACGCGATCGCTTCCTCGTCGATCGTCGGCCGGCGGGTCTGGCGATCCTTTTCCCACTCCTCCTGGCGGAGGCGGATCTGGTTCTGCAGGTCGCGCTCGCGGTCGCGCAACGACGCCGCCCGCTCGAAGTTCTGGTCGCGCACCGCCTCTTCCTTGTCGACGTTGACCGTGTCGAGGTCGCCCTTGAGCGCCGCCACCTCGGGCGGCGGCGCCTGGGAGGCGAGCCGGGCGCGGGCGCCCGCCTCGTCGATCACGTCGATGGCCTTGTCCGGCAGGAACCGGTCGGTGATGTACCGCTCGGAGAGCTGGGCCGCCGCCTTGAGGGTCTCGTCGGGAATGCTGACGCGGTGATGGTCCTCGTACTTCTTCCGGAGCCCCTTGAGGATCTCGATGGTCTCGTCGATCGACGGCGGCTCCACCACGACCGTCTGGAACCGGCGCTCCAGGGCGCCGTCCTTCTCGATGTACTTGCGGTACTCGTTCAGCGTCGAGGCGCCGACGCACTGCAGTTCCCCGCGCGCGAGCGCCGGCTTCAGCATGTTGGAGGCGTCGATGGCCCCTTCGGCCGCACCGGCGCCGACGAGGGTGTGCAGCTCGTCGATGAAGAGCACGACCTGCTTGTTCTGGGCGATCTCGTTCATGACCGCCTTCGAGCCGCTCCTCGAACTGCCCGCGATACTTGGTGCCGGCGATGACCGCCGCCATGTCGAGGGAGAGGACGCGGTGGTCGCGCAGGACGTCGGGGCAGTTGCCGCTGGCGATGAGCAGCGCGAGCCCCTCGACGATGGCGGTCTTGCCGACGCCGGGCTCGCCGATCAGCACGGGGTTGTTCTTCTTGCGCCGCGCCAGGATCTCCATGACCCGCTCGATCTCGCTCGCGCGGCCGATGGTCGGGTCGAGTTCGTCTGTCGGCGGCGAGCTGCGTGAGGTCGCGGCAGAAGTGATCGAGCGCCGGCGTCTTGGACTTCTTTTCGGACTTGTCGACGCCGGCTGCGGCTGCCCGGTCGGGGCCGCCGACGTCGGGGCCGGAAGGTCGCTGCCGAGGATGCGCAGCGTTTCGGCGCGCGACTGCTCGAGGTTGACCCCGGCGTCCGCGAGCACCTGCGCGGCGATGCCCTTCTCCTCGCGGAGCAGTCCCAGCAGGAGATGCTCGGTGCCGACGTAGGAGTGGTTGAGTTCCCGGGCCTCGACCATCGCCAGCTCGAGCACCTTCTTGGCGCGCGACGTGTACGGCAGGTCGGGGCCGGCCGCGGCTGCAGCCTTCCCGCGCTTGACCGTCTCTTCGATTTTCTGCTGAATGTCCTCGAGGTCCACGTTCAGGTTCTGCAGCACGCCGGCGGCGACGCCCTCGCCCTCGCGGATGAGGCCGAGCAGGATGTGCTCGGTGCCGACGTATTCGTGGTGCAGCCGGGCCGCCTCTTCGCGGGCCATCTGCAGGACCTTCCGGACGCGGTCGGTGAAGTTGTAGCCGTTCATGGGGTCACCCTGCTCGCCGTCCTTCGTCTTGCAGCAGCGTCCGCACGAAGTCGGCGCGGCGGACGCCGAGCGACGGATCGTCGAGCGCCACGCCATGCGCCGAGGCCAAGTGCGCCGGCTGCGTGTGAACCAGCATCTTGTTGAGCGCGTAGAACCCGACGTCGGGAATCACCTGCAGCCCCACACCGAGCCGTACGCCGCTGAGGAGGTTCATCGCCTCCTCGTACGAAAGCGTGCGGGCATATCGCAGCAGCCCGTACGCGCGCCACACCTTGTCTTCGATCACGGCGCGCGCATCCCGCAGGAGCACCGCGCGCGCCTCTTCCTCGTACGTCATCACCTCGCGGACCATCTTGCCGAGGTGATCGAGCAGGTCCCGCTCCGACTTGCCGAGGGTGGTCTGGTTCGACAGCTGAAAGAAATTGCCGACGACCTCGCTGCCCTCGCCATACAGTCCCCGGACGGCCAGCCCAACCTGGGCCAGGCCCTGCAGCACCTTCGAGATTTCCTTGGTCAGCACCAGCCCGGGCAGGTGGATCAGAACAGAGGCTCGCAACCCGGTTCCGACGTTGGTTGGACAGGCGGAAAGGTAACCAAACTCAGGGTGAAATGCGAAGGCAAGTCGTTGCCCCAATTCACTGTCCAGCCGGTCGACCTCCGCGTAAGCCGCCTCCAGCGCGAACCCCGAAACGACCCCCTGCAACCGCAGGTGATCTTCCTCGTTGACCATGGCGCCGACCCGGTCCTGGACCAGCAGCGAGGCCCCCACCGGCACCGGCTCCCCGCCCAAGCCCCGCGAGCTCCTTGCTCACCAGGTGCCGCTCGTGAAGCAGGAGGCGGTCCCGGAGGTCCAGGCGGTCGAGCCGGAAGGAGGCAGCCTGCCCCAGCGCCTCCGTGCCCGCCACGGCGTCGGCCACCGCCTCGGCAATCGCCTCGCGATCGACGGCGGCGTTGCGCGTGGCGAAGGGCCGGCCCGCGAGGTTCCGGGCCAGGCGGATCCGCGTGGAGAGCACCAGCGGGCTCGCCGGCCCCGAGGCGTCGATCCAGCCGATGCCGCCATCCGCCAGGAGCGTGAGGTCGATCATTCCATGCCCCGGAGCCGGTCCCGCAGTTCGGCGGCCTGCTCGAAGTTCTCGTCGGCCACGGCCACCGCCAGTTGTTCCCGCAGGCGCCGCACCAGCGCCGCCTGATCGGGGGGTTCGGCCCCCGGCTGCACATAGAACTCACCGACGTGCCGGGTCGCGCCGTGCACCCGACGCGTCAACCCGCGGAGGGGGCCCTCGAAGGTGGTCCAGCAGGTGGCACACCCCAGGCGTCCGGTCCGCCGGAAGTCCTGCAGCGTGGCGCCGCAGCCGGGACATTCGGCCAGGGCGGCCCCGCTGCTCAGCGGAGACTCCGAGGACGGATCGGTCCCCATCGCGGCGAGGAACGCCCCCAGCGGCGTCTTGGCCGATTCCTCGCCCTCGGGAACCCCGCGCTCAGCGGCGCACTTCTCGCAGAGGTGGAGGACCCGCACATCGCCCTCCTCGACCTTCTTGAGCAGGACGACGGCCTCCCGTTTCTCACATTGCTGGCAGGTCACGACAGCATCTCCTCCCGCGTGGCGGGCACCAGCAGGCCCGCCTCCATCGTCAACAGACGGTCGGCACGCTCCGCGAGGTGCCGATTGTGTGTCACGACGACCAGCGCCGTCTGAAAGTCGCGCGCCAGCCCCGCGAAGATCCGATGCAGGTTCTCGCTGTGCGCATGGTCGAGGTTGCCCGAGGGTTCGTCGGCCAGGACCACCGCCGGAGCGTTCGCCAGTGCGCGGGCCACGGCCACCCGCTGCTGCTCGCCGCCGGACAGTTGCGTCGGCAGGTGCAGCCGCCGCGCCGAGAGCCCCACCGCCTCCAGCAGCGCATCGGCGCGCGCGCCGGCCTCGGCATCTTCCGCACCGGCGATGAGGAGCGGCAGCATCACGTTTTCGCGCGCATTGAACTCGCGCAGCAGGTGATGAAACTGGAACACAAACCCGATGCGCGCGTTGCGCAACTCGGCGAGCTCGTCGGCACTCCGATCGGCATAGCGTTCCCCATCGAGCAGCACCTCGCCGGCCGTGGGCGCATCGAGCGCGCCGAGGAGATGCAGGAGTGTGCTCTTCCCGGCCCCGCTCGCCCCCATGATGGCCACGAACTCACCTTGGGAGACGCTCAAGTCCACGCCGGACAGCACGTCAATCGGCGATCCATCGCCACCGAGATAGCTCTTCCGCAGTCCGCGGGCCTCCAGCACGACGCTCATTCGTGCCGGATCGCGTCCACCGGCGTGAGCCGGGTCGCGGCGCGCGAGGGATAGAGCGTGGCCACGATGGCCACCAGCAGGCCGGCGGCGATGACCACCGCCACATCAAGCAGCTCGATGTGCACCGGCAGCCGGTCGATGAAGTAGACCGAGGGATCGATGCGGACCCATCCGCTCCGGTCGACGACGAACCCGACGACCAGCCCCGCCACCAGTCCCAGCGCCACGCCGATCGCCCCGATGATGGCGCCCTGGGCCAGGAAGATCCGCCCGATCGACCCGGCCGGCAGGCCCATCGCCTGCAGGATGCCGATTTCACGGGTCTTGTCGGTCACCAGCATGGTGAGCGTCCCGACGATGTTGAACGCGGCGACGATCATCACGAAGAAGATGACCAGCCCCATCCCGAGTTTCTCGAGCTGGAGCGCCGCGAACATCCCGTGATTCTGGGTTTGCCAGTCCATGCTCCGGTAGGGGAAGCCGAGGCGGTCCTCCAACTCCCTCCCGATGCGTGGGGCCTCCCAAGGGTCGCCGACCCGGACCTGGATCCCTGTGATGGCGGTGTCCAGCCCGGCAAAGCGCTGGGCCATCTCCCGGTCCATGAGCACGAACTGATTGTCATACTGGTACATCCCGGTCTCGAAGATGCCAGTCACCTGGAACTTCCAGATGCGGGGCATCGCATACCCCAGGGCCGGGTTGACCCGCGCGGCCGTCGGTGAAATCAGGCCGACGACATCACCCGGGAAGGCGCTCAGCCGCTGCGAGAGCCGCCGGCCGAGGATGAGCGCGCCATCCACCGCCGTGTCGCTCGCCTGGAAGGTGAGATCGCCTTCGGTGATCGCCTCCGGAATCGAGTTGACCGGGAGCGACGCGGCCGCGGTATCGAGCCCGATGACGAACACCCCTTCGGGATAGCTGGCGGCGTTCAGGATCAGCGACTGGGTCGTGACCTCGGGCGCCGCGGCCACGACGCCGGGTGTGCCGCGAATCGTCTCGAGCGCACCGCCCCAGTCGTCGATCCGCAAGTTGTCCCCGTAGGTGAGTACCCGCAGATGGGGGCTCGCCACCAGGATGCGTTCGAGCAGTTCGTTCCGCAGCCCGTTCATCACGCCGAGCACGACGATCAGCGCCATGATGCCGACGGCCACCCCACCGATCGAAATCGTGGTGCCAAGGGAGGCCCCACGGCGCCCCCGCCGGCTCCGGAGGTACCGGACGGCGATCCGGCGCTCGAGCCGGGACGGAAACCGGAAGAGCTCCCGAAAACTGACCGCCGGCGGTCCGGTGGGCTTCATTCTGGCCGCATCGCCGGGAACAGGATCACATCCCGAATCGACGGCAGTCCGGTCAGAAGCACCAGCAGGCGGTCCACCCCCACGCCGAGTCCACCGGCGGGCGGCATGCCGTACTCCAGCGCGCGGATGTAGTCCGCGTCGTAGGGCTGCGCTTCATCATCGCCGTCGGCCCGCTGCTTCGCCTGGTCCTCGAAGCGTCGCCGCTGCTCGTCGGGGTCGTTGAGCTCGCTGAAGGCGTTCCCGACCTCCCGGCCCAGGACAAAGAGCTCGAAGCGTTCGGTGAGCCGCGGATCGGCCCGGTGCGGCTTGGCGAGGGGCGAAAGCGCCACCGGGTAGTCGACCAGAAAGGTCGGCTGTACCAGGTGCGGTTCGAGGAAGGCCTTGAACATCTCGTCCTGCAGCTTCCCGCCGCTGAAGGTGGCCGCTTCCTCCGCGGAGACGCCGGTGCGCATGAGTCGCTCCCGCATCTCGGCGTCCGAGGCCTCGCAGACATCGAGCCCGCTCCGGAGCCGCACCCCTTCGACGAACGACACCCGGGGCCAGGGCGGCGTGAAGTCGAGCACCTCGTCCCCGCGCTCGAGGCGGAGTGTGCCGCAACAATGCTCCACCAGGCCGCTCACCATCGCCTCGGTCAGGTCCATCATGTCGCGGTAGTCGGCGTAGGCCTGATAGCACTCCAGCATCGTGAACTCGGGATTGATGCGTCCGATCCATCCCCTCGTTCCGGAAGTCGTGGCCGATCTCGTAGACGCGCTCGAGCCCACCGACGAGGAGTCGCTTGAGGTAGAGCTCGTCGGCGATGCGGAGGTAGAGCGGCATGTCGAGGGCGTTGTGATGCGTCACGAACGGCCGCGCGGTGGCCCCGCCATACAGCGGCTGGAGGATCGGCGTCTCCACCTCCAGGAACCCGCGCTCGTCGAGGAACTTCCGGAGCCAGGAGACGGCGCGCGCCCGGAGGCGGAAGACCTCGCGCACTTCCGGGTGCACCGCCAGGTCCGCGTAGCGCTGGCGGTAGCGCAGCTCCGGATCGGCCAGCCCGCCGAAGGTGACCGTCTCCCCCGCTTCCGTCACCTGCGTCTTGCCGCGTGGAAGCGGCCGGAGCGACTTGGCGAGGAGTTCAACGGCGGTCACCCGGACGGTGATTTCCCCGGTCCGGGTGCGGAAGAGCTTCCCGTGGACGCCGACGTGGTCGTCCAGGTCGAGCAATTGCACCAGTCCCCAGGCAGCGCCGAGCGCGTCCTGCCGGAAGTAGAGCTGGAGCCGCCCGGAAATATCCTCGACGTGGGCGAAGGCCGTCTTCCCCTGGCGTCGGTACGACACCAGGCGGCCGGCCACCGCGACGTCGGGGCCATCGTCGCCCATGGCGTCGTCATAGGCCGCGATGGCGGAGGCGGCGGTAAACGTCCGCTTGAACGAGTAGCCAAATGGCTCGATCCCGGCGGCACGGAGCTCGTCGAGCTTGGCGCGGCGCGCCTCCTCCACGAACGAGCGGGTCTCATCCGTCACGCGGCTGTCCCTCCGGCGCCCTTCAGGTACGCCTCAATGAATTCGTCGATGTCGCCGTCCATCACCTTGTGCACGTCGGTCAGCTTCAACTCCGTCCGGTGGTCGTTGGCCATCGTGTAGGGCTGGAACACGTAGGAGCGGATCTGATGGCCCCAGGCGTTGTCGGTCTTGGTGGCCTCCACGATCGCCCGCGCCGCCTCCTGCTCCTCCAGCTCCCGCTGGTAGAGGGCCGCGCGCAGCATCTTCATCGCCGTCGCCTTGTTCTTCCCCTGGCTGCGCTCCTGCTGGCACGAGACCACGAGACCGCTCGGTTCATGTGTCAGGCGCACGGCGGAGGAGGTCTTGTTGACGTGCTGGCCGCCCGCGCCCGAGGCACGGAAGACGTCCATCCGGATGTCTTCTTCCCGCAGATCAACCTCGATCGTATCGTCGATGTCAGGGTACACGAAGACGGAGGCGAACGAGGTGTGCCGCCGGGCCTGCGAATCGTAGGGTGAGATGCGCACCAGGCGATGGACGCCCTTCTCGGCGCGCAGGTAGCCATAGGCGAACTCGCCGGTGATGCCCAGCGTGGCGGACTTGATCCCCGCCTCCTCGCCTTCGACCAGGTCGAGCACGCTGACCCCGTACCCATGCCGCTCCGCCCAGCGCACGTACATCCGCATCAACATCTCGGCCCAGTCCTGCGACTCCGTCCCCCCGGCGCCCGGGTGGATCGTCAGGATGGCGTCGCGCGCATCGTCCGGGCCCTGGAGCATGCCGCGGACCTCGAGCGCAGTCGCGGCGGCCTCCAGGCGACCGATCTCCGCCTCGAGTTCGCCCGCCATCGCGTCGTCCGGTTCGGTGTCGAGCAGGGCCCCCATCTCGACCGCCTCGGCGAGACGCCCGGCCAGGTCGGCGAAGGGAGTGACCCACGACTTCAACTGCTTGATCTCCTGCACCACCGTGCGGGCTCGCTCCTGGTTGGACCAGAACGTCGGGTCCATCTGGGATGACTCGAGCTCGGACAGACGGGACTGCCTGGCGGTCACGTCAAAGAAATCTCCGCAGTTCGTCGGTCCGGGCCTGCAACGCGTCGAGTCGTTCGGTCACTCCTGCCATATCCACCCTCGGTCAGTCCATGGTGCCAGAAAACAGAAGGCGTGAAACGGGAACCGGTGCGCACACACGCCGCGGTTCCGCGTTTCACGCCGGGCGCGCTGCGTCAGAAAATCTTGCTGCCGTCCCCCAGGATCTCGTTCAGTGCATCGTTGAAATGCGTCGTCGACTCCGCGAGATCCTTCCCCACCTGGCCGGCATACTCTTCCCAGCTCTTCTTGATCTCTTCGTCGAAGATCTGCTTGAGTGTGCCGTGCCGAAGTCCCTCGAGCCGCTTCTCCGGGATGATACACGGCGATGTCGGAGACCAGCGCGCGCGCCAGTCGCCGCGCCTTCTGCCCCGGATCCTTCGAGAGGAAGGGGTTCACCGACGGCCGCGGCGATGAGGTCCGCTGCGCGGACGGGGTCGCGATGCTCACCGGGCGGGAGGAGAACGGCGGCCGCACATGTGGAGCGCCCGCCGCCGGGGCCGACGGATAGGTGGCCGGGGCCGGCCGCGCCGGCGTGGCCCTCGGCGGTGGCACCACGAAGGGCGGCGACGCCGACCCGTGATCGGCAGGATGCACCGGGGCCGGCGCCGAGGCGCGCGGAGCGGGTGGAGGCGGAGGCGAGGCAGGGACCGGCGCTTCCTGCCGCTGAGGAACGGCGGGCGCTGGAGCCGGTGTGCTCGGGACCGGCGGCGCCGGCACCGGGCTGGCTGCGGGCGCCGTCGCCACCGATTCGACCCGGAAGACGGCACGGCAGACCGAGCAGCGCGCGCGCACGCCCCCGGCGGGGACCTTGGCGGGGTCCACCCGGAAGACGGTCGAGCAGCCTGGGCAGGTCACGTTCATTGCAACGTCCTCATCGCTTTTCCCGGCCTTCGCCGGTGGCCGGCGATTCGCCCTCGGGCGCATGGCGGCGGTCCACGACAAATACCGACCCGGGGAGGGTCTTGGCGTAACTCTTCATTTCCGTCGCCAGTTCGCTCACCTGCGCCGGGTGCGCGAATCGGCGGTTCTTGTTCGTCACGATGCCGATCGAGAGCGTCATCAGCGGTACACGGTGCAGCTGTCCCCGACGGTCCTTGCCGAAGAAATACCCCGCGCGCCGATCCTGGTCGTTGTACTGCAGCGGGATCAGCGTGTCGAAGACCGACAGGATCTCGCCACAGACATCGCCGACGTGCGCGGACGGGATGACGAAGATGAAATCGTCGCCGCCGATATGCCCGACGAACCCCGCCGAGCCCACCATCCCCCGCACCACGTCATGCAGGATGCGCGAGAGAATGAAGATGACGCGGTCGCCGTCGTAGTAGCTGTACCGGTCGTTGTACTCCTTGAAGTGGTCGAGGTCCGCGTAGCAGACGGCAAACTCGTCGCCCGACTCCAACTGCATCCGAATGGCCCGCTCGATTTCCGTCGTCCCGGGCAGCCGGGTCGAGGGATGCACCGAGACGTCGCGTTCGGTCCGCAGGAGCATCGCGTCGAGCCGCGCCCGCTGCTCCGCCGGCGCAAAGACACCCGTGATGACCTCGTCGGCTCCGGCGGCGAACCACTCCCCCACCTGATCCGGTGCGTGTGTCCCCGAGAGAACCACGGCCGGCACGATGGCCGTGAAGGCATCGGCCTTGAGACGACGCACCAGCGCCAGTCCCTCCGTGCCCGTCTCGTCGCCATCCAGAAAAATCAGGCAGGACGCCCCGCGAAGCACGATCGACTCGAGCTCTGCGCCGCCCTGAAACTCCTTGATCGGAAAGCCACGGGCCTCGGCCCAGCGCCGGAGAACTGCAGGCACTGGGCGCGCGTCCGGCGAATGGAAGAGAATCGTCGGGCGGTTACGCACCCAAGGCACCCCGTAAGAGTTTATCCACAACTAACTTAGGAGTCTGCTTCGGGGAAGTCAAATGAAATACGCCGCTATGCCGACCAGGACGTAGAGGGCAAGCAACTGCACCCCTTCGAACCAGTGCGACTCGCCGTCGAGGGTAATGAGCGCACTGACACCCGTCGCGAGCGCCAGCGCCAGGACCTCAAATGGCGTGAAGACGAGGTTCATGTTCACCCCGATGAGCACGCCGATCGCGACCAGCGCCGGGGCGACAAAGAGGGCCACCTGGGTGCTCGATCCCATCGCGATCTGGATCGCGAGGTCGACCTTTCCCTTCCGGGCGACCACGACCGCCGCCGCGTGCTCCGCCGCGTTGCCGATGACCGGAATGATGATCAACCCGAGGAACGCCTGCGAAAAGACGCCCCCCTCGGTCATCGGGCCGATGGCGTGCACCAGGATCTCCGACAGCACCGCGATGCCGACGGTGGAGACGGCGAGCACCGCCAGCGCGCGCGGCACCCCCCAGACCGGATGCACCGTGGGATGCGGATCGCCACCCAGCAGTCTGCGGTGCGTCCGGAGCGAGAAGAGGAGCGACAGGAGGTAGACCACCCCCAGCACGATCGCCACCAATTCCGAGAGGTGCAGTTCCGCCAGGCGCGACGCGTCCGGGTGCGTCGCGTGGAAGAGCGCCGGGAAGACCAGCGCCGCCACCGCCAGCGCCAGCATCGCGCCGGCCATGCCGGCGGCGGTGCGATTGAACGCGAAGAGCGGCTTGTTCATGCCCGCCGCCATCAGCGACAGTCCGAGGATCAGCAGCAGGTTGCCGAGAATGCTGCCGATGATCGACGCCTTGACCAGCTCGATCAGCCCCGCCTGCAACGCGAAGATCGCGATGATCAGTTCGGCGGCGTTCCCAAAGGTGGCATTCAGGAGTCCGCCAACCGTCGGCCCGGTCCGCTCCCCCAGGTGCTCGGTGGCCTCGCCGAGATATTGGGCGAGCGGGAGGATCGCCAGGCAGGCGAGCGCGAAGACGATATACGGGTCCGCCCCCTGCCGGGCCATCCAGATGGCGGCCGGGACGGCGGGCAGGAGGAGATGCCGCAGCTTGAGGCGAAACGGATCGCCAACCACCGGGGCGACGCGGCGAGGGGGCGGTACGGCCGGCGGCGTGGCGGCTTCCGGTTCCGGGGCGCGGCGCGCGGAGCTCGGGCTCGCCGAGGCCTGAGCGGGCTTCCCCTCCGGCTTCCGGTCTCGGCGCTCTCGACCCCGCTCCGGAGTACTGGTGGCCCGCTTCTCCCGATCCCGGCCACGACCCCGTTCGCCCCGCTCGGGGCGCTCTGGCCGTTCCGCCGGGGCGACGGGGGTCTGAGCCACCGGTTCCGCCGGTTCCTCACCGGACTTGTCGCGCTGGCGATCCCGCTGCCGCTCCCGCGGGGCCGGCTTGTCCGACTCGCCGGCGTTGCCGCCCTGTTTGCGGCCTCCGCGATCCCCCTTCTTCTTGCCGCTTGCCTCGCGGAGGATGGCGGCCGCGATCCCCTTGTTCTCCCCCTGGAGGGCAGTGAGGAGATGCTCCGGCGTGATGGTCGATCCCCCCTGGCGGCCGGCCTCGGCGGCGGCTTCGTCCATGATCCGGCGCGCCCGGCTCGACAGCGCGAGACCGTCCTCGGGCGGCGCCCCCTTCTTCCCGGCGCTCATCAACCGCTTGCCCGCGTTCTCGACGTCCTTCGGCAGGAGGGCCGCCGCCTCAGGCGGGAGGCTCTCCTTTTCGCGCAACAGGGCGAGGAGGAGGTGCTCCGTGCCGATCTGGGCGTGGCCGAGGCGCTCGGCCTCTTCGCGGGCGGTGGCGAGAATGCGGCCCGCGCCCTCAGTGGATGCTGGTTCGGTCATGCGTCCCGGGGAATGGTCAGAGGGGCTTCGCTTCGTCGACGAGCATGACGGGGATTCCGTCTTCAACGGCGTAGACGAGCGCGCAGGCATGGCAGACGAGAGCCTCGGAGGGCTCCGTGCGATATTCGAGATCCCCCTTGCACTTGGGGCAAACGAGGATCTCAAGCAGTTCGGGTGCGAGGCTCATGGCGAATGGGGTTGGAGGGTGACCAGTTCAGGGCGCCGACGGATCATCGGGGAACCCGAGCCGAGCGAGTGAGGCGGCGTTTCGCCGCCAGTTGGGGAGCACCTTGACCCAGCAATCGAGGTAGACCGATCCGCCGAGGAGGGCCTCGAGGCGCGCGCGCGCACGCGAGCCGATGGCCTTGATCGTCCGACCACCCTGCCCGATGATCATCCCCTTCTGGCTCTCGCGCTCCACCAGCAACGTTACCCGAATGTACACCGGCGAGGAGTCCTCGCGAAACTCCTCGACCTCGGCGGTGAAGGCGTAGGGGAGCTCATCCTCGAGCAGCTCGAACGCCGCCTCCCGCAGATACTCCACCACAAAGAACCGCAGTGGCTGTGTCCCGATGTCCTCGGGGTCGAACTCGAACTCCCCCTCGGGGAGCAGCGTCTTGATGCGAGCCAGCAGTTCCGGGATACCCTCCCCTGTTTCGGAGGAGACCAGGATGGCATCGGCGCCGAGGGCGGAACGGGCTGCGGGGGAGACAAGGTCCGCCTTGGTATAGACCGTCAGCACCGGTGCCTTCGGGGGACCCTCGAGCCCGGCCAGGGAGGCGAAGGGCGGCGCCGGGCCGGCGGGGGCGGGATGGAGGTAGACGATCGCGTGGGAGCGGGCCAGCTGCTCGAGCGCGGCGAGACGCATCCGGGCCTGCATCATGTAGCGGGGCTCGAGGAGGCCTGGCAGGTCGTGAAAGACGTACTGGGTGTCGCCCTCGGTCCGGAGTCCGACGGTCGGCATCCGGGTCGCCTGCGGCTTGGGGGAGACGATGGCGAGGTGTTGCGCCCACCAGGGTGTTGAGGAGGGATGACTTGCCGACGTTGGGAATGCCGGCGAGGGCGATGTGTCCGGTTTTCGGCATGGTGGAAAGGTAGCGCCTTTCGCCAGCGGGGCCGCGGGGCCGGGTGTGGTGGAACGCACAACGCCCGGACTCGAAGGAGCCCGGGCGCTGTGAAAGGGATGGCTGGCGACGGTCTACTCTCCCAGGCCCTCTCGAGCCAAGTACCATCGACGCTACAGGGCTTAACTGCCGTGTTCGGAATGGGAACGGGTGTGGCCCCTGCGCGCTAGTCGTCAGCCAATCTGAGGGCTCCCGGCGTACCGGGAGCCAGCAACTTGGCAATTGAGTGATGGATGTGTTTGTCATGCGGGAAACAACTTGGAGAGATCAAACTGCACGGGCGATTAGTAGCGCTCGACTGAAGGCCTCGCGGCCCGTACATCTGCGCCCTATCAACCTGGTAGTCTCCCAGGGCCCTTCAGGGATCTTAAGATCCAGGAGTGTTCATCTTGGGAAGAGTTTCCCACTTAGATGCTTTCAGCGGTTATCTCCGCGCGACATCGCTACCGGGCGCTGCCCCTGGCGGAACAGCCCGTACACGAGCGGTCGCTTCGTCTCGGTCCTCTCGTACTAGAGACGACGTCCCTCAACACTCCCACGCCCACGACGGATACAGACCGAACTGTCTCACGACGTTCTGAACCCAGCTCATGTACCACTTTAACCGGCGAACAGCCGGACCCTTGGGACCTTCTCCAGCCCCAGGATGTGATAAGCCGACATCGAGGTGCCAAACCGCGCCGTCGATGTGAACTCTCGGGCGCGATAAGCCTGTTATCCCCAGCGTACCTTTTATCCGATGAGCGATGACCCATCCACACGGGATCACCGGATCACTTACGCCAACTTTCGTTCCTGCTCGCGCCGTCGCGCTCGCAGTCAGGCGGGCTTTTGCGTATACACTCAGCGTGCGATTACCGACCGCACTGAGCCCACCATCGCGCGCCTCCGGTACATTTTAGGAGGCGACC
>CAVOVI010000001.1:447500-604265 GCA_963699825.1 uncultured Gemmatimonadales bacterium
CCGCGAATGAAGCCGGGCCCGCCCACCGCCTCGACATCGGCGTACAGCGCGTTGAGGTCGTACTTGTACTGCGTGACCAGCACCGGATTGCTCGGCGTGCCGCCCTTCATGCCGTTGCCCACGTCCAGCACCACCAGCCCGTCGTTCCAGTAGCTGAGGTACGCGAGGCCGTCCTGCACATCGACGTCGTGCAGCGTCCGTCCCGCATCGGGGCGGTTGGTGCGCCACTGCCCGATTTCCTTCGGATGGTACGGATCGTCGATATTCACGACGTGCAGCGCGCCAGTGCCGTCGTTGGTCAGGAAGACGTTGGTGCCGTACGTGTCCTGTTTGTAGACAAACGCCGAGTGCACGCCGGAGGTCACGCCCTCGGTGAATTCCGCGATCACCTTCGGGTGGGCCGGATCCTCGGTGGACGCGATGACGATGCCGTTCTTCCGGTCCGCCGCGCCCTCGCGCGTCATCACGATGAACTTCCCGTCCGGCGTCGACATCACGTCATTCACCCGCCGGGTATTGAGCACCAGGGAGTCGGTGACGGTCGGTGCCGCCGGGTCGCTGATGTCGATGGCATACAGCACGTCGCCGCCGGAGCCGCTGCCCAGGAAGGCATGCTTGCCGTCGGGCATCACCCACACCTCTTCCGTCGTGAACCGCGTGCGCGGCAGCCGGCCGACCACCTCGGCGGGACGACGCACATCGCGCGGGCGGAGGGTGACCGCCGCCTCGGCGCTCGCGACCCCGAAATTGACCGTCACGAAATAGTCACCCGCGACATACCCGACGAACTGGCCCGTGGTCGTGACCTCGCCGCTCCCCGGCGCAAAGGTCCACGCCGGCACGAGTCCCGTGATCTCCTTGCCCTTCGCGTCCATCACCTTCACGGTGAACTGCACGACGTCGCCGGTGCGCGCCTCGGTGCGCGCGGGCGAGACTTCCACCGTGGCGATCGTGTTGGGAACCACCTGCACCGGCACCGAGGCCATCGCCGCGCCGGCTCCCGCGGTGATCACGGCCCGACCCGGTGCCACGGCGCGCAAGACTCCATCCTCCGTCACGGTGACCACGCCCGTCGCCGAGCTCTTCCACGCGATCTTGTCGTCGCGCGCGTCGCCCGCCTTGGAATAGCTGGTCGCGGTGAGCCGAAGCCGCTGGCCCGCCACGAGCTTCGTCACCATCGGCGCGACCGTGACGCTTGCCGCCGGCCCCGGCACCATCTGCACTTCCACGCGCTCGATCACCGGCTTGGTACCGGTGACGCGCGCCACGACTGAGACCGCGAGCGTCCCGGTGGAGCCGGAGCGAATCAACCCGGTGGAATCCACCGTCCCCTCAAATCGCCCGCCCGCGCCGAAGAACCGGATCGAGACATCCGGCACCGGCTGCCCATCGGCGTCGAGGGCCTTGACCGAGAGCTGGAGCGAGTCGCCGGCCGGCATCTGGAGCGACGTCCCGGGCGAGCACCTCGAGCCGGGCGATGGGCGACGGCGCCTGAGGCGGCGGCCGCTGCCTGCTGGCGGAGCGCCCTGTTGGAGCGCGGCGAGGAGGACGACGGCATTGAGCAGCATGCAGGAATTCCTGTCGGAGGGTGGGTGACGAACAGAGCCCGCCCCCAGAAGGGGGCGGGCGGCTGTTCAGAGTATAACGGCTGCCGTCGGAGGACGGTACCTCAGGGGGTGGGCGCCACGACCTCCGCCGCCGCATCGGCACCAATCTTCACCTGGATACTCGCGGGTGACGGGGGAGCCGGCGGAGCCATCGAGTCCGCACCGTGCGCGCCCTTGTTCTGGAAGTCGCGCACGACGGACGCGGGCAGGAGCAGAGGCAGGACGATGTCGGTGCCCTCCACCCGGACTTCGCCGAACGGCTCGAAGTCGACCGGCGCCGGGCTGTCCGCCGTCACGCAGACAAACGTGGTACGCTCATCGACGTGCTCGAGGTCGTCGATCCGCAGCGTACAGTCGCGCATCCGCTCGATGACAGCCGCGCTGTCCACGCTCACAGTGACTTCGACGGAGGAGATTTCTTCCGGGGCGCTGCGCAGCAGTTTCAGCCGCTCGACGCGGCCGATGTTCGCGCCGTCAACCCGGAAGTTCACGATCTTGATCGGGATGGTGATGGGATCCGCGGTGGCGGTGAGGGTGTGGACGGTGCTGACGCCCTTACGGATACTGAACCAGACGGCCATGCCGACGGCAAAGATCAGCAGGGCGCCAAGGACGATCTTGAGCCAGTAACGGGTCATGGGTTCCCCCCGGGTGGTTCTCTGGAGAGGCAGATGTTTCAGATAGTGACGAACATATGAGGAGCAAAGTTTCAGATTGCGCTCCCTCACCTATCGCATCCCCCGGCCACTTGGTGATCGAGGTACACGGTTATATCTTTGCCGCGCCAAGACTTACGTCCCAGATCACCAGGATGCAATGACCGACTCCTTCCAGCGCGACATCCTCCCCGCCGAGAATCGGGACGCCGTCGGCTTCGTGCTCCGGCTCGCCCGGGCCATGCACGCCTACGGATACCCGGCTCACCGGGTCGAGGGGGCCCTGGGCGAGGTCGCCCGCCGCCTCAAGCTGACGGCGCAGTTCTTCTCGACGCCGACCTCGTTCATGGCGTCGTTCGGGGACCTGGAGCGCCAGAGCACCTACCTGATCCGCGTCGAGCCGGGAGATGTCGATCTCGGCAAGAGCGCCGACGTGGAGGAGATCATTCACGAGGTGGTCGAGGGCCGGATGTCGCTGTCCCAGGGGTCGGTGGCGCTGGAGCGGGTCCACGCGGCCCCGCCGCGCTACGGGCCACTCACGACCACCCTGGCCTTCGGCCTGAGTTCGGCCGCCGCGTCGCGGTTCCTGGGCGGCGGGCTGCGCGAGGCGATCGTCGCCGGCGTCATCGGACTCGTCATCGGCCTGCTGCTGATCCTCTCCGGACGGCTCCCTGCCTTCGGACGGGTCTTCCCATTCCTCACGGCGTTCAGCGCATCATTCATCGCCGCCGCCGCGGCCACCGTGCTGCCCCACTACAGCGTGTATGTCGGCACGCTCGCGGGCCTCATCGTCCTGATCCCGGGACTCACCCTCACGACGGCGATGACCGAATTGTCGTCCGGGCATCTGTCCAGCGGCACGGCGCGGCTGAGCGGTGCCCTGATGCTCTTCCTCGTCATCGGATTCGGCGTCGCCATCGGGAGCCAGACGGTCACCCTCACCCTGGGCGAATACGCGAGCCGGGTCCGGCCCGAGGCGCTCCCGGACTGGACGTGGTGGCTGGCGCTGGTGGCCGCACCCCTCGGCTTCGCGGTCCTGTTCCGTGCGCACGCCCGCGACGCGATCTGGATCCTTCTCGCCGGCGCGCTCGGCATCGCCGGCAGCCGGATCGGCTCCACCGCGTTCGGCGCGGAGCTCGGCGCCTTCGTCGGCGCGCTGACGGTCGGCGTCGCCAGTAACCTCTACGCCTACCTGCTGCGACGCCCCGCCTCGGTCACCCTGGTGCCGGGCATCCTCCTGCTGGTGCCTGGTTCGATCGGGTTTCGGAGCCTCTCGTCGCTGCTCGACCGGGAGGTCGTGACGGGAGTGGAGACGGCGTTCACGATGGTGCTCATCGGCGCCGGGCTGGTGGCGGGATTGCTGCTGGCGAACGTGCTGGTGCCGGAACGCCGAAAGGTGTGAGCTACCCGCGCGGATGATACTGCCGGTGGACGGAGCGGAGGTACTCCCGATCCACATGGGTGTAGATCTGCGTGGTGGAGAGATCGGCGTGGCCGAGCATCTCCTGTACGGCCCGGAGATCCGCTCCCCCCTCGAGCAGATGGGTGGCGAAGGAGTGCCGCAGGGTATGGGGGGTGACCGTCTTGGTGAGCCCGGCCCGCGTGGCGGCGCGCTTCACGATCCCCCACGCGCCGACGCGTGACAGGGGCTGGCCACGATTGTTCAGGAACACCCGCTGCTTCGACGCGCCACGATCGAGCGTTGGCCGGAGGTTGTGCAGGTAGATCGACAGCGCGCCGAGCACGCTGCGACCGATCGGCACCAGCCGCTCTTTGCTTCCCTTCCCCATCACGCGAACCAGCCCCTCGGACAACACGAGGTCGGTCAGGCCCAGTCCGCACAGTTCGGACACGCGGAGCCCCGCGCCGTAGCCGAGTTCCAGGAGCGCGCGGTCCCGCCAGCCGAGCGGTTCCTCGATGGATGGCGCGCCGAGCAGCGCCTCGATTTCCTGCACCGACAGCGTTTCCGGCAGGGTCCGTCCGAGCCGGGGACTCTCCAGCCGGTCGCTGGGATCTTCCGTGACAATCCCTTCGCCAAGCAGAAAGCCGAAATAGGTCCGCACGGCGGAGACGTGTCGCCGGATGGTCGCGGCGCTCAGTCCGAGATCCTTCAGTGCGAAGACGAATTCCCGGAGCATCGGCCGCGTGAGTCCGCCCGGCGCGTCGAGGCCGCGTGCGTCGGCGAACTCGGCCAGGCGGCGGAGGTCGCGCAGGTAGCTGTCGACGGTGTTCTGGCTGTGCCCCGCTTCCAGCGCGAGGAAATCGCGGAAGCCCTCGAGCCAGAACCGGCGCGCAAGGTCTGCGGAATTCACGGTGATTCGACACCGAGGAGTGCGGCGGCCCTGGCGATCATCGCCGCCTCCGCCGCCGTGACGACACCGTCGGCCTCCGCCACGTGGCGCATCCGGTCCACCAGGCGCTGGCGCTCCTCTTCGTGATACGCTGACGTGGCGCGGAGGATCGCCGCTTCGACGGCGGCGCGATCCGCGCTCGACCTGACCCGGGAGGTGATTGAAGCGTGCCCGCAACCTGGCCGTCAGCGCGTCCCGTTCGGCGGCCTTCAGGTGTTCATCCGCCTCGGCCATTTCAAGCACGAAGGCGGCCACGGCCTGGAGCGCCGGATCGACCGACCCAGAGGCGGCGGGCTCGTGATCGAGTGCCACGCGAAGGGCGTCCCAGAGCCGCGCCCGGCGAACCGCTCGGGAGCGCCACCAGACCACCGTGAGTGTCCCCGCCAGGAGGAGCCCGAAGATGGCGAAACCGGTGTTCAGGTCGCGCAGGATGACCTGGATGCCCTCCCAGCTCTGGCCGATGTACCGGCCGAGGACGATCATCCCCGCGAACCAGAGCGCGGAGGCCAGTCCGATCGGTGCGAGCGCGCGGAACGGCGGGAGCCGTATCAGCCCGGCGAACGGGGCGACGACGGCGCGCACCCCGGGAAGGATCCGGCCGAGGAAGACGCCGGCGAGCCCGTACCGGATGTAGCCGCGTTCGAGGGAGGCGATTGATTCGGGGGAAAGGAGCCGGCGTCCCATCCGCGACTCGAAGAGACCGCCGCCGACGCGTCGCGCGAGGAAGTAGACCCCGATAGTCCCGAGGAAGTTGGGCACCCAGCAGACGAAGAAGAGGGTGACGGGATCGAGGGAGCCGGTCACGGTCAGGAAGGCGCCGAGCGCGAGGACAGCGTCGCCGGGCACCGGGGGGAAGACATTCTCGATCAGCGACAGCCCGGCGAGCACGGCGTACACCGCGACGGGCGGCATGGTGGCGAGCGAGTCCAGCAACGAAGCGATCAGTTCCCCTCCAGCGTCGCCACGGCCATCGTGGCGATCCCCTCTCCTCGGCCGATGAAGCCCATCCCTTCGTTGGTCTTCGCCTTGACGCTCACCGCCTCCACCGCGATTCCCAGTGCGGCGGCCAGCGCGCTGCGCATGGCCGGGATGTGGGGCCCGAGGCGCGGGCGCTCCATGATGACGGTGACATCCACCTGCGTGACTCGGCACCCCCGCGCGCCGACGATCTCACATGCCGAGCGGAGCAGCGCCAGCGAATCAGCGCCCTTCCAGCGAGGGTCCGTATCGGGAAAATGGGAGCCGATGTCACCCGCAGCGGCCGCGCCGAGGATCGCGTCGGTCAGGGCGTGGGCCACGGCATCGGCGTCGGAATGCCCCGCCAGGCCGTGGGTGTGGGGGATGGTCTGCCCGCCGAGGATGAGGGGGCGACCTTCGACGAAGCGGTGGGAGTCGTAGCCGATCCCGGTGCGATGCATGGCGGGGCAGCGGAGCAGCGGGGCGGCGATGCCGCTACGCTGCGACCGCTCCTTCCTCGATCAGCGAGTAGTCCTGGCGGCGGAGGCGCGGCGTGAAGCCGGCGTCGGCGATCACACGGTGCATTTCCTCGAGCGTCGCGCGATAGGTGGTGCCGGCGGCGGACACGACGTTCTCCTCCATCATGAGCGAGCCGTAGTCGTTGGCGCCGAAGCGCAGGGCCACCTGCCCCACCTTGTGCCCCATGGTGACCCAGGACGACTGCATGTTCGGGATGTTCCGGCAGATGATGCGCGCCATCGCCAGCGTCCGCAGGTAGGTGACGGCGTCCGTCTTGGCCCACCCGTCAAACATCGGCGTCCCTTCGGGCTGGAGGGGCCAGCAGATGAAGGCGGTGAAGCCGCCGGTGCGCGCCTGCAGGTCCCGGATCTTCAGCAGGTGCTCGATCCGATCGGCGTTGGACTCCCCCATGCCGTACATCATGGTGACCGAGGTGCGCATGCCCTGCCGATGGGCCTCCTCCTGGACACCCAGCCACTCCTCGGTCTGCGCCTTCTTCTTCGCGACCCGGTCGCGGACTTCATCCACCAGGATCTCGCCGCCCCCGCCGGGGATGGAATCGAGCCCCGCCTCGCGGAGCTGCCGGATGACATCCGGCATCGGAATCCGGAACCGCTCACTGAAGAAGACCACCTCGCTCGGGCTGAATCCGTGGATGTGGATGGCGTGGTGCGTCTTGATGTACCGCATCAGCTCGAGGTACCACTCGAACGGGATGTACGGATTGTGCCCGCCCTGCAGGAGGATCTGGGCGCCACCGATGGCGCGGCATTCCTCGATCTTCTCTCCGATCTCCTCGAAGCTCAGGACGTAGCCTTCCGTGTCCTTCGGGCGCCGGTAGAAGGCGCAGAACCCGCAATCGGCGACGCAGACATTCGTGTAGTTGATGTTCCGGTCGATGATGTGGGTGACGACGGGTTCGGGGTGCAGCTCCCATCGAATCGCGTCGGCCCGGCGGCCGAGGTCGAGGAGATCGCCCTTCTCGTAGAGGGCCAGGTAATCCCGGAATTCGGTCGTGTCGCGGTCCACTCGATACATGCTCATGCCGCCGTGATGAACGAAAGAGATCCCGCGGGCGCCAGGTTGTCCTGGGCCAGCCGGTGAAAGAACGTCGTGAGTCCTTCGAGTTCCGCGCCGCCGAGGGCGTAGTCGAGCGTGCCAAGGTAGGCCCGGCAGGTCGCGACGTCGACGCCCGTGGCGTTCGCCGCGTCCGTGGCGAGGTCATCCAGATGCTCCAGCCCCCAGGTCCGGGAAGCGAGCAGCTGCCGGTGGAGCGCCGACACCGCTGCGGCCGGCGCCTCCCGACGGGCTGCCCACACCGCAAACACGAACGGGAGTCCGGTCCACGCCTTCCACTCGGCGCCGAGGTCGAACACCCACGGATAGGTGCCGCGCGCGGCGAGCTGCAGCGCCGCGTCCCCGATGACGAGGACGGCGTCGTGCGGGAAGGCGGCGAGGGCGGCGAGGTCGGCGGACTCGGCGCGGACGGTCGCGAACCGCGGGGTGACTCCCCACCGGTGGCGGCAGAGCAGCTCCAGGAGGAGCACCGACGTCCGGGAGGAGGCGGTGCGAAGCACCGTGGCCCCCTCGAGCTCCTCGACCGGCCGCTTGCTGAAGAGGGCCACACTGTGGACGGGCCCGTCGGCGCTGATGGCGAGGTCGGGGAGCAGGTGATACGCCGCGGCGTTTCGGGCATACTCGACCGCGGAGACGACGCTCACGTCGAGTTCCCCGGCGGCAAGGAGGTCGTTCAGTTCCGAGGCGGTGCCCGTCACGAGGTCGGCACTGACCGGGATGATGCCGCGGTCAATCGCCCCCGTGACGGGGAAGCAGTTGATCCAGGGAATCCGTCCGAGCCTCATGCGGCGTGCACCACCGGCAGGGAACGCTTCTTCGGTTCCACTGGCGCCGGGGGCGCCGGCGGCGGGTCATCGGACGCATCGCGCACGACCTCGTAGAGGCTGTTGCGCTCCACGGGGCGACGCCCGGCGTCGCGGATGAGGGTGACCAGCTGGGGATACGACATGGCCATGTCGGTGTTGGCGCCCGCCTCGTGGTAGACGCGCTCGAAGACCACCGTTCCCTCGACGTCGTCACAGCCGAAGCTCAGCGCGATCTGCGACAGCGCCGGCGTCACCATCGGCCAGTGCGTCTTCACGTGCGGGATGTTGTCGAGGAAGAGCCGCCCGATGGCGATGTTCTTCAGGTCCTCGAAACCGGAGGTGGCCGTGCCGACCCGCCCCAGCTCCTCGCCGAGCTCGTTGTGGTCGGGATGGTACGCGAGGGGGATGTACGTCAGGAAGCCGCCCGTCTCGTCCTGCAGCTCGCGGAGCATCGCGAGGTGCTGCAACCGGTCGTCAGCGGTTTCCACGTGTCCGTAGAGCATGGTGCAATTGGTGGGGATGCCGAGCTCGTGGGCGGTGCGATGCACCCGGATCCACTCCTCGCCGGTCAGCTTCCGCTCGGCGATCGTCGCGCGCACGGCCGTGCTGAACACCTCCGCGCCGCCCCCCGGCAGGCTCGTGAGCCCCGCGTCCTTGAGCGCCAGCAGGACCTCGCGCTCGGAGATCTTCTCGATCCGGGCCAGGTGCGCGATCTCGACCGCGGTCAGCGCCTTGATGTGGACGGTCGGGTGCCGCTCCTTCAGGCCACGGAGCATGTCGGTGTAGTACGCCAGACGCAGTTTCGGATGGAGCCCGCCGACGATGTGGAACTCGGTGGTCGGGGCTTCCCTCGCCTGCTCGGCCTCGGCGTACACCTCTTCCAGCGAACGGGTGTAGGCCCCCTCCTCCTTCGGCGTCCGTGCGAACGAACAGAAGGTACAGGTGGCGCGGAGAATACAGACGTTGGTGGGATTGAGGTGCTGGTTGGCCGAAAAGAAGACCCGGTCGCCGTTCCGGCGACGGTTCGCAAAATCGGCGAGAGCGCCAAGACCAAGCAGGTCGTTCGTGGCGTAGAGTGCGAGCCCGTCGGCGTGGTCGAGCCGCTGCCCGCGCAACACTCGTTCCCCGATCGGCCGGAGCGCCGGGTCACGGAGCACGGCGAGGTCGAGGGTGGGCGGCATTCGTATCTCCTTGAGCGGTGGTCGATTACCTGAACAATCTACCCCGGAGCGGGGCGGTGGTGCCAGATGAGACCCCCGGAAGCGACAAGACCCCGGCGTCAGGCTTCCGGGGTCTGCGATGCACCATGCGACGACGGCCGTCCTGCCGGGCTCAGTCCTTGAAGGCCCGCACGGCGAGCGTCACGTTGTGGCCGCCGAAGCCGAAGCTGTTGGAGAGCGCCACGTCGATGTCCCGATCGACCGCCGTGTTGGGCGCACAATCGAGATCGCATTCGGGATCAGGAGTGACCTGATTGATGGTCGGCGGCACCCGGCCGTCCCGGCACGCGAGAAGGCAGACGGCGAATTCAAGCCCGCCGGCCGCGCCGAGCAGGTGCCCGGTCATCGACTTGGTCGAGCCGAAGATCAACTCCTTCGCCCGCTTCCCGAAGACGGCCTTGACCGCGGCGGTCTCGGCAATGTCCCCCTGCGAGGTGCTGGTACCATGCGCGTTGATGTACCCGACCGCCTCGATCCCGACCCCCGCGTCGGTCAGGCAATCGCGCATGGCGCGCTGGGCGCCCTCACCGGACGGGGGAGGCGACGTGATGTGGAAGGCGTCGCCGCTCAGACCATAGCCGAGGACCTCGCCGAGGATCGTGGCCCCACGGGCCTGCGCGTGCTCGAGGCTTTCGAGCATGACCATGGCTGCCCCGTCCCCGAGGACGAATCCGTCGCGATCCTTGTCGAAGGGACGACTCGCCTCTTCCGGGGCGTCGTTTCGGGTCGAGAGTGCGCGCATGTTCTGGAAGCCGGCGATGGCCAGTTCACTGATGGCCGCCTCCGTCCCACCGGTCAGCATCGCATCGGCGTGTCCGGACTTGATCAACTGGAACGACTGCCCGATGGCGTGCGCGGAGGAGGCGCATGCCGATACCGTGGCGTAGTTGGCGCCCTTGAGGCCGTAGCGGATGGAGACCAGCCCGGCGGCGATATCGGGAATGAACATCGGGATGAAGAACGGCGAGACGCGATCGGGGCCCTTCGTGATCAGGAGCTTGGTCTGCTCCTGGAATGTCACCATGCCACCGATTCCGCTGCCAATAATGACCCCGGTGCGCTCGGGCGAGGGAAACTTCCCGTCCAGCCCGGCCTGCGTGACTGCCTCGTGGGCGGCCCCGAGCGCATACTGCACGAAGAGGTCGTATCGGCGCGCTTCCTTCTTGTCGATGAACTGCAGCGCGTCGAATCCCTTGACCTCGCAGGCGAACTTCACCTGGAAATCCGAGGGATCGAACTTGGTGATGGGCGCAGCGCCCGACCGGCCTGCCAGCAGCCCCGCCCAGGAGTCCTCGACGTTATTGCCGAGCGGGGTCACCAGCCCAATGCCGGTGACGACGACACGACTCGCCAAGTTACTTCCCGGTCTTTTCGTGGAGGTACTTGAGGGCCTCGCCAACGGTCCGGAGCTTCTCGGCGTCCTCGTCCGGGATGTCGATGTCGAATTCCTTCTCGAACGCCATGACGAGCTCGACGGTGTCGAGGCTGTCGGCGCCGAGATCTTCCATGAAGCTGGCTTCGGGCGTCAGCTTCTCACGCTCGACACCCAGTTCCTCGGCGATGATGTCCTTGACCTTCTCTTCCACGTTGCTCATGTCGTCCTCGAAAAGGAGTAGGGGGTCGGGCTAGATGACCATCCCGCCATCCACCACCAGGACCTGCCCGGTGATATAGGACGCGAGATCCGAAGCCAGGAAGAGTACGGCGGCCGCAATGTCGTCTGGCCGGCCGAGTCGCCCCAGCGCAATGTCCTCTAATAATGCCGCCCTCGCCTCAGAGGGCAAGGCGGCAGTCATATCCGTCTCGATGAATCCCGGGGCCACACAGTTGGCCAGGACCCCGCGGGCCGCGTATTCCTTGGCCACAGACTTGGTCAGCCCGATCAAGCCCGCCTTGCTCGCGGCGTAGTTGGCCTGGCCCTTGTTGCCCGTCAGGCCAACGACGCTGGTGATGTTGATGATCCGCCCCATCCGTCGCTTCATCATGCCCTTGATGACCGCCCGAATCGTGTAGAACGCCCCCTTGAGGTTGGCGTCCAGCACCAGATCCCAGTCCTCGTCGGTCAGCCGCAGGAGGATGTTGTCCCGGGTCAGCCCGGCGTTGTTGACCAGGATGTCGATCGGTCCCAGCGCCTCCTCGGCGGCGGCCAGCGCGGCCTCCACCTGGGCCCGGTCGGCCACGTCGCATCCGACACCGGTGGCACGATCACCGAGTTCGGCCGCCACCGCCTGCGCCCGGGAAACGTCCCGGCCCACGATGGCCACCTTGGCTCCCGCGGCGTAGAGCGCCTGCGCCACGGCTAGGCCGATCCCCCGCGTGCTGCCGGTCACGAACGCGGTCCGGCCCGTCAGGTCGATATGCGTCATCCGAGAAAGGCCTCCACCTCGGCTGCGGTGCCCAGCGTCATGCTCTTCGCACCTGGGAGAATCTTCCGGAGCAGGCCCGAGAGCACGCTGCCAGGTCCGAGTTCGATGAACGTCGCGTCGGGGGCCAGCTCGGCCGCGGCCTGCATGCACTCGATCCAGCGGACCGGTGCGGTCAGCTGTGCCGTCAGGAGACGGACCGCGTCGGCAGACGTCCGCACCGGCTCGGCGGACGCATTGGCGACGATCGGAAATGCCGGCGCGGCGAAGGCTGCGGCGGCGAGCGCCGCCTCCAGCCCGGGCACGGCCGGTTCCATCAGCGGAGAATGGAACGCGCCGGACACCTTGAGGGGGATCACCCGCTTGGCGCCGGCTGCCTTGCACCCCTCGCCGGCGCGTGCGACTGCCGCGGGGTCGCCGGAGATGACGATCTGGTCCGGGGAGTTCAGGTTTGCGGCGACCGCGACCCCGTCGACTCCCGAGGCGTCCGCGCACGCCGCGCCCACCGCTGCCGGATCGAGGCCGAGCACCGCCGACATCGCTCCCGGCCGCTTCGTCCCGGCGTCATGCATCAACTCGCCTCGGCGGCGCACCAGACGGGCCGCGTCGGGAGCCGAGAGCGAACCAGCCGCAACGTACGCGCTGTACTCGCCGAGACTGTGCCCTGCCCCCGCCTTGACCGAACCCAGCCGCTCCTGCACGACCGCGAAGACGGCGGCGGAGTGCGCGAGGATGGCAGGCTGGGTGTTGTGGGTGAGCACCAGTTCCTCTTCGGGTCCTTCCCACATCAGCCGGGATAGCGAGACGCCCAGCGCCTCGTCGATGGCCTCAAAGGTCTGCCGTGCCGCGGGAAAGCGCTCGGCGAGGTCCTTGCCCATGCCGACCTTCTGCGCCCCCTGACCGGGACACATCACCACCGCTACCACTTCACCACCGCGCTGGCCCAGGTGAATCCGCCGCCGAAGGAGACCAAGAGGAGCGTCATTCCCGGCTTGATTCGGCCTTCCTTGATCCCCTGATCGAGGGCGAGCGGAATCGACGCGGAGGAGGTGTTGCCGTACCGGTCGACATTGATCATCACCTTCTCGAGCGGCATCCCCGCATGCTTGGCGGTCGCCTCGATGATGCGGAGGTTGGCCTGGTGGGGCACCAGCATGTCGACCTGGTCGGCGCTGATCCCGGCGCGGTCGAGCGCCCGGTCGCAGGCCTCCGACATCGTCTTCACTGCGGACTTGAAGACCTCACGACCCGCCATCTTGATGAAATGGGACCGCTCCACCACGACCTTGTCGCTGATCGGATCGACGGCGCCGCCGCCCGGGCGATACAGGAGATTGCCGAGGTTGCCGTCGGACATCATGTAGGTGGAAAGAACGGCGCCCGAGCCCCCTGTCGCCTTGCGGACGATGGCGGCACCCGCTCCGTCCCCGAAGAGGATGGCGGTGGACCGGTCGGTCGGATCCGCGATGGTATTGAGCTTCTCGGCACCGACGATGAGCATGTTCTCGCCCTGGCCTGCCGCGACGAGCCCTTCGGCCACGTTCAGGGCGAACAGGAACCCGGGGCAGGCGGCCGACACGTCGAACGCGTAGGCGTTCTTGGCGCCCAGGAGTGCCTGCAGGTCGCATGCGGTCGAAGGGAGGAGGCGGTCGGGTGAGGCGGTGCCGAGGACGATTCCGTGGATGTCGTCGGGCCCAAGGCCCGCGCCGTCCATCGCCTTGAGCGAGGCCTCGTGGGCGAGCATGGCCACCGACTGCTCCGGGCCGGCCACCCGCCGCTCCCGGATGCCGGTACGCTCCACGATCCACTGATCCGTTGTGTCGAGGGTCTTTTCGAATTCGGCGTTGGTGACGACCCGCTCGGGGACAGCGACGCCGAGGCCGGCAAATTCGACGATCGGGGGACGACTCATGCGACGGGGGCGACACCCGCGGCAAACTCCGCCGCGACATGCTGGTTGAGCTTCGTCTCCACCATCTGTGCGGCCACGCGAATGGCGTTCTTGATGGCGTTGCTCCCGGAGGACCCGTGGCAGATGATCGACACGCCCTTCACACCGAGCAGCGGCGCCCCGCCGTACTCGGAGTAATCGAGGACGCGAAAGACCTCCTGGACGCCCTCACGCTCCAGGATATCGGGCGCGTGCCGCTTGACGAGCCGCAGAATCATCCGGGCGACGGACTCGTAGAACTTGAGCACAATGTTGCCGACAAACCCGTCCGTCACGACCACGTCCACGTGCCCGTGAATCGAGTGCCCGGCGAGGATGTCCCGCCCTTCGATGTTGCCGATGTAGTTGATGCCGGAGGCCTGCTTGAGCAGGTCGTGCGCGGCCCGTGAGGCGGCGTTCCCCTTCTCGTCCTCCTCCCCGATGTTGAGGAGCCCGACGAGGGGGCGCTGGCGGCCGAGGACGTCGCGCGCATAGACCGACCCGAGCCGGGCGAACCCGACCAGCTCCTTGGGGGAGCAGTCGACGTTGGCACCGCCGTCGAGGACGATGACGGGGAGGTCGGCGGTGGGAAAGGGGGTCGCGACGGTGGCCCGATCGACGCCATCGTGGATGCCGAGCAGCACCGTGGAGGCCGCGAGGATGGCGCCGGTGTTGCCGGCCGAGACGAACGCCTCGGACTTGCCCGCCTTCTGGAGGCCGAGGCCGACGACGACGCTCGAGTTCGGCTTCTTGCGCACGGCAGCGAGCGGCTTCTCGGCCATCCCGATGACATCGGCTGCCGGCACGATCTCGATCCGGCTCCGGTCGATGCCGGGGTGACGGGCCAGCTCGCGCCTCGATGACCTCGACCTGTCCGACGAGTTGCACGATCACGCCGGGCAAGAGCGCGAGTGCGGCAAGGGCACCCTCGACCTCAGCCTGCGGGGCGTGATCTCCGCCCATCGCGTCGAGCGCCACGCGGATCATGCTCAGTCGCCCTTGACCTCGACGACCTTCTTCCCGCGATAGTACCCGCAGCTCGGGCAGACGCGGTGGGAGAGCTTCGGATCGCCGCAGCGCGGACAGGCCTGCGTCTTGACGCTCGCGGCGACGTGGTGGCCGCGGCGGAGGCGCTTGCGGGACTTGGAGAGTTTTCTCTTCGGGACTGCCATGATTTCCTCAGGCTGGTTCGGCGGACCGCACGCATGCGCACGGACCCGCGTTCAAGTCGGCACCACACATCGGGCAGAGCCCGGCACAGTCGTCCCGGCAGACCACAAACGCCGGGACATCGAGCACCAGTTCCTCCCGCACCACCCCACCCAGGTCGATCTGCACCGCGTCAGGCGGCAAGGGATAGACGCTCGGGTCGTCCGCGGCTTCGGGGTCGCTGGTCAACAATACATCGACATCGCGGTCGAGGCGGAAGGGCACCTCGGCGAGGCAGCGCCGACAGGCCAGGACGGCCGTGGCCTGAATGACTCCCCGCCAGAGGAAATCGTTGCCCTCAGTCGCCTGGAGCTGGCCGGCCACGGTCACCGGACCCTCCAACGGGAGGTCGAGCCCCTCGAAGAGCGGGTCCGACGGCGAGAGCTCCCCATCGGTCGTCGGCCGGCCCCTGATGCAGGTCCCGGATGGCAATCTTGAGCATAGCCACTAAACCTAGCTGGGCGCTTGACTTAGGTCAAGCGATCGACTCGCGCTCACCCGTGCAGGTCGGCGAGTTCGCCTTCGGTGAAGAAGAAGGCGATTTCCCGGGCGGCGTTCTCGTCGCTGTCGGAGGCGTGGATGGCGTTCCGGCCCTTGGATTCGGCGTAGAGCTTCCGGATCGGTCCCGGCGGCGGCCTCCGCCGGATCAGTGGCGCCGATCACGGTGCGGAGGTGCGGCACGGCATCGTCACGGCTCAGGGCCAGCGGCATGCAGGGCCCGCTGGTCATGAAGGACACCAGTTCGGGGAAGAACGGCCGCCCCTTGTGGACACCGTAGAACGCCTCCGCCTGCGGCAGGGTCAGCCGCATCAGGCGAGCCGCCCGAAGGGTGAAACCGGCCTGCTGGAGGTGGGCCAGGATGAGTCCGGCCTTGCCGGAGGCGATCGCGTCGGGCTTGATGATGGCGAGAGTCTGCATGGTCTCGAATTCTTGGTGTGGGTCGAGGAACGGCCCGGCTACTTGAGCCGGGCCTTGAGGAGCGGCACGACATCGGCCGGCCGCTTCATGACACTGATGCCGGCCGCCTCGAAGGCGGCCATCTTCTCTGCGGCGGTGCCGGAGGAGCCGGAGATGATGGCGCCGGCGTGCCCCATCCGGCGGCCCGGCGGGGCCGTCTGGCCGGCGATGAACCCCACGACCGGCTTGGTCACGTGATCCCGGACGAATTCCGCAGCGCGCTGCTCGTCGGTCCCGCCGATTTCGCCCATCATCACGATGGCGTCGGTGTCGGGATCGTCCTGGAAGCCCCGCAGGCAGTCGATGAAGTTGGTCCCGATGATCGGATCGCCGCCGATGCCGACGCAGGTGCTCTGGCCGATCTTGGCGCGCGTGAGCTGGTTGACCACCTCGTAGGTGAGCGTCCCGCTCCGCGAGACCAGCCCGACCCGGCCCGGGGCGCAGATCGACCCGGGAATGATGCCGACCTTCGCCTCCCCCGGCGTGATGGCGCCCGGGCAGTTCGGCCCGATGAGGCGCGCGCCGCGCTCGCGCACGAACGGCATGACGCGCGTCATCTCGATCACCGGCACGCCCTCGGTGATGCAGACGACGACGCTGATGCCGGCGTCGACGGCCTCGAAGATGGCGCCTGCCGCGCCCATCGGCGGCACGTAGATGACCGCGGTGTTGGCGCCGGTCTCGGCGACCGCCTGCGGCCACCGTGTCGAAGACCGGCACCTTGCCCTCGAAGGTCTGTCCGCCCTTCCCCGGCGTGACGCCGGCCACCACCTTGGTGCCGTACTCGATCATCTGCTTCGCGTGGAACGATCCGTCGCGCCCGGTGATGCCCTGCACCACGAGCCGGGTGTCCTTCCCGATGAAGATGCTCACGCGGCCTCCCCGACCAGAGCCACCACCTTGGACACGGCCTCATCCATGTCGGAGAGCGCCGTCATGCCGATGCCCTGCAGGATCTTCACCGCTTCCTTCTCGTTCGTGCCGGTCAGGCGCACGACGATCGGGACCTTCACGGGGAACTGCTCGAGCGCGGTCTTGATGCCATTGGCGACGTCGTCGGTGCGGGTGATGCCGCCGAAGATGTTGAAGAGAATGGCCCGGACGCTCGGATCCGGCGGTGATGATCTTGAGGGCGTTGACGACCTTCTCGGGATTCGAGCTGCCGCCGATGTCGAGGAAGTTGGCGGGCTCGCCCCCGTAGTACTTCACCAGGTCCATCGTCGCCATCGCGAGGCCGGCGCCGTTGACCACGCAGCCGACGTTGCCGTCGAGCTTGATGAAGGTGAGGCCGGCCTGTCCGCGCGGTCACCTCGCTCGGATCCTCCGCGGTCTCGTCGCGAAGCTCCGCGAGGTCGGGGCGGCGATCGAGTTCGTTGTCGTCGATGGAGATCTTGGCGTCGAGCGCGAGCACCCGTCCCTCCGGGTGTCGTGATCAGCGGGTTGATTTCGGCGAGCGAGGCCCCGTTCTCCGTGAACACCTTGTAGAGCCGGTGCATGATGTCGGCCGCCGCGCGGGCCTGCTTGACGTTGCTGTAGAGGAAGAAGCCGAGGGTCATCGCCTGGTGCGGCAGGAGCCCGAAGCGCGGATCCACCGGGAGACGCATGATCTTCTCCGGCGTCTTGGCCGCCACTTCCTCGATGTCGATGCCGCCGGCCGGGCTCACCATGAACACCGGTCGCTGGGAGTCGCGATCGAGGATCAGCCCGAGGTAGGCCTCCGACGCGATGTCCGCAGCGGGCACGACCAGCACCTTGTGCACGGTCAGGCCCTTGATCTGCATGCCGAGGATGCGCGCCGCGATTTCCGAGCGCCTCCGCCGGCGTCTTGGCCAGCTTCACGCCGCCCGCCTTGCCGCGACCACCCGCGTGGACCTGTGCCTTGACCACGACCGTCCCATCGATGCGTCGGGCGAGCGACTCGACCTCGCTGGGCGTCGACGCGACGTCGCCGTCCGGCACCGGAATCCCGGCCGCCTTGAGGAGTGCCCGCGCCTGATATTCATGCAGATTCACAGTCTCTCCTGTACGTGGTGAACAGGGCGGAAAGCTACCCGCCCACAGTGGTGGATACAACCGCGGTCAGGGCGGCGGCGGCCCCGACACCGAGCGCCTGGCGCAGGGCTCCGAAGGCACGCCCGAACCCCTCCCAATCGCCGGTGCGCAGCGCGGAGTCGGCACGGAGCATCCAGCGCCGGGCCTCCTCGAGAGGCGTGGTCGGGCCGAATCCCGGCGGGAGTGGCGCACCGGCACCGCGCAGGTTGTCCCACGCAGCGCCAAAGGAGCGTCCGGCACCGGCCCGCATTCCCTGTGCAATCGCAACATACGGGACGGTCACGACCCCGTCGGCGTCGATGGCGTACCAGGGTTGATATGCCAGGGGAGCATCGCCCCTCGGGAGAATCCGATAGGGCCCCCGCTCGAGACGGCCGCCGCGCCGGACGATGGAATCGAGCACCTGTTCGTACGAGGGGAATCGGTCCCAGATCGACTGGGCGCCCGATGGGCCGGGGATGCTCCCGGCCTCGCTCAAGCGCAACAGGTCGAGGCGGCGCCCCGACTCCGTCACCCGACCGAGCAGGAGCGCTCGCACTCGTCGATCCTCACCTTGCTCGAACCCCGTCGCGAGTGTGAGGCCTCTGCTCCCCTCCCAGACCACGGTCGGTGGTGTGGGCTCCCCTGGAGGGAGCGCTGGGCGCCCGGCGCGGGTTCCCGCGCGCCAGGGGCCCTCCTCGAGCAGGCTGGACTGGGCCTCGAAGAGCCGAAGCGGGTAGGGCGACGTCTGGATCAGCAGATCCGGGATCTCGTGAGTGGGCCGCACAACGCCCTGACTGATCTCAGCCCAGCCTCGAGTCAACGGGCCTGCATCGGGCAGGAGATAGATGGTCGTTTGCCCGGTGACGGCATCCACCGCACCGAGGAGCCCCGCCTCAAGTGACCCGAGCTCCCCGGCTCGCGTCGACCCTGGGAAGTACTTGCTCTCGAGGTACCCGTACGCGGACCAGACCGGAACTCCGCCGATCACGAGCAGTCGGGGAGTCTCCCAGGATGCGAACGGCGCGAGGTGCTCCAATCTGGCTCTGGGCGCCAGATGCCACCGGACGCGAGTCGAGCCACCGGAGGCGTTCAACACACTGGTCGACTGCAGCGACCACGCGAGCACCAGCCGCCGCGCAGCGCCCCCGATGAGCACTCCCACCGATCCGGAATCCACGGTGAGACGGGGCGCACCAGGACGAATGGCCGCTGGCGGCAGGGTGCTGAAGGTGACGAGCCCGGGGTACGCGAGCGAGTCCCCTGCGCGGTAAGACAATGGCCCGGCATTGCCATCCGTCCGGCTGTCCGAGATCGCGAGGATCGCCGCTGGGCCGGCCTTTGGAACTCGAAGCACCAGCCAGACTGGCGCGGCTCCCCCGTTGAGCGGGAGCGTGGTTTGGACCGCCGATTCCAGGGCCTGCGAATCAGCGCTGACGAGCTGCCCGATACTCGCTCGTGACCAGAGCGACGGCACACCGATGTCCGGCGAGGCGGGCAGCCGCGCCGACCGGTCGTCCAACCCTTCGAGGCCGTAGGCTAGGCGATCGAATGCCACCCGGTTTCCGGCGGCGGAATCCTCGACGGTAGCGCCGGCCACCGGCGAGACCATCCAGGCGAACATCGCGCCGGAGAGGAGGACCCCCCACCCGGCCACCATCAGGAGGTGGTGCCCCTTGAGGGCCCACAGGACGGAAATCGCCGCGGCGGCCAGGCAGGCACCCGCCAGCGCGAGGGTGGACAATTCCAGCGTCCCCCAGACGGCTGGATCCGGCGTCGCCGTCGCCGCGACCTCGAAGGGCGTCAGGAGAAATCCCCACCCAAGCACCAGCGCCGCCGCGGCCAGCAGGAGTCCGAGATGGCGTCGCGCGTGATCGGAGATCGCTGGCCGTCCCCGTTGCCACCTGATGGCCCCGAGCGTGGCGTAGAGCACGCAGACGACCGCGAGGGCGCTCCACGCCAGGAGCCGGGCGAAGGCATGCAGCAGGACCCAGAGCGGGAGCTGCGCGACGAACACACCCAGGTCCCGATTCAGGAAGGGATCGGTCACACCATAGGTGAGTCCCTGCCAGGCAAGCGCGAAGACGGTCCAGTCACCGCCCGCACCGATCCCGGCGATGAGGCCCAGCGCCACGCCGACGGCAACGGCCAGCGGGAGGAGGGTGGCGGGCGTTACCGCCTCTCGAATTTCGAGGTTGGCCATCTGGCGGGAGATCTGGATGGAGCCGATGGCGTGGTGGACGACCAGGAGGTGGCCGGTGAACCAGGCCGTGGCGATGAGCACGGCCGCCGCATCGAGGGTCAGGCGGAGGAGCTTGACGCCGGCCACGAAGCTTGCCGCTTCGGGAATCAGGGCGCCGGCCCACCAGCGCCCGGACAGGAAGTCGGCGACCCACTGTCCGGCGAAGAGCAGTACGGCGAGTGCGGCCACCGTCACGAGGAGCCAACGCCCGCGCGGGGAGGTCATCCTTCCCCTTGCACGCCCCGCTCCGAGAGCCACTCCTGGACTTCGCGCTGATATGCCGCGAGGGACCCCTCGTCCGTGGCTTCAAATCGGAGCACGAGGATCGGCTGGGTGTTCGAGGCGCGGATCAAGCCCCACCCGTGCGCGAACGACATCCGTACGCCATCGATGTCGTTGACGGGATAGCGGGAACGGAAATACTCGGTCGCCTCCGCAACGATCTCGAATTTCCGGTCATCGGGGCAATCCACCCGAATCTCCGGCGTGGCAAAGGTCGTGGGAAGGTCGGCGAGGTGCACCGCCAAACCGTGGGGGCTTCGCGAGACGATCTCGAGCAGGCGCGCCGCGGCAAACAGCGCGTCATCAAACCCGAACCAGTCGCCGGCGAAGAACATGTGCCCGCTCATCTCGCCCGCGAGGACCGCGTCACGCTCCTTCATCCTGGCCTTGATCAGCGAGTGCCCGGTCTTCCACATCTCCGGTTCGGCCCCCGCCTCGCGCAGCGCGGTCGGCAGCAGGTCCGAGCACTTCACGTCGAAGATGACGCGCGTGCCGGGGCCGAACCGCCGCACCGCGTCCCGTCCAAACACCACGAGCAGCTGGTCGCCGAAGAGGATGCGGCCGGTCTCGTCCACGGCGCCGATCCGGTCGGCGTCGCCGTCGAAGGCGATGCCCAACTCCGCTCCGCTGCGGCGGACCTCGACCTGCAGATCGACCAGGTTGGCGGGGACGGTCGGGTCGGGATGGTGGTTGGGAAAGGTCCCGTCGGACTCACAGAAGATCGGGATGACCTCGGCGCCGAGCGCACGCAGGGTCGAGACGGCAATGACGCTCCCGACCCCGTTGCCGCAATCGACCACCACCTTCACCGGCCGGGCAAGCTGGTGCCGTTCCACGATGGCGTCGCGGTACCGGCCGAGCACGGACCCGTCGGCGGACTCCGTCCCCGCCCGGGTGGGTGCCTGCTCGAGCGTGATCCGTTCGTAGAGGTCCTGGATCTCGTCCCCGTGCACCGACTCGCCCTCGAGGACCATCTTGAAGCCGTTGAACTCCGGGGGATTATGCGACCCGGTCACCTGCACGCCGGCATCGACCTTCAGCGCGTGCACGGCGAAATAGAGCGCCGGTGTTGGCAGCTCGCCGACGTCGATCACCCGCGCCCCTGCGGAGGCCAGGCCGGCCCGAAGCGCCCCGGCGAGCGCCACGCCGGAGGGACGGTTGTCGCGCCCGACCGCAATGACCGCGTCGTGCCCGAGCCGTTCGCCGGCGAACGCCGCAAACGCGCGGCCCAGTTCACGTGCGAACTCGGGGGTCAGCTCCGCGCCGACGAGGCCGCGGATATCGTATTGTCTGAAGATGGATCGTGGGACGCGCACCGTGCCTCCCGGCCGGATGAGGTGTCCGGCCGACCTACTGGAAGGCCCGCTCGAACAGGGTCGTGGCGATGTCCATGGACTCCCCGAGCAGGGGGCCGGGCCACACGCCGATGATCACGATCGCGCCGACGATCGCGCCGACCACGACGGCGGCGCTGCGCCCCAGGCGCGGCGCTTCGGCGGCGCCCTCGGGCGCCGGCTTCATGTACATCGCCATGATGACCGGCAGGTAGTAGCCCGCCGACACCGCGCTGGCCAGCACCAGCACCACTGGAATCACCCACTGCCCGGCGACGACGAGAGAGGTGAGAATCATCCACTTGCCGATGAAGCCGAACGTTCCCGGGAATCCCAGCAGCGAGAGGAGCACGACGGCGAACGCGGCTGCGGTCCAGGGCCGCGACTTGGCGATCCCCGCAAGATCGTTGGCAGTCAGGTCGCGCTCGCCATTGCGGCCGAGTGCGGCCAGGATGCCGAAGGCGGCGAGGCTGGTGAGGGCGTAGGCGAGCAGGTACACCTGTACCGAGGCGGCCCCGATCAGGGTGCCGGTCCAGACCGCGGCGAGAATGTAGCCGGCGTGCGCCACCGAGCTGTACGCCAGCATCCGCTTGATGGTCCGCTGGGCGAGCGCCATCAGGTTGCCCGCCACCATTGTCGCAATCGCCAGGATGCCGAGCACCGGCTGCCAGACCGCGGTTTCCGCTGGGAAGGTGACAACCAGCATCCGTGTCAGCGCCAGGAACCCTGCCGCCTTGATGCCCGTGGCCATCAGGCCGGTCACGGGGGTCGGCGCGCCATCGTACACATCCGGCGCCCACATGTGGAACGGGACAACCGAGACCTTGAACAGGAATCCCACCAGCAGCAGGCTCAATCCGAGCAACGCCATGACCGGCAGGTTGCCGGAGGCGAAGACGGTCCCCGCCATCACGAGATTCGTGGTCCCCGTCGCGCCGTAGACGAGCGCGATGCCGTAGAGCAGAAATCCCGAGGCAAAGGCCCCGATCAGGAAGTACTTGAGTCCTGCCTCGGCCGAGAACGGACTGCGTCGGTCATAGGCGGCCAGCACGTAGGCGGCGACCGACATCACCTCGAGCCCGAGGAAGACCATGATCAGGTCGCTGGCGCCGGCCAGCAACATCATCCCGACCGTCGCGAGCAGGATCAGCGTATAGTATTCCGGACCCCGGATCCCCTCCCGTTCCAAATAGTCGAGCGAGAAGACGATGGTCGCGCCTGCGGCGACCAGGAAGATGAAATCGCCGAGGAAGCGATACTGGTCCAGTGCCACCATCTGGGGAATGCCGGTGGGTCCTGCCCCGCCGGTCCACAGCCAGACGAGGGCGAGCAGCGCGGCTCCGATTCCCGCGAGGCTCAGCCAGCCGGCGAGGCGAGAGTCCGCTGCCGTCTCGTGCCTCCAGGCGTTGACCATCAGGACGCCGAGCGCGGCCAGCGACAGTACCACCTCGGGGAGCAGCGCGAGAACGACGCCGGTGGGCGAAGTCGTGTCGATCGGGTTCACTGGTGGCCCCCGGTCTGCGGCGCCGACGTCATCGGCGCAGCCTGCGGTATGGCGTGCTGAACGCTTTCGACGAACTGCCTGCTGGTCGGCTCCATCCGCCGGAGCACCGGTGCCGGGTAGAGACCCAGCCAGATGATCCCGATGAGCAACGGTGCCAGCACGGCCCACTCACGGAAGGTGAGGTCGGTCAGCGACTCGTTCTCGGGCTTGTCGAGCTTGTTGAAGATGATGCGCTGCAGCGCCCAGAGCAGGTAGGCCGCCGCGAAGATCACCCCGGTCGTGGCGATACCCGTCGCCCAGGGGAAGCGGCCGAAGCTGCCGAGCAGCACCAGGAACTCCCCGATGAACCCGTTGAGGCCCGGCAATCCGATCGAGGAGAGCGCCACCAGCGTGAAGACGAAGCTGAACATCGGAATGACCTTCGCGATGCCGCCGAAGGCAGCGATATCCCGCGTGTGCCGGCGTTCGTAGAGCATGCCGATCAGGAAGAAGAGCGCTCCGGTCGAAAGGCCGTGATTGATCATGACCATGAGGGCACCCTGCACGCTCTGCAGCGTGGCGGCCCAGATGCCGAGCATGACGAAGCCAAGGTGACTGACCGACGAATACGCGACCAGCTTCTTGATGTCGGGCTGGACCATCGCCACGAGGGCGCCGTAGATGATGCCGACCACGGCCAGCACCACCGCGATGCGTGGTGACCACCGGGCTGAAGGCCACGTCCGGAAAGAACGGAATGGCGAACCGGAGAAAGCCGTAGGTCCCCATCTTGAGCAGCACCCCGGCCAGGATGACCGACCCCGCCGTCGGCGCCTCGACGTGGGCGTCGGGGAGCCAGGTGTGGAACGGGAAGATCGGCACCTTGATCGCAAAGGCGAGCGCAAACGCCGCAAAGAGCCACGGTGCCTTGGACCCGACGGCCCTGGCATTGAGCAGGATGTGATCGTACGAGAAGCTCAGGTGTCCCGTGGCGTCCGCGACGAACCAGACCGTCACGAGGATGGCCACGAGCATCAGGAGCGAGCCGACCATCGTGTAGATGAAGAACTTGATCGAGGCGTACAAGCCGGTTGCTGCCGCCCCAGATGCCGATCAGGAAGTACATCGGGATCAGCATCAACTCCCAGAACACGTAGAACAGGAAGAGGTCGAGGCTGACGAACACGCCCAGAATTCCGCTCAGGAGGACGAGGAGGAGGGAGTAGAACCCCTTCTCCCGCTGGGTGATGTAGTTCCAGCTGCCCAGGACGCAGAGCGGCATCGTCAGCGTGGTCAGCAGCACCATGAAGAGCGAGATGCCGTCGATGCCCACCTTGTAGTACACGCCCCACCGGGGCATCCACGGGACAGACGCCGCGAATTGCATCCCCCCTTCAGGGAGGAAGCTCCACCAGAGTCCGGCCGAGATGACGAACTCGGCGAGGGCCACGACGAGCGCGAGTGACCGCGCGCGACCGGCGGGCGCGGCGATGACGAGCAGCGCCCCGACGATGGGAAGCACGAGCAGGACCGGGACGACCCAGGTCTGGTATCCGATGATGCATCAGCATGTCGGCCATAGCGGGTCAGCCCATCACGACGAAGAAGATGCCGAGCGCACCGACGAGGAACACCGTCAGGTAGACGCCGACCTGGCCCGTCTGGAGCCGGGTCCCGATCCAGCCAAGGGTCCGCGCCAGTCCCGGCCGAGCCCTCCACACCACCGCGATCGATGATCCCCTGGTCCACATCCTTCCAGAGCACCCGCTCGGAGAATCGGACCAGCGGCCGGACGATGAGTGCGGCGTAGATCTCGTCCACGTAGTACTTGTGGTAGAGCACCTTCCAGAAGCCCGTCTTCCGGCGCCGCCTGCCTGGCCGGCAGGATCGGCTGGGACATCGTGACGCGCCACCCGACGACGAGCCCGCCCACGGCGATCGCGATGGCCAGCCCGATCAGGATGAATTCGGTCTGACCATGCGGCATCTCGAGCGGGAAGTAGTGGTGTGCCCCTTCGATCACCGGGTCCAGCCAGTGCTCGAGCTTCGCGTCCCCACCGAGGAGCGCCGGCAGGTTGAGCATGCCACCCACGGCACTGAGGATGCCCAGCACCACCAGCGGTACCGTCATGATCGCCGGGGCCTCATGCAGGTGTTTCTTCTCCTCGGCGCCGGTGCGGTTCTCGCCGAAGAAGGTCATGGCCATGAGGCGGGCCATGTAGAAGGCGGTCAGCGCCGCGGCAATCACCCCGAACAGCCAGAACACCCGGAAGGCGGGAATCTCCGCGCCGCGGGCAAAGGCGGCGGCGAGAGTCTCGTCCTTGGAGAAGAATCCGGCGAACGGCGGGATGCCGGCGATGGCGAGCGTCGCGATGCCCATCAGCCCGAAGGTCCAGGGCATGAGCTTCCGTAGCCCGCCCATGTTCCGCATGTCCTGCGCATCCTCGTGGGAGTGGGTGGCGTGATAGGCGTGGTGCATCGAGTGAATCACGCTGCCAGCGCCGAGGAAGAGCAGCGCCTTGAAGAAGGCGTGCGTGACCAGGTGGAAGACGCCGGCCACGTACGCACCGGTGCCGACGGCGAGGAACATGTACCCCAGCTGGGAGACGGTGGAGTACGCCAGGACCTTCTTGATGTCGTACTGCCGCAGCCCGATCGTGGCCGCAAAGAGCGCCGTCAGCGCGCCGATGCCCGCCACCACGGTGCTGGAGAGGGGCGCCATGGCGAAGAGCAGGTTGGTCCGCGCGATGAGATAGACGCCGGCCGTGACCATGGTGGCCGCGTGGATCAGCGCCGAGACCGGGGTCGGGCCGGCCATGGCGTCGGGCAACCAGATATAGAGCGGAATCTGCGCCGACTTGCCGGTGCACCCGAGGAAGAGGAAGAGGGTGATTGCCGTCACCATCGCCCCACCCGCCACCAGGTTTTGCGGGGCCAGTTCGCGCGATGTCCACAAAGTTCAGGCTTCCGAGCGTCACCCAGATGAGGAACATGGCGACCATGAAGCCGAAATCGCCGATCCGGTTGACCAGGAAGGCCTTCTTCCCCGCGTCCGCGTTGGCCTTGTCGCCGTACCAGAACCCGATCAGGAGGTAGGAGCAGAGACCGACGCCTTCCCACCCGATGAAGAGGACCGGGAGGCTGGCGCCCAGCACGAGCACCAGCATGAAGACGACGAACAGGTTCAGGTAGGCGAAGTACCGGGCGTACCCCGGATCGCTTCGCATGTACCCGACGCTGAAGAGGTGGATCAGGCTGCCGACGCCGGTCACCACCAGAAGCATGACCAGAGAGAGGCGATCGACGAGGAAGCTCAGGTCCACCGTGAGCGCCCCGACGGGGAGCCAGGTCCACAGCGAAACGACCTGCGCCGTGGCCATGTTGCTGGCGGCGTAGCTCCGGAAGATGAGTGCGACGACCGCGAAGGCCCCGAGGAGCACGGCAGGCCCGACGACGCTCACGGCCGTCTTGGCGCTCGGTCGCCAGATGGCCAGGGCGCCGTTGATCAGGAACCCGGCGAGCGGCAGGGCGACGGCAAGCCAGATGAGGTTGGCGGAGACGTACATCGTCAGCCCTGCAAGAGGGTGTTGGTCTTGAGGTCCACCGAGGTGGTGTGCCGGAAGACCGCGAGGATGATGGCCAGACCGACCGCCGCCTCGGCGGCCGCGACGGCCATCACGAAGAACACCATCAGCTGGCCGCCGACCCCGTGATACTGGGCCAGGGCGACGAACGTCAGGTTGACCGCGTTCAGCATCAGTTCGATGCACATGAAGAGCACGATGGCATTCCGCCGAATCAGCACACCGATGACGCCGATCGAAAACAGCAGTGCCGAAAACGCGAGCGCCGGGCCGAGGAGCATCAGATCCTCCTCTTGGCCAGCACCACGGCCCCGATGATGGCCGCAAGCAGCAACAGCGAGGTGACTTCGAACGGGACGAGGTAGGTCGAGAAGAGCGGGCCGGCAATCGCGCCCACCACGCCCTGCCCTTCGGCGGCCTGGCGCGCGAGTGCCGCGGTCTCGAAGACGGCGGCAGGCGAGAGGTCGGTCGTGCCCGTCAGGTCGAAGGCCAGCCGCGCCGGGTCGTAGCCGGCCAGGCGAAGGAGAAAGGTGGCCGTCCCGATGCCGAGGACCAGGGCCAGCGCCTTGGCGCCGGGGCCGCGGATGTCACTGACGCCGTCGCCGAGATTCAGAAGCATGATGACGAAGATGAAGAGCACCATGATGGCGCCGGTGTAGACCAGCACCTGGATGGCGGCAATGAACGGCGCGCCGAGAATCAGGTACATCCCGGCAAGCGAAAGCATGGTGAGCACCAGCCAGATCGCCGCCGCGAGGGCGTTGCGCTGGAAGATGCAGAGGAGCGCGGAGAGGACGGCGATGGTCCCCAGCGCCATGAAGATCGTGTCGGCCACCTACTCCCCCCTCGGATCCGTCGGGTCCCAGAGGCTCGAGACCGGATGGGTCTGGGCCGAGAGCCGCTCGAGGTCATAGACAAACCGTCCACGCTCGAATTCGGCGTTCTCGTAGTGCACGCCCACGTGAATCGCCTCTTCAGGACAGACTTCCTGGCAGTAGCCGCAGAAGACGCACCGGAACTCGTCAATCTCGTAGATCAGTGGATATCGGTTGCCGTCCTCGTCCTCACCCGGCACGAGCTTGATGCAGTTGGCGGGACAGATCTGCGGGCAGAGGCCGCAGGCCACGCACTTGGACCGGCCCTGCTCATCGGTGAGCATGCGGTGCGTGCCGCGCCAGCGCGGACTAATCGTCCACGTATCCGTGCTGCGCTCCTCCGGATACTGCATGGTGACCTTGCGCCGGAAGAGATGCCGGAAGGTGAGCGCCATCCCCTTCAGCGTGGCGCGCATGTAGCTGGCCTCGCTGCCGGGGCGGTGCATGACCTTGACGCCAATTGCCATGGCGATGCCCTCAAGCCGCCCGGGCCGGCCGGGTGGCCGACGCGGGAGGACGAACAGAGACACCGCGGATCAACCGCCCGCGGTCCAGCACCCGGAAGACGAGCACGAGCACTGGGATATTGAAGAGGAAGAGGAGCCCGGCACGCATCGCGGGGCTCGTCGCGCCCATCGGCCCGTCGACCACCCACACCGCGATGGCGATGTACAGGATGTAGGCGAGGCCGAGCGGGATGAAGATCTTCCAGCCCAGCGCCATCAGCTGGTCGTAGCGGAAGCGCGGCAACGTCCACCGGATCCACATGAACAGGAACAGGAAGAAGAGCACCTTGAGGAAGAACAGCACGGCGGTCGCCGCGAATTGCGGCATGCCCAGCGTCTCATCCCAGTGGGTGAAGGGGATGTCCCACCCGCCAAGGAAGAGCGTGACGAACATCATCGAGATCGTCACCATGCCGGCAAACTCGGCGATCATGAACGCTGAGAACTTCATCGAGCTGTACTCGGTGTGATACCCGGCCACCAGTTCCGACTCCGATTCCGGCATGTCGAAGGGGACGCGATTGGTCTCCGCGAACCCCGACACCAGGAAGATGAAGGCGGAGAGGGCCAGCGGCAGGACGAGCCACCCGAAGGGGCCCTGCTGCTGCATCGTCACGATCTCGACGAACGAGACGTTGCCGACCAGGAGGAGCACCGGAATGAGGCTCAGGCCCATCGCCACTTCGTAGGACACCATCTGCGCGGTGGCGCGCAGGCCACCGAGCAGGCTGTACTTGTTGTTCGAGGCCCATCCACCGAGCGCGATCCCGTAGACGCCGACCGAGCTGATGGCGAGGACGTAGAGGAAGCCGATCGGGAGGACCGTCACCGTGGCCGCCGTGGCGCCGTGGTGGACGAAACGGCCGAGGAGCGGCAGCGTGATGTCGAATTCCAGCGGAATCGGCGCCGCCCACGGAATCGTGAGCGGAATGATGAGCGCCGCCATCAACGAAATGGCGGGGGCGATCACGAAGAAGCCCTTGTTGGCGCCGTCGGGAATGACCTCCTCCTTCAGGAGGTTCTTGATCCCGTCGGCGATCGGCTGCAGCAGGCCCTTGGGGCCGGCGCGATTCGGTCCGATCCGATCCTGCATCCACGACGCGATCCACCGTTCGAGCAGCGTCGAGTAGGCCACGAGCAGCATCAGGAAGGTGAATACCGCCACCGTCTTCACGGCCGCGACCAGGACGAAGCCCTTCAGCTCCGGGGTCACGGTACCGCCCCCGCCACGTCGGCGGCCACGCGTCCGGTCAAGCCGAGATCAGCGTACGAAAAGCCGGCCAGCGCGGGCCAGGTTGCGCCCAGTGCGGCAAACGCCTCGGCGGCGGTGCCGGGAGCATCCTCACGGTCTTCCCCCGCTTCGGCAGCAATCCACCAGGCGGGACGGGCCAGGCCAGGGCCGGCCTTGGCCTGCTGATACCGCTGCACTCGCCCGTCCCGATTCATCCAGGTGCCCTGCTCTTCGGCCATGGTGGTGACGGGAAGCACCAGCCCCGCCTGCGCCCACGCCTCCGAGTCCACCGTCGCGAACACGACGATGTTCCCGGCGCCGGACATCGCGGTCACTTCGGCATCAGTGAGCGTCGCATCGAGGATGACGACGAGCGAGGCCTTCCCGGCCGCGGCGATTGCGGAAGCCCAGGTTGCGTCGAATCCAAGGGTCTTGGCCCCCTCGAGGTTCGGGGACCGCTCGGCGCGCAGCGCCAACCCGGGCACCCCGGCGAGCGGTTCTTCGTCGCCCGTCGGCACCTGCACCGCCCCGGTGACCTGGTAGCGCCCGAGCAGGCGGCTGACCCAGCCGAGGGACTCGAGGCTGGTGCGGGGAGAGGCGAGCACCACCGCGGAGCCGGCGCCGCCACGGACCATTTGACCGAGGCGATCGAGCGCCGTGTCCCAGTCGACGGCCCGCTGCGCCTCGCCCTCGCGGACGAGGGGAGCCTCGACGCGGTCCCCCCGATTCATCCAGCGATAGTGCATCCGTCCCTCGTCACACATGAAGTGACGGTTGACGTCGAGGTTGGCGCGGGGACGGAGTCGGACCACCGTGTTGTCGCGGGTGTCGATCGTGATGTTGCAGCCCTGGGTACAGCCCGGGCAGACACTCGCGGTCCGGTCGAGATCCCAGGCGCGCGCCTTGTGGAGGAAGTCCTTCGAGATGAGCGAACCGACCGGGCAGAGGTCGACCACATTGCCCGCCCACGCATGGTCGAGTTCGCGGTCGGGGAAGATGCCGATGGTGGCCCGGTCGCCCCGTTCAGAGACGTTGAGCACTCCGTCCTCGGCGACGTCCTCCATGAAGCGCACACACCGCGTGCAGAGGATGCATCGATTGGGCACGTACAGCACGTCGGGGCCGAAGTCCTCGACCGGGTTGTAGCGCTTCGGGTAGTCGTCGTGCCGCCCGGCGGCGCGACCTTCCTGGAAGGTGTAGTCCTGCAGCTCGCACTCGCCCGCCTGATCGCAGATCGGGCAGTCGAGGGGGTGATTGGCAAGCAGGAACTCCAGCACTCCTTCGCGCGCCTGCTTGGCCGGCGCACTGTTCACGTGCACCACCTGGCCGTCGGTCACCGTCGTGACGCAGGCCGGCATCAGCTTCGGAGCCTTCTCCACCTCGACCAGGCACATCCGGCAGACCGCCGGCGAGGGCAGCGAGGGGTGATAGCAGTAGTGCGGGATAAGGACGCCGGCCTGCTTCGCCGCCTCGATGATCGACGTGCCCTTGGGCACGCTCACCTGGGCCCCGTCGATCGTGACGGTCACGCGTTCGGTCATCGGATCAGGCCATTGCGAGCGCCGGCTGGCGCGCGCCGCTGAGGTAGGCATCGAATTCAGACCGGAACTTCTGGATGCCGCTGACAATCGGCGCCGCGCAGGAGTCGCTCAGCACGCAGATGGTCTTGCCGGTCATGTTCTCGGACAGATCGAGCAGCAGCTGGAGGTCCGCTTCCTTTCCCTTCCCCGCCAGGATCCGCTCGAGGATCTTGGTGGTCCAGGCGGTACCCTCGCGACACTGGGTGCACTGGGCGCAGGACTCGTGCGCGTAGAACCGGGCCAGGCGCCAGATCTGGTACACCATGTCGGCGGTGTCGTCCATCACGATCATGCCGGCCGAACCGAGCATCGACCCGCGCGCCACCACGCCCTCGTAGTCCAGGAGGCAGCCGTCCACGTCGGCCGCTGTCATGATCGGCACCGAGGAGCCGCCGGGAATGACCGCCTTCAGCGTGCGCCCCGGCTTCATGCCGCCGCACATGTCGAAGATCAGGTCGTTCATCGGCGTGCCCATGGTGACCTCGTAGTTGCCGGGCCGCTGCACGTGGCCGCAGACCGAGATCAGCTTGGTGCCGGTGCTCTTGGGGTTGCCGAGGCGAGAGGCCCTTGTACCACTCGCCGCCGCGATTGATGATGTGCGGCACCGACGCCAGCGTCTCGACGTTGTTGATGGTGGTCGGCATCGCGAAGAGGCCGGCCTGGGCCGGGAACGGCGGCTTGATGCGCGGGTTGCCGCGCCGCCCCTCGATCGAGTTCATCATCGCGGTCTCTTCACCGCAGATGTAGGCCCCCGCCCCGCGATGCACGACGACGTCGATCCGCTTCCCGGAGCCGAAGACGTCGGCCCCGAGCGCGCCCTTGGCGTACGCCTCGGCCACCGCGGCCTTGACGACGCTCAGCGGCTCGGTGAACTCGCCCCGGATGTAGATGTAGCAGCGCTCGGCCCCGATGGCATACGCCGCGATGGCGCACCCCTCGATGAGCTGATGCGGGGTCCACCGCATGATCTCGCGGTCCTTGAAGGTGCCGGGCTCCGACTCGTCGGCGTTGCAGACGAGGTAGTGCGGCTTGCCGTCGCCCTTCGGCATGAACGACCACTTCAGGCCGGTCGGGAACCCGGCGCCACCGCGGCCGCGCAGCCCGGACGCCTTGACCTCGTCGATGATCGCCTCGGGCGTCATGCCGAGCGCCTTGCGCAGCGCCGCGTAGCCGCCGCGCTCCACCCAGCCGTCGTACGATCCGCGCCGCGGCCTCGCCGAAGTGCTTCGACAGCACCGGCGTTTCCTTCGGGTGCGACGGATGCGGATAGCCCATTACTTGTACCCCTGCAGGATGCCGGCGACCCGCTCCGGCGTCACGCTCTCGATGAAGTCATCGTTGATCATGATCGGGGTGGCGAAGCCGCAGGCCCCGAGACACTCGACCTCGGACACCGTGAACCGGCCGTCCGGGCTCGTCGCGCCGAGTTCGCCGCAGCCCGTCTCGCGCAGCAACGCCTCCATGACCGCCTCCGCGCCGCAGAGGTTGCAGGGGGAGGTGGTGCAGATCTGGATGAAGTGGCGCCCCACCGGATGGGTGTGGTACATCGTGTAGAAGGTCACGACACCCTTCACGTAGGCCGGGGTCAGCCCGAGCACCTCCGCCACCTCCGCCATGGCCGGCTCGGAGATCCAGCCCCGCGCCTCCTGCACCATCCAGAGCGCCGGCAGGAGACAGGCCTGCTTGGTCGGATACTGCGGGAAGAGCGCCTCGAGCCGCGAACGGATCTCTCCCGTGAACACCGGCGCGTGCGGCGCATCGGCGTGGCCCTGCGTGGAGCCGCTCATCGGTCGATTTCTCCCATGACGATATCGACGCTCGCGTTGGTGGCGATCACGTCGGAGAGGAGCGCGCCCTCGCACATCTGGGGCAGCGCGGAAAGGTTGATGAACGACGGCGGCCGGATGCGCCAGCGCACCGGCTTGGCGGTGCCGTCGGACACGAAGTAGTAGCCGAGCTCGCCCTTCGGGTTCTCGATGCCCATGTAGGCCTCGCCCGCCGGCGGGTGAATCCCCTCCATCACCTGCTTGAAGTGGTGGATCATCGATTCCATGTCGCTCATGGCGCGCGACTTGGGCGGCAGGATGACCCGCGCGTCGGCCACGTTCATCGGCGCGTCGCGCAGTCCGGCCAGGCGGTCGAGCGCCTGCTCGAGGATGCGGGTGCGACTGGAACATCTCCTCCAGGCGCACCAGGTACCGGTCGTAGTTGTCGCCGTGCTCGCCGACCGGGACGTCGAAGTCGTACGTCTCGTACCCGAGGTAGGGACGGTCCTTGCGCACGTCGTAGTCCACGCCGGTGGAGCGGAGCAGCGGTCCGGAGAGCGACCCGTTGATCGCGTCCGCCGCGCTGATGACACCGACGCCCTGGTTGCGACCACACCAGATCGCGTTGTTGGTGAACATCGTGTCCACTTCATGCAGGATCTTCGGGAATCCCTGGCAGAATTCGCGGAGGCCGTCCTCCCAGCCGTCCGGGATGTCGGCCATCATGCCGCCGACCCGGGTCAGCGACGTGGTCAGCCGGGCACCGGTCCAGGACTCCTGCAGGTCGTAGATCAGCTCCCGCTGCTGGAAGAGCCAGAGGAAGGGCGTGAATGCGCCGAGGTCGATGCCGGTGGTGCCGAGCCAGACGATGTGCGAGATGATCCGGCTCATCTCACAGGCGATGACCCGGAGCACCTGGCAGCGCTCGGTGATCTCGATCCCCATCAGCTTCTCGACCGCCAGCGCGAGGCAGACGTTGTTGGACATCGGCGCCAGGTAGTCGGTGCGGTCCGTCAGCGGGATGATCTGGTTGTAGTGCCGGTACTCGGCGAGCTTCTCGAACCCGGAGTGCAGGTAGCCGATGTGCGGAATACACCGGACGACCGTCTCGCCGTCGAGTTCGATGACGAGCCGCAGCACGCCGTGGGTGGCGGGGTGCTGCGGGCCGATGTTGATCAGGGCGTGTTCGGATCGGAGTAATCGTCCGCCTCGTCCCGCCTGCACGCCGAGCGGGACGCGGATGTCCCGTCCGGAGGCGTCGACGCCCGGGTGTGCTGAGCTCAAACTCGACGGTGCGGGTGCTCACGCGACCTCCCCACGCTCGCCACGGGCCGAGCCGCTCGCGCATCTCGACGCTCAATTCGTGATACGAAGACGGCGATGGACAGCTCCTCGAGCGAGTAGTGCGCCTCGGGATTGGCGGCCAGCGCCTGCCGGGTCTGCTCGGACCGGCTGAAGTGACCCCGGAGCGGGAAGTCCTTCCGGAGGGGATACCCCTCGGCGTAGGTCTCCCACATCAGGATCCGACGCAGGTCGGGGTGGTTCCGGAAGGTGATACCGAACATGTCGAACACCTCGCGCTCCAGCCAGTTGGCCCCGGCCCAGAGGTCGCAGACGCTCTCGACCTCGAGCGGCTGCGCCTTGTCGAGCTCGACCTTGATCCGCAGGTCGGCCCGGCGCGTGAGGGAGCGAAGCTGGTAGACGACCTCGAGCGGCAGCTCGCCGTCGCGGTACTCGACGGCCGTGACGTCGGTCAGGTAGTCGAAGTCCTGGCGCCGGATCGTCACGCAGCCAGGCGAGGATCTCGTGGGCCTGCTCGGCGGCGACCCAGACGATGGTGTCTCCACAGAGCACACGGTCGCGAAGGATGGCGGCCCCGAACTGGGCCTGCAGCGCGGCGACGGAGGGCGAGACGGTGGCGGCGGTCATGAGGAGCGGGTCTGGTGCACGGAGTTACCGAACGGCTCGGAGACCTCGTCGATGACGGCCGGGGCCCGGAAGAGCCCGTCCGGACCCATCGACCGCTCGATCCGGAGCGACTGGTCGGTGAGGCTCTCGCCCTGGATCTTCTTCTGGAGGAGGAAGATGGCGTACAGGAGCCCTTCGGGCCGCGGCGGGCATCCGGGGACATAGACGTCCACCGGTATGATCGTGTCGATGCCCTGCACCATCGCGTAGTTGTCGAAGATGCCGCCGGACGAGGCGCAGGCGCCCATCGAGATGGACCACTTCGGCTGGGGCATCTGGTCCCAGACGCGTCGAATGACCGGGGCGAGCTTGAAGGGGAGGCGGCCCGCGCAGATCAGGACGTCGGCCTGCCGGGGCGTGTACCCCTGCCGCTCCATCCCGAAGCGGGAGATGTCGTACCGGCTGGCGGCGGTGGCCATGAACTCGATGGCGCAGCAGGCGGTGCCGAACGGCATCGGCCAGAGCGAGCGGGTCCGGGACCAGTTGACCAGGTCGGAGAGGCGCGCCGTCACCCAGTTGGGCGACTCCCCGCTCACCTCGGCGACCTGTGGGCCTCCGTCGTGCACGGTCAATCCCATTGCAGCGCTCCCCGCTTCCATACGTAGAGGTATCCGATGGCGAGTATGAAGACGAAGACCAGCATCTCGACAAGCAGGAAGAGCCGGTCGGCCACCATCTGCTGGAAGGCCACCGCCCACGGAACCATGAAGACGGTTTCAATGTCGAAGAGGATGAACAGCATCGCGACGAGGTAGAACTTGACCGAGAATCGCTCGCGGGCATCGCCGAGGACCGGCATGCCGGATTCGTAGGGCAGCTGCTTGACCGGCGTCTTCTGGCGGGTGCCGAGCAGCAGGCCGAGCCCGTGCGAGAGCCCAAGCATGGCAACCGCCGTGATGACGACGAGGGCCAGCATGAACAGGATCGGAATGTAGGGCGTGAGGTTCAGAGTGCACCATCCGGACAAGGGCTGGGCCGAAGAGCGACACAAAGTTAACAGAGGCCACACCGAGGTCAACCCAAGTCGTGACCCGAAGCGCACCTAGACGTTGCGGGGAGACCCCGGCGCCGGGTACCTTTCCCGGCGATTTCTCCCATTCCGAGGCAAGGCTCGTCATGTCCATCAAGTCCGACCGCTGGATCCGCCGCATGGCCCAGGAACACGCGATGATCGAACCCTTTGAGGACCGCCAGGTCCGTCAAGCTCGACGCCCAGGGCCGACAGGTCATCAGCTACGGCGTCTCCTCCTACGGCTACGACATGCGGGTGGCGCCGGAATTCAAGATCTTCACCAACGCACTCTCTGCCATCGTGGACCCGAAGGCCTTCGACGCGCGCAGCTTCGTGGAGTTCGAGGGCGAGAGCTGCATCGTGCCGCCGAACAGCTTCGCACTGGCGCGGTCCGTCGAGTACTTCCGCATTCCCCGAAACGTCCTGACGATCTGCGTCGGCAAGTCGACCTACGCGCGCTGCGGCATCATCACCAACGTGACGCCCTTCGAGCCGGAGTGGGAAGGGTTCGTGACGCTCGAGATCAGCAACACGACTCCGCTTCCCGCCCGGGTGTACGCCAACGAGGGCATCTGCCAGGTGCTCTTCTTCGAGGCGGACGCCGACGACGAGTGCGAAGTCAGCTACAAGGACAAGGCGGGCAAGTACCAGGGCCAGGTCGGCGTGACCCTGCCCCGCCTCTAGCGCCGAGCCTGGTTCAGGACGGCCGTCGCCCCTTCGACGAGGGCGGCGGCCCGGTTCGTCCGGGCGGTCAGATCCAGCACTTCGGCGGCCGCCAGCGCAGCATCCCCATCCGTAATCGCCCCCTCCAGCCCGGGCAGACCGACCGAGCCGTAGCCGTCGTCCCTTCCTGGGGCGAAGAGGACATGGTTGTAGAACGGCCGGTCCGGAATCCCCTCGGGCCGGACGAAGGCCTGCTCTGCCAGCCGCAAGGAATCGTTGGCGGCGGCGATCCCCACGTCGCCCGGCAACGGAACGTCGTTCAGGACTCGCGTCGTTTGCGCATAGCGTTCGCCGGCCCCGGTGAGCCGTGCCACGGCGCTGTCGAGTCCGGACCAGTCGGACACCGAGATCCCCGCCTCCATCGCCTGGGCCCGGCGGGTCGCCACCAGCGCACCGAGAGCCCTCCCGAACTCGGCGTAGTCGTACGGGAGCAAGTCGGCGTTGGCGAGGCGGGTCACCGCCGCCGCCGCCATCCTCGCGGCCGCGGCGTGGCTCAGGTACCCGGGGTCGCCATAGCGATCCATCCAGTTAAACGAGTCGTAGGCGGAGTGATAGGCGCCATAGCGTCCACCGAATCCGATCTGAAACGCCGGTATTCCCAGCACATTGTAGAAACCGGCGAAGTCGCTCCCACCTCCGAGATCGCCGATGTGCACCGAGGCGGTGTCGGCCAGCTGTCGGTCACGCCGCCAGGCCTGGTAGACCGACACCGTGTCCCCCGGCTGCTGCGCATCGACGGCCAGATCACGGATAAAAGACCAGAGTGACGCGGTCCCCGAAGCGCCGAACCGCCGGCCATTGGCGCTCACGTCGAGATTGAGATAGGCGACCGTCTGCTCCTGCAGCGTCTTTGCCATCAGCTCCACGTATTCGACCGAGCCGACCAGCCCCCACTCCTCCCCATCCCATGTGGCGAGGACGATCGTCCGCTTCGGCCGGTATCCAGCGGCCGCAGCCGCGCCGATCGCGCGTCCCGCCTCCAGAATCGTGGCGACTCCACTGACGTTGTCGGCGGCTCCCGGTCCCCAGGCGTCGCGATGCCCACCGGCGATGACCCATCGCTCCGGCAACGTGGTACCCTGCATGACGGCCATGGTGTTCGTGATCGTCTTGTACGCCGCCTCCCCCCGCTGGGCCCACACCGCCACGCGTGCCTCGACGACACCGCCGCCGACCCGGTACCGGAAGGGCAATCCCCCCTGCCAGGCCTGAGGAACTTCCGGTCCGTCGAGTTGCTGCAGAATGACCTGGGCGTTGCGGTACCCGATCGGCACCACGGGAATTCCCGGACCCGGGATGGAATCCTGCGGCAGGTGTCGCGCGCCCTCAGTGGATGGCCAGCCCGGAGTGGAAAGGTCGCCGCGACTGTCGCCCCCGCCGAGGCTGCCCCGCTGCGGCGAGTCGGGATGGCGCATGGGGCCGGCCGGATACGTCGGTCCCACGAAATACCCATCGTCCTGCGGATCCGAGTAGAGGATCAACGCGGCCGCACCGTGGGCCTCCGCCTCCCGAGCCTTGATCCCCCGATACGAACGGCCATACCGCGCGACGACCACTCTGCCGCGGACCGTCACGCCCATCGAGTCGAGCTGGGCATAGTCGGTAGGAAGCCCGTAGTTTGCGTACACGACCGGCTCCGGTGACGTCCCCCACGCCGCTGTACCCGTTCATGGCGGGCCAGATTTCCCCGTGGGACGAGGGGTCTTCGCGGAGGGCCGGCTCGAGCAGGCTGAATCGCTTCGGACTCGGCTTGACGAGCGCCACGATCGCGGAGTCCTGGAAGGGGATATAGACGCGGAACGACACACTGGACGTGTCCCATCCGGCCGCGGCGAGGGCGCGGTTCACGTACTGGGCGGTGCGGGTCTGGGCAGGAGTGCCGGCGACATGTGGGACGGCGGACAGCGCCCGGGAATCGTCCCGGACGCTGGCGGGAGTGACGAGCGTGTCGAGCATCCGCTCCAATGTGCGCTGGCGGGCCGCGTCGGGGGCGGTGAACCCCGCGATCGACTGGGCCGCTGATGCCGAGGGCAGACACGCCAGCAGCAGCAGGGCGAATCGGAAACGGATCATGCCATCATCCCGTAGGTGAGTGAGGCGTAAATATCCACTGCCTCCCGACCTCCGACAACCTCAATTCCCTGGAGTGTCCCCGTGCGCGCAGGCCCGTTCGTCGCAATCTGCCTTCTCGCGGCCCCGCTGGCGGCCCAACAGCCCACGAAGCAGCCGAGGTTCGCTCCCCCTCCGGTCACCGATCAGTCCCCCTTCCAACGCCTTTCCCTGCCGACCCCAACCACGATCCGGACCGGAAGCGGCATGCCGGGGCGCGACTATTGGCAGCAGCGCGCCGACTACGTCATCCGGGCCACGCTGGATACCGTGGCCCGCCGGCTGACCGGCGAGGAGACCATCACCTACGCGAACAACTCCTCCGACACTCTGCGGTACGTCTGGATCCAGCTGGACCAGAACGTATTCAGCCAATCGAGCCGCGGCGCCGCTATCGTGCCTCCCAACACCCGATTCGGGCCGCGCGGCGCCGATGGTGGGGTGACGCTGACCCGGGTCGCCGTCGGGGCCCCCGCCGGAGGCGCACGGAAATCGGCGCGTCCCGCCATCGAGGCGTCACACCTGGTCAATGGGACCATGATGCGCGTGGACTTGCCCCGCCCACTGCCGCCGGCCGACCGCATCACACTTGAGTTTGCCTGGTCATTTCCCTTCGACACCTCGATCACGAACCGGATGGGCATCGAGCTGGTGGACAGCAGCTATGTCTTCGAGGTGGCGCAGTGGTATCCGCGCATGGCGGTGTACGACGACGTGCGGGGCTGGAACACCGAGCAGTATCTCGGGCAGGGAGAGTTCTACCTGGAATATGGCAGCTTCGATGTGAGCCTCACCGTGCCGGCGAACATGATCGTCGGCGCCACGGGGGTGCTGCAGAACCCGACCGAGGTGCTGACGGCGCCGCAACGCGCCAGGCTCGCGAAAGCGCGGACCAGCGAGGAGACGGTCGTCATTCGCGGCAAAGATGAGATCAGCGATCCGGCATCCCGTCCCCGCCCCGCCTCCGGCATGCTGACCTGGCGGTTCCAGGCCGACAGCGTCCGTGACTTTGCCTGGGCCGCGGCGCGGCACTTCATCTGGGACGCCGTCAGCGTCAATAGCGGGAAGACGCTCGCCATGAGCCTCTATCCCCCATCGGCCGACTCGATCTGGAACCAGTCCAGTCAGTACGCCAAGTTCGCCATCGAGGCATACTCGAAGCAGTGGTTCCCCTACCCCTACCCCGTGGCGATCAACGTCAACGGTCCCGAGGGCGGGATGGAATACCCGATGATCGTCTTCTGCGGCAACCGGACGAACGCGCAGGCGCTCTACAGCGTGACTGACCACGAGTTCGGGCACACCTGGTTCCCGATGGTGGTCGGCAGCAACGAGCGGCTCTATCCGTGGATGGACGAGGGGTTCAACACCTTCATCAATTATTACAACTGGAAGCTGCGCTTTCCCGGCGCCCCGAATCGTCGGGGCAACACCACCGCCTATGTCGGCTACGCGCTCTCCGGCGGCGAGGTCCCCGCGATGGTTCCCGCCGACCGGGTGCCAAGGCAGTTCCTCGGCCATACCGCTTACAACAAGCCCGGAGTGGGCCTCATCGTGCTGCGCGAGCAGATCCTGGGCCCGGACCGGTTCGATCCAGCGTTCCGGGAGTACATCCGGCGATGGGCCTACAGGCACCCGACGCCCGCCGACTTCTTCCGCACGATGGAGGACGGAGTCGGCGAGGACCTCAGCTGGTTCTGGCGGTCCTGGTTCTACACTACCGAGACCCTCGACCAGGCCGTGGACTCGATCAAGATCGTCGAGCGTGAGGGAGTCCCACAGTCACGTGTGTACCTGAAGAACGTCGGCCCGATGGTGATGCCGGTTGACGTGACGCTCTACTTCGACGGGGCGCCGCCGGAGCAGCGCCGGCTGCCGGTCGAGATCTGGTACGGTGGAGACACGTTCACCTTATCGGTGCCCGGACAGAAGGTGGTGGGTGTGTGGGTGGACCCGCAGGAGGTGTTCCCGGACGTGAACCGGAACAACAATCAAACCGGCCAGGTCCCGGCTTCGACACCGTAGTCACCGCTGTGGGATGGAAACGCGAACGGGGAGACGCCGACATCGGCGTCTCCCCGTTCGACGCGTATCTCCGGTGCTCAGGGAACGAGGGACGTGATATCGAAGACAAGCAGTGCCGGGTTGGCGGGATTCCTCGCCGCGAACACATAAGTCCGGCCCGCGATTGTCGCCACCGTGGCGGTGTGGAGTCCCTGAGGCACGACATATGTGGCCAGAAACACTGGCTGGCTGGCGGAGCCGGCAAGGGAGTAGACATGCAGGCCGGCGCTGGGGCCGTTCTCCGCGCTGAAGACGAGCAGCTTCCCGTCGGCGCTCACCTGGACATCGCTCACCGTGGTGATACCACTGGTGATGATGGAATCAACGAGCACCGGCGCGCCGGCCCCTATCTGCCAGATCTTGACCGCGTTGCCCGGCTGGACCCCTCGATTGCCCCACCCTCCGGTGTACCCGTACCCATTCTGGACCCAGAGGTCCGAGGTGTACCGTTCGGGCACGTTGTTGCCGCCGCCGATGACGGAGAAGCTCCCCCCGTTGTACCGCAGACGCCAGAACCCGCTCAACATGTCGGACGCGAAGATGTCTCCACCCTGGTACTGCATGACGCCCCACACGAACGTGTTCCCGGCTCCGCCCGGCTGGATCCGCGCGAGTTCCCGGCTCGCCAGGTTGCTCGGGAGCGTCCCCGAGATATCGAGGGCGACGACACCGCCGTTATAGAACGCCGCGTACAGAATCTCCGCACTCTCATCGACCCAGAAGTTGTGGGCGCCGGCGCCGGTAAGGGTGTAGGTCCCGACCTCAACCGGCGCAGCGAGGTTCGACACGTCGACAACGTGAATGGACCCCGAGCTCGAGGACCCGACACTCCCGGGACCCTCCTCCCCGACGAAGAGGTACCGCTTGCTGCCGCCGGGCGCGTGATACCACCAGGCGTTGTGCGCGTTGCCACCCGCGGTCTTGATGGAACCGACCAGCTTGGGCAGCTCGATCGTCCCGCCGGCTGTGCCATTCCCAACATCGTAGATATAGACCCCTTCGTCCCACACACAGAGAAAGGCGAGGCCGTCCCGCACAAATGTGTCGTGAAGCCCGTAATTGGCGGGCACGGAAACCGTGCTCACCAATGCGACCTCGCCCGGAGGAGTGGGGCCCGTTCCCGTTTCGCCGGAGCTGGAGCAGCCAGCCAGCGCGATGAGGCTGGCAGCGGCCGCGGCCTTCACGATGATGGAGCGAGGTTGAACGTGGGTCATCGCGATCTCAGTGTTGATGTGAACCGGTTGTTCGGGCCTGGGCGTCCTCGGAGACCCCGTACCGGCCCATCCGGTGCGTGAATGCCGTCCGTCCAATCCCGACCGTCAGTCCGAGGCTCACGCCCCAGAACGTCGTGCCATCGTACCAGAGTGCCGGGTCGAAGACCCCCAGCGCCCACCTGTGGACACAGTCACGTAGGAGACCTCTACGAATGGACGGAGGCGCGCCACGCCGCCTCCGGCCAGCAGGTCCCGACCGATGCCGATGGTGTTCAGCGTCCACTGCGTGGTCCCCAGGATCGCATCCTCGAGGTGGGGCCGGACGCTGCGCGTCGGTCGCCCATAGATCCGTTCTTCTTCCGGCCGCTTGGTACTCTCGAACTGGTAGTACAGCCGCGTGGCGCCGAGATCCCAGGACGCCTCGGCGAGAAACGAGTTGAAGGTGAACAGTCCGTCGCCTTCGCTGGTTTCCGCCCACTCTGCCAACGCGTAGAACGGGTGACCGCCGAGCGGCCGCGTCCACTGCGCCGACGCATGCCACTTGGTTTGATCGGTACCGGATCCGGCGCGGTGTTCGGGCGACTGCACTGAGGCATAGGACGCCTCGAGCTGCAGCCCCTGCACAGGGAAGGCCGTGAGGCGCGTCGACCAGGAATCGCCGAACCGGTTGAAGTTGGGCGACTCCTGCGGGTACTCGGGCTCGTCTCCGTTGAAGAGCGACACCTCCACCATCACCGGTCCCGCGAGCACGCCACCTGTCAGCACGGCGCGCTCCAGGATCTGGCTCCAGTGGTGATTGACGGGATACCGAAGGGTCAGCCGGTCGGACGGGATCGTCGCTCCCGAAGGCCGCGAACCCCTTGCCGGCACTCAGGGAGAACTCCGTCTTCCCGACGTGTCCCACGCCGGACACCATCAACTCGTGAATGATCGTGTGGGGGTGGCGCCGGTCGACGAAGCCCTCGCCCCAGCCACCGATGGTCAATTCACCGTCAGGGATGGTCCAGGCTTCGAAATTGACCGTCGAGGTGACACGCAGGGCACGGTCGTACGCCGTCGCGTGGGCCATCAGCATCGGCTGGACCAGCCGGATCTGCGTGGCGTCTCCGCCGAGGGGCTCGCCGCTGGAATAGGTACCGACGACGATGCCCCGGCCGGCGAGGGTGGCGGAGGTCGAGCCGCCCTGCCCGCGCAGGGTGGCGGGCAGGGCGGCAAGGGCGAGCGCGAGAACGGCGGCGGTGCGGATCAGGGTCCCGCCGCCCCGGCCGTTTCCGGACGCGCGCGGAGCGCGGCGACGCGGAAGTCGCGGTTCATCTGGGCGATCGTCTCGAGGCTGATGCTCTTGGGGCAGGCCGCCGTGCACTCCCCGTAGTTGGTGCACCCACCGAAGCCCTCGAGGTCCATCTGGGTGACCATGCCGAGGGCGCGGCGATCCCGCTCCGGCTGGCCCTGGGGCAGGAGGCCCAGGTGCGAGACCTTCGCTGCCGTGAAGAGCATGGCGGAGGCGTTGGGACAGGCCGCCACGCAGGCGCCGCATCCGATGCACTGCGCGGCATCCATCGCGCTCTCGGCGTCCTGCTTCGGCGACGAGGATGGCGTGCGCGTCGGGCGCGTTGCCGGTGGCGATGCTGACGAACCCTCCGGCCTGGATGATCCGATCGAGGGGCGAACGGTCCACGATCAGGTCGCGCAGCACCGGGAAGGCCCGGGCCCGCCACGGCTCGATCACGATCTCGTCGCCGTCCTTGAAGCTGCGCATGTGCAGCTGGCAGGTGGCCGTCCCCGCCATCGGGCCGTGGGCGACGCCGTTGATCATCACGCCGCACGACCCGCAGATGCCCTCGCGACAGTCGTGGTCGAACGCGATCGGCCGCTTCGCCCTTGTCGATCAGCCCCTCGTTGACGACGTCCAGCATTTCGAGGAACGACATGTCGGGGCTGACGTCGCGGGCCTCGTAGCGGACCAGGCGGCCCGGGGCGCCGGCACCCGGCTGGCGCCACACGTGCAGGGTCAGGTTCATCACTTGTAGCTCCGCGTGGCGAGCTCGATGTTCTCGTAGTCCAGCGGTTCGATGTGCCGGACGGGTGGGGTGTCGTCGCCGGTGTATTCCCAGGCGGCCACGTGTGCAAACCGAGCGTCGTCGCGCTTCGCTTCGCCGTCGGCCGTCTGGTATTCGGTCCGGAAGTGCCCGCCGCACGACTCTTCCCGCTCCAGGGCGTCGCGGCACATCAGCTCCGCGAACTCCATGAAGTCGGCCACCCGCCCCGCCTTCTCGAGCGACTGGTTCAGTTCTTCGCCGGTCCCCAGGACCTTCACGTCGCGCCAGAACTCGGCACGCAGTTCCGGGATCCTGGCGAGCGCGGTACGCAGGCCTTCGGCGTTACGGGCCATCCCACAGTGTTCCCACAACAGCAGGCCAAGCTCACGATGGAAGGAATCGACGGTGCGGGTTCCCTGCACCGCGAGCAGCCGGGCGATTCGGTCGCTCACCTGGCCGACCACCGCGCGTGCCGCCGGATGCGTCCCGTCCACCGGGGCGAACTTGCGGGTCGCGATGTAGTTCCCGATGGTGTACGGCAGCACGAAGTAGCCGTCGGCCAGCCCCTGCATCAGCGCGCTGGCTCCGAGGCGGTTGGCACCGTGATCCGAGAAGTTGGCCTCGCCGATGACGAAGAGGCCGTCGATCGTCCCCATCAGGTTGTAGTCCACCCAGAGGCCGCCCATCGTGTAGTGGACGGCGGGATAGATGCGCATCGGGACCTTGTACGGATTCTCGTCCGTAATGCGCTCATACATCTCGAAGAGATTGCCGTACCGCTCGCGAATGGTGTCCTCGCCGAGCCGGGCGATGGCATCCGCGAAGTCGAGGTACACGCCGCGCCCACCGGGCCCGACCCCCCGCCCTTCGTCGCAGACTTCCTTCGCCGAGCGGGACGAGATGTCCCGCGGCGCCAGGTTCCCGAAGCTCGGATACTTCCGTTCGAGGTAGTAGTCGCGCTCGGCCTCGGGAATCTCTCCCGGTGCACGATGATCCCCCTTCTTCTTCGGCACCCAGACCCGGCCATCGTTGCGGAGCGACTCGCTCATGAGGGTGAGCTTCGACTGGTGGTCGCCCGCGACGGGAATGCAGGTCGGGTGGATCTGGGTGAAGCAGGGGTTCGCGAACGCCGCTCCCCGCTTGTACGCCCGGTACGCGGCGGTGACGTTGCAGCCCTTCGCATTGGTCGAGAGGTAGAAGACGTTGCCGTAGCCTCCGGTGCCCAGCACCACCGCGTCGCCGAACCAGGTGTCGATCTTGCCGGTCACCATGTCCCGGGTCACGATGCCGCGCGCCTGCCCGTCGATGACGATCAGGTCCAGCATCTCGCTCCGCGAATGCATCGTCACCTTGCCGGCGGCAATCTGTCGCTCCAGCGCGCTATACGCGCCGAGCAGCAGCTGCTGGCCGGTCTGCCCGCGCGCATAGAAGGTGCGCGAGACCTGCGCCCCACCGAACGACCGGTTGGCGAGCAGCCCGCCGTATTCCCGCGCGAAGGGCACACCCTGCGCCACGCACTGGTCGATGATGTTCACGCTCACCTGCGCCAGGCGGTAGACGTTGGCCTCGCGGGAGCGGAAGTCGCCGCCCTTGACGGTGTCGTAGAAGAGGCGCCAGATGCTGTCGCCGTCGTTCGGGTAGTTCTTGGCGGCGTTGATGCCGCCCTGCGCGGCGATGCTGTGCGCCCGACGGGGGGAGTCCTGGTAGCAGAAGCAGTGGACGTTGTAGCCGAGCTCGCCCGAGGGTCGCCGCCGCGGAGCCGCCGGCGAGGCCGGAGCCGACGATGAGGACGGTGTGCTTCCGCTTGTTGGCCGGGTTCACCAGCTTGAGGTCGAACTTGTGCTCGTCCCATTTCTGGGCCAGCGGGCCGGCCGGAACGTTCGGCTTGAGGTCGATGCTCACCGCAACATCCCCCCGAGAATGGCCGACGGGATCGCGATAAACCCGAGCGACACGATGAGCGCCACGACGGTCGCGAGGACCCGGCGGGCGGTATTGAAGCGGGGGTGGTTCCATCCCATCGTCTGGAAGAAGCTCCAGATGCCGTGACTCAGGTGCGCGAGCAGCGCCACCATGGACACGATGTAGAACAGCGCCACCCACGGGACCTGGAAGGAGCTGATCACGTTGCTGTAGACATCGGTGTGGCTGAAGGTGTAGCCGGGATGAATAGTGCCGGTGGTGAGGTGCAGCAGGTGGAAGACGATGAAGGCGAGCAGGAGGATGCCGCCCACCCGCATCAGCCGCGCCGCCAGGGTCGAGGCCTGGGCCACCTGCTTCGTGTACGCGACCGGACGGCTCACCTGATTCAGCCGGATGAGGGTCAGGGCGGCCCAGATGTGGAGGCCGACCGCCGTGAGCAGAGTCAGGCGCACCGTCCAGAGCACGACAGCGCTGCTCTTCAGGAGCGCCCCGTAGGCGTTCAGCATCTCGGGTCCCTTGAAGACCAGCAGGTTGCCCGCAGCATGCCCGGTCACGAACCCGACCAGCAACAACCCGGTCACGGCCATGATGACCTTTCGGCCGACCGTGGACCGCGCAAACCCGCTCGGTGTGCTCATCCGATCGCTACCATCGTCTCGCGAACGGCCGCGGCCGACGCGTGCAGGTCCTTCCGCTCGGCGTCGGTCAGCGCGACCTCGATGATCGCCTCAAGACCGCGCCGGCCCAGCTTGCACGGCACGCCGCAGAACACGTCCTTCAGGCCGTATTCGCCGGTGAGCCACGCCGCAGCAGGGGAGGATGCGCTTCTTGTCCAGCGCGATGGCCTCGACCATCTGCACGGCGGCCGCGCTCGGCGCGTAGTAGGCGGAGCCGGTCTTGAGGAGACCGACAATTTCTGCCCCGCCCTTCCGGGTGCGGTCCACGATCGCGTCGAGCTTGTCCTGCGCAATCAGCTGGGTGACCGGAATGCCCGAGACGGTGGTGTAGGAAATCAGCGGGACCATCGTGTCGCCGTGGCCGCCAAGCACCATCGCCTGGATGTCCTCGACGGAGACATCCATGGCCTCGGCCAGGAACGAGCGGTACCGGGCGGTGTCGAGCACACCGGCCATGCCGATGACTCGCTCACGCGGGAACCCCGACTCCTTCATCGCGACGTGGCACATCACGTCGAGCGGGTTCGAGACAACAATGATGATGCTTTGAGGAGCGACACGCTTGATCTCACGGGCCACCGAGCCGACGATGCCGGCATTCGTCTTGACCAGATCGTCCCGGCTCATCCCCGGCTTTCGCGCGATCCCGGCCGTGACGATGAAGACCTCCGCCCCCGCCGCCTCATCGTAGCCATTCGAGCCCACGATCCTGGTATCGAATCCCTCGATCGGCGCCGACTCCCACTGGTCGAGTCCCTTGCCCTGCGGGACCCCTTCGACGACATCGATCATGACGACAGTGCGGGCGAGATTCTTCTCGGCGAGGCGCTGGGCGGCGGTGGCGCCGACATGGCCGGCGCCGACAACGGCGATCTTCTGCAGCATTGGTTGTAGAGTCCCAGGTCAGGGTCTGGAGGAATTGGAGCCAGCCCGAAAGCTAAAGACCCGATGGCCTCGCTCAAAGGGCGCTATTCATCAACGCCGGCGTCGGCTCCGCTTCTTCTTGGCAGGTGTCTCGACAGGCTCGAGTTCCGGCTTCACCTCCGGAACAGGCGCGCCAATTCTACGCAAACCTTCATAAAGCACGACACTCACCGCATTAGCGAGATTCAAGCTTCGCACTTCCCCCGGCATTGGGATCTTGAAACAGCGATCCGGATGCTTCTCGAGGATCCGCGCGGGCATGCCGTCCGTCTCGTTGCCGAAGACGAGCACACTGTTCCAGGCGAATGGCGCCTCGGAAAGGTCCCGGGTGGCATTGGCAGAGAAGTACAGCGTCCGGTCACGGGCGATCGCGTCACGGAACGCGAACCAGTCCGGGTGGACCCAGAGGTCCACCTTGTCCCAGTAGTCCAGGCCGGCGCGCTTGACCTCCTTGTCGTCCACCGAGAAACCGAGCGGCTCGATGAGGTGCAGCGGGGCGCCGGCCGCAGCACAGAGCCGGGCGATGTTGCCGGTGTTCGGCGGGATCCGGGGTTCGATGAGCGCGACGTGCAGGGCCATGGATGGAAGACTCCGTGATAGTCCGTCGGGAGACGGGGTGAGCGCCGTCGATCGGTGTCACCCGCCTCGTGTGTGCATTTCGCGCCGCGGATCGGCGCGAAGCGTCTCGACCTGATAGAGCACGCCGCGCGAAGGAACCGCGAGGCGTTCCTCCGCGCCGCGATCCATTCGGGACCTCCACGTCTTTCGAATCAATGCCGCCAGCTCCGCGTCCGAGGCCCCGTCCCGCAGGACGTCGCGAAGGTTGATCCCCTCCGTCGCGTAGAGGCAGAGGTACCAGGTGCCATCGGCGGTCAGCCGGCTCCGGTCGCAATCCCGGCAGAAAGGCGCGGTGGTGGAAGCAATCACTCCAAAGACGGTCCCGTCCGGGAGCCGGAACCGCTCGGCGGGCGCTGCTGCGCGGGCCGGCAGGGGCTCGGCGGCACCGTGGGCGGCCGAGATGATGGACAAGATTTCAGCCTGCGACACCACCTGCTCGCGCGACCACTGCGTGGCCCCACCGACATCCATATACTCGATGAATCGCAGTTCGATTCCCTGCTCGCGCGCAAAGGCGAGCAAGGGAAGCACCTCGTCGTCGTTGTACCCGCGGATCACGACCGCGTTGACCTTCACCGACTCGAACCCGGTGGCCGCCGCCGCGGCGATTCCGGCGAGCACATCCGCGTGTCGATCGGTCCGTGCGAACTCCGCCATCCGCTCGGGACGGAGCGTATCGAGACTCACCGTCACCCGCCCGAGTCCGGCAGCTCGAAGCGCGGCGGCCCGTTCGCGGAGGAGGATCCCGTTGGTGGTGAGCGCCAGGTCATGCACCCCTTCAACGCCGGACAGTCGTGCCACCAGCTCGTGGAGGTCGTGGCGCAGCAGCGGCTCCCCGCCAGTCAACCGGACCTTGGCGGTGCCCAGGCTCGCGAAGATGCCGGTGAGGCGGGTGAGCTCTTCGAACGTGAGAATCGAGGACCGGGGCAGCCAGAGGTACTCGTCTTCAGGCATGCAGTACCGACACCGCATGTTGCAGCGATCAGTCACCGAGAGTCGCAGGCTTCCCAGCGGGCGCCCGAGCCCGTCGAGTGTCGCCCCAACGCCGTCGTCGATCACGAGGCCCCTCCTTCAGCGCCGCCGGCGCCGACCCAATCAACTTCGCCGTCGGCGAAATGCTCACGCTTCCAGATTGGCACCCGGCGTTTCAACTCCTCGATGACATGTCGACAGGCGGCAAATGACTCCTCCCGATGCCCACCGCCGACCGCCACGACGACCGCCACGTCGCCTACCGACAGCGACCCGAGTCGGTGCTGCAGGGCGACCTTGACCGGCCACCGGCCCTCGGTTTCCTCCACGACGCGCCCACACTCCGCCTCCGCCATCTCGTGGTAGGCGGAATACTCCAGTCGAAGAACCGCGCGTCCCTGGTGCTCGGAGCGCACGACGCCGAGGAAGGTGGCCACGCCCCCGCGCTCAGGGGCCTGCACCTCGGCGATCAGGCGAGTGACATCGAGAGGCGAGTCCGACAGGAACGACATCCTATCCTCCGGCCAGTGGCGGGAGAATCGCGACTTCGTCGCCATCGTGAAGTGTATGGCTTGGCAGCACATGGGAAAGATTCACTGCGCAGAGCGGGCGGTCGGGGAGCGCCGCGGCTTCCGGGACCTGGCGCCGGAACTCGGCGAGGAGGTCACCGACAGTGGCACCCGGCTGGAGCGAGATTTCCACACTCGTCCGGCCGACCGCCTCCGCGTAGGCGGCGAAGAGGCGGATCGCGATCGTCAATGGACCTGAAGCGGTGCTCGAGGTCACGTGGCGGCCGGACGACAAATGGTCAAGAGGTTCATGAGCAAGAGGTTACGCACTGGTGGCGAGAATGTCGTTCAGACGGAATCAGGGGCGTTGTGGAAAAAGACAGGGCCGCGCACCAGCGCGGCCCTTCGATCACGCTGGAGCGCGATGCTCAATTCCCGTCGTCCGAGCCTCCAGAGGAGACGACGTCGCCTTCCTCGGCTACGAGCGACCGCAACTCCTTACTGGGCTTGAACACAGGCACTGGACGCGCCGCCACTTCCACCGGCTCGCCGGTGCGCGGATTGCGCGCCATCCGTGTCTTCCGACGCCGGATCTTGAAAGTGCCAAACCCGCGCACCTCAATGTTATGCTGATCCCGTAGCGCGCCTTTGACGGCGTCAAGGAACGCGTCAACCACCCGCGCGCAGTCCTTCTTGGAGATCATCGGCCCGGCAGTGCGGGCGATCGAAGCGGTTACCTGCTCAACGAGGTCGGCCTTGGTCATGCATCCCCCAGGAGGGTCTCATGAGGCGGGCGTGAGATATACGCCGGACAGGCCGATAATATGGGCTTACCTGTTGTCTGTCAATGGGTTGGGGGTCAGCGAACCGGCTGAGCCCCCATGGACCGGACAAACTGGGCAAAGTGCGGGTAGGCATCGTGGGGCCCTGGCGCGGCCTCAGGATGGTATTGAACCCCGAAAACCGGGAGCGTCCGGTGGCGAAGTCCTTCGACGGTGCCATCATTGAGGTTAAGGTGCGTCACCTCCAAATCCGGCGCGCCTGGCACTCCAGCTTCGCCACCGGCGACGGCGAATCCGTGGTTCTGGGTGGTAATCAGCACCCGGCCGTCGGAAAGGTCCTTGACGGGGTGATTCCCGCCCCGGTGGCCGTAGGGCATCTTGACCGTCCCCCCTCCGAACGCCAGTCCCAAGAGCTGATGCCCCAAGCAGATACCGAACATCGGCAGGCCGCTCTCGGCGAGCTCCCTCAGCACGGGCAAGGCGTAGGTCACCGCGGCGGGGTCACCGGGGCCGTTCGAGAGGAACACCCCATCGGGCGACATCTCCCGAATTTCGGCGGCCGTTGTGGTGGCCGGGACAACGGTCACCCGGCACCCTGAGGCCTCGAGCATCTCGACGATATTCCGCTTCATACCGAAGTCGATCGCTACCACGTGCGGGCCGGTGGTCCCCTGCTCATACGGCTCGTCCACGGTCGCTCTCGAGGCCAGGTCCAACCCCTCCATGCTCGGCGACTCGAGCAGGCGCTGGCGAATCGCGTCCGTCGGTGCCTCGCCCTCGGCGATTACACCACGCATGGCGCCCTTCGACCGGATGTGCCGGGTCAATCGCCGCGTGTCCACGCCCGTCAGGATCGGGATCTCGTGCCGTCCGAGCCATTCCGCGAGCGACTCGTTCGCCCGCCAGTTCGAGTGCCGGCGCGCCAATTCCCGGACAACCACCCCCGAGACCTGGGGCCGCCCCGACTCCATGTCTTCGGCGTTGACCCCGTAGTTGCCGATCATCGGGGCCGTCATGACCACCATCTGCCCGAGATAGCTCGGGTCGGTGAACGTCTCCTGGTATCCGGTCATGTTGGTGGTAAAGACCACTTCGCCGAAGGCGGGAGGAATCGGCGACTCGACGGAACCCTTGAACCAGGTGCCATCTTCGAGCAATACAAAGGCGGGGCGGCCGGTCATCCGGCCACCCCGCCAAGTGCGTCTGCCCAGCTCATTATGGCTGAGGCTGCGGCTGCGGCGCCGCCGGCGTTTCGGTTGCGGGGGCCGGCTCTTCAGTACCACCGAGCGGCAGCGGAGCGCTGGACGCGGGTACCGGCTGCGACTGCTGCTGAAGCAACCGCTCGACATCCGACGTGGCCGCCGACCGGCCGGCGGACATGACGGAGAGGATCAGCGACAGGGCCAGGAAGATCCCGCCGAGCCACCAGGTGGACCGGGTCAGGATGGTCACCGCCTGCCGGCCACCCACAAAGCTCTCGGTCCCGCCGCCGCCACCCATGGCAGCCAAGCCGCCGCCCTGCCCCGCCTGGAGCAGCACGACCACCGAAAGCAGCAGCGCATCAATAATCAATAGTGTCAGGATCAGACCGAACATGCCTATTTCCGTTGTGAGACAGTCCGGAAGAATAACCGGTCGAAGCCAAGGGGGTCAACCGCCGATCCCGACAAGCTCCGCCCAACCGTCCGGGTCCAGGCTGGCGCCTCCGACCAGTACCCCATCGATCTCCGGCTGCGCGAGCAGCCCGAGGGCATTGCCCAGATTCACGCTGCCACCGTACAGGACCGGCACTCGATTCGTCGCCCCAATGCTGGACAGCTCGGCACGGAGCTGCGCATGGACCCGGGCCGCATCTTCCGGTGTCGCGTTGCGTCCAGTCCCAATGGCCCAGACGGGCTCGTAGGCGATAACCACCCGGCGCAGCTCCTCCGGGGACACGCCACCCAACCCGGCCCGCAATTGCCGCAGGACGACCTCCGCGGTCTTCCCCTCCTCCCGCTCCTCGAGCTTCTCGCCCACACAGAGAAATGCGGTGAACCCGCCGTTGAGGAGAGCCCGGACCTTCTTCCCGGTCTCCTCGTCGGTCTCCCCGAAGACGTGCCGCCGCTCGGAGTGGCCCACCAGTGCCCCGGAGGCACCCGCTCCCCGGGCCAGCGGGACCGATGTCGCCCCGGTGAAGGCACCCTTCGGCTCCCAGTGCACGTCCTGCGCGCCGATGCGAACGTCGGCCCGTCCACCGAAGGCGTCGGCCGCTGCGCTGATCGACACCGCCGAGGGAAAGAACCAGAGGGCGCGTCCCTCCACCGGAGTCGTGGCCCCAAGGAACTGCGCGGCGAACTGCCGGGTCTCCTCGGGGGTCACCTGCATCTTCCAGTTGGCGGCAAAGAGGAGCGGCCGCATTCCCTACTGCTTCCTGACCGGCGTGAGGTGCAGGTCCTGGAAGTCGAAGCTGAAGTCGACTTCCGGCGACGCAGGCTTCATCGATGCCGTGGCCACCTTGCCGGATTCGTCAAGCGTGAAGGTGACGAACGCGTCGGCGCGGAGTTCGCGGTCGCGCCACTTCACGAGCCAGGTGTCATACTGCCAGTGCTCCAGGTCGCCGAGGAGGGCTGGCGACTTGTCGAACTGCATCACGAGCTTGCCACCGGTGAGCGACACGGTGATCGTGCCGTACCAGGGATCTTCATATGTCGCCGCGTAGCTGGCGAGTGGGAGTGACGGGCGGGACGCGCTATCCCGCGCGGCTGCCGTGGCCGCATTGGCCGCGGCCATCATCGAGTCCACTCGCGCCATCCTGGTGGTATAGCCGCCCAGCCAGTCGAATGCCGGAGCGCCGAGATAGTAATCGAGCACCTTCAAACCGACCGACATGAAGGCCGCGCCCGACTCCTGGTTCGTCAGGACCACCACGCCGACCTTCTGGTTCGGGAGCATCATCAGCAGGGACACATACCCCGGCAACCCGCCGGTGTGGGTCACCAGCTTCTCCCCGCGGTAGTCGCGGACGTTGAAGCCGAGCGCATAACCGGCAAAGTTCGCGGTGTAGGGAGCCAGCTCCTTCGGGGCCGGCCCGAACGGTACAGGTGTGACCAGCGTCCACTGCTGCCGGGTGGTTCCCCGCTTCCAGAGCCGCGTGTCACCCACCCGGCCGGAATCCATCTGCGCAATCATCCAGCGGGCCATGTCGTTGGCCCCGGCGTTGATCCCGCCGGCGGGATCGGTGTTCGGGTCCGAGAACGGCTTGACCACCCGCACCGTTCCATCCACGCGGGCGTGGGTGGTGGCGACGTTGCCCCCCGTTTCCCCCGCGGCCGCGTGCGTGCTGCTGGCCTCCTTCATCCCGACCGGCCGCATGATCCGGTTGGTAATGAAGTCGGACCAGCTCTGGCCAGAGATCTTCTCGATCAGCTGCCCGGCCACGAGATAGAGGACGTTGTCGTAGGCGTAGGCGCTCCGGAAGCTGGTGGCGGGCTCGATGTACCGGAGCCGCACCATGATCTCCTCCGGCGTGTAGGTCGTCGGCGGCCACCAGAGGAGGTCACCGGCGCCGAGGCCGAGCCCGCTGCGGTGAACCAGGAGATCGCGGACGGTGATCTGCCGGGTGACCCACGAGTCCCACATCATGAACTCTGGGAGGTAGTTCACGACCGGGGCGTCCCACTCGATCTTCCCTTCCTCGACGAGCATGCCAAGTGCCAGTGCCGTGAAGGCCTTGGTGTTCGACGCGATGCCGAAGCGGGTGTTCGCGTCCACCTTTTCCTTCGAGCCGATCTGCTTGACGCCATACCCCCTGGCGAGCACCACCTGCCCGTCCTTCACGATCGCGATCCCCATGCCGGGCACCTCGAACCGCTGCATCACGGAATCGACATAGGCATCGAAGTTCGGCGGGGGCGCGGCGGCCTTCGTCTGGGCGGCGAGGACGACGGGAGCGAGCACGGCCAGGGCGAACAGGCGGAATGTGCGCATGGAATCCTCAGCTGTTGTCGAGTGCGGCGACACCGGGAAGCACCTTGCCCTCGAGAAACTCGAGGGAGGCCCCGCCGCCGGTAGAAACGTGCGTCATCTTGTCTGCGAGGGAGGCAGCGGCCACCGCGGCGGCAGAATCCCCACCACCGACCACCGTGATGGTTCCCGCATCGGTGGCGCGGGCCATCGCCTCGGCGACAGCCATCGTGCCGTGATCGAACGGTGGCGTCTCGAAGACACCCATCGGGCCGTTCCAGACGACGGTGCCTGCGGCCAGCGATCTTGTCGGCGAAGAGGCGCTCGGTGGCCGGGTCGATGTCGAACATCGCCCAGCCGGCCGGAATCGCGTCCCGCGTCACCGTCTGCGTCTTGGCGTTCGGTTCGAGGTTGGCCGCCACAACGGCGCCGACCGGGAGGATGAGCTTACCTCCGGCCCGTTTGAGCAAGGCGGCCGCCATGTCGACGCGGTCGTCCTCGACCAGGGAAGTGCCCACCTCGAGCCCCATCGCCTTGAAGAAGGTGCAGGCCATCGCGCCGCCGATCAGGATCGCATCCACCGTCGGCAGCAGCGCCTCGATCAAATCGATCTTTCCGGAGATCTTGGCGCCGCCCATCACGGCCACGAACGGGCGCTTCGGGTTGGTCAGCGCCTGGCCGAGATACTCGAGTTCCTTTTCCATGAGGAATCCCGAAACCGCCGGTTTCAGCAACTGCGCTACCCCAGCGGTGCTGGCGTGTGCGCGGTGCGCCGAGCCGAACGCGTCGTTCACATAGAAATCGCCGAGGGCGGCGAAGCGTTCGGCCAGCGCAGGATCGTTCGTCTCCTCACCGGGGTAGAAGCGGGTATTCTCGGCCACGGCGATGCCGCCTCGCGGCATGTGGCGGCGTCGTGGCCACCGCGTCGGCCGAGGTCGGGTCCGGCAGGAAGGTCACCGGCGATCCGAGGAGACCCTCCAGCGCCCGGACTACCGGCTCCATGGAGTACTTGGGATTCGGTGCGCCCTTGGGACGCCCCAGATGCGAGAGCAGCACGACCCGTGCACCCCGGTCGCGCAAGTACTTGATGGTGGGAAGGGCCGCCCGGATCCGCATATCGTCGGTGACGCGGCCGTCGGCAATCGGGCAATTGAAATCCACCCGGACCAGCGCCCGGCGGCCTTCGAGGGCCGCCGGGTCGAGCGAGGCGAGCGTCCGCTTCACAGCCGCGCGCCGATGTACGACATCAGGTCAACGCAGCGGGCCGAGTAGCCCATCTCGTTGTCGTACCAGCTGGTGACGTTGACGAGTGTCCCGTCGACCACGTTGGTGGAGAGCAAGTCGACCGTGCTCGACGCGACATTGCCGATGTAGTCCACCGAGACCAGCGGCTCATCACTCACCGCGAGGACACCCTTCATGGGTCCCTCCGCATACTCGCGGAACGCAGCATTCACTTCGTCGACGGTCGTGCTCTTCTTAACCTCGACCGACAGGGCTACCACCGACACATCAGGCGTCGGCACCCGGAGTGACACCCCGTCGATCAACCCCTTCACCTCGGGAAGCACGAGGCCAGTCGCCTTCGCGGCCCCGGTGCTGGTCGGAATGATCGACACGGCGGCGGCACGGGCGCGGCGCAGGTCCTTGTGCGGCAAGTCGAGAATCTGCTGGTCGTTGGTGTAGGAGTGAATCGTGGTCATGAACCCGTGGACGAATCCGAATCGCTCCAGGATGACCTTGACCACCGGCACCAGGCAGTTGGTGGTGCAACTCGCGTTGGAGATGACGTGGTGCTTGGCGGGGTCGTACTTGTCGTGATTGACGCCGTAGACCAGCGTGACGTCTTCCTTCTTGGCCGGCGCGGAGATGACCACCTTGCGCGCCCCCGCCGAGAGATGCATGGCCGCGTGTTCGCGGTCGGTGAACCGGCCGGTGGACTCGAGCACGACGTCGACGCCGAGCTCTTTCCACGGCAGCTTGGACGGGTCCTTTTCCGAAAGGACCTTCATGGTGTCACCGTTGACAACCAGCGCACCTTCCTTGGCCTCGACGGTCCCGTCGAATCTGCCGTGCACGGAATCGTACTTGAGCAGGTGGGCGAGCGTCTTGGTATCTGTCAGGTCGTTGACCGCCACGAAGTCGAGGTCGGTCGACCCCATCTTCTTGGCTGCCCGCACGACGTTCCGCCCGATCCGGCCGAATCCATTGATGCCGACTTTGACCGCCATGGTAGCTCCCGTAAGAGAAACAGTTCGCCTGAAAATAACCTCAATCGGCCAGACCGCACCCTCAGCCGAGCATCGTCGCCGGCGGGCGGGCCCGCGCGAAGGTGACGGCCTCGACCGACCCCGCCCCGGCCGCGGCCAGCGCCAGCGCCGCCTCCGCCAGCGTGGCCCCGGTGGTCAGGACGTCGTCCACCAGGACCACTCTGCCCCGGATCGGACGGGTGGCCTCAAACGCGCCACTCACGTTCGCCCGCCGTGCCTCGGGCGTGAGCTTGGTCTGTGTCCCGGTTTCACGTCGGCGGCGGAGCAACTCCGGCTCGACGGTGTGGTGTCCGTGCCGCGCGAGCGCCCGCGCAAGTCGTTCCGCCTGGTTGTACCCCCGCGCCTGCATCCGGCGGGTCCCCAATGGAATCGGGACCAGGACGCTTGGGCTGCACAGCGGGGGCACCGGCTGCATTCCAGCCGCCACCGCGTCCGCAACGCGCCACCACCCACCGTACTTCAGGCGGTGCATCGCCTTGCGGGCGCCGTCGTCGAGCCACACGGCCGCCCACACCGCCGCCAGTTCCGCCGGCCAATCCACGCAGAAGCGCGCAGGGGCCCTCAGGAGGGAGCGTCCCGCCACATCGCGTGCAGTGCGGCGGCGCAACTCGCCGCCAGCGGGAACGGCAGAGTCCGCAAATCAGGGAGTCGCCGTCGCTCCGGGAGACAGGTTCATCACAAATGAGACATTGTGGAGGGAGCAGCGCCGATTCGAGCGCCGAGAACACTGCGCGGAGGTCAATCGAGGGCAGCATGCAGGGCCGCCCGCATCACGTCGATCGGTGGCGTCTGTTTCGGAAACCAGCGCTTGATGGCGGCGGCGCCCTGAGCCAGCAACATCTCGCGCCCGTCAGCAGCCCGTCTGCCCGCCTCGCGCTGGAGCCGGACCCAGCTGGTTTCCCCTCTGCGGTACACCAGATCGAGTGCGGCGACCGCCTGCGGCGTTGCCTCGGGCCTGGAGGGGACGGGATCCCCGCTCTTCAAACCGAGGGGAGTCGCGTTGATCACCAGAGTCGCCTCCTCCGCACCAGCCACCTCGATGCCCCGAGATCCGGCCCACGCGAGAAACGCCGCGGCCCGCTCGGGGCTGCGCGATGAGACCGCGAGTCGCGCCCCAGCCAGGCGGGCCGCCTCCGCCACGGCGCGTGCAGAACCACCCGTGCCGATGACGAGCCATGCCGGCGCATCGACCTCCAGTCGCTGGAGCGCGGCCTGCACCCCTTCGACGTCCGTGCTGTCGCCTGCCAGCGCGGTCCCATCCCACCAGAAGGTGTTGCAGGCACCGAGCGCAGTGACCCGCTCCGTCGGCCGGGTGAGCGCCGAGGCGGCGACCTGCTTGTGCGGCACCGTCACGTTGCCACCCCCGCCCGCCTCCGCCAGTGCGGCCATCATGACGGGGACGTGAGCGGCGGAGCAGCGCAACGGGACATACACCGCGTCGAGGCCGAGGACCCTGAACGCGGCGTTCTGCATGGCGGGTGAGAGCGAGTGCGCCACCGGATCGCCCAGCAGCGCGAAGACGCGTGTCCTACCCCCCTGCATTGCGCCGCTCCCGGGCCAGTCGTTCGGCGACAACGGTCACCAGCGCGGTGAGGTCATCCCGCGTCTCACGATAGACCTCCAGGTCAGCACCGAAGGGATCCGCCACCTCGGCCGCAGCCCCGGAACGACCGGCGTACTCGCCGAGGAGATGCACCCGATCGTCCCCGCCAAGCTCGAGCACTCTCGCGCGGTGATGACGTGCCATGGTCAGGATCAGATCGGATGCCGCCACCAGTTCACTGGTGACCAGTCGGGCGCGGTGGCTCGACAGGTCCAGCCCGCTCTCCAATCCAACGAGATAGGCCCCCTCAGACGCCGGCGCACCTTCCCAGGCACCTGTGCCGGCGGAGAGCACCTCGACGTCGGCTACGCCGCGCTCGGCCAGCGCCTGGCGCAGCAGCGCCTCCGCCAGCGGGCTGCGGCAGGTATTGCCGGTGCACACGAGCACCACCCGACGCGGGGGGACGTTGCTCGGCGGCATCAGGGGGCGAAGCTCCCAACCGCGCGACGAAGTTCGTCGCGGGGAATGGCCCCCTCCCGAACCAGGCGCGGCAGCGCTTCGGTGCAGTCGACGATCGTGGAAGGAGGCACATTGCCGAGCACACCACCGTCGAGAATCAACAGTTCACCGGCTTGTACGGCCTCGGCGAAGAGTGGCGCGATCCCTTCGGCCCCCGCGGCTGGCGGACTGCCGGGGCGATTGGCAGATGTGGAGGTGAGCGGGATCTGGCAAGCCTCGATCAAACGACGAATCCCGCGATGCGATGTATACCGCACGCCGATGCCCCCCTTCCGCCCCGCGCAGGCGATCCGGCAGCCGCCCTTCACCGCCCTTCAGGATCAGCGTCAACGGCCCGGGCCAGAACGCGGCGGCCAGGGCACTCGCGGCGCGCGAATAGACCAGCCCCCAGGCCTCCGGCATCTTCTCGCTCGACACCAGCAGCAGGAACGGCTTCCTGGGCGGCCGCCCCTTGAGGCGGGCGAGAGCATCGAGCGCAGCCTCGGTGGGAGCGGAGCCGAGCCCATAGACTGTTTCGGTGGGATAGGCCAGCAGCTTTCCGGCGGACAGGTGCGCGCGCACGGTCGGAATCGCGCGGTCGACATCGTCGGTGGTGAGGAACGGAAGCATCATGATTCGCTCCGGAGCAGCGCTTCGGCGAGCACAAAGTCGGCGGCGGTCGTGAGCTTCAGGTTCGAGGGCCGGTCCGGTACGAGTTGGACTCGGCCGCCGATCCGCTCAACCAGTTCCGCATCGTCGGTGCCTTGCACCCCGTCGGCGGCCGCGGATGCGGTGGCGCGTTCCAGCACGTCCCGCGGGAAACCCTGCGGCGTCTGGGCGCGCCAGAGCCGCTGCCGCGGAATGGTCCGCTCGACGGCAGGCGGCCCGTCACCCTCCGCCGCCATCTTCAACGTATCTCCCAGCGGCACGGCCGCCACGGCGCCGCTGCCGGCAGCCGCCACGGCGATCACCGCATCAATCGTGTCGCGGGACACAAGCGGCCGCGCGCCGTCGTGCACCAGCACTACAGTGCACCCTGCGGGGAGCGCCGCGAGGGCGGCGCGCACCGAGTCTCCCCGTTCAGCCCCTCCAGCCACCAGGCGCAGACGATCCCCCGTGAGCGACTTCAGCCAGTCGGGCGGGTCGGCAACCACATCGGCCGGGAGCGCCACGACCAGGTGAGTGACAGATGGGATGGGAGGCGAACGGCCTCACCGCGCGGAGCAGCACCGGAATACCGGCGAGTTCACGAAACTGCTTGGGCGTCCCGCCGAGACGAGTACCACGCCCCGCGGCCACGACGATTACCCCGACGTCAGGCGGCAAGGCTCTTCACCAGTTGATCGATGTGGTCCACGCCGACCACGGTGATGCCCGCGACCGATGGCGGATTGCGTCCCGGTGAGAAGACGCGCCGAAACCCCAGCCGCGCCGCTTCGGTCATCCGCCGCTCCATGCCGCTGATGGGGCGCACCTCGCCACCGAGGCCGATCTCGCCGAGGTAGAGCACGTCCGCCGGGACCGCCTTCCCGTGGAGGCTCGAGAGCAGTGCGGCGGCCACCGCCAGGTCGGCCCCCGGCTCAGCGAGGCGCACACCGGCCGTGGCCTGCACGAAGACGTCGAGCGACGCGAACGAGGTGTTGCCGCGCCGTTCCAGGACGGCGAGGAGGACGGCGAGGCGCTTCGGATCGAGGCCGGTCGCGACGCGCTGCGGGGTGCCGTAGCCCGATGGTGCGGCCAGCGCCTGCACCTCGACCAGGACCGGGCGTGTGCCCTCCATCAATGCGGTGACCGCGCTTCCGCTGGTGCCGGTGGCGCGCGCGGCGAGGAACATCGCCGACGGGTTCGGCACCGCAACGAGGCCGCGCTCGGTCATCGAGAAGACGCCGAGTTCGTCCACGGAGCCGAATCGGTTCTTGGTGGCCCGGAGGAGGCGATAGTCGAGCGAGCCCTCGCCCTCGAAGTAGAGCACGGTGTCCACGATGTGCTCGAGCGTCTTCGGGCCCGCAATCCCGCCGCCCTTGGTCACGTGGCCGACCACGACCACCGCCGTGCCGGTCTCCTTCGCGTAGCGCATCAGGAGCGCCGCCGACTCCCGCACCTGCCCGACGTTGCCGGGGGCGCTCTCGAGGGAGTCGGTATAGACAGTCTGAATGGAGTCGAGGACGAGGAACTCGGCGGGCAGCGCGGCGGCGGCCTCGAGCACCGCCTCGAGGCGGGTCTCCCCGAGCACGTGCACCGGCCCGGCGTCCTCCTCCAGGCGCGCCGCGCGGAGGCGAAGCTGATCAGGGGACTCCTCGCCGCTGGCGTAGAGCACTCTCCGTCCGCCGGACTCCAGCCGAGCCGCGACCTGGAGCAACAGCGTGGACTTGCCGATGCCCGGCTCGCCGCCGATAAGGGTCATGGATCCAGGGACAATGCCTCCACCCAGGACGAAATCGAGCTCGGGGAGGCCGGTAGACCAGCGGATGAGGCGGGATTCTGCGATGTCGCGAAGACGGACGGCAGGCGCGGCGGGTACATGGGACGTACGGGGAGCGGATCGGCGGCTGGCTCGTGTGGAGGCCGCGCGCACGAGCGGCTCCTCCGCCACCGTGTTCCATGTCTCGCACCCCTCGCACCGGCCGACCCACTTGGGATGGTCGTGACCGCACTCTGTACACCGATAGACCGACTGCGTGCGGGCCATGCTACTCCGGGTCGTCGCGGCTTGAGAAGCTGTCGAAGCGGGTGTATTCACGGCTGAAGCGCAATTGCACATCGCCGGTCGGGCCGTTGCGGTTCTTTGCCAGCATGATGTCGGCCAACCCCCGCTTCGACTCGTCCTCCCGGTCATAGTACTCCGGGCGGTGAATGAACATGACGAGGTCGGCGTCCTGTTCGATGGCGCCGGAATCCCGCAGGTCGGAGAGGATCGGGCGCCGTTCTCCACCCCGCTGCTCCGAGGCGCGCGACAGCTGGCTCAGCGCGACCACCGGCACCGCAAGCTCTCGGGCGAGCGCCTTCAGCGAGCGGGAAATGTCGCTGATTTCCTGCACCCGGTTCTCGGCGTATTCGGGGCTCCGCATCAACTGCAGGTAGTCCACCACGACCATCTTGATGTCGTTGTCGGCCTTGAGCCGCCGTGCCTTGCTGCGCATTTCCAGCAATGAAAGGCTCGGCGTGTCGTCGATCCAGACCGGGCAGCTCTGCAGCACACCGGCGGCGCGCGCGAGATTGGTGAAGTCCGCGTCGCGAAGCCCCCCCTGCCGTACCCGCTGGCTGTCCACCCGCGCCTCGGCGGTGAGCATCCGCTGGACCAGCTGGTCGCGCGACATTTCCAGCGAGAAGATCGCGACCCCTTCCCCTTCCACCGCCGCGTGCGTGGCGATGTTCAGACAGAAGGCGGTCTTGCCCATCGAGGGCCGGGCGGCAACGATCACGAGCTCGGACGGCTGGAACCCGGAGGTCAGCTTGTCCAAATCTACGAAGCCGCTCGGCACCCCCGTGATCGATTTCCCGCTGCGCTGGAGCGCTTCGATGCGCTCCATCGTGGGCCAGAGCATCTCCTTGAGGCGGCTGAACCCCTCGCTGCCACGCTCCTGCGAAATCTGGAAGATCCGCGACTCCGCCTTGTCGAGCAGGTCGGAGGCGGTCGCCCGCCCGTCGTACGCTTCGGTGATGATGCCGGTGGAGGTCTCGATCAGGCGACGGAGGATCGCCTTGTCCTTCACGATCCGCGCGTGGTACTCGAGATTGGCGGCGGTGGGGACGGCGTCGACGAGGTCGGCCAGGTAGTCGGGGCCGCCAACGGCGTCGAGTTCACCGCGACGACCGAGCTCCTCGCGTAGCGTGACGGGGTCGATGACGGTCCGCCGTTCCACGAGGGCGACCATCGCGCGGAAAAGCCGGCGATTCGCCTCCCGATAGAACATCTCGTCCAGCACCAATTCCGTCGCCATGAGGGCGGCGTCCTGGTCGAGCAGCATGGCACCCAGCACTGCCTGCTCCGCCTCCTGGCTCCAGGGGACGGCGCGGCCGGTGTAGGTCTCAGCGATCGAGGAGCTGTCGGGCGATACGGACGTCATCCCAGGTCGGCTTCTTCCAATTCGGGTTGCGGAGCAGTGCGGCAGGGTGGTAGGTGACCACCAGCGGGATGCCCCCATAGGTGTGGACCGCGCCGCGCATCGCGCCAAGGCTCTTCCGGACACCGAGCAGCGACTCGGCCGCGGTGGCGCCGAGCGCCAGGATCACCTTCGGGCGGACCAGCTGCACCTGTCGGCGGAGATACGGAAGGCAGGCGGTGGACTCGTCCGGCAACGGCTTCCGGTTCTGCGGGGGCCGGCACTTCACGACATTGGCAATGAATACACTCTCCCGCGGAATCCCGATAGATCCAAGAATCTGCGTCAGGAGATCTCCCGCGGCGCCCACGAAGGGACGACCGGTCTCATCCTCAGTGGCGCCCGGGCCCTCACCAATCAGCATCAGTTCAGCCGACGGATTCCCCTCGCCCGGGACGGTGTTCTTCCGGCCCTGCGCCAGGCCGCAGCGGGTGCAGCCGGCGATCCGCTCGGCGATCGCACTGAGCGAATCGAGCGCACCGAGCCCGTCGCCGAGGAGGTCGGGAGCCGGGAGGTCAATCGTGAGGCCGGGGCCGGGGATGGGCGGGGCACCCTTTTGCCAGTCGACGGGCGGCAATGGGCGGGGAAGCGGGGAGGCGGGGAGGGCCTCGCCACCCACCACCTTTGAACTCCCTTCCCCGCTTTCCCGCGTCCCCGCCTCGGCGAGATAGATCTCCGCTCCACCGAGCTCCATTTGCTGCCGAAGGTACGCCTGCCACTTATCCGACAATGCGCGCCTCCACTGCGTCGAGGATTGTGTCGGCCACCTCGCGCTTCGAGGCCAGCGGCACGACCCGCGCGTTGCCTTCGCGGTCGAGAATCGCCACCCGGTTGGTGTCCACGTCGAATCCTGCTCCAGGTTCGAGGGCGTCGTTGACGACGATCAGGTCGAGCGCCTTCCCCTCAAGCTTGGTGCGCGCCTTCTGGATGGCATCGCCCGTCTCCAGGGCAAACCCGACGATGACGCTTCCTGCCTTGCGCACCGCCACGGTCGCGCGCAGGATGTCGGCGGTCGGCTCCATCGGGATGGCGAGCGCGCCGTCGGTGCGAGGCCGCTTGGCTGTGCTCGGGCTGGATGGACGGTAGTCCGCGGGCGCGGCCGCCATGATCAGCACATCAGCCCCTGGCAGTTCCTTCGCCACCGCCTGCTCCAAATCCTCCGTCGTCTCCACCGAGCAGAGGCGGACGCCGACCGGCGGATTCAGCGTGACCGGCCCGCTGATCAGCACCACGTCCGCGCCGCGTTCCCATGCCGCCTCGGCGAGGCGGTATCCCATCTTCCCGCTGGACCGATTGGTCACCACGCGTACCGGATCAATTGGCTCGCGGGTCGGCCCGGCGGTCACGACCACCGTCCGGCCGGCCAGTGCGCTCCCCCTGCGGAGCACCCGTGCCGCGTGCGCAAAGATCGTCTCGGGTTCGCTCATCCGGCCCGGGCGATCCGATGGGCCCTCGGCGAGCGGTCCCACTTCCGGGCCGACGAAGGCCCATCCGCGCTTGGCGAGCGCCGCGACATTACGGCTCGTCGCCTCATGCGCGTACATCGCATCATTCATGGCTGGGGCGACCAACACCGGCCCGGTGCGGGCGAGGAGCATCGCTGTCAGCACGTCATCGGCGATCCCCTGCGCCGCGCGAGCGAGCAGTTGCGCCGTGGCCGGGGCGAGGATGACAAGATCGGCGTTGTCGGCGAGCCGGACATGCGCGAGCGCCCGGTCCGGCTCCCAGAGGGAAGTCAGGACCGGGCGCCCGGTCAGTGCCTCAAATGTGAGCGGCCGCACGAACTCTGCAGCGGCACGCGTGAGGACGACATCCACCCGCGCCCCCGCCTCGGTCAGGCGTCGGGCAAGAATGCAGCTCTTATAGCATGCGATTCCGCCCGACACGCCGAGGACGACGTGCCGGCCGGCCCACACGCTACGCCTCGGAGCGGCGGCGGCGGATCATCTTGTACTCGAGCCCGCCGAAGGTGAGCGCCTCGAGGGCGGTCGTCGTCAGCTTCTCGTCGCCGGTGTCCAGGTGGTCGCGGGGGAATTCGTTCAGGTAGCGCGCGAACTTGGCCGCGACCAGAACGCCGAGGTACTTGTTGCCGGCCTTCCGAGCCGCATCCACCGGGGTGTAGATCTTCATTGGTTCCTGCTCCCTTGGTTGGTCATACGCTATCGCTGTTGGCCGCCGCGGCGACACCCTCGCGCAGCAATTCCACGAATCCAGCGAGGTCTCGCCGGCGGGCCACACGGCTCGATTCGGCGTCGAGGATCGCCCCGACCTCACTTACTGCGTCGCGCAGGTGCTCGTTGATCACGACGTAGTCATACTCCGTCACCGCCAGCAGTTCTTCCGCCGCCCGCGCCAGCCGAACCCGCCGCGTCTCCGGCGACTCCGTGTCCCTGCCGCGCAGCCGCTCGACGAGCACCTTGGCCGACGGTGGCAGGACGAAGACCCGGACCGCCTTGGGCATCTTCTCCATCACCTGCCGGGCGCCCTCCACCTCGATGTCCAGCACCGCGTGGCGGCCCCCGCCGAGGACCCGGTCGATCTCGGACCGCAACGTGCCGTAGCGGTTTCCGCCGTACGTTGCGTGCTCGAGGAACTCTCCCGCCGCGACCCGCCGCTCAAACTCTTCCGCGGTCAGGAAGTGGTAGTCGTGTCCGTCCTGCTCTCCGTGCCGCGGCGGGCGGGTCGTCGCCGACACCGAGTATCCCACATCGGTCCGGGCCTGCAGCAGCGCCCGCGCGATCGTGGTCTTGCCACCGCCGGAGGGCGAGGAGAGCACCAGGAGAAATGGCGTCACTCGAGGTTCTCGAGCTGTTCGCGGAACTTCTCCATCTCGCCCTTCATCAGGATGACCTGCTGCGAGATCTCCGCGTCGTTCGCCTTGGAGCCCATCGTGTTGATTTCCCGTCCGAGTTCCTGCGCCAGAAACCCGAGCTGCTTCCCCACCGGCCCATCGCCGGCGAGCGCCGCGCGACACGCCGCCACATGCGACGCGAACCGCACCAGCTCTTCCGTGATGTCGAGCTTGTCGGCCAGGAGCGCGAGTTCCTGCGCCAGACGGGGCTCGTCGACGGCGCGACCGTCGAGCAGCTCCGTCACCGCCGTGCGCAGCCGGTCCCGTTCGCGAGGCAGGCGCGCGGGCGCGAGTTCGGCCACACGGCCGGCGGCCGACTCCAGCAAGTCGAGCCGATGCGAGAGCTCGGTCGCGAGCGCATCGCCTTCTCGACGACGCATGGCGGCACACTCCGCGATCGCCGCGGACACGATCGGCTCGAACTCCGTCCAGGTGACCGCCGGGATCTCGCTCCCGTCGAAGACCAGCACCTCGGGTTGCCGGGCGACCAGGTCCAGCGAGACCTCACCGACCAACCCGAGGCTGGTCTGCAATTCCCGCAGCCGCGCCACGACGACGCGGGCCCGCTCCATATTCAGGGCGAGCGCCGCCTCGCGCGCCGGCGACTCCAGCCAGCGGACCCCGACGCTGATGTGGCCGCGCTCGAGATCCTTGCGAAGTCGATCGCGCAGTTCCGACTCGAGCGGGGCCAGATCGGAGGGCAACTTGGCCGACAGGTTGAAGAACCGGTGGTTGACGGTCCGGATCTCAATCCGGAGGCGTCCGCCAGCCGCATTCCCTTCCCCTGCTCCGAACCCGGTCATGCTCTGCGGCACGCAACCCCCGCGAATCTGGTAAAGCATGTAAAGATAGCGGGTTTGGTGACCACAGGACAGGCCAGGGAGAAACGCGGGGAAGCGGGGAAGCGGGGAGGTCCACCCACTTCCCAGCCTCCCCGCGTTCCCGCCGAGGTTGCTAATTCACGAACGACCAGCGAACTCCGTAAGTGCTTCCGTAGGGCGGGATTACGTAGCCGGGCACGTAGGCCTGGTCGGTGCCCGCCAGGTTCATGCGGTCGTAGTAGAACTGGAAGCTGCCGAGCTCCAGTTCCAGGTAGGCCCGGAGGAAGGTGGCCCCGACGAGCTGAATCGGCGCCGAGGTGGCATCCAGGCCGATCACCCCGTCGCCCCAGGATTCGACGCCGACCTGGGCCTTGAGGTCGAACGAACCGCTCTTGAAGGTCCGGAAGAACTTGGAACGGATCGTCGCGGTGGTGAGCGAATGCGTCGGCGGATTGCCGTTCGGCGTGCCGGAAGTCGGGTTGCTGTAGCGGCTCTCCAGGATCAGCCAGGGAATCGGCGCGATGCGGCCACCGACCGACACCCAGGTGGTCGAGGGGGTCGTGGCCAATCCCGGCACGTTGAGGTAGGGTTGCGGCGCGAGGGCCTGGAAGGCGCTGGTCTGGGAGACGTCCGCGGTGAGGGAGAGCCAGGGCCGCTGCCAGCTGAGCGTGGCGGTCAGGTCGCTGATGTCCTGTGCCTGATTGGTCTCGATGGCGGGCGCCGCCACGACCTTGCCGAGCCGGGCCGAACCGCTGAGATCAAACCCGTATGGCAGCCCGAGACCGGCGCGCGCACCCAGCCACTGACTCGACCGGCTGTTCTCATACGCGATCCACTCCGCCTCGAGGCTCGCGCTGAACAGCCGGGACGGTGCCCACCCCGCCGTCCCGCGAAGCTCAGCGTTGGTCCACCTGGAGCGCAGGAACCCGCTGACCGACGCCGACATCGTCGGCTTCCGCCACGAGGCCACGACGCCGACGCCGTTGATGCGCTGGTCGATGCTCGCTCCCTGACCACCCGGTGGAGGAAAACACCAGGTCCGCCTGCCGTGTCAGGTCGCCAGAGCCGCCTTTCAGAAAAGCCCGCAGCTGCATGTCGCCCCGCGTCCCCTTGACCCCTGCCCCGATGCTGTCCCCGGCATTGGTGACGTAGGGGTCGCGGGTCGGGGACTGCATCACGTACTGGTACTGCAGCCCCCACCGTTCGCCCTTCAGGTAGCTGAGCTGGAACCAGACGTTCGTCTCCTGGGCGGCACTGGATGCCGCGTCGCTCGTGAGCGCGTCCCAGTAGTCGGCGGCGAGGGCGTAGCCGATCCCCGACCGGAACCGCTTCTGGATCCGGCCGCCATAGCGCGAGAAGCTTCCGTCGCCCGTGGCGACGAGGATATCGGTGCTCGCGGCGGCGAGGTTGTGGCGCGGGGTGTAGAGGCGGACCCGGAGGAGGCCGGCCCAGCGCTCGATTTCGACGTGGTCGATGAGGTTGAGCGGAAGGAGCGCCGGATCAATTCCGACCGAGTCCGGTCCGACGGGCGTGACAGGCAGGCCATCGAGAAAATACTCGACCGATGTCGCGCCGCGGCCCTGGTAGCTGGCATACTCCGGCCGGCCAAGCCACCCGCCGCGCCACAGATAGAGACCGGGGACTTCGAGGAGGAGACCGGCCACGGTCTCCGCGGTGGCCCAGCTGATTGCCTCCTTGTCGAGCACGATGCGGGACCCGCTGGGCATGATGCCATCGGGATCGAGGCGCGGCGCCACGGGGAGCCGGATCTTGGCGAGCGCCTGTCCCTCGAGGTACCTGGCGCTGAGGTTCACGGTATCCGCAGCGTTGCGCTGCGAGTCGGCCGCCATCTCTTCGGGCGACTGCGCTTCAACGGCGGTTCCGGCGAGGCAGCAGAGTACCACCAACCCGGCGACCGGGACCCCGCGGCGGAAGCTCACCCCTGTCGGGCCAGGACAAACTCGGTGAAGAGCCGCACACCCATCCCGGTGGGGCCCTTCACCGAACCGGCATCCTCGCTTTGCGTGTAGGCGGTGCCCGCGATGTCGAGGTGGGCCCAGGGATATCCGTCGGCGAACTCGCGGAGGAACCACGCTGCGGTGATCGTCCCGGCAGGCCGGCCACCGGAGTTCTTGACGTCGGCGATCTCCGACTTGATGTGCTCCCGGAATTCATCCCAGAGGGGAAGCTGCCAGACTCGCTCCCCCGAGCGGTCGCCCGCGCGGCGGATCTCGTCAATCAGCGCGTCATCGGTCCCGATGACGGCGGCAGCGGTGTGGCCGAGGGCACTGACGACGGCCCCGGTGAGGGTGGCGGCATCGAGCACGCACGCGGGGTTGTAGCGCCGGGCGTAGTGCAGCGCGTCGGCCAGCAGCAGGCGGCCCTCCGCGTCGGTGTTGATGACTTCGATGTGCTTGCCGGACATGGCACGCACCACGTCACCCGGCTTGTAGGCGGTCCCGGAGGGCATGTTCTCCGCCGAGGGAACCAGGCCGATCACGTGCGCCTTGGGCTGGAGCCGGCCGATCGCCTCCATGGCGCCGAGGACGGCAGCGGCACCGGACATGTCGAACTTCATGTCCTCCATCCGCTCTGCGGGCTTGATCGAGATGCCACCGGTGTCGAACGTCACGCCCTTCCCGACGAGGACGATGGGCGCATCCTTGCTGCCATTGTACTCCAAGACAATGAAGCGTGGCTCCTCGGCGCTCCCCTTCCCGACGGCGAGAAGGGCGCCCATCCCTTCCTTCTCGATGGCGGCCCGGTCGAGCACCGTGATCCCCATCTTGTACCGTGCGGCAATCTCCTGCGCCTGCCCTGCCAGGAACGAGGGAGTGCAGGTGTTGCTCGGGAGGACCTGCAGTCCGCGTGTGAGTGCCTGCGCCGCGCCGATGGCGGCCCCACGGGCGTGCCCGACCTCCGCCTCAGGGCCCTGGGCCAGTATCTCCACCCGCTCCAGCGCCGGCTTGACCTCCTCCGGCGGCAGTTTCAGCGCGTCGAAATACCACGCGCCGTACATCAGCCCTTCAGCCGTCGCCTGCGTCGCATCCGCCTCGGAGATGGCACCACGCGCTTCGGGGGCCAGGTAGTAGACGGCCTCGCGGACTCCGGCGAGCCGTGCGCGCTTGCCACCGACTGCCGCCGCGCGGCGGATGGTCCGGCCAGAGGCCTTGTCCGCGGCACCGGCGCCCACGAGGAGAATGCGTGCGACCGCTCCGGTCGGATACACCGAGGCCACCTGGTCCTTCTTGCCGGCGAAGTCCCCGGAGGCGTACATCCGCGCGAGCGCGCCGTCGGCCACGCCGTCCAGCGGGGCGAGCGAAGCCGGCATGGCGCCCTGCGGAACGGCCACAATGAGCAGCGGCGTGGAAACTGAGCCGAGGTTGGCCTGACGAAGGGATGTCGTGAGGGACATTGCGCGTTCGATCTTTTGAGGGTGGTGTGTCAGATGATGGCGGAACCTAACGCGCCGATGGCGGCTGCCACAACCGCCGCTGGAGCCCGGACTTCACCTCCGGCCAATCCTCCGCCGTGACGGCGTACCAGGCGGTGTCCCGTACCCGGCCATCCTGCCGCACCTGGTACTTCCGGAAGACCCCTTCCTCACGGGCCCCGAGTCGGCGCATCGCTCCCCGCGACTGGGCGTTCAGCGCATCGGTCTTCAGTTCCACCCGATGGCATCCCCACACCTCGAATGCGTGCGTGAGCATGAGGTACTTGGCCTCGACGTTCACGCCGGTCCCCTGCCAGGCCGGCGCGACCCACGTCCATCCGATTTCAACCCGGCGATTCAGCGCGTCGAGATTGCCGAAGCGGGTCGAACCGACCACCCGCCCTGTCGCCCGGACCATGGTCGCGAACGGAACGGCGCGCCCTTCCGCTCCCGCCGCCAGCGCCTCGTCGAACCAGCGGCGCAGCCCCGCCTCATCCTCGACCCGATTGATCGTCCATTCCCATATGTCGGGGGTCAGGCCAACGGCGAGAATTCCCGGCCAGTGCCCCTCCGACAACGGTTCGAGCGCGATAAGCTCGCCTGTCAGCGTTGTCGGGGGAAATGAAGGGCTTTTCATCCTTCCAATATACGGCTCATCGGCAGTATTATCCCGTCCCCCCCTCACGCCGACGGAGTCATCCCGACGCATGTTGACGCTGCTGAAGAATGTCGAGATCTACGCCCCGGAGCCCCGCGAAGCCCGCCACATCCTTGTGGGCGGCGGCAAGGTGCTCTGGATCGGTCGCGACATCCCGTCGCTCCCGACCTCACTGGGCGTCGTGGAACGCGATTTTGGAGGCCGCCGCGTCATTCCGGGGCTGGTCGATGGCCACGTGCATCTCACAGGGGGCGGCGGCGAGTCGGGGCCGGAGAGCCGCGTCCCACCGGTGCCCCTGACGCGCTTCACCCTCGGCGGCGTCACCACGGTGGTCGGGGTGCTGGGCACGGACGACGTGACGCGGACCACCGCCTCGCTCGTGGCGGCGGCCCGCGGGCTCGTGGCAGAAGGGCTGAGCGCCTGGTGCCACACCGGCGGCTACCACCTCCCGCCGACGACACTCACGGGGAGCGTCCGCGGCGACATCGTCCACATTGACCGCATCATCGGCGTCGGCGAAGTGGCGATCAGCGATCACCGCTCCAGCCAGCCGACGCTCGAGGAGCTGCTCCGCCTCGCCAGTGAGGCGCATGTCGCCGGACTGATGACCGGCAAGGCCGGCATCGTCCACCTGCATCTGGGCGACGGGGCCCGCGGCCTCCAACTCGTCAACGATGCGCTCGACGCCAGCGAACTCCCCCCCGCGTGTTCAATCCCACCCATGTCAACCGTCGCCGCGCCCTGTTCGAGGAAGCGATGGAGCTCGCGTCGCGCGGGGCCTGGATCGACCTGACGGCATTTCCCGTCGGCCCCGACGAGGACGCCTGGTCGGCGGAGGACGCGTTGCTCACCTACCTCGGCGCCGGGCTCCCGCCCGAGCGCGTCAGCGTGAGTTCCGACGGCGGCGGCTGCCTCCCGGTGTTCGATGCCGACGGCCGCGTGACCGACATGGATGTGGGAAGCCCCGGCGCCCTCGCGGCCTCGCTCCGCGAACTGCTTGACCGCGGTCAGGCCCTCGAGCGGGTGTTGCCGGCATTCACCTCCAACCCCGCGGACCTCCTGCGTCTCCCCGACAAGGGACGCATCGAAGCGGGGGGCGACGCGGACCTTGTGGTTCTGAACCCCAACGGAGAGATCACTGACGTGATGGCCCTGGGACGTTGGCACGTGGTGGACGGCCGCGCCGTGGTGCGCGGCACCTTCGAGGACTTGCGATGAGCCCGGCACGCCCGCTCGAGGGCGCCGAACGGGGCGCGATCATCCCGGTCGGTGGCGCCGAAGAGAAGATGAGCGATCGCCCGGATCCTCCGCCGGTTCGTGGAGATCGCCGGTGGAAAGGACGCCCGGATCGCGGTCATCCCCACCGCCTCGCAGCTCGCCGACACCGGCGACCGATACGAGACGCTCTTCACCGAGCTGGGCGCGGGACGGGTGCGCTCCCTCCCGTTCGAGACGCGCGCTGACTGCGACCGCGCGGAGTTGCTCAACAAACTGGTGACGGCCACCGGCGTGTTCATGACGGGCGGCAACCAGCTTCGGCTGGCGACGACCCTTGGGGGCACCGACGTCGCGCGGACCATCCGCACGCTGAACGCCGCGGGCGTCCCGGTGGCAGGGACTTCCGCGGGCGCGGCCTTTCTCTCGGAGCACATGATCGCCCACGGGGAGGATGGCGCCGTTCCCCGCGCCAACATCGTCACCCTGGCGCCGGGGCTCGGGCTGACCAACCGGGTCGTCATCGACCAGCACTTCCGGCAGCGCGACCGCCTGGGGCGCCTCCTGACCGCCCTCGCCTACAACCCGTTCGCGATCGGCGTCGGCCTCGACGAGGATACCGCCGCCTTCATCGGGCCGGACGAAACGCTGGAGGTCGTCGGCAGCGGCGGCATTACCATCGTGGACTGTTCCAACGTCGAGTATTCCTCGATGGACCAGGTCGGCGATCACGAGCCGGTCTGCCTGATCGGCTTGCGGCTGCACATCCTGACCGCCGGCGCCACGTACAACCTTCACACGCGTGTGGCCACGGCGCCGAACGCCGCCGTCGCCCACCCCTGACCCCGGTCCCCCCCGGGAGGCTTATGCGCATCGTCGAAACCTCGGTCTATCTCGGACCGAGCTTGTACGCCCATTTCCCCGTGATTCGGTTCGACCTCGACCTCGGGCCGGTGGAGGCGTGGCCGACCAGCCGGCTCGGGCCCGCCTTCACCGACGCCCTCTTCGCCGCGCTTCCCGGACTCCTCGAGCACGGCTGCTCCTACGGCGACGTCGGCGGATTCCAGCGCCGCGTGCTGGAGGACGAGGGGACCTGGCTCGGGCACGTCCTCGAGCACGTCGCGATCGAGTTGCAGAACGTCGCCGGCGCGCACGTCACCTTCGGCAAGACGCGCTCGACCGGCGAGCCAGGCCGGTATCACGTCGTCTTCGAGTATGAGCAGGAAGAAGTCGGGCTCGAAGCAGGCCGACTGGCGCTCACCCTCCTCCACTCTCTCCTTCCGGAGGCGCTGCGGCCCGACCGGAGCGTGCCACCGGACTTCGATTTCGCCGAGGAACGCGACGCCTTCATCCGGTTCGCCCAGCGCCGGGCACTGGGACCGAGCACCGGCGCGCTGGTCCACGCCGCCGAGGAGCGGGGCATTCCGTGGATGCGGCTCAACGACTACAGCATGATCCAGTTCGGCTGGGGCCGGCATCAGCAGCGAGTCCAGGCGACCATCACCAGCAAGACGCCGCATATCGCCGTCGAAATCGCCTCGGACAAGGAGGAGACCAACAAGCTCCTCTCGCGGCTGGGGCTCCCGGTGCCGAAGCAGCGGCTGGTGCAGCGCGAGGACGAGGCGGTCGACGCGGCGCGACGGATCGGGTTTCCCGTGGTGATCAAGCCGTACAACGCGAATCACGGGCGCGGCGTGGCGATCAATCTCCGCGACGACGAGTCGGTGGCGGTGGCGTTCCGGCAGGCGCAGGCCATCAGCCGCAGCGTGATTGTGGAGACGTTCATCGAGGGGCACGACCACCGGATGCTGGTCATCGCCGGTGAGTTGGTGGCGGTGGCCAAACGGGTCCCGGGACACGTGGTGGGCGACGGCACCCAGACAATCGAACAGCTCGTGGCGGCGGTGAACGCCGACCCGAGGCGCGGCATCGGGCACGAAAAGGTGCTCACGCGCATCGAATTCGATTCCCAGGCCGACCGGCTCCTGGCACAGAAGGACTACACCAGGAAGTCCGTCCCCCCGGCGGGGGAGGTCGTCTACCTCCGGTCGACCGGCAACCTCTCCACCGGCGGCACATCGGTGGACGTGACCGACTCGGTCCACCCGGACAACCGCGAAATGGCAATCCGCACGGTCGAGGCGATCGGCCTCGACGTCGGCGGGGTGGACTTCCTGACGCCGGATATCACGCAGTCGTATCGCGAAAGTGGCGGGGGCGCGATCTGCGAAGTCAACGCAGCCCCCGGCTTCCGCATGCACATGGCGCCGAGCGAAGGGAAGCCCCGGGATGTCGCCGGTCCGGTGATGGACATGCTCTTTCCGCCGGGGAATCCCTCACGGATCCCGATCGCGGCGATCACCGGCACCAACGGGAAGACCACCACGTCGCGGATGCTGGCCCACATCCACAAGCTGGCGGGGCGGACGGTCGGGCTGACCAGCACCGACGGCGTCTACATCGACGGCAACCGCACGGTCGAGGGCGACATGACCGGCCCGATCGCCGCGCGGATGGTGCTCGGCGACCCACAGGTCGACGTGGCGGTGCTCGAGACCGCCCGAGGCGGCCTGCTCCGCGCCGGCATGGGGTATCGCCGTTGCGACGTCGCCGCCTGCCTGAACGTCAAGGCGGATCACCTCGGCCTCCGCGGCATCGAGACGCTCGAGGAGCTGGCCAAGGTCAAGCGCATCCCGATCGAGGTGGCGCGGGACACCGCCGTCCTCAACGCCGACGACCCGCTCTGCCTGGCGATGGCCGACTACACCGAGGCCAAGGTCATCTGCTACGTGACGCTCAACCCGGAGCACCAGCTGGTGCGCGAGCATATCCGCGCCGGCGGACGCGCGCTCGCCCTGGAAGCAGGCGTCAATGGACAGATGATCACGATCTACGATCGCGGCGGTCACATTCCCCTGCTCTGGACCCACCTGATCCCCGCCACCCTCGAAGGGCGCGCGATGCACAACGTGCAGAACGCGATGTTCGCGGCGGCGATGGCGTTCAGCATGGGGGTCAAGCTGGAGGACATCCGCCACGGACTCCGCACCTTCGACACCAGTTTCTTCCAGGCGCCGGGCCGGATGAACGTGTTCGACGAGCATGGTTTCAAGGTCATCCTCGACTACGGCCACAACCCCGACGCGGTGGAGGTGATGTGCCAGCTCACCGACCGCATCGAGGTCAAGGGAAAGAAGCTCGTCGTGCTCGCTGGCCCGGGCGACCGGCGGGACGAGGACATTCGTGCCATCGCGGACAACGCGGCGGGGCGGTTTGCGCACTATTTTTGCCGCCGGGACGACTCCCTTCGGGGTCGCACCGACGAGGAAGTCCCGCGCATCCTTCGCGAGACGCTCCTGGCCGCAGGTGTGCCGGACAAGAAGATCACGGTCATCGCTGACGAGCAGCGTGCCGTGGACGCGGCCCTCCGAATGGCGCGTCCAGGCGACCTCCTCCTGGTGTTCGGCGATTCCATCGCGCGCACCTGGAAGCAGATCATCCACTTCAGCCCCGACGGGCGAGGCGCGACCCCAGCCCCTCCCGCAGGCGTGAAGGTCGAGGTGTCCTCGCCGGCGTCCAGCGCGGATGAGCTCCCCGACGCCGAGCAGCTCATCCGCGATGAACGCGGCGTGCGGCTGGCCCGCGAAGTCGACGACTGATGGTCCTGCCGGACACGATTCGCGACTCCCGGCGGCTGACAGGCCCGAACCTGGTGACCGACCGCCCCGGCGCCGTGCTCGAAGTCGAGTTGCCGGAGCCCGCCGCGGATGAACTTGTGCGCTACTGGAAGGAAGAGGCGCGGCTTGCACTCGACGCGGTGGGCTGGGAACGCGAGTCACTGAGCGTTCGCCAATACCCGGGCGGGGCCAGCCTCGCGATGACCGCGCCGATTGACACCCTGTACGCGGCCACCGAGGTGAACGAGTGGGCGTGGGCCGCGGCGACAGCCCGCTACCACTGCGAGGAAATCGACCACGAAGAGGTGCACACCCGGCTTCGTGCGCTGATCGGGGAAGAGCGGAAACCCGCGCTGCTCACGCTGCAGGCGGCTGCCGACCAACGCGGCATTCGCTTCCTGTGGGATGACGACGCCGTCTCCGTCGGCACGGGAGCGGGATCGCGGACATGGGCGATGGACGAGCTCCCCACGCCCGGTGAGGTCGACTGGACGAAGCTCAGGAATGTCCCGGTGGCGCTCATCACCGGGAGCAACGGGAAGACGACGGTGACCCGGTTGGTGAGCGCGATGATCGCCGCCGCGGGCACGGTGGCCGGTCACACCTCTACCGACGGCGTGAAGGTCGGCGACGACCTGCTGGAGGCCGGCGACTTCTCCGGCCCTGGCGGGGCCCGCCGCCTCCTCCGCGACCCGCGGGTGGAGATGGCGGTCCTGGAGACCGCCCGCGGCGGCCTGCTCCGCCGCGGCCTGGCGATCGATCACGCCGACGTGGCGCTCATCACCAACATTGCGGACGACCATCTCGGCGAGTCCGCCGTGTATTCACTCGCCGACCTGGCCGAGGCGAAGCTGGTCGTGGCCCGCGCACTCCATGGAACGGCACCGCTGGTACTGAACGCCGACGATGCGTCTCTCGTGGACGCGGGCCGTAGTCTCGCCGGCCCGATCGCCTGGTTCTCACTCCATCCCGACAATCCGGTTCTCACTGCCGCGCGTCTCCAGGGCGGATCGACTGCCACCGTCCGCGCAGGACAACTCCTGCTTGGGCGCGGGGAGGACGAGCGTGTGATCACGGCGCTGACCAATATCCCCATCACGGTCGGCGGCGCGGCCCGCTACAACGTGTCGAACGCCCTCGCGGCGGCCCTCGTCGGGACGCTGCTCGACCTCGACGACCCCGCCATTGCTGCCGGCCTCGCTTCGCTCACGAACAGCCCCACCGGCAATCTCGGTCGGCTGAACGCGTTCGAGTTTGGCGGCCTCCGGCTCTTCGTGGACTTCGCCCACAACCCGCATGGGATCACTGCCCTGATGGAGATGGCGCAGGCCCTCCCTGCCAACCGCCGCCTGGTGGTCATCGGCCAGGCCGGCGATCGGGATGACCGGGCGATCCGGGAGCTGGCGCGCACCGCATGGAACGGGAAACCCCGATCGGGTCCTCGTGAAGGAGATGCCGGCGTACCTGCGCGGGCGCCCGGAGGGCGAGGTGACGGGGATGCTGCTCGAGGAACTGCGCTCGCTCGGTGCCCGGGAGGACCAGCTGGACCTGGCCACCGGTGAATTGCAGGCCGCGCGGCAGGCACTCGCCTGGGCGCGTGACGGCGACCTGCTCCTGCTCACCGTCCATGCGGACCGCGACTCCGTGCTGCGATTCCTCCAGGGGCTGGCCGCCGAGCATTGGACCGCGGGGCAGCCGCTTCCCGAGTGACTGCCGAACTCCGAACCGGCTATGCCTCCGCTGGCGACATCGCGGAGGCCATCCGCGCCCGCCGCTTGAGCGCCGCAGAAGCCCTCGATCTCTACACCACCCGCATCGATCACCTGAACCCCAAGCTGAACGTCATCGTCATACCGAACCCGCAGGCCCGCGAACGCGCCATCGCCGCCGACGAGGCGCTGGCACGCGGAGAACTGTGGGGACCGCTGCACGGCGTGCCGATCACGATCAAGGACATCTTTGACGTGAAGGGGCTCCGGAACACGGCGGGATATCTGCCGGCCCGCGACAACGTCTCCACCACCAACGCGACGGTGGTGCAACGCGTCCTCGATGCGGGGGCGGTCATTCTGGGGAAGACCAACGTTCCCCTCCTTTGCTACGACTGGCAGTGCGATAGTCCCATCTTCGGTCGCACCAACAACCCGTGGAACCTCGACCGCACCCCCGGAGGGAGCACCGGCGGGGGCGCCGCTGCGCTGGCGGCAGGGCTCACGCCGCTGGAAATCGGCAGCGACGCCGCCGGCTCGATCAGGATCCCTGCCCATTTCTGCGGCGTTTTCGGACTCAAGCCAACGGAGCACCGGGTGTCCGGGGCCGGGCACGGGGAACTTCCAGGTGCACCGCCGCGCGGACTGCGCCACATGGTGAGTTTCGGGCCGCTCGCGCGGAACGTGGCAGACCTCCGGCTCTCGCTGACGCTGCTTGAGGGACCCGATGGACGGCACTCCGAGGTGCCGCCGGTCCCGCGGACCGCGCCGACACGCGAGCCCCCCACCGCCAGCGAACTGCGCATCGCCTGGGTGGACGCCCTGCCGCATGGACCGGTCGCCGGCGAAACCGCCGCGGCGATACGGGCTGCTGCTGCCTCGCTGGAAGCCGCGGGCTGCACGATGGAGCGAATCGCGCCCGCCGACTTCGACCTGCACGACGCGCTGGAATTGTGGGGTGAGATCAACGGCTTCGAGATGGGCGTGATGACCCCGGCGCCGATCCGAATGCTCCTCCGCCACGGCACTTACTTCGGTCTCGGCCGCACCCGGTGGACCCGGGGACTTCGCGGCGGGCTCTCGATGGATCCGAAGCGATTCGTGCGGGCGCTGGCGGCGCGGGACGAGAAGATTGCCGCGTTGGAGCGGTTCCTCAGTCGCTTCGACGCGTGGATGTTGCCTGTTTCCCCGACGGCAGCGTTCCCGCACATGCGGTCGGGCAAGCCGATCGTGATCGATGGGGTAAAGGTGCCGTACACCACGGCGGTCGGCGCATATTCGGCACCGTTCAACCTGACCGGGAATCCGGTGGTGGTGGTTCCGGCGGGTCAGACTCCCGATGGGATGCCGGTCGGGGTGCAACTGGTGGGACGGCGATGGGATGACGATGCCCTGCTCGCGGTGGCGGACCGGGTGTCGCAGATCCTCGGGCCGTTCCGGGCGCCGCCGGGGTACTAGCCGAGCGCCTCGACCTCGGCGGTTGCCGCCTCCCAGGCGGCAAAGGCTGCCTCGAATTCCTTCCTCGACGCTTCCAGTTCCTTGCCCAGCTGCGCCGCACGCTTCCCACCCTCGGCCGTTGCATACAAGCGCCGGGTCCTCCATCTGATTCTTGAGGGCGGTCACGGACTTCTCCGCCGACGCCACCCGCGCCTCGGCGGCAGCCAGTGATTCCCGCGCCGCGCGCAGCGCGACGCGTTCGTCCTTAGCGCGGTCGTCTCCACGCCGTGTCTTCTTCCGTTCTTCCACTCGGCGGCTGGACTCGTCTTCCGCCGCGGCGACGGCGGCGGCGTGCTCCCGCTCCTTGCTCGCCTCCTCCCACTCGACGAAGGTGCCGGGATAGTCGGTGATGCGGGCGTTGTGGAGGACCCAGACCCGCGTCACCAGCGCCTCGAGCAGGGCCCGGTCGTGGCTGACCAGAAGCACATTGCCGCCCCACGCACTCAGCGCGTCCTCCAGCACTTCGATCGACTCGACATCGAGGTGATTGGTCGGCTCGTCGAAGATGAGCAGGTTGGCGTTCTCGAGCACCATCATCGAAAGAGCCATCCGGGCCCGCTCGCCGCCGGAGAGGGAGCCCGCGCGGCGGAGCACCGTGTCGCCGCTGAACCCAAACGCGCCGAGGTGGCCCTGGATGGCGCCACGATTCCACATCGGGCGGAGGTCGGCGGTGATGTCGTACAGCGTCTTCTCCTGCGGTACCTGCGCCATGTCCTGCCGGTACCAGGCGGGGGTGATGGAGTCGCCGAGACGAAGTTCGCCGCCGCTCAGGGGCCGCTCGCCGAGCAGGGCGCGGAGGAGCGTCGTCTTGCCGGCGCCGTTCGGGCCGACGAGGCCGACGACCTCGCCGCGGGTGACGCGGGCCGAGAAACGGTCGAGCAGCACCCGGTCATCGATCTGGACCCGGACGTCCTGCGCCACGAGGACCTGGTCGCCGCCCCGTTCCCCCGGCGGGAAGTTGACGGTCATGCTCCCCTCTTCGCCGGGGGGAGGGCCGAGGCGCGGGAGCCGTTCGAGCCGGCGCCGCCGGCCCTTGGCCTGGGCGCTGTTCCCGCCGGCGATGTTCCGCCGGATGAAGTCCTCCTCCGCCTCGATGTTCTTGCGCTGCTTGTCGAACGCCCGCTGCTGCGACAGCTGGCGCTCGGCGCGCTGCTCGAGGAATCCCTTGTAGCCGGTCTTGTAGGCGGTGATGGTCTTCGCCTCGAAGTGGAGGACCCGGTTGGACAGGCGTGTCAGGAACGCGCGGTCGTGGCTGATGACCAGGACAGTGGCGTCGAGACCGAGGAGGTGGTCCTCCAGCCAGCGGGTGGTCTCGAGGTCGAGGTGGTTGGTCGGCTCGTCGAGGAGGAGGACGTCGGCGGGGGCCACGAGCTGGCGGGCCAGCGCGACGCGGCCCCGCTCGCCACCGCTGAGGGTGGCCACCAACTGGGTGCGCGCCGCCTCGGGGTCGAAGCCGAGGCCGTGAAGCACGGCATCGACGCGAGGAGCGAGGGTGTACCCGCCGTCGCGCTCGAAGCGCTCGAGATCGCGGGAGTAGCGATCGAGCGCGGCCTCGGAAGGATCGGCGCCGAGCCCGGCGGCCTGTTCCGCGAGCGATGCCTCCAGGGAGAGCAGCTCCGCGAAGGGACCGGCGGCGGCCTCCCACACCCGGGTTGCCTCGCCGAAGTCGCGATGCTGGTCCATGAGCGAGATGCGCAGCCCCGATTCCCGTGCAACGGTCCCCCGGCTCGGCTGGGCGGTACCGGCGAGAAGGCGGAAGAGGGTGGTCTTCCCGGTCCCGTTCCGGCCGACCACGCCCCAGCGCTCGCCACGTTCGATGGTAAAGGTGGCGTCGGCAAAGAGCCGGGTGACGCCGAACTCGACCGCCAGGCCGGACACCGAGAACTGACTCACGACGCCACCCATTCCTTCCAGGTCTCTTCTGCCGCCCCGATCGTCAGCCGCTGCTGGTTCCGCACCAGGGGCGTCCGGAGCAGCATCGGCTCTTCGGCGAGTCGGTCGAGCCAGCGCTCGTCCGACAGGGCGGCGCTCCGGAGGCCGAGGTCGGCGAACCGCTTTCCCTCGCGATCCACGAGCGCCTGCACGCCGAACTTCTGGGCGAACCGCCGGAGTTCCCCCGGCGAGGCCGCCTTGACATGCAGATCAACGAAGTGCGTCTTGATGCGCCGCTCCGCGAAGAACCGGAGGGCCTTGCGCGTCTCCTGGCACTTCTTCGTCCCGAAGACCTGAACCTCGATCGCCACAAACCGCCCCTGCGCTCAACGGTCACCCGCCGATCCGGGGAATTCCGGTCGGCAGAACGGCGGGAAAGGTACAGGGATGGGCCGCCCCGCACAGGCCCGAACCTCGGTGGCGCTATATTGGAGGCCATGGAACTGCTTCCCTCCGTGCTCCTCGTGATCCTCGGCCTCGGCCTCCTGGCCGGCGGCGGCGAGGCCCTGGTCCGCGGCGCGACGACCATCGCCCGGATCGCCGGACTCACGCCCGCCGTCATCGGACTGACTGTCGTCGCCGCTGGTACCTCCCTTCCCGAGCTCGTCGTCAGCATCCTCGCGGCGTTCCACGGCACCCCGGACATCGCCGTCGGCAACGTGGTGGGCTCGAACATCTTCAACATCGGGATGGTCCTGGGCGCGGCGGCCCTGGTCACTCCGCTGGTGGTCCACGGCGCGGCGGTCCGCCTCGAATGGCCGGTGATGTTCCTGGCGAGCTGGATCGGGTTCCTGCTGATGCGCGACTACGGCCTCGACCGGTTGGAGGGCGGCTTCTTCGTTGCCTCCCTGATCGTGTTCATAGCCTACTCGGTCTACATCGCCCGGTACGAGGTGAGCGCGGAGGAAGAGACCGACTACGCCAGCGAGACAGCGGGGCGGTCGCTGCATCCCCGCACCCGCGAACTCGGCATGAGCATCCTCGCGGTGGTGGTCGGGTCCGGCCTCCTCGTGCTCGGCGGCAAGTTCCTCGTGGACGGCTCGGTCGCGATCGCCCGGTACGCGGGAATGACGGAGCGGGTCATCGGCCTCACCATTGTCGCCGTCGGCACCAGCGCCCCCGAGCTCGCCGCCAGCCTCGTCGCGGCCTACCGCGGCCGGACCGACCTCGCGCTGGCCAACATCATCGGCTCCAACATCTTCAACATCCTCGGCATCCTCGGCATCACGGCGCTCATCCACCCCATCCCGATCGCCGAGGCGATCGTGCAGACCGACGTCTGGTGGATGCTGGCGTTCGCCGTGGTGCTCTTCCCGATGATGCGGAAGGGGAAGAGCATCTCGCGGATCGAAGGCGGGGTGCTGCTGGCGGGGTACGGTATTTACGTCTTTACGCTCCTCCGTTCGTAACGGGTCGTCCCGTCCTTTCCCTTGGTGGAGGTCGTATGCGCGGCACCGCTCTGGCAGCACGGGGACTCGTTTCGCTGGCCGTCGTCGCCTGCTCGGACAACAGCACCGCACCCACCACGCCTGACACCATCACCCCGACGGTGTCGATCGCCTCCCCGGCGGCCGGAGCGGTGACGGGCACCGTTGCGATCACTGCGGACGCGTCTGATAACGTTCGTGTCACGGTCGTCACCTGGAAGGTCAACGGTGCACTGCTGCCGGCCCCGGATACCGAAGCCCCCTTTGTCCATGATTGGGACACGTCCCTGAGCGGCCCCGGTATCTATGAGTGGATCGCGATCGCGAAGGACAAGGCCGGCAACACCACCGAATCGGTGTCGGTAACGTATACGGTTGCTCCGTAACGACGGAACACATGCCATCCGGCATCCTCGGCAACCCCGAGTGGACATGCAAGCCAAGCACATCTGGATCCTGGCCCTTGCCGCGTGCACCGGCTACCCATACAGCTGTGAAGCCGCCTCGGGCCCGATCATCGACAACATCGCACCGCGGTACGTGACGATCCTCCGTCCACCCTCCGGGGTGGTCACGGACACCGTGACGATCATCGCGTACGCCGAGGACAACACGGACGTCCCTGTCGTCACCTGGAAAGTCAATGGCGTGAAACTCCCCGATGCCGACTCGACCAGGCCCTACGAGCATTTCTGGGACACCGACCTCAGCGGGCCCGGCACCTACGAATGGGTGGCAGTGGCGAGAGACAAGGCGGGGAACAAGACGGAGTCCGCGCCGGTCATCTATACCGTCAATCCCTAGCCGCGCGACCGCAGGCAGCAAACAACCCCCATCCGGCATCCACAGGATGGGGGCTGATCAGTTCCGGAGGCGAGTGCTCTGGCACTTGCCCAGACGTCAGGCGACTGGCCACTACATTGTCTTTGCGACGCTGATGGTGCGCACCTTCATGGAGTCATAGATTGGCAGATCGCCCAGCAAGGTAGGAACGGCCATGGCCGCAAATGTAGCCCAGAACATCGGCAGTGCCTGGTTGAACGCGCCGGTCATCTCGAAAATCAGGATCATTCCGGTCACCGGCGCCCGCACGGTTGCGGCCAGGAAGGCTGCCATGCCGGCGATTGCAAAGGTGATCGGCGTGCCCCCGGCATCTGCCACGAGCTGGGGGCACAGCAGACCGAATCCCAAGCCAAGGCAGGCACCCACCGCGAGAATGGGCGCGAACAGGCCACCAGGCGTGCCCGCCGCATAGGAGAGGGGGCCGAGCGGAAACCGCACGGCGACAATGAGTGGCAGTGCTGTCAGTCCGATCCCGCCGATGAGCGCCGACTGGGAAATCGCATCGCCGCCACCAACCAGGTCCGGCGCGAACCATGCGATTCCACCCACCACTGCGCCGATAAGCAAGGCCCGGGCCTCCGGTCGCCAACGGGCCACACCGTCAACCACCGTACAGGTCTTGATAATGAGCTGGTTGTAGGCCACCCCTGCGAGCCCAACGAGGAGACCCAGCAGGGCAAAGATGGGGCCGGTCCAGGTGCTGGGATTGGGGAGTTCTGCCACATGGAAGTCAGGTTGCCGACCGATTAACACCGATGCGACCGCGATGGCCGAACAGGAGGTGCCCAGCGCGGCGATCGAAGTCCGGGTATCAAATCGACGGACCAGTTCCTCCAGCACGAAGACTGCTCCGGCGACAGGGGCGTTGAACGCCACGGCCAGCCCGGCACCGGCGCCCGATGCAAACAGGGCGATGCGATCCGTAGTTGCGAGGCGGAACTTGCTACCCCAAAACTGGGATAGGTTGGCGCCCATTTGCACACTGGGGCCCTCCAATCCGAGCGCCAAACCTCCCCCAATCGCGAGCAGGCCGCCGACGAACTTGATGGGCAGCAAGAGCAGCGGGGCGGCGGGCAACGTGCCCTCAATGACCGCCTCCACGTGGGGAATGCCGCTGCCGGCCGCGGGCTGTCCCGAACGCCGCACCAGCCAGGCGGCACACGCGGTGGCCGCTGCCACCACGCCACAAACCAGAACGAAGCCCAGCACCGGCCACTGGTGGGCCCAGGTGACCATGGTGGTGCGCAAAGTGTTCACGTAGTCCAGCGCAACCCGAAAGCACCCGATGACAAGCCCGATGACTGCACCTGTCAGAATCGACAACAGGGCCAGTTTCATCAAGCCAGACGTTCCGCTGTCACCGGCCGGGACCCCTCTGGTGCTCCTGCTCATCGCTGTGAGATTCCTGGGGCTTGGGAATGTGGTGGCTGGGTCATTCGGTTCGCTCCATGCGAGTCCACCGGCCAACGTGCAACAGACTCGATGCCGCATCGGAGGTCACGATGTGCGCTTTCGGAAACGCAGGACTCGATAAGATAACGTCAGGGTTCCCTTGGCGCATCGCGTATTCCGCGGTTGGCCGAGGTCTGCCTGGGGAGCGGCCTTGGAGGGATGCCGGGTGCCGACTGGAGAAACAACGATCCGGTAGTTGACCTGGGCACACCGACCCTGCTCTCCTGGGAGAGCGAGGCCGGCGCGCCCACGCCTCAGGACGGTAGGGCTCAGGTGAAGATGATCTCGCCGCCCGCCGCCATCTCGTAGAAGTCGCCGACGGTGATGATGCTGTCGACCGACTCGACGAAGTCGGACTCGCTGCAGGTCGAACATGTCGACCGACGCCTTGCAGGCGAAGAGCTTCCCGCCTGAGTCGGCGATCATCTGGATGAACTCGCCGATCGGCGGGATGTCCAGCGTCTCCATCTTCTTCTGCATCTGGCTGGTCACGAAGCTCGACATCCCCGGGATCATTCCCAGGAGCGAGGGAATGCCGAGGGCGGGGTTCCCCACCGTGGCCACCTTGATCTTCCCCTGCTTCGCCTTCACCACGGCGTCCATGCCGAAGAAGGTGAAGAAGAGGTTGGCCTCGATCCCCTCCATGCGGGCGCCGTTCGCCATGATGAGCGCCGGATAGATCCCCTCCAGCGACCCCTTCGAGACGATGATCGAGACCTTCTCGATAGGACGTGGCTCGGCAGTGGCCGTCTCAGGCGCCGTGGACGTCTCTGGATAGACTGCGGTTGCGGACATCGTTCTGACTCCTCTGGCAGGTGCCGGTTTAGATGCAGCCCTTGGGCTTCGGGATGCCGCCGATCTTGGCGGCGAGCTTGGCGGGGCCCTTCGGGAAGAGCTTGTAGAGCTCCTTGATCTCGACGCCGGACTCCTTGCCCAGCGAGCGGATAGTCGGGGCATTCCCGGTATCGAGGTACCGACCCCGCATGTACCGGATCACCATCCAGTGGCGCTCCGTGCAGCTCGGGGACACCGTTCTCCCGCGCGATTTCCGCCGCGATCGTCTCGTTCCACTGCTCCGGCTTCTGCAGAAAGCCCTCGGCATCCACATCAAGCACGGTATCCATCATGGTCAGGGTGGGCATCTGTGCATTCTCCTCTGGGGTCAGACAGCAACGGGTTCAGCGGCAGGTTCCGGATGGTACTTGCCGCGCATGGTCATCTTGGGCGCCACGAGCGGGATGTCGTGCCCGGGGAGCAGCATGTTCCAGTAGACCCACCGGAAGGCCAGCTTCCCGAGGTGGTTGAGGCGCGATTCCTTCAGGAGGCGCAGCGGGCCGATGCCGGGAATCGGGAAGGTCCCGGGGAGCGGCTCGGTTTCGTAGTTGAAGTCGATCAGCAGCGCCTGGTTGAACCCGGTCTCGATGAAGCAGTTGCTGTGACCATCGAAGTCGGGTTCCAGCGGCCGGCCCTCGAGGAAGCGGACGATGTTCTCTTCGAGGATCTCCGCCTGGAAGTGCGCCACCGATCCCGCCTTCGACGCCGGGACGTTCGTCGCGTCGCCCAGCGCGAAGATGTTCGGCTTCCGCTCCGCCTGAAGGGTGTGCGGATCGGTCAGGACAAATCCGAGGTCGTCCCCCAGTCCCGGAGAGCGGCTGACATATTCGGCGCCGCCGTGCAGGGGGATCGCCACGAGCAGATCGAAGGGGATCTCGCGCTCGTCATAGGCGATCAATCGCCCGTTGGCGCCATCCACCTCGCCGGTGTTGAACTCGGGCTGGAGGCGGATGTTCTTGCCCTCGAAGAGATGCGAGAGCTCCCGGTTGCAGACCGGCTTGGTGAACGGGCCGTCCAGCGGGGTGACGTAGGTGATCTCCACCTTGTCGCGGATCCCCCGCTTGGTGAAGAACCAGTCGGCCAGGAACACGAATTCCAATGGGGCCACCGGGCACTTGATCGGCATGTCCACGACGTTGACGACCAGGCGACCGCCCTTCCAGGTGGCCAGCGCGTCCCGAAGCGCCGTGGCGCCTTCGAGGGTGTAGAAGTCGAACACGTTCTTGCGCCACCCCGCACCGGTCATCCCTTCGGTCTCTTCCGGGAGCACGCGGGTACCGGTGGCGACGATGAGGACGTCGTAGGCGATCGGCGTCCCGTCGGCGAGGAAGACGACGTCCTTGTCGGCGTCGACCCGGTCGATCGGCCGTTGGACGTACTGGATGCCGTCGCGAATCTGGCGGTTGCGGGGCTTCTGGACCTGCTCCGGGGTGTACATCCCGAACGGCAGGAAGAGGAGCCCGGGCTGATAGATGTGGTCGTTGTCCTGGTCCACCAGCGTGATGATGGTCTGCCCCGCCGCGATTTCGTCGGCTGTAGTGACGGGACAGTCGGTTGGCGATGGTGGTGCCGGCGGTACCGGCGCCGAGGACGACAATGCGGGTCATGCAATCCTCCCGTCGATGATTTCACACTCGCGGACACAGGCGAGGATGCGGAAGACCTTCGGTTCGATGATGCGATACAGCATGTAGGTGCCGTCCCGGCGAGACTCGACGACGCCGTGCCCCCGGAGAATGCCGAGCTGCTCGGAGACGGCGGCCTGCGTGGCACCGCTGTACGACTGGAGTTCGCTCACGTTCTGCTCTCCCCCGCGCTCCATGATCTCGAGGAGCCGGAGCCGCAGCGGGTGGCCCAGGCACTTGATGACCCGGGCAGCCGTCTGCAGGACGTCGTCGGAAATCGGTTTCGTGGTAGCAGTCACTTGGCCCTCCGGTGCACGATGGAGCTATCTGGATATCTCGTTATTCCCATATCGAAGATTGCACCATTGTTCACAAGAGAGTTGCAAGCGATTCTGAGGGAGTCTTCAGGCAACAAACCTCCGAATTCCATACCTTAGGCGTGCGATGCCTCCCATCGTCAGGGCCGCCGTCTCACTCATGTTCGCCGCCTTCGCCTTCTACACCGTCGGCGTCTGGTCGGCTGTGCTCTCCCATCGCCTGAAACCGTGGCACGCCCTGCTCTTCTGGCTCGGCTTCTCCTCCGACACCGCCGGCACCGAGCTGATGCGACAGATGGCGGGGGGATTCCGCTGGGGATTTCACACGGCGACCGGGCGGGCTCGCGCTGCTCCTCATGCTGCTCCACGCGGTGTGGGCCACGACGGTCCTGGTGCGGGGGAACGAGGCACGCCTCCGGACCTTCCACCGGACGAGCGTGGTCGTCTGGGTGATCTGGTTGGTCCCGTTTGTGACGGGATTGGTTCTGGGGGGTCGCTAGGGATACGTGGAGGCGTGATGCAACCGGCACATGCAACTGACGAGGGCGCGCGCTGGCCACCGGTGAGATTGAATTCCCGACATCGCCTACGCAAGCCAGTCACGATCCACCCACCACGCCCCCACCGAGCAGTCTGCTCGATGGGGGCGACGTCGTTGCAGCACTTCCCTGGCTCAGCCGAAGTCGGATACCTGGAGGGGCAGGCGCCTGATACGCTGGCCCGTCAATCGTGCCAGTGCGTTGAGCAGCGCCGGCGCGAAGCTGTTGACGACCGGCTCGCCGAGTCCGTGCGGACGGGGGTCGTCGCTCGCGACGACATGCGTCTCGATAGCCCGCGGCGTATCGCTGAGTCGCGCGACGCGGAACGTATTGAAGTTCTGCTCTTGTGCGCGCCCGCCCTCAAAGGTGGTCTCCCCAAGCGCGTTGGAGAGGGACCACAGCACGCCGCTTTCCGCCTGCTGAGTCACGCCGTCCGTGTCGATGACGACGCCGCAGTCGATCGCGACCACGACGCGCTCGATGGTGAAGGGCCATTGGCCTGCGCCCGCGTCCGGCCGGCGCGCGACCTCGACGACATGCGCGACGTACGTCTCCGTGTGGAAGACATCGCCGGCAATGCCGCGCGCCCGCCCGGGAAGAAGCGGGAGGCTCCATCCAGCCCGCTCGGCGGCGGTCTCGAGCACCGCGCGCAGGCGGCGCCGGTCGATCGGCGTCTCGTGCGGCGTGACGCGGGCCGGCACAGCGGGATCTGAGGCGCCAAGCAGGTCCATCCGCAATGCGAGCGGGTCCACATCGGTCGCGACCGCGATCTCGTCGAGGAAGCACTCGCGTGCGAACACCGACGACGGCGCAAAGACAGCGCGCCACGGCCCGATCGGCACCGGCGCCTCGACCGCGCGATAGCTGGTCTGGAGCGCAGGGAAGGCGTACGGTTGATCGACGACTCCCCACGAGGAGTCGGCCAGGAAGGCCGGATCGGCGAGTTGCGCGGCGGTCGGCTGGCGCCGGGCGTTGTGCGGCGTGGATGCCTTGCGGTGATCCCAGGCGACCACACGACCGCGTGCATCCAGCCCGGCCTCGAGCCGATGGGCCGACGCCGCCTGGAAGTACCCGTGCACAAGGTCGTCCTCGCGGGTCCAGACCAGCTGCACCGGGGTGTCCACCTGGCGTGCGATCTCGACCGCCTCCATGTCGAAATCCCACCCTAGGCGCCGGCCAAATCCGCCGCCAGCGAGCGTCACGTGGACCGTCACTGCTTCCCGATCCAGGCCAAGCGCACGGGCCGCGAAGTACTGCACGGCGCCGGGGGTCTGCGTCGGTGACCAGATCTCGCAACGCTCCGCCGTTACACGCGCGGTCGCGGTGACCGGCTCGATCGCGCCGTGGGCGGCGAACGGGTATTGATAGGTGGCGTTGAGGCGACGAGCCGCCGTGACGAGTGCGGCGCGCCCGCCGCCCTCGCGTCGGGTCGTGACACCGGCTTCCTCGGCGGCCTGGAGCAAGTCACGCGCATGCGCGCTGCTCGCGAACGATGCGCCGGGACCATCCTGCCAGCGCGCCGTGAGCGCACGCCGCCCGGCCACTGCAGCCCAGGTTGAGCGCGCTACGACGGCTACACCGCTCGGGACCGCGAAACAACGGACGACCCCCTCGATCGCCAACGCCTGTGCGTCGTCGAACGAGGCCACCGTCGCGCCAAACGTCGGCGGTCGCGCGATGACGGCCACGAGCATGCCCGGCAGCCGCACGTCCAGCCCGTAACGGGCGCGGCCGGTCACGACCGCTGGTCCATCCAGCCGCGGGGTGGGGTGGCCGACCAGCCCGCGCGCCCGCGCGGGCTTGAGCGGCGGCTCGCTTGGCACCGGCTGGCGCGCGGCCTCTGCGGCGAGCTCGCCGTACGCCGCCGACCGCCCGTCCGGACCCCTCACGCGACCAAGCTCCGTGGTGCATCGGGACGGCTCCACGGACCATTGCGCCGCGGCCGCGGCCACCAGCATCGCGCGAGCGGAGGCACCGGCAACGCGGAGCGGGTCCCAGCTGTCCATCATACTGGAGCTGCCGCCGGTGCCGAGGTCTGGGTATTCCGGCCCAGGAGACGCCTGTTCGAGCTCGACCCGATCGAGATCGACGTCGAGCTCCTCGGCGAGAATCTTGGGCAGCGAGGTGCGGACGCCCTGGCCCATCTCGGTGCGGCCGACTACCAGTACGATCCGGCCGTCCGGCTCGATGCGCACCCAAGCGTTCGGCCGGAACGTCGTCGCGGCGCCGCGGCGGCGCCAGCGCGGCCGGACCAGCGAAACCCGACCAGCAATCCACCGCCTGCCAGCACGGATGCGATCACGAAGTCCCGCCGCGTGGTCATCGGACGTCCTCCTCTTCCGCGGCCCGCCGCACCGCACGGGCGAGGCGAGGATAGGTGCCGCAGCGGCACAGGTGCCCCTCGAGCGCCGCCGCGATCTCGGCATCGCTCGGACTCGGGGTCCGCGCGAGAAGGCCGACGGTCTCCATGATCAACCCCGCCTGGCAGAAGCCGCACTGCGCGACGTTCTCGGCGAGCCAGGCGCGCTGCACCGGGTGAGCGCCGTCCGCGGAAAGCCCCTCGATGGTGGTAATGCGCCGGCCCTCGGCCGCGGCAAGCGGCATCAGGCACGAAGCGACCGGAGCGCCATCCATCAGGACCGTGCAGGCTCCGCACTGTCCCACGCCGCACCCATACTTGGTTCCCGTGAGCTCGAGGTCGTCCCGCAGCACCCACAGCAACGGAGTGTCGGCCGGTGCCTCGACCGATTGCGGTACGCCGTTCACTGTGAGATTGAAACTGGCCATGGGTGCCTGCGCGGTGGAGGGGAGTCCGGCGGCATTGATGCGGCGCCACGGATCGCGAGGCGCAAGCTCGAGTTGAGCCGACACACCCACCGCGATTCGCAAGAGCACGGCCAGTCAGACGTGCCGGGACTGACCATGGCGGATGTGGTGCACGGGTTCCTCAGAACTACGGCTCCGTCCAGATCCGTGTTTCATCTCGAGGTCGCAGAAGTTGGACCGCACTTCCGAATCGGCCGCAGTTCTGGCGGGCGCGGAGGGGTGAGGTGACTGCGGGATGGCGCGCAGCCCGCGACCGCCACAACATCATCAGACTCGGCACGACAAAGCCCCCACCGAGCACTTTGCTCGATGGGGGCGAAGTCGTTGTCCTGCTTGTCATGCCCGAGGCGAGAGTCGAACTCGCACGGGGTTGCCCCCGGCGGATTTTGAGTCCGCTGCGTCTGCCATTCCGCCACTCGGGCGCCGAGGGAGGAAGATGGGCAGTCCGCCGCGGAGGCGCAAGAAGCGCGTGAGACGGGCTACGGCTGGACCGCCCCCGTCGCTCCTTGCTGCCGGAACTGCTGCTGCCGCTGCTGACGGATCTCCTCGATGCGCGCCATCAGGCGCTCCCGCATCACCTGGAACTGGGCGCGCTGCACCGGCGTGAGATACGTCGCCATCTCCCTGTTCTCGTCCACGAAGCTCTGGGCATAGGCCACCTTCACCTCGAGGAGCCGATCCACCAGCTTCGCGACGCTGTCTGCATTCGCCGCGATCCCCGGCCGGAGCTGGCCCTGCAGCCCCCGCTTGATGGCCCGCTCCTCCTGCTCCATCGCCCGGCGCTTCGGCGCGTAGCTGTTGAAGGTCGCCCGAAGCTTGACCGCCTGATCGTCCGTCAGCCCCAGGTTGGCCTGGATCTGCTGCGCGAATCGCTGCTCGATCTGCTGGCGCATTCGCGCCGCCTGGGGCGACTCATCGCCGTTGCCCTGGGCGTTGAGTGGCGGAACCGCCGCCAGCAACGCGGCCATGAGGAACCACTGTAGTCGTCGCATCAGATCTCCCAAAGGCGCTGGACCTGCTCGAGTTCCTGGGAATCCAGGTCGTCGAGACTCGGTGTATCAATCGTCGGGGTGTCCGTCCACTGCGGGGCCATCGATTCGAGCAGCTCGGCGAGCCCCTCCTCGCTGAGCGCGTGCAGACCGGGAACATCGGGCGGACAGCGGGGCCGGGGGGCTGGGCGGCAGGGAGGCAGGAGTGCTCGCCTTGATGATCAGAAGTGCCGCTGCAGCCACCGCGGCGACGCCGGCGATCCACCTGCGGGCGGGGAACCGCTTCACCACCGGTTCTGTGCGCAGCCGCAGGAGGACGCGCTCGGCCAGGGCGTCGGCGTCGATCGTCACACCGCTCAGCAAGGGCCGCTCCAGCCGAGACAACCTCCCATTCCGCGCGGCAATCCGCGCAGTCGGCCAGATGGTGCGCCTCCGCGTCGGTCCAGGAGAGCTCCCCCCTGACCACGCTCGGCATCTTGTCTGACAGTTCCTGACAGGTCATGGCACCAACTCCTTCAACCGCTTGACCGCATGATGATAGTGCACCCGTGCCGCCCCGGCCGTCGTGCCGAGCGACTTCGCAATCTCGGCGTAGTCCAGCCCCTGCTGTGCCCGAAGGAGAAAGACCTCTCGTTGGAGCCGGGGCAGGCCGGTCAGCCCCCCCTTGATCCGCTCCGCCGTCTCCTCGGCCACCATCTCGTCACCCGGATCACGATGCACCGGCATGTCGTGGTCCTCGATCGACAAGACTACCCTGCCCTTACGCTTCCGGTACGCGTCCTTGAGCAGGTTCGATCCGATGCTGAAGAGCCAGCTCCGGAAGGAGGACTCCTGCCGCCACCCGTCGAGGCCGCGGAAGGCCTTGAAGAACGCCTCCTGCGTCAGGTCCTCCACCTCGCTGGGCCCCGCCCCCGCCCCGCTCAAGAACCTGGCGAGGGCCGACGCGTGCCGCCGGACCAGGTCGGTGGCCGCCTGCTCGCTTCCCCCCCGCCACGCCGTTGCGAGGGCGGCATCGGATGGCCCGTCGAGCCCGGTCAAGGTTGGCATTCAGTGGGCATAGACGCCGCAATTCACCCGGTGTTAAGCGTTGACCCGACCCATTAAGTCGGATAACTTCCTTCGAACGATCGTTCGGACGGTACATGCAGCCCTATGACCAGCGCCTGGAGGCTCTCCTCGCCGCGGCCGCAAAGACTTTTGCGGAACGGGGTTACCACGCTACGTCCATGCGGGACCTGGCCCGGACCAGCGGATTCAGCCTCGCCGGGATGTATCATTATGTGGAGAGCAAGCAGGCCCTGCTCTTCCAGATCCAGGAGCGCTGCTTCACGCGGGTGCTCGAGGGTGCCCGCGAGGCGGTCGACACCGCCACGGAACCAGAGGCCCGGCTCCGCGCGTTCATACTACACCATGTCACCTTCTTCGCCGCACATATGGACGAGATGAAGGTCCTCGCCCACGAAGAGGCGGAACTCACCGGCACGATGCGGGCCCAGATCCGCCGGCGCAAGAAGGAATATGTCGGGTTGCTCGAGCAACTCCTGAGCGACGTCCCCGACACCCACGCCGACGCACGCATTGCGGCCTACGCGCTCTTCGGCATGATGAACTGGATCTACACCTGGTATCACCCTGCGGGCCCCACCTCACCAGCCACGCTGGCCGAGGAACTGGCCTCGCTCTTCCTGAACGGCTACATCGCTGCTCACCACGCGACCCCGCGACTGGTCGCCACGCTCGGAGGATGACCCCTTGACCGCTACCCTGACCTCCCCACGCCCAGGCGCCCCGGCGCCCACCGACAAGGTCCTTGTCAACTACGAGGTGAAGGACGGCCTCGCCATCATCACGCTCAACGACCCCCCGGCCAACACCTATACATACGAGATGTTCCGGCAGATGGACGCCGCCATTCTCGATGCGCGCATGGCCGACGAGGTGCATGTCATCGTCATTCGCGGCCACGGCGAGAAGTTCTTCTCGGCCGGCGCCAACATCTCGATGCTGAACAACGTCACCCCCCGCTTCAAGTACTTCTTCTGCCTCCATGCCAACGAGACGCTCAGCCGCCTCGAGCAGACCCCGAAGCTGACCATCGCGGCCCTCAACGGACACACCGTCGGCGGCGGGCTCGAAATCGCCATGGCCTGCGACATCCGGATCGCCTGTCGGAACGCCGGCAAGATCGGGCTCCCCGAGGTGAACCTCGGCGTGCTGCCGGGAACCGGCGGGACGCAGCGCCTCTGCCGGCTCATCGGCAAGTCCAGGTCGATCGAGTTCATGGTGACCGGCGAGACCTTCTCGTTCGAGAAGGCCGAGGAGATCGGCCTGGTGAATCATGTCTTCGAGAAGGATGGCTACTGGGACCAGGTGCTGATGTACGCCAAGCAGTTCTGCCCGCCCAACAAGGCGGCCCGCGCCGTGGGCGCCATCAAGCGGAGCGTGCAGTCGGGCATGGACCTCCCCTTCGAGAGCGCGCTGACGCTCGAGCGGGAACTGCAGCAGCAGCTCTTCGCGTCGTCGGACGCCAAGGAGGGCCTCGCCGCCTACGTCGAGAAGCGGATGCCCAACTTCGAGGCCAAGTAACCGGTGCAGACTGACCTCTTCATCAACAACGCCTGGACCCCGGCCGCGAGCGGCCGGCGGTTCGACGTGATCAATCCCGCCACCGAGGACGTGCTGGTCTCGGTGGCGGAGGGAGACGCCGCCGACATCGACCAGGCGGTGGCGGCCGCACGCGCCTGCTTCGAATCGGCGGAGTGGCGTGGGCTCTCGGCTCGCAAGCGGGGCGCCATCCTCTACCGCGCCGCGGAGCTGCTGGCCAGCCGCCTCCCCGAGATGGCCGAACTCGAGACGCGCCAGAACGGGAAGCCGCTCTTCGAGTCGAAGATCGACGTCTCCTCGACGGTCGAAACCCTGCGCTACTACGCCGGATGGTGTGACAAGTTCGGCGGCGAGACGGTGCCGGTCGACGGCAACTTCCTGACGTACATCCGCCACGAGCCGGTCGGCGTGGTCGGCGCCATCGTGCCGTGGAATTTCCCGTTGAACATCGCCGGCTGGAAGTTTGCCCCGGCGCTGGCGGCGGGATGCACCGTCGTCCTCAAGCCCGCCTCCGAGACGCCGATGACGGCGCTGCTGATGGCGGAGATCTTTGCGGACGCGGGCCTCCCCGCCGGCGCGTTCAACGTCGTGCCCGGGCACGGTTCCACCGCCGGTTCGGCGCTGGTCCGTCACCCCGGCGTGGACAAGATCTCCTTCACCGGCTCCACCGGCGTCGGCCAGCGGATCATGCAGGAAGCGGCGGACAGCGTGAAGCGGTTGACGCTCGAGCTCGGCGGCAAGAGCCCGAACATCATCTTCGACGACGCCGACATCGCTGCCGCGGTGCGCGGCGCGCAGACCGGCATCTTCTACGGCAAGGGCGAGGTGTGCGCCGCCGGCAGCCGCCTGCTGGTCGATCGCAAGGTGAAGGACCAGGTCGTCGAGCAACTGGCGGAGCGCTGCAAGAAGCTCGTCCCCGGCGACCCCTTCGACAAGAAGACCCGTCTCGGCGCCATCGTCTCGAAGCAGCAGCAGGAGAGCGTGCTCAAGTACATCGCGACGGGCAAGTCAGAGGGCGGGACGATCGTGGCCGGTGGCAACGCGGCCACCGTGAACGGCAAGGGATATTTCGTGGAAGCGACGGTCTTCGACGGCGTCACGCCTGAGATGACTATCGCGCGCGAGGAGATCTTCGGCCCCGTGCTCGCCGTGCTGGGCTTCGACGACGAGGAGGAGGCGATCGCCCTGGCCAACCAGTCGATGTACGGGCTGGCCGCCGGGGTCTGGAGCCGCGACATCGGCCGTGCGCACCGGGTGGCGCACGCCATTCGCGCCGGCACCGTCTGGGTCAACACCTACAACATGTACGATCCGGCCGCCCCCTTCGGCGGGTACAAGCAGTCGGGCTTCGGCCGGGATCTCGGGCGGACGGCTCTCGAGGGATACACCGAGACCAAGTCGGTCTGGATCGCGCTGTGACCGAGGCGTTCGTCGTCTCCGCCGTCCGCACTCCCATCGGCCGGGCCGGCGGGGCGCTTGCGGGCGTGCGGCCCGACGACCTCGCCGCTATCGCCATTCGTGCGGCGGTCGAACGCGGCGGGCTTCCCGGCGCCAGCATCGACGACGTCCTCCTCGGCTGTGCCAACCAGGCCGGCGAGGACAACCGCAACGTCGCCCGGATGGCGCTGCTGCTCGCCGGCCTCCCGATCGAGGTACCGGGGCAGACGATCAATCGCCTCTGCGGGTCAGGGCTGCAGGCGATCGCCAGCGCGGCGCACGCCATCAAGGCGGGTGAGGGCGATCTGTTCGTTGCCGGCGGCGTCGAGAGCATGACGCGCGCACCGTACATCATGCTGAAGAGCGGCACGGCCTGGGACCGTCACAACCCCGCAGGTCTCCGACTCCACGGTGGGCTGGCGGTTCGTCAATCCCGCGATGCCGGCCGAGTATACCATCTCGCTGGGGCAAACCGCCGAGAAGGTCGCGCAGCAGCACGGCGTCACGCGAGAGGAACAGGATGCGTTCGCCGCCGAGAGCCAGCGGCGGGCCAAGGTGGCCATGGATGCCGGTCACTTCAACGATGAACTCGTGGCAGTCTCGGGCCCAGGCACAAAGGACCCGGTTACCACAGACGAGCATCCCCGCCCCGAGGTCACTGCCGCCGGACTGGCCCGACTCAAGCCGGCGTTCGCCAAAGGCGGCACGGCCACGGCCGGGAACTCGAGCGGGATCAACGACGGCGCGGCGGCCCTGGGCGTGGCGAGCGCCGCCGCCATCGAGGCGCACGGCCTCACGCCGATCGCACGGATCGTCGGCACCGCGGTAGCCGGCGTGGACCCGAGCTGCATGGGCCTTGGGCCGGTGCCCGCCACGAAGAAGCTCATGGCCAGGCTCAACATGACGGTGAAGGACCTTGACCTGATTGAATTGAACGAGGCCTTCGCCGCACAGGCCATCCCGTGCATTCGGGAACTGGGGCTCGACACCGATCGCGTGAACGTCTCAGGTGGTGCAATCGCCCTCGGGCATCCGCTCGGTGCCAGCGGAGCCCGGATGGCCGCGACCCTGATTCACGGGCTTCGGCGCACCGGTGGCCGCTACGGGCTGGCGACGATGTGCATCGGTGTGGGGCAAGGGATCGCAACAGTGTTTGAACGAGTCGAGGGCTGAGGACCGAGGTGACGGCTGAGATGCAGGAGACGATGGTCAGAAGCGCGGTGCTCACACGGATCGAGCACGGGGTCGGAACCATCACGCTGGATCGGCCCGATCGCCTGAACGCGTTCGACGTCGAGATGCTCCTCGAACTCGACACCGCCGTGCGGGCGATGATCGACAACGAATCCGTCCGCGCCATCGTGCTGACAGGCAACGGCCGGGGGTTTTGCGCCGGCGCCGATCTCGACCGGCTGACAGGGCCCTCCGGCGAGGTTCGCGAGGCGGAGGCGATGGAACTGGTCCGGCTCGGCTCGGAAGTGGTGCAGCTGCTGCACCGGGCCCCCAAACCGGTCCTGGCGAGCCTGAACGGGCCTGCCGCGGGTGGTGGAGTCGGGCTGGCCCTGGCCTGCGATCTTCGGATCGCCGCCGCGAGTTCGTCGCTGGGCCTGGTGTTTCACCGCCTCGGGCTGCACCCCGACTTCGGGACCAGCTGGTTCGTTACCCGCCTGGCGGGAGCGGCGGCCGCCCTCGAGCTCTTCTGGACGCCGCGAATGCTGTCGGCGGAACGGTCCCATGAGCTCGGCCTGGTCAATCGGGTGGTCCTGGACGACCACCTGGAGCATGAGACGGTGGCCTGGGCCCGCCGGCTGGCGGCCCTCCCGCCGATCGCCGTACGCCTGGCAAAGCGCGCGGTGCGTGAAGCAGAATCGACGACCCTCGCCGAATCACTGGTGATCGAGGCGCGTCATTGCCAACAATGTTTTCGCAGCGCGGACGCCGCCGAGGGACTGGCAGCCTACCGCGACAAACGAGTTCCAGAATTCCACGGACGGTGAGGACGACATGCGGAAAGTGAACAACTTCGACGACTGGATCGACTACTTCCGCTACTGGCAGGATTCGATCGGCATCTCCGAGAAGGAGATGGCCGGGACGCCGTTCCGGAAGGTCGGATTCGACGCGAAGTTTGGCGAGCCCGAGGCCGGCACGATCGAGTTCGGCCACTACAAGGGCCAGACGAAGTGGCCGACCATCATGCACATTCCCGATCAGCGGATCCGCGACGCGCTGCTCAACCTGATCGTGTTCCAGGGGGACACCGAGTTCGCCTCGGTGGAGCAGCAGCGGCAGCTGCTGGAGCGCGCGCCGAGCGACTACGACCTCTTCTCCCTGATGCGGGTGATGAGCGAGGAGATGCGCCACGGGTGGCAGATGTCTTACCTCCTCTGCACCCACTTCGGCGACGAAGGCAAGCGTGAGGCCCAGAAGCTCCTCGACCGCCGTGCGGAAGAAGGGGAGCGCCTGCTCGGGTCCTTCAACGAGATCGTCGAGAACTGGCTCGACTTCTTCACCTACACCCAGTTCATCGACCGCGACGGCAAGTTCCAGCTGCAGATGTTGTCGACCTCCTCGTTCCACCCCCTGGCCCGCTCCATGGGTCCGATGCTCAAGGAAGAAAGCTTCCACCTTGGCACAGGGAACAACGGCCTGCGCCGGATCCTCCGCGCCGGGCGGGTGCCGCCGGAAGTGGTCCAGCGCTACTTCAACAAGTGGGTCCCAACGGCGTTCGACCTCTTCGGCACCGACAACTCCTCCAGCGCGCACTGGGCCTATGTCTGGGGACTCAAGGGCCGGTTCGATGAGCGTGAGGCGCCGGACGACGCGAACGTGGCCCACCTCAACGAAGCGAGCCGCGAGCTCTACCGCCAGGAGATCACGCGACTGGTGGATCGGTTGAATACCGCCATCGCCGACCCGGACCAGTACCTGATCGTCCCGGACGTGAAGTTCAACCGGAAGATCGGTCTCCACGCCCGCCAGCATTTCACCATCACCGGCGAGCCGGTCTCCGCCGAGAACTATCCCGCGTACCTCGAGTCGGTGTATGCCGAATGACGCCGACCGCACGCTGCTCAAGGACCTGCTCGACGAGCCGGACTGGATCGAGTTCCGGAAGCTGGAGGAGAACAACTGACGCGGCCGCTGGTGATCGCCCATCGGGGCGCCTCCGGCTATGCGTTCGAGAATTCACCGGCCGCCTTTCGTGAGGCGGTCGCCCGCGGCGTGGACGGCGTCGAACTCGACGTGCACGCCACGGCGGACGGGGGCATCGTGGTGCACCACGACCCGGTCCTGACGGGGGGCCACCCCCTGGATACACTGACGTTGGCCGAGGCCACCGCGTCGCTGCTTCCCAACGGCGAGCCGGTGCCATCGCTGGCGACGGCGCTTGAGTTGATCGGCGACCGGGATGTCTGGGTCGAGGTCAAGGCGTTGCCGCCCGAGCACGACGCGGCCCTGCTCGCCACTCTCGAGGCCGGTCCCTTCCCCGCCCGATATGCCGTTCACAGCTTTGATCACCGCATCACGGCCCGGCTGGCCGTACGGACGACCCGACCTCAGCCTCGGCGCACTGCTGGTGGCCCGGGTCGGGGATCCGGTTGAAGTGCTTCAGCTCGCAAGCGCGACGACCCTCTGGCAGGAATGGACGATGATCGACACCGAACTGGTGGAGACGGTGCACGCCGCCGGCGCGCGCCTGATCGCCTGGACCGTCAACGACCGGGTCGCCGCCGCGCGCCTCAGCGCCATGGGGGTGGACGGACTCTGCGGCAATTACCCCGACCGGCTGTCGGGGGCGGCATGAACGCCTTCCCGACCCGTGTCGCCGTGATCGGTGCCGGGACGATGGGCGCCGGCATCGCCCAGGCAGCCGCCACGGCGGGGTGGCCCACGACCCTCACCGATGCCCGACCGGAAGCGCTGCAAGGCGCGCTCGACCGAATCGCGAAGACGCTCGACGGGGCGGTGCAGCGCGGCAAGCTCGACACGGCCGGGCGCGAAGCCATCCTCGGGCGCATCCAGACGGCCCCCGACATGCGATCCACCTGCCAGGGAGCTGACCTGGTCATCGAGGCTGTCCTGGAGGACCTCGACGTCAAGCGGGACGTGATGAGCCAGGCCAGTGACTGGGCCGAACCCTCCGCTCTCCTCGCCACCAACACCTCCTCCATCTCCATCGCCGATATCGCGGTTGATCTCCCCCGCCCCGAGCGGCTGATCGGCATGCACTTCTTCAACCCGGTGCACCTGATGAAGCTGGTGGAGATCGTGGTTCACGATGGCTCAGACGACGCCTCCACCGCTGACGCCCTCTCCGTGGTTCGTGCCATGGGCAAAGAACCGATCGTCGTCCAGGACTCCCCCGGCTTCGCCTCGAGCCGACTCGGGATCGCCCTCGGCCTCGAGGCGATGCGGATGCTGGAGGAGGGGGTCGCCAGTGCCGCGGACATCGACCGCGCCATGGAGCTCGGCTACAATCACCCGATGGGTCCGCTCAAGTTGACGGACCTCGTCGGGCTGGACGTCCGGCTCCGCATCGCCGATTACCTTCACCAGGCCCTGGGCGCGGAACGCTTCGCGCCTCCGGCCATTCTCCGCCGCCTCGTCGCCGAGGGAAAACTCGGCAAGAAGAGCGGCCATGGCTTCTACGACTGGTCCACATCATGAGCGAACCACAGAACATCCTCAAGGAAATCCACGGGCGCGTCGCCCTCCTCATCATCAATCGCCCCGAGAAGCGCAACGCGCTCGACGGCGCGACCCGCTGCCAGCTCCTCGGCCTGCTCGATGAGCTCCGCACCGACACCAACGTGCGGGTCGTCGTGCTCACCGGTGCGGGCGACAAGGCGTTCGTGGCAGGCGCGGACATCTCGGAGTTCGAGGGACGCAGCCCGATCGATCAATTCCGGGTCATGTCGGGCCGTACCATCTTCGACGCCGTGGACAGCTTCCCGAAGCCGGTGATCGCCGCGCTCAACGGGTTCACGCTCGGCGGCGGATGCGAGCTCGCGATGGCGTGTGACATCCGCGTCGCGGCCGACACCGCCAAGCTCGGGCAGCCGGAAGTGAACCTCGGCATCATCCCCGGCGGTGGCGGCACGCAGCGACTCCCCCGGCTGGTCGGCGCGGGGGCGGCGTACAAGCTGCTCTTCACGGGTGACCTGATCAGCGCCGCGGAGGCGCTCCGCATCGGCCTGGTCGACGAGGTCGTTCCTGCGGCGGAACTCCGGGCTCGCGCCATGGCGATGGCGGAGAGCATCGCGCAGAAGAGCCCCGTGGCGCTTCAGTTGATCAAGGAGGCCGTGCGCGCCTCGCTCCGGGTACCGCTGGACGAAGGGCTGCGCCAGGAAACGACCTTGTTCGGGCTGGCGTTCTCGAGCGAGGACAAGGTCGAAGGCGTGGCGGCGTTTCTCGGGAAGCGACCACCGGAATTCAAGGGGCGGTAGCCTCACCCCCTGTCCCCCTCTCCATGATATGGCGAGGGGGGTCGGTTTCAACGGCCCAAGGATCAGAGTGACCTATCCCGTTTCAGACATGCACATCCATATCCAGCCGTGGCGGCAGCTCAAGCCGGCGGTGGCGGATGTCATGCGGGTCGGCAAGGAAGCGCATTGGGAACGGCTGATCGCGCTGATGGATGATCCGCAGGCCTTGCTCGAGGTGATGGATGCCTCTGGCGTCTGGCGGGTTGCGTTGATCAACTATCCCAGCCCCGACCTGATGGGGTTCGATGACTCCACCAACGAGTTTTCCGCCCGGTACGCCGAGGCGTCTCCGGAGCGCATCCTCCCGTATGGCGGCGTGCACGCCCGGTTCACGAAGGACCCCGAGGGGGATGTGGACCGGCTCCTGGAGATGGGGATCCGTTGCCTGAAGATCCACCCGCCCCACCAGATGTATCCGGCAAATGCGTACACCGAGGGGCTCGAGGCGCTGGGTCGGATCTATCGGCGATGCGAGGAACGGGGGCTGCCGGTCCTGATTCACACCGGTACCAGCATTTTCCCGGGGGCGCGGTCGAAGTGGGGCAACCCGATGGAGATCGACGACGTCGCCATCGACTATCCGAAGCTCACCATCGTGATGGCACATGGCGGGCGCCCGCTCTGGATGGAGGAGGCGTTCTTCGTCCTCCGACGCCATCCGAACGTGTACCTGGAGCTGTCCGGTATCCCGCCGGCGCGGCTGCTTGAGTACTTCCCCCGCCTCACGGATATTTCGCACAAGACGATCTGGGGCACCGACTGGCCGAGCCCCGGCGTGCACGACCTGCGCAAGAACCTCGACGCATTCCGTGCGCTGCCGCTTTCGCCCGACGTGCAGCGTGCGATCCTCTCGGAGACGAGCCTTCGGCTCTTCCCTACTCTCTCTCGCTGAACATCACCAGGAGCTCGACGTGATGCGCCACACTCTCGCCGCCCTCGGAGCACTCACCATCGTCCTCGCCGCGCCGGTCTTCGCGCAGGATCCCGCGCCGGCCGCCGAGCCATCGCCCGCCCGGCCCCTGCCGATCGAGACGAAGAAGCTCCTCCCCCACCGGGACAGCATGACGGTCCTGATCAACAACCAGCCGATGGGCACCAGCGTGTGGGGAGTCGAGAAGGTCGGCGACGGATTCATCGTGCACGAGTCGACCGCCATCGGGGCGGTGATGACCCAGAACACCACCGTGGACCTGGCGAAGTCCGGGCAGGTGCTCCGGGTGAAGCAGACGGGCAAGGTGCGGGACATGGATGGTTGGATCGAGGTCAGCTATGACAACGGCCGGGTGACGGGAAACGTTCAGGCGGTGACCTCCACCGGCCCGGATCACTTCGCGGTGGACACGACCGTGCCCCCCGGCACCGTGGACGACAATGCGCTGCAGGCGCTGCTCCCCTCCCTGCCGTGGGCGAAAGAGGCCGGCTGGAACTTCTGGATGTATAGCGCGGGAACGAACTCGGTGACGGAGATGGTGCTGTACGTCATCGCCGAGGAAATGGCGATGGTGCCGGCCGGCGCGTTCGACGCCTACCGGGCTCGGCTGTCGGGGGGTGCCACCGACGTGGAGTTCCTGATCCTCAAGCGGGCGCCGCACACCGTGCTGAAGGTGGAGATGAGTGGCGCTCCGCTGAAGTTCGAGCTGGTCTCGAGCAGCGGGCTCCAGTAGCCGCACTGGCGCGCCACCGCCCCGGCCAGAGTCCGGGGCGGGCCATCCTCGCTGGATGCCGAGTCCTCGCCACGCGTATCGGCGCGTTACAGCGCCTCGCCCGCCTTCCAACCGACCTTCACACCCGATTCCTGCTCCCCTAACCACCGCCCTGCCAAGATTCGCGTGAGGTATCGCTGTTCACGCCATCGAAGCAGAAGGGGAGGGCCCAATGACACGCACACTCGCGCTCGCCGCCGCGATGCTCACGCTGACCGCCACCGTCGGCGCCGCCCAGGGTCCGCCGGCCGGGCAGGCCAAGCCGCAGGCCCAGCAGCAACAAGCAGCAGCAGCAGGCCATGACGCAGGCCCAGCTGCAGCAACAGCAGCAGATGCAGGAGCAGCTCCGCACCATGCAGCAGCAGCAGGATCAGCTGATGACGCAGCTCCGGCAGACCAATCAGTGGATGACCCAGAACCGGTCCCGCGAGCAGTTCCAGCAGATGGGACGGACGATGGAACAGACCGGTGAACAGCTGCAGCAGATGCTCCGGCAGATGCAGCAACTGCAGGCGGATCCGGCGATGATCAAGGACAAGGACCAGGTGCGGCAGATGGATCAGCTGCGTGACCGCATCCGTGACATGACCCGGGACCTCGACCGGGCGCGCCTGAACCTGCAGCAGATGATCGCCATGCCGTGATGCGGCGGATCGATGTTGGTCGGCTGGCTGGCACTCCTGGCCCAGCCAGCCGTGGCGCAGGTGACCTACGAAGGCTCGTTCGCCGGCCTGACGGGCTATTACCTGTTTACGGAGCGGACCAACAGCCTGATCTTCACGAACGGGCTGCGCTGGCGCTCCGGTCGTCTGTCGCTGAGCGCCAACCTGCCGCTGTGGTACCAGAACACCACGCTGGTCAGTTCGTCGGGGGGAGGCACCGTCCCGACCGGCGGGCCGGAGGGCCAGGGGGCGGTGCGAGACAGCGGGCAGGCCAACGGCCAGCCAGGCGGGGGCGGGCGTCCGGCCGTGCTCGGCGACCCGTCGAGCGGTTCGAGCTGCCGGGCTCCAATCCGCCCGGGGCAACATCCCGGCCCCGGTCGATGCGGTCACCGGGTATCAGCTCATGCTGGGCGACCCGCTGGCGCAGGCGACCGTCAGTCTCATCCCGGCGGGCCGCGTGACGGTGTCCGCCACCGCCACGGTCAAGGTCCCCTTCGCCTCCACGGCCACGATCGGAACGGGCGAGTGGGACTTCGGAGGGCTGGCCTCCGCCCTCTGGCTGACGGGCAACCGGTGGACGCTGGCGCTGGACGTGTCCTACTGGTATCTCGGTGACCTCGACAGCCTGGATCTGGAAGAATCCCCTGATCGGCACGCTCAGCGTCGGCAGGCTGCTGGGCTACGAGTGGGCGGCGTCGCTGGGAGTGTCCGCCTCGACCGGATCGCTCACCGGCTTCGACCCGCCACTCAGCGTGCTGGCGTCGCTGACCCGCCTCGGCACTCCCAACGCCTGGGGGGTGAACGCGGGGGTGGGGCTCACGGAAACGGCGCCGGCATTCTCGCTCGGCGCCGTCTGGTGGATTCGGCTGTCGGAACCCGCACCTCCCCGCTAGCAGCCCGCTACGCCACATCTCCCTGGGGGGCGGCCGCCGCTTCGTCGATGATCGGCTCCTCGGCGTCCAGTTCGCCTCGGTCTCGGACTCGGACTCGTCGTCCTCCGTGTCGGTGACCGAAACGACGACCGCCTTCTGGGTGGCGATCTGGGCCTCGATCGAGGCAATCTCGGCCTCGAGGTCGGTGAGCTTGAGTACCAGCGCGTCGACCCGCCGCTGGTCCTGCTCCACACCCTTTTCACGGTGATAGGCGATCATACCGAGGTCACGGGCCGCATTGTCGCGGCGGCGCTTGACGCGAAGCAAGTCGATCTGGAGACGGCCTTCATCCAGGGCGGCACTCGCGCGCCGGCCGAAGCTCTCGAGTTCACTGTTCAGCTTGGAAAAGATGGACGACATGGTGGTTCTCCGTTGACGGGATCTGCGCACCTGACGGCCTGAAGGGCCAGAATGTTTCATTTCGAACCCTTCACGGAGGGTTCAGGGCAATAATAAGGGGGATGCGGCGCCTGCCGCATCCCCCATTGTCCATCGGAGCCGCCTGGCTTACGCGGTGGCTTCCTTCGGGTAGACCGACACCTTCTTCCGGCCCTTGTCCCGGTACTCGAACTTGACCACGCCGTCCACCTTGGCAAAGAGGGTGTCGTCCGAGCCGTGCCCGACATTCTTGCCGGGATGGATGACGGTGCCCCGCTGGCGCACCAGGATGTTGCCGGCCAGCACGTTCTCGCCCCCGAACTTCTTGATGCCGAGGTACTGGGGATTGCTGTTGCGGCCGTTGCGGCTGGAGCCTACGCCCTTTTTATGAGCCATGAGAGCCTCACCCTACCTTGACGTCAGTGATAAGAACCTCGGTGAACTTCTGCCGATGGCCCGTCTTGCGGCGATAGCCCTTCCGCCGCTTGAACTTGAACACGTAGATCTTCTTTTCCTTGCCGTCGCCGACGACCTCGGCGGTGACCTTGGCGCCCTTGACCAACGGGGTGCCGGCCTTGACCGTGGTGCCGTCCGAGGAGAGGAGCACCTCGTCAAAGGTGACCTTGGAGCCGGGCTCGGCTTCCATGAGGGGAAGGCGCACGACCTTGCCCTTCTCCGCACGGAACTGCTTGCCCAACGCCTTGAAAATCGCGTACATGACTTAACTCGTTGCCAAAAGGTGGTTCCGTTGCAAGCCCTGAAGTCTAGCCGGGGGCAGGCGTTAGGTCAAGCGCCACGAGGGCAGGGTGGCTGCGGGGCAGTCCGCCTCTGCCGTCACCCCCGCAAACGCGGGGGTCCAGATTCTGGATTCCCGCTTTCGCGGGAATGACGAGTGCGCGCCCACCCTGCCCCGCCGCTTTACGCGACCGCGTAAAGCTCAGTCACATCCCTCCCGGCCGGCCGGCTCATCAGCCGGAACTCATCCAGCCGCATCATCGGGTCGTCCCGGAACTCAAGGTCGAGGCCGGTGGCCCGGATCAGGGCCTGGAGGAGCTTGGGCTCCTCCTCCAGGAGGTAGATGGCCACCTCGGGGTGGAGGCGGACGGCCAGCTGGCGTTCCCGGTGCTCGTGGCCGGCCCGACGGAGGGACCGTTCCAGGCGGCGGGTCACGATTTCAGGCTTGAAGACCCGACCGCTGCCGGCGCAGGTGGGGCACTCGGTTGTCTGGGACGCCCAGAGCGAGGGCCGGACCCGCTGCCGCGTCATCTCGATCAGACCGAGCTCGGAGACGGCGAACGCCTTGGTCCGGGCCCGGTCCCGGGCGAGGTGGGTCCGGAGCTCCTGCAGCACCTTCTCCCGGTTGGACCGGGTGTCCATGTCGATGAAGTCGCAGACGATGATGCCGCCGATATCGCGCAGCCGAAGCTGACGCGCGATTTCCTTGGCGGCCTCCATGTTGGTGCGGAGAATCGTTTTTTCCGGATCCTTCTTCCCGGTGTACCGGCCGGTATTCACATCGATGGAGACCAGCGCCTCGGTCGGCTGGATGATGATGGACCCGCCGGTGGGAAGTTCACACCGGGGCTTGAAGAGGTCGCGAATCTCCGATTCGATGTCGAACTTGTCGAAGAGCGGCTGGTCCGCATCGTAGAAGTGCACCCGCTTCATCAGGTCGGGATCGACCTGCTCGAGGTACTGCTCCACCTCGTTGAAGAGCTCCTTCGAGTCGACGTGCAGGGCATCGACCTTGGCACTGAAGAGGTCGCGGATGATGCCGCGTGTCAGGCTCGTCTCGCGCTGCACGAGGGCCGGCGCCTTCACGAATCCCTTCTTGCGATTGATCTTCTTCCACAGCCCGAGCAGCGACTCGATTTCCCGCGTGACCTGCTCCTCCGTCACCCCCTCCGCGACCGTACGCACGATCACGCCGCCGGCGTCTTCCGGCAGTGCCTTGCGGACCATCTCGCGGAGCTTGGACCGGGCCTCACGGCTCTCGATCTTGCGGCTGACGCCCACGCGGGAGGCGAACGGCATGTAGACCAGGAAGCGGCCGGGGAGGGAGATCTGCGCGGTCACCCGGGAGCCCTTGGTGCTGATCGGCTCCTTGGTTACCTGCACCAGGATCGTCTGCCCCTTCTTCAGGAGTTCCGAAATGTCGGGGACCGCCTGGCGGTGATCGACCTCGCGCTGGCGGGGCGCGGCCTTGTCCCGGCCGTTGCCGGTGGACACATCCGCGGCATCGGTATCGGGGACGTCGGCGACGTCATCCTCGTCGGGATCGTCGTCTTCGTCGGGCTCGAGGAGATCGGAGGCGTGCAGGAACGCCGACTTCTCCAGGCCTATGTCAACGAAGGCGGCCTGGATGCCGGGGAGGACCGCGTCAACGCGGCCGAGATAGATGTCGCCGAGGGAACGGCGCTGATCAGGACGATCGTAGAGGAGCTCTACGAGCCGATCGTCCTCGAGGATGGCCACGCGGGTCTCCCGCCGGCCTCCATTGATGAGTAGTTCGCGCTTCACGCGAGGAAACCTCGATCGGCTGCAATACGGCGGCTGGACCCAGGAGGGTCCGGTCGAGTGTGGCGCCGATCAGTACGAGGGAATCCCACAGGGTCGACCATCCCCCGAGCAACCCAAGCCGGACAGCCCGCAGGCCCGCCCCGACGTGGAGGGTGGAGATCAAACTCAGGTGGGACAAGACAGAGGGCGGGAACCCCGCCAGCAAAGACGTTGTACGACGAAAACGCAATTCCGGCACTCCCATCCCTGGGCGCCCCGCCGGACCGGCCGGGAGGGGGCGTTCATGGGATGGGGAAAAGCCGGACAACCGAGAAATCAGAGCAAGCACAGTCGCCCCCCAGGCTCGGACCCGGGAGGCGAACATGACATCGAAAGGAGTGGATGAAGCAGACTTCATCTTACAATGATAGGAGGTGCCCCCCATTGGGGCAATAGAGCCGCGGGACCTAGCCCTCCAAGCCCGCCAAGATGTTCCTGGCAATGACGATACGCTGGATCTCGCTGGTCCCTTCCCCGATTTCACAGACCTTGGCGTCGCGCATCATCCGCTCCACCGGATAATCGGTCGTATAGCCGTACCCGCCGAAGATCTGGACGGCCTTGGTCGTGGCCCGCATGGCCAGTTCGGAGCAATACAACTTGGCCATCGCCGCCTCCTGCTTGAACGGCTTCCCATTCTGCTTCAGCCAGGCGGCGTGATAGAGAAGATGGGTGCCAGCCTGGATTTCGGTGGCCATGTCGGCCAATTGGAAGCTGATCCCCTGGAAGCTGGCGATTGTCCTCCCGAACTGCTTGCGCACCGAGGCGTAGCGGAGCGCTTCCTCATAGGCGCCCTCCGCAATCCCCAGCGACACCGCGGCAATGCCGATCCGGCCGGCATCGAGCGTCTTCAGGAAGTTGACGAACCCCTCCCCCACCGTCCCCAGCACGTTCTCCTTGGGGACGATCGCGTCCTCGAGGATCAGTTCCCGGGTGTCGGACGACCGCCACCCCATCTTGTCTTCCTTCTTCCCCGCCCGCACACCCTTGGTCTTCGGGAGGTCGGCGGCGTGCCCGACACCCACCGCCTTGCAGCGGTCGAGATCCACTGCGTCCTTGGTGACGATGAAGCTGGTGATGCCCCGATGATCGGTGCCCGGTGAGGTGCGCGCGGTCACGGAGAAGATCTCCCCGACGCCGGCGTGGGTGATGAAGACCTTCGATCCGTTGAGGACGTAGTGATCGCCCTTGTCCACCGCGGTGGTGGCGGTGCCCCCGGCATCGCTCCCGGCGCCCGGCTCCGTCAGTCCGAAGCCGCCGAGCACCTTGCCCGAGGCGAGCAGGGGGACATAGCGCTCCCGCTGCGCCGGGGTCCCGAAATCGACGATCGGGGAGGTGCCGAGGTTGGTGTGGGCGCTGACGGTGAGCGCGTGACTGGCGTCGACCTTGGCGAGCTCGTGCAGGACGATGTAGTAGGAGAGCTGATCCATCCCCGCCCCGCCGAGCTCCTCCGGCCAGGGTACGCCGAGCAGGCCGAGTGGCCCCATCTTGGCGACGCTCTCCCAGAGGAATTCGGAGGTGCGGTCGAGTTCCTTGGCGACGGGTGCGACTTCGGTCCGCGCGAACTCGCGCACCATGTCGCGCACTTGCAGGTGCTGTTCGCCAAAGTAGAAGGGCAGGTCCATGGGCCGTCCGGGCATGGGGGAATAGGTCTCGCAATGTAGCACCGGGAGCCGCGGCGTTTCACTCCCGCCTGCCCCGATTAGATTCCCCCACGCCCGCGGGCGCCTCCCCTGGATCCGCGTCCTCAGGAGTTTCGATGCCTCAGGATCTGTCGTCCGTCCTTCCGTCGGCGCGCTTCGCGTTGCCCTTCCCCTCCTCGTCGCGGTCGCGGCCGGCTGCAGCAGCGATGCGTCTGGGCCTTCAGTGCCGCCCGCCGACCTGACCCTGGCCGCGATCGACAGTGGCTACGACTTTCCGATCCAGGTCATCGCCCCGCCGGGTGACGCGACCCGGCTCATGGTGCTGGAACGGGGGGGACGGGTCGTGCTCCGCAAGAACGGGGTGCGGTCCGACTCCGCGTTCGTCAACCTGACGGCGCTGACGGGAGTCCCGGGGGTGGCGCGCGAATACGGAGTCCTCAGCATCGCGTTTCACCCGCAGTACGCCACGAACCACCGGCTCTTCGCCTACCTGATCGATACGAACGAGGACACCAGGCTCATCGAACTCGTCGCGGCGGCAGACTTCGATCACGCGAGCCCCGTGCCGGTTCGCACCATCCTGCAGTTCTCCCAGCCGAGTTACGCGATCCACTACGGTGGAACGGTGGCATTCGGCAAGGACGGCATGCTCTACCTCGCCACCGGCGATGGTGAGACGGGTGCCGTACTGACCAGCCCGGCGCAGGACAGCGCCTCGCTGCTGGGCAAGATGCTCCGCATCGACGTGGACGGAGGGACACCATACGCCATCCCCGCCGACAACCCCTTCGTCGGCCGTGCGGGGTGGCGTGGAGAGATCTACCACCTCGGCCTCCGGAACCCGTACCGATGGAGCGTGGACCGGAATACCGGCGACCTCTGGTGGGGTGATGTCGGCGAGGACCGATGGGAAGAGGTCAACTTCTCCGCGGCCGGCGTCGGGGGACTGAACTATGGCTGGCCCTACCGCGAGGGGAATGTCTGCTGGATTCCGGCGACGGGGTGTCCGTCGGCGGGGCTGACGGCGCCGACGTACGAGTACTCGCATGCGGAGGGATGCTCGGTCATCGGCGGCGTCGTGTACCGTGGGTCTGCGCTCGCGGGCCGGAACGGCACGTATCTTTTCGGGGACTTCTGCCGTAACACCTTTCGGAGCCTGAAACGATCCTCGACAGGAACGGTCAGCAATGTGACCCTCTGGGAACCGGCAATTCCGGCGGACAACCTGGCCGGCTTCGGTGAGGATGCGAGCGGCGAAGTGTATGTCGCGATGGCGAGTGGGCGGGTGTACCAGGTGGTGGAGGTCGAGTAAGCGGGGAAGCGGGGAAGCGGGGAAGCGGGGAAGCGGGGCCGATGGTGCGCAGATCGTCATTCCCGCGCAAGCGGGAATCCAGGGTTCAAACACGATGGACCCCGGCTTTCGCCGGGGTGACGATCGGAGTGGTAATCGGAGTGCCGAGCGGGGAAGCGCAAGGACGAGAGGGGAGGCGTTGATGCAATGGTCGATCTCGTAGCCGCGCCACGACCCGCCGAAGCGGCGCGGCTGCCCGTCGGGGTCTGGGTCGTGGCGCTCCTCTTCCTCGTTCTCCACCTGCTGCCGCAGCCGGGGTACGGGTTCCATCGCGACGAGTTCCTCTATTTCGCGATGGGGGATCACCTCGATCTCTTCCGGATGCAATTCCCGCCGCTGATGGCCATCCTCTCCCAGACTGCCCGGGCGCTCCCACTCGACCTCCTGCCGGCGGTGCGACTGCTGGCGGCACTCGGCGGGACCGCACTGACCGTGCTGGCGGCCCTGACCTGCCGGGAACTGGGCGGAGGTCCTCGCTCACAGCTCTTCGCGGCGGTCGCGGTCTTCTTCTCACCCCTGTTCCTCCGGGCCGGGACGCTCTTTCAGCCCGTCATCTTCGAGCAGGTGTTGTGGACGCTGGCCGTGCTGGGCCTTGCCAAGCGGCTCCACACCGGAGACCGTCGCTGGTGGCTCCTGGTCGGGGCCGCTCTGGGGCTCAGCGCAATGCTGAAGTTCAGCGTCGCGTTCCTCGGGTTCGGACTCCTCGTCGCGACGATCGGTACCCCGCTCCGCCGCGACCTGCGGACCAGGTGGCCGTGGCTGGCCGCGGCCGCGGCGGCGCTCCTCGCGGTTCCCGGCCTCGCGGGACAGCAGGTCCACGGCTGGCCCTTCTTCACGCAGATCGAGGCGTTGCGCGCCTCGCAGTTCGTCCACGTCGACCGGCTCCAGTTCATCAGCGGGCAGTTCCTCATGCTCGGTCCCGGTGCCGTGCTCTGGATCGTCGGTTTGGCGGCGCTGCTGCTGGCGCCCAGGCTGCGGCCGTTCCGCGCGCTTGGGCTGCTGGCCGGCAGCATCTTCTTCGTGTTCATGCTCAGCGGCGGGAAGCCGTACTACTTCGGTCCGATGCACGTCCTGCTGATCGCCGCGGCGGCCGCGTTCCTTGGCGGCATCCTGCCCAGGCGCCTGCCCCGGCCGATCCTCGCCGGTGCCCTGGTGCTCTACGTTGTGGCCGGTGTGGCGTTGCTGCCGCTCGGGGTCCCAGTCCTCTCCCCGGCACCGATGGCACGCTACGCCGTGATGACCGGCATCACCCAGGCAACTGAAACGAACCGCGGGACCACGCTGCCACTGCCCCAGGACTACGCGGACATGACCGGGTGGAAGGAACTGGTCGACAGCGTGGCGGCGGTCTACCACGCCCTTCCGGATGCGGAACGCTCGTCGGCCTCGATCTTCGGGATCAACTATGGTCGCACTGGCGCCCTGGCCCTCTACGGACCGCCGCTCGGACTGCCGTACCCGGTCAGCCGCCACGGCGATTTCTTCGCCTGGGGCTTCGCGGGCGTCGGCCAGGGGGTCACGATTGTTGTCGGCGGCGATCGCGACGGATTGGACGTGATTTTCGAGGAGGTTACCGAGGCAATACTGGTCCGCAATCCCTGGGGGGTGGACGAGGAGCAGGAGGTCTCGATCTGGGTCTGCCGACGCCCGAGAGTGAACCTGAGGGAACTGGTGGAGCGCGAGGGCGTCATCTGGGGGTAGAATGGCGGGGAAGCGGGGCCAAAGGTGCCAGGGCCGTCATCCCGGCGAAAGCCGGGATCCATTTTGGGGTCGGGCAATGGGCCCCGGCTTTCGCCGGGGTGACGCGCCAACGGCAGGCATGACATCAGATCCAAAGGGGGCAACGTGTCGGAACTTGAGGTGATTGAACAACGAGTGCGCGTGCTGGAGAAGCACAACCGCAGCCTGCGGTGGACTGTCATGCTCACCCTGGTGCTCTCGATCCTGAGTCTGATGTGGGGACGGGTGTGGCCGAGCAACGGGATTGTCGAGGCTCGGGGATTTGTGGTGACCGACGAGGCAGGCACGCCGCGCGGAAGCTTCGCATACGATGCGAGCGGAGTCGGACTCAGCCTGCAGGACGCCCGCGGTCTCTGGCGAGCCGGCTTTCTCGTGGACCCGACGGGGCGGCCCGCCATGTTTCTCTTCGACACCGTCGCGCAACCGGTCGTCTCGCTGACCCTGCAGCGCAGCGGGGCGCCATCGCTCCGGATGCGCACACTGGATAATGCGACGACGCTCCAGGTACGGCTGGGCAGCGGAGCATCGCGCGGAGTCTTCGTGGAAAGCGCAAGCGATACGGTGGCGTTGAAGCTCGAGTAGGCGGGGAAGCGGGAAGCGGGGCGCAGAACGTGCCAGGGCCGTCATCCCGGCGCAAGCCGGGATCCATTTTGTCGACCACGATGGACCCCGGCTTTCGCCGGGGTGACGATCAGGTTTGGGGGTGACGGTCATTGACGTGTGTGCCTATCACAGCCAGCGCAGTCCTTCAGCGTTTCACCGAAGTACCGAAGCAATTCCCGTCGACGGCACCCTGACGTCGTCGCGTATCGTTCCATCGCCGCAATGCGTGCCTCGGCCCGCCTGCGGCGACTTCGTATTCTCTTCCAGTCCACCGGGCCAGACTCCGGCTGGAGTTCCTTCCGCAGTCGCTCGACCGACTCCTTCACGTTCGCCGGCAGTTTCGCAAGCGCCGCTGGATCGCGCCATGCCCGCGCGACGACGCGCTCATCCGGGAAGGTGACGTCGAGCTGGCGACGATGCAGCTCGGCGTCTCCCTTCGCATACAGGAGCACGCAGCGTGAGGCCTCGCCGTCCCTCCCTGCCCTCCCCGCTTCCTGGTAGTACGACTCCGGGGTTGGCGGCGTCATCCAGTGCACCACCACGCGCACATCGGGCTTGTCGATTCCCATGCCGAACGCGCTGGTCGCGGTCACCACGTCGAGACCACCGGACAGGAAGCGGTGCAGCACTTCCTCTCGCCTCCCGCGATCGAGCCCGGCGTGATAGGAGGCAGCGCGAAAGCCGGCGAAGTGAATCGAGCGAGCCAGCCCCTCGGTGATCCGGCGCGTCGGGGCGTAGACGATGGCCGTTCCCTGCCTCGCCGAGAGCCGGGACAGCACCTCCCCAAAACGCTCCCGGTCGGACTTCACCCGCACCACGCCAAACCAGAGATTCTGACGATCGAAGGAATCGAGATGAAGATCCCAGCGGCGGCCGCCGCCCAGCCGAAGCGAGGCGGCGATGTCCTCCCGCACCTCGGGTGTCGCGCTCCCGGTCAGCGCCACGACGGGCGGCCTTCCCAACCGGATGCGCGCGGCGAGGAGCAACCGGTAGCTGGGCCTGAAGTCGTGGCCCCACTCGCTGATGCAGTGGGCCTCATCGACCGCGAGCAGACCGACCCGCACGCCGAGAGCGGTGAGCCGGCCCGCCAATCGTTCGAGCCGCTCTGGTGAAACGTAGAGAAGCCTCAGCTGGCCGGTGCGGACCGCGTCGAGCACGGCGTGCTGGTCGTCCGCCTCCTGCGCACTGTTGAGTGCCGCCGCAGCCATCCCCCGCCTCCGCGCTGCCTCCACCTGGTCCTGCATCAGCGAGAGGAGCGGCGAGACCACCACGGTCAGGCCGTCGAGCACCAGCGCCGGCACCTGGAAGCAGACCGACTTTCCGCCTCCAGTCGGCAGCACCGCCAGCGTGTCCCGCCCGGCGAGCACGGACTGGATGACCCGTCGCTGGGCAGGGCGAAAGTCGGGAAATCCAAAGTGTTGGAGGAGGACGGTGCGTGCGAGGGCGAGGTGTGCGGGGAGGGTGTGCGTCACCCCGCGAGGGTAGGAGAGCTGCGGCGCGGAATGATCACCCCCGCTCCGCAGACGTGCGCGGGGAAACGCGAATCAGGCGTTCGGTTCCGGCGGGTCGCCCTCATCCTGATCGCGCTTCGACTGGAATCTCTGCAGCATCCGGACGGCGAACGAGGAGCCGAGCAGTCCGATGGCGATCCACACGAGGGTGCTGTCGTCGCGCGCGATGGCGAGCACCGCCGCGAGGAAACCCATCAGGGCGGTGAAGATCCGGAGCGGATTCACTTGTCGAGGAAGGCCGCGATGGCCTGCTTGAAGTCTGGGGTGCTGCGGGCAAGGGCGTTGACCTGCGCGCCGAGGGCGATGCCCTCCTCGAAGCTCATCCCGTCGAGCTGATAGAACTGCCGCTTGGTCAACGCGATCGCCGAGGCGCTGGCGGAGGCAAGCGCCGCCAGCGTGCGGCTGGATTCCACCTCGAAATCCGCGTCGTCGATGACTCGGGAAACAAGTCCCGCGGCGTGCGCCTCATTGGCGGAGAGGACCCGCCCCGTGGCCGCGAGGTCGAAGGCGAGCTTCTCGCCGGTCAGCCGGCGGAGCAGCGTCATGACCATGGCAGGGACGAAGCCGCGCTGGATCTCGGGATATCCGAACTTCGCGGTGGCGGTGGAGAATACGAGGTCGCAGGCGGTGGCCAGCCCCGCCCCACCGGCGAGCGCCCGGCCGTGGACGAGGGCGACGACCGGCTTGGGCAGGTTCCTGATCTTGACGAAGAGCCCACCGAGGTGCAGGGCGGTCCGCTCATTCTGCTCCGGAGTCTGACCGGCGCTCGCCAGCAGCTCCGCGAGATCCGCCCCGGCGCAAAAGTCCTTTCCTGCTCCCCGGATGGCGACCACGCGCACCTCGGCGTCCAGGTCGGCCCGGTCCAGCTCGGCGTGCAGCGCGTCGAGGGTCGGTGTGTCGAGGGCATTCCGCTTGTCGGGGCGATTGAGCGTGAGGGTGAGGACCCCGGCGTCGAGCGAGACCTGCAGGGATTCGGTCACCGGGCCCTCTTCTTCGCCTGCCGCGCGACCGCCAGGGGGCACCGGAGATTTCCATCCGGAGCAGCGCCGTCGAGTACACCTTGCCCTGTGCATCGGTCTTGAGCGAGATCGTCCCGCCGCCGTCGAGCGCCTCGTGCAGGAGGAAGTTCAGCGCGCGCAGATTGGGCAGCTCGAATCTTTCCACATCGCTCACCATTCCCTTGAAGTGCTTTCTCACGCGTGCCACTGTAACCTGTTTATCCAGAACATCATACCATTCTGGTTCAAGTGCTATCAGACCTACATTCGCGGTGTTCCCCTTGTCGCCCGATCGCGCGTGGGCCAGGTATCTGAGCTGCAGCTGGACCATCTTGGCGGTGGCCATCATGCCTCCAGGATCTCGACCCGCACGCCGGGTTCGACAGCGGTTCGGTCGATCAGGGCCGGCCAGTAGGCCACGATTTCCTCGACTTGTGGGCGGCCCCCGGCGAAGCCGGTGACGCTCGGCGGGCCGGTGAGGACCAGGGGGGCGATTTCGCGGGTGAACCGCTCGACGGCCGCCTTGTCGGCGGACCGGACGCCGACCCGGAGCTGGACCTCTGGGAGGTCGGGACTGGCCTTGCCGGCGAGCCTGCCGTGCGTGGCATCCACCCCGACGTACTCCGTGAGGATCTGCTCGAACTCCAGGCCGAGGTCCTTGAGTCGCTGCCGCAGGATGGCGTCGGCGGCCTTGGCCTTGTCATGGGCGTCTGGCCAGCCGTACACGAGGGTCCCCACCGCCTTGTAGCCGTAGAAGTAGGCGATGGACACCTTCAGCATGGCGGTCCGCGGCCCGCCGCGGATGCCGCTCACCTGACGCGGTTCTTGCCCGCCTGCTCGAGCTGGATGGAGGTGAAGTCCGCCACACCGTCGGGGGTGATGTACTCGTGCGGATCGCCCATCTCGTAGACCAGCTGCTCGGTGACCGAGGGAATGGAGACGACACCACCGGTACCCGGGTGCTTGGTGATGACGAAGGTCCCGTCGGCGGACGCCTCGACGATCGGGAATCCGGGATTGGCGAGCCCCTTCACCTTGCGCCAGTCCTTCAGGAGGTTGCCGCCGGAGCTCTGCGCGCCGCACTCGATGATGTGGCCGGCCACCGTGCCCGCGGCGACCTTGTCCCAGTCGTCGAAGTCCCAGCCGAACTCGTGGAACATCGGCGCCAGGGTGAGGCCGGTGTCGGTCACCCGCCCGGTGATGACGACCTGCGGCCCCGCGCCGCAGCGCCTCGACCATCGGCTGCATGCCGAGGTAGGCGTTGGCGGAGAGGACGCGATCGCGGATATCCGAGAGCGGCCGGCCGGTCTCCATGTCGCGCATCTCGTGGCCGGCCGCGATCAGTTCGTCGAGGTCGGGGAGCAGGTCGTCTCCCGTCACGAGGCCGATCTTGAGCTTCCCGCCGAGCCCGAGCTTCCGCGCCGACTCGAGCACCGCCTCCGCACAGCCGCGCGGATTGACGCCGCCGGCGTTGGAGGTGACCCGGATGCCCTTCTCGACGATGTCGGGGAGGATCCGCTCCATCAGCGGCACGAAGTCGCGCGCGTACCCGGCGCTTCGGGTTGCGCGAGCGCTGCTTCTGCATGATGGACATCGTGACTTCGGCCAGGTAGTCCATCATCAGGTAGTCGATCGGGCCGTCGCGCACCTGACGGACCGGGGCCTCGAGCCAGTCGCCCCAGAAGCCCTGCCCGCCGGCGATCCGCACCACTTTGTCAGTCATCGCATCACCGGTCCGGTCGGGACCGGAAGTCCACCGGTCCGCGTCCACAGGGTGTCGCCTTCCATCACGACTCCCTGCCCTAGCGGGAAGAAACCATCGGGAAGCGGCCAGGGCGAGTCGACCATCGGAACCGGACGGCCGCCCTGGCGCCCGGTTCGAGGTAGACCGTCCGGTGCTCCTCGTCGCTGGCCACGTCGAGGGGAAACGCCTCCGCCGCGAAGAGCCGGATCCGGACCTTCAGGTTCCAGATGCCGGTGTCCGTGCTGTCGGCAAATGCCGGGGTGAGGCGCAGGGTCAGCGTCTCTCCGGCCAGCGACTCCGGGATCTCCAGCCGCAAGCGGACATCGGCGAAGTTCAGCGGCTCCTCGGCGACGATCCTCCCGGCGGTGTCATATAGCGTAAACGCGAAGTCGGTGAAGCGCGACCAATCGAGCGTCCGGCATCTCCGCGTCGATGACGAGCTCCCGCGCCCAGGCCGGAACCACTGAACGCGAGCGTCTCCTCGCGGCTCCCCAGCCCCGGAATGACAGCACCCCGCTCACCGCCGATCAGGGCGGCGCCGACCTGTACCGTGGTGGCGAACGGCGGTGAGATTCTCGAGGGAGAGATCGACGCCCTTCGGGTTCCGGCCCAGACCGATGCGGACCGGAGCGCTCTCGATCGACATGGTCACGATCCCCGGGCCGACCGGAGAGCCCAGCGCATCGACCTCCCAGTAGCCCGGTTCGGCGTCTTCACCGTCGATGACGAATTCCGCCGGTGCACCAGGGCCCGGCGGCCAGGATGTTCTCATCGAGGCCGGGCCTGCCGCCCGGGGCGTACAGCGCACCGAGCAGGGTCGGGCTGTCGGCGCCGGTGATCATCCGCACCCTGAAGGGCCGGCCCGAGGTCCACCGGGAAGAACACGCGCTCGGTCGCACCGGCCTCGAGCGTCGATGGGGCCGAGGGTGGTGTCGGCGGGGACCGGGACGATCAGCGTGTTCACCAGACGGAAGAGCGGGCCAGCCAGCGTATCGCGGCCCCCAGCCGGTGACGACGCCGACGTGCACGCCCGGCTCCGTGAGTCCGTTCGCGTCGTACCGCACGTCCACGCTGCTCGTCCGACCCGGACCGACCTCGACCGAAGGCGGTGCGATCAGCCAGGGGCTGTCGCTTCGCAGTGTGGCGGCGGTAGGCGAAGCCGGACTGAGGTGGGGTCAACCGGAACGTCCGAACGCCGAGTCGGCTCCGGCTGCTCCGCTCGAATCCAGCCGGCCGTCGCGCCGGCGGCCCACGACGTGACAGCGACGGAGACCTCCGGCACCGTCGCGCCCTTCGCTCAACCACGTCCACGCCGACCCGATGTCCGGAGTGCCGGTGCCCTGGTCGAGATAGGTGGCGTCCGCAATCGGGCGGGCGGTGACCATCAGCGCCTGCTTCAGCTGGCGCGCGTTCGGCGCCTGCCCCTCGGCGACTGCGGCGGAACGGAGCAGCGCCATCAGGCCGGCGGCATAGGGCGACGCCATGCTGGTGCCGCCCTTCCGCTCGTCGCCGGTGTTCCACCGCGGCACGGTCGAGAAGGCGACGCCGGGGGTCACGATGTCGGGCTTGGCGAGTTCGCCGCCGCGTGAGGAGAAGTAGGCCACCGGGATCGGGTCGACCGTCCGCCGGTGCTCCGGCCAGAAAGGCGAGCGGGAAGGTGGCCCCCACCGTCAGCGCGCGCTCGGCCGAACCGGGAAAGCCGACGGTGGAGAGCCCGGGCCCCTCGTTGCCGGCGCTGATGGCCATGGCCACGTCGGGGTTCGCCGCGAGCACCGAGTCCACGATCCAGTCCATCCGCGCGGTGCCCTCGACCTCGTTCCCCACCCCGAAGCTCATGTTGAGCACCAGCGGCATCTTCCGCGCCTTCGCAAAGCGGATCGCGTAGTCCATCGCAGCGAGCATGCTGCCGGTGACCGTGACGCCGCCGTGCGCATTGTTCGCAATCTTGAGTCCGAGCAATTGCGCACCGGGTGCCACGCCGTCAAATCCGCCCACCCCATAGAGGTCGTTGCCCGCGGCGATCCCCGCCACGTGGGTCCCGTGTCCGCTGGTATCGAAGATAGAGGTCGAGCGTGGGGGCACCCGCTGCCGTCGTGATGTTCGCGGCGACGGCCATGGGCGACGGCTTGCCGGGCTGGGCCCAGCCGAAGGTGTCGCGCCCGCGGAGGTAGTCGTGTATCGGCCGCTCACCGGCGAACGACCCGTCGCCATCGGTGTCCACCATGACGATCCAGCCGTCGCTGGCCTGGGTCACGAGTACGGCGAGCGAATCCGCCTCGTCGCCGTCGCCATTCACGTCCGACGCCGGGAGCTCGCCCAGCGGACGCTCGTAGAGCACCCCGCCATACCAGGGGCCGTTGCGCGTTCAGGGTCCGCACGCGGCTCATCCCGCCAACCGTGATTCCGCCGATCCGGACCGAGTCTCCCCGGGGTGCGAGCGGTGACAGCGCGACGGCACCTTCCCCAGAGAAGTCCCGCAGGTCGAGGAGCTTCGGGCTCCCGTCCGGGGTCCGCTGCAGCCCCGGCACCAGGGCGTCGATCCCGCTGTCGAGAATGCCGATCAGCACGCCGCGGCCATCCCAGGTGGGATGCAACGCGAGAAAGTCAGGAATGGCCGTGGCCGCGAGCGGCATCCACCCGTTGGCGAACGCCGCGTCCGCCGGAGCGAGCGGCACGGTTGGCGCCGGGGGAGTCGGGGCGGGCACCGCCGCCGGGGGCGTCTCCGCACGACCGGGATCGATGTTGGGCTGGGGCTGCTGGACTGCGGGCGCGCAAGCCAGGGCGAACGCACTGAGGACCGCGACAGGACGGAACCGCATCAGCGCTGCGGAACCGAATCGAGCGGCGGCAGGACGAACGGCCCGAGGTGCGGCCCGGCGTAGTTGGAGACGGTGCGCAGGAGGAAGGCGAGCTGGTCCCGCGTCTCCTCCGGCGTGACGATGGCATCGACGTAGCCACGGGCGGCCGCGAACTTGGCGTCGAGCTGGTGCTCGTAGTCCTCGCGCATCGAGTCCATCGAGGCCTGCACCGCCGCTGACGGCTCGGCGCCGGCCTGCTTCGCCTTTTCGATGTCCGGCCCGTGGACGGCGGTCACCGCGGACTCCCCCTCCATCACTGCCATCCGGCCGGTGGGCCAGGAGAGGATGAAATCAGGGTCGAATCCCTGCCCCGCCATCGCGTAGTAGCCGGCCCCGGAGGCATGGTTGACGGTCAGCACGATCTTCGGCACGACGGCGGTGGCCATCGCCTCGACGAAGCGGGCTCCCGCCCGGATGATGCCGGAGTGCTCCGCCTCGGGCCCGACCATGAACCCGCTCACGTCCTGGATGAAGAGGAGCGGCATCCGCTCCCGGCTGGCTGTCTCGATGAAGTAGGCCACCTTCTCGGCGCTCTCGGTGTAGACGATGCCGCCGAATTTCGGCCGGGTGCCCGGAGCGCCCTTGACGAGGCCGCGCCGATTGACGATGACCGCCACCGGCCACCCCTCGAGGTGCGCGTGCCCGCAGATCATCTCCTTCGCGACGTCCGGCTGGAATTCGTCCAGCGCACCGTCGTCGAGGAGGCAGTCGAGCAGGTGCTGCATGTCGTACGACATGCGATGGTCCTGCGGCAGGACCTCGTAGAGTTCGGCCGGATCGCGCTTCGGCGCATGCGATTCCCGCACCCGGTGGCGCACTCCCTCGAGCCTCGGCAGCCGGCCGACATATTCACGGATCCGCACGAGACACTCGACATCCGTGGCGGCACGGTAGTGGGCGACGGCGCTGATCTCGGTGTGGGTGTGTGCCCCGCCGAGCGACTCACCGTCCACCGTCTGGCCGGTGGCGCCCTTCACCAGGTTGGGGCCGCCGAGACCCATGAAGCTGGTCCCCTCCACCATGAAGATCACGTCGGAGAGCGCCGGCAGGTAGGCGCCTCCGGCGACGCAGCTTCCCATCACGGCGCTGATCTGCGGCACGTGCAGGTACCGGCGCATGATCGAGTTGTAGTAGAAGATCCGGGCCGCGCCGTACTGCCCGGGAAAGACGCCACCCTGGTAGGGGAGGTTGACGCCGGCGCTGTCGACGAGATAGATGATCGGAATCCGCTGGCGCATCGCGACTTCCTGCGCGCGGAGAATCTTCTTGATGGTCTCGGGCCACCACGACCCCGCCTTGACGGTGGCGTCGTTCGACGACGATGACGACTTCCCGTCCCTCCACGACACCGACCCCGGTGATGACGCCGGCGCCCGGCGCCTGCCCGTCATACTGGTCGTAGGCGATCAGCAGCCCGATCTCGACCCAGGGTGTGCCGGGATCGCGAAGCTGCTCGACGCGTTCGCGGGGGGAGAGCTGGCCCTTGCCGTGCATCTTGGCGATGCGCTTGGCGCCGCCGCCCTGCTCCAGGCGGCGAGCCAACTCGAGGTACTCGTCGGTCAGGGTGCGGAGCCTGCCGGCGTGCGGACCGGAACGGGAAGACGTCACGTCAATCCTTCAGGTGTTCGGCGGCCCACGCCTGGATGTATTCGATCAGGTCGGTGGTAGGGGTCCCCGGCCCGAAGAGCCGACCGGTACCCAGCTTCTCGAGCGCCGCGACGTCCTCGGTCGGCAGGATGCCGCCGCCGGTCAGGAGGATGTCCTGCCGACCCTGCGCATCGAGGAGCTGGCGCACGCGCGGGAAGAGCGTCATGTGGGCGCCGGAGAGGATCGACAGCCCCACCACGTCGACATCCTCCTGCACCGCCGCGGCGGCGATCATCTCCGGCGTCTGGTGGAGTCCGGTATAGATGACCTCCATCCCGGCATCGCGCAGCGCGGCGGCGACGACCTTGGCCCCGCGATCATGCCCGTCGAGGCCGGGCTTGGCCACGAGCACCCGAATGGGCCTGGAGAGTGGCTTGGTGCGTGTCATGCGCGACTGCTCCTGTCTGGAATGGTGCGGGGCTACCGGAACCGCAGCAGCGCCGCCAACCCGTGAATCGCCTTCTTCGCCGCCGGCTCGAACACCACATTGACGGTGACCCGCTGCCGCAGCGCCTCTTCGATGGCGTCATCGATCACGTCGATGACGGGGACGACGTCCTTCTCGCCCCGCAGATCGGCTTCCATCAACGCCAACCGACCTGACTCGACACCGCGGAAACCCGACTCGGCGACGTCAGGATCGACCAGCAGCGTGCGGACCTGTCCGCGCCCGAGCGCCTTGAGAGTCTCGTGGACGCCGTCGACCGCCCACCCGGTGCCGAGACCTTCCTCGAGGTCGTGCATCAGGAGGAGTTCGGAGGTGCGTTCCCAGTCGGCGCGCACCGCCAGCGTCGCCTGGAGCACCTCAGCGGCAGTCACCTTCTTGGCGTTGAGCCGGACGGCGCCCATCACCCGGTCGAGCAGGTACGGGTGCAGATACGGCTGCAGCACGCCTGCGTCGGTGCCAATGCCGGCGAGTACGATGCCCCGCACCGGATCCGCCTTGTCGAGCGCCTGGATCTGGAGCGCGGCAGCCTCGAGATGCCGCTGCCGTTCGGTGCGGAGGCGGTTGTTGTAGTTGTGCTCTCCCCACCCTGGACGGCCGTCCTGGGGGCCGGTGAAGCGGCCACCGCGCGTGGCGTCAGCAGTGATGTCGGCCACCTCCGTGGCACCGAAAGCCGTCACCTGGAAGAACCGCGCGGCGGTCCGGTCGAGTACCGCGGTCAGGACACGGCCGAATTCATCGTCCGCCGCCGCGAGCTCGCGCACCAGCGGGGTGCGGTCCACGGCCAGTCGGGAGCGGTGCACGAAGGGCAGCGCCACCACCTCCCACAGCTTCTGGGGCCCGCAGGCGAAGATGGCGACCCCCTGCGACGCCGGGAGGTTGCCCGGCTGCTTGAGGAAGTCGAGCACGCGCGCGAGGTCGGCCGTGATAGCCTCCATCGTCGCCCGCTCGAGCCCGAGCTCGGGGAGCGCCGCTTCGAGGTCGCGGACCCTGTTCTTCACCTTGATCAGGTACTTGCCCCGCGCACGGTCGCGCGGCTCGACCTTCAGGTAGCAGCTGACGACGCGATGCTTCCCGGGGCGAAAGGTATTGAGACGTTCGAGTTGCGCCGCGATGCTGCCATCGGCGGGCTTGGTGGTGCGTGCCATGACTTCCTCCTGGCCAGCGGCCCGAGGGTCAGAAGAACACCGGTTCCCGGTAAGTTCCAAAGACCCCTTCGAGCACGTGGCGGATTTCAAAGAGTGTGCAGTACGCCCGCGCGCAGTCGAGCATCGCGGGCATCACGTTCCGGTCTTCTGCGGCGGCCTGGCGGAGCGCCTCGAGCCGCTGGTCCACCAGCGCCTGGTCACGGGTGGCGCGAAGCTGGGCGAGTCGCTCCCGCTGCGACGCCTCCGCCTCGTTGCCGATCTTCAGGATTTCCACCGCCGTTTCGTCGTCCTCCACGAATTCGTTGACACCGACGATCGTGCGCTGATGCTGCTCCACTTCGTGCTGGAACCGGGCGGCGGACCGCGCGATCTGCCGCTGCGACCACCCCGCCTCGATCGCCTTGACCACGCCACCCTGCGCGTCGATCTCCGCGAAGATGGCCTCCGCCTCGCGCTCCAGCTGGTCGGTCAGCGCTTCCACGTAATAGCTGCCGCCGAGCGGGTCCGTCACGTTCGGGACGCCCGTTTCATAGGCGAGGATCTGCTGGGTCCGGAGCGCGATCCGCACCGAGTCCTCGGTTGGCAGCGCGAGCGTCTCGTCGAAGGCGTTGGTGTGCAGCGACTGGGTTCCGCCGAGCGAGGCGGCCATCGCCTGATAGGCGACGCGGACGATGTTGATCAGCGGCTGCTGCGCCGCGAGTGTGACCCCCGCCGTCTGGCAGTGGAACCGCATGATCCAGCTGCGCGGGTCGCGGGCGTGGTACCGTTCGCGCAGGTGCCGCGCCCAGATCCGCCGGGCGGCCCGCATCTTGGCGATTTCCTCGAAGAAATCGTTGTGCACGTCCCAGAAGAACGAGAGCCGCGGCGCGAAGGTGTCCACGTCGAGTCCCCGCGCGACGCCGTGCTCCACGTAGCAGAAGCCATTGGCCAGGGTGAACGCCAGCTCCTGCACCGCCGTGGAACCCGCCTCCCGGATGTGATATCCCGAAATCGAGATCGTGTTCCACTTGGGCGTGTGCTCCGCGGCCCATTCGAACATGTCCACGATGACCTTGAGCGCCGGTTCCGCCGGGAAGATCCAGGCGTGCTGCGCCATGTACTCCTTGAGGATGTCGTTCTGGATGGTCCCCTGCAGCTTCTCGATGGACACGCCCTGCTTCTCCGCGGCGGCCACGTAGAAACAGAAGATGATCGCGGCGGGACCGTTGATGGTCATCGACGTGGAGACCTGGTCGAGCGGAATCCCGTCGAAGAGAGTCTCCATGTCGGCGAGCGAGGAGATCGCCACGCCGCACTTCCCGACCTCCCCCTCGGACCGGGGATGATCGCCGTCGTAGCCCATCAGCGTCGGGAAGTCGAACGCGACCGAGAGACCCGTCTGTCCTCGGGAGAGCAGGAACTTGTATCGCTCATTGGTGTCCTGCGCGGTGCCGAACCCCGCAAACTGTCGCATCGTCCAGAGCTTGCCCCGGTAGCCGCTGGGATGCACGCCGCGCGTGTACGGAAACTGGCCCGGCAGGATGCCCTGCCCGAGAAGGTCGGGCGAGAGGTCGAGCGGCGTGTAGACCGGTTCGACGGAGCGACCGGACACCGACGTGAAGTCGGAATCGTCGCGCAGGGGGAGCTTCCCGAACCGTTCCCGCCAGGCGGCGACCTCGGAACGCAATGCGGCAAGTTCCCGTGCCTGTGCGGCGAGTTTCTCGCGGTCGCCGTTTGTGTCCGATGCGCTCATGGCCGTGCTCCCTGCTTGAGTGCGTCCAGAATACTCGCCGCCAGTTCGTACGGGCTCACCTGCCCGGACTCGAGGTCGTCGAGACGATCGCGAATGGCCTGTTCGGCGGCGGTCTCGTCCCAGACCCAACGAACCAGTGCCCGGTCCACCACCTCCCGCGTCCGCTCTTCCAGCCGGCGGCGGCGGCGTTCGCGCATCGTCCCAGAGGCCTGCAGCCAGGTCCGGTGATCGTCCAGCGCGGCGACGACCTCTTCGATCCCCTCACCCTTCGCGGCGATCGTGGCGAGCACCGGCTGCTTCCACGCCTCGTCGGGCTCGGCGGCATGGGCGTCGGCCTCCGCCTTGGCGCGGGCCTTGAACCCGTGGTGGGCCGGCACATGCCGGAAGGCGTTCCCCCGCCGGATGCCGAGGGTGATCTCGATTTCCTGCCGCAACTTGTCCGCCCCGGGCCGGTCGGCCTTGTTCACGACGAAGAGATCAGCCACCTCCATGACGCCGGACTTCAACGTCTGGATTCCGTCGCCGGATTCCGGCACCAGCAGAAGCAGGCTGGTGTCCGCCATCCGCGAGACCGCCAGTTCCGACTGCCCGACACCGACCGTCTCCACCAGGATCCTGTCAAACCCCGCGGCGTCGAGGACGTCGCAGACTTCACGGGTGGAGGTGGCCAGGCCCCCCAGCGAACCGCGGGTCGCCATCGACCGGATGAAGACGCCCGGGTCGAGGGCGATGCTTTCCATCCGGATGCGGTCGCCGAGGAGGGCACCGCCCGAAAAGGGACTGGTTGGGTCGACCGCCACCACGGCGACGGTGTGCCCCTGGGCCCGAAAGGCCCCCACCAGCCGCTCGGTCAGGGTCGACTTGCCCGCCCCGGGGGGTCCGGTGATCCCGATGCGGTGCGCCCTGCCCAGGACGGGGTGCAGCGCGCTGAGGAGCGGTTCGAACCCCTCGCGGCCGTTCTCGACCACCGAAATGGCCCGGGCGAGCGCGGCGGGTTGGCGCTCTCGCAGGCCGGCGAGCAGGGCGTCACGATCCATGATGGAAAGTCACCCGGAAGCGGGACCGGGGCAAGCTAGAGCAGGAAGTGCGTGGCCATTCCCAACAGGAGGAAAAAGCCGCACATATCCGTGAACGTGGTGACGAAGACGGAACTGGCGATGGCGGGGTCGATCCGGAGCCGTTCCAGGAAGAGCGGCACGAACGCCCCCGCGAACCCGGCGACGCCGAGATTGGCCACCATCGCGAGCGCGACGACGCCGCCGAACTGCGGACCCGCCGCCATCCACCCGATGCCGCCCGCCACGAGGGCACTCGCCAGTCCGTTGACCAGGCCGACCAGCATTTCCTTGCCGACGATGCCGAGTTCATCCCCCGCGTGCACCTGACCCAGCGCGAGCCGGCGCACCGACACCGCCAGCGCCTGCGTGCCGGCGTTGCCGCCCATCCCGGCGATGATCGGCATGAAGACCGCCAGCCACTTCAATTCCTGAATGGCATTCGAGAACACGAGGACGACGGAAGCCGCCGCGAACGCAGTCAGCAGGTTGACATAGAGCCAGGGGAGGCGGCTGCGGACGGCGTCGGTCCACGGGGCACCGAGCTCCTCGTCGGCGGACACACCACCGAACTGCAGGAGGTCCTCGGTCGTCTCCGCCTCGACGACGTCGATCACGTCATCGAAGGTGACCCGGCCCAGCAAGACACCGTCCACATCGACGACCGGCACGCTGGGGACGTTGTAGCGCGCCATGAGGCGGGCGACCTCTTCCTGGTCGCGGTCGGGCGTGACGGTAATGTCCGCCGCCTCCATGAACTCCACGGACTCTCCGCTCCGGTGGGCTGGTCACCAGGTCCTTGAGCGGGAGAAGCCCGAGGAGATGGTGCCCGTTGTCGACCACGAAGACCTGGTAGAACCCCTCCATCTCCTCGGCCTGGCGACGAATCTCCTCGATCGCTTCCCCCGCGGTGGCCGCACCGAGCACGGTCACCACATGCGAGGTCATCAGGCCGCCGGCGGACTCCTCGTCGTAGGCCAGGAGGCGATCCACCTCGGAGCGGTCCTCCACCTCGGAGAGGATCCGCTCCTGCTCCTCCGGATCGAGATCCTGGAGGAGGTCGGCGGCGTCGTCGTCCGCCATCTCGTCGACGATGTCGGCGGCGTGTTCCGGCTCGAGTGCGGCGAGGGTGTCCTCGGCGTGCTCCTCCTCCGGCATTTCCGTCAGCGCCTCGCCGGAGACCTCGGGCGGCAGGGCCCGGACCGCGGTCAGCCGCTCGTCGTCGTCGAGCGAGGAGAGGACATCGGCGAGGTCGACCGGTTCCATGTCGAGCGCGAGGGCCACGAACTCGTCCATGCGCCCGGCGCGTAACAGCTCGGCGAGATCCGGCTTCTTCTTCTTCTTGGTGGCACGCGGGCTCATGACGACTCCCTCGCGAGGGGAACCAGGGCCACGGGGCCGGGACGGACCAGCACCCGTTCTACGCGGGTGGCGCTCGCGGTCACGACGTCGACCTCAAGCCCGCCGATGAGTGAACCGTTCGCCGGCGGCCGGGATCCGGCCCGCGAGTTCGGCGAGGAGCCCACCGATCGTGGTCGCACCGCTGGACGGAAGGGGCACTTCGAACCGGCGCCGCCAGGTCGGCCGGTGGGTGTCGAGCCATCGACATCCGCGAGCACCGCCCCCCGCGGAGGTGGAGGAAGCTCCGGCACGTGGTCGTGTTCGTCGTAGATCTCGCCGACCAGTTCTTCCAGCAGATCCTCCAGCGACACGAGGCCGAGGGTACCGCCGAACTCGTCGATCACAACGGCGAGGTGGCGCCGTTCGCGCTGCATGTCGAGAAAGAGCTCGCCGGCGGCGCGGCCAGGTGCGGCAATGACGACCGGGCGCACCGGGAGCGGATCGCCGGGACGGAGCTTGAAGAGGTCAAAGGCGTGGAGCATGCCCACGATCTCGTCGAGCGTCCCGCGATAGACCGGGATCCGGCTGTACCCGCTCTGCGCGAAGACGTCCACGATGTCCGACAGCGTGGCGTCTTCCGCGATCGCGATGAGGTCGGTGCGCGGCGTCATGATCTCGCGGACCGGGCGGCTGGCAAACGCCATGACGCCACCCACCGTGCGGAGGTCCTCGTCCGCACGCAGCCCGACCGCCGCCCCTTCGCGCCAGAGCGTACGGAACTCTGTGGCGCGCGACGGGCGACGCGCGGGCAAGAGCACGCTCAGGAAGCGGGCCCACGGCTCGAGCAGCGGCATCGCGATACGGGTGACCCGTTCGGCGCGCGAGGCGCTGAGCCATCGGGGTGCGAGGTACCCGCTGAAGAGGACGAAGGGGACGGCCACCAGGGCAATCAACGGTGCGAGCAACACGGCGCCCTGCCGCGCGAACACCGCCGGAAAGACGGCACCGAGGAGAATGACTCCAAACGCCGACGTGGCGGCGGCGGCGGTCAGGATCGACTCGATGCGCGAGAGCCACGCGAGCGCCGACGAGCCTCCACGCAACTGCCGCGACACGGCGCGGGCGAGTTCCGCGCGGCTCACGTATACCAGCGCCGCACCGGCCATCGATCCGAGCAGTGTCAGCGCCAGCCCGATGGCGAACACACCCCAGATCATGCCGCTTCCTCCGGCTTCGGATCCATATCGACGGCGACGCGTCGGGCGAGCACGCGGCGAACCCGGCGGCGGGAGACCTGTTCCACCCGCAGTTCGACGTCGCCGACCCGAACTTCATCGCCGGCGCGCGGCACCCTGCCAAGCAGCGCGAGGACGAGGCCGCCCACCGTGCTCACATCCTCGTGGCCGAAATCCTGGTGGAAGAGGGCTTCCAGTTCGCTCAGGGCGACGCCGCCGAGCACACGGTAGGTCTCGGTGTCCACCGTGACGACCGGTTCCACTTCGTCCACATCGTACTCGTCGTGAATCTCACCGACGACCTGTTCCAGGATGTCCTCGAGGGTGATGAGCCCCGCGGTCCCGCCGAATTCGTCCACGACCACCGCGAGGTGGCTGGGTCCGCGCTGGAAATCCCGGAGCTGGCGGTCGAGCGTCTTCCCCTCTGGGACAAACGGCACGGGGCGGATCAGCGCGGTCCACCGCGCGGCGTTCTCGTCATCGTCCAGGTGCGCCAGCATGTCCTTGGCGTACACCACACCCGCCACCGCATCGGGCTGGCCCTCGAAGACGGGCAGGCGTGCATGCTCCGCGCGGCTGAGCGTGGAGACCACCTCTTCCCGCGAATCACTCGCGTCCACGCCCACGATATCGATTCTCGGCGTCATCACCTCGGCGACGGTCATGTCGGAGAGCGCAAAGACACCGATGATCGCATCGCGCGACGCCCGGACACCGGGCCGCACGGGTGCCAGGCTCTGCTGCATGCCGTGCCGGTCGATGAGGGATACGATGTGGAAGAGCGGGCGGAAGATGACGAGCGACCGCGCGGCTCCCGGGCGGACCAGCCGCGCCAGTTCGGGGGCAATGGAGGCGAGGAGGCGGGGGAGCAGGTCACCGATCACCCAGACCACCGTGACGGCGAGCGCGAGGTGCACGGCACCCTTGAGGGGGGGCCACGCCCACCAGACGACGGCCGTCGCGGCCGCGGCGCCGGCGATGACCAGCAACGTGAGATGCGCAAGATGCAGCCGGCGGGCGAGGGGGAGCGTGAGGTCCCCGTCGGCGCGCGGCAGGTCTCCCTCCGACTCCGCCGCGAGCGCGAGCCAGGCCGCCCAGAAGGTGAAGGCGACGAGCGCCGCCGGCGAGAGCAGGCCGTGGAAGAAGGCGCTCATACGAGCTTCCGCAGGTAGCGCTCTTGCTTCACCCACATGGCGGAGGCTTCCCGCCCGGCGCCATCGTCGTGATCCCAGCCGAGGATGTGCAGCGTGCCGTGGATGACCAGCCGAACGAGTTCCTCCCGCACCGGCAGGTTGCGCCGCCGGGCCTCGCGATCCGCCTGCCAGCGGCAGATGTACAGGTCGCCGAGGAGGCCGCCGCGGGGATCGGGAAGGGCGAAGCTGATGACGTCGGTCGGAAAATCGTGGCCCTTGTGGCGGAGGTTCATCTGGCGCATCGCCTCGCGGCCGAGAAAGGTGACGGAGACGGAGGCGTGCCTGCGCTCGCCGGTCAGCACCGTCCGCACGGCCTTGCGCACCAGGGCGGCGGGCAGCGGCACGACGCGGCCATGCACCGTCACCTCAGCGAGCGCAGCCACGCTGCCCTTTCACGATCAACCGACCTGGTCTTCCGCGTAGGCGCGGATGATGTCGCGCACCAGTCGATGGCGGACGACGTCGGTGTCCTGGAGGTAGCAGAAGGAGATCCCCTCGATGCCGGGGAGGATCCGCTCGACCTGGATGAGGCCGGAGTCCTCGCGCTTGGGGAGGTCGACCTGGGTCTTGTCGCCCGTCACTACCACCCGGCTGTTCACGCCGAGCCGGGTGAGGAACATCTTCATCTGGGCGCCGGTGGCGTTCTGTGCCTCGTCGAGGATGATGAAGGCGTCGGAGAGCGTGCGGCCGCGCATGTAGGCGAGGGGGGCGATCTCGATGATGCGGGTCTCGAGCGCCTTCTGCACCTTCTCCGACGGCATCATGTCCTCGAGCGCGTCGTAGAGCGGGCCGGAGGTAGGGATCGACCTTCGCCTGCAGGTCGCCGGGGAGGAAGCCGAGCGACTCGCCCGCCTCGACGGCGGGCCGCGCCAGGATGATCCGCTTGACCCGCTTGCGGGCCAGCGCCTCGACGGCCTTGGCGACCGCCAGGTAGGTCTTGCCGGTGCCGGCGGGACCAATCCCGACCACGACGTCGTGCGCGGTGATGGCGGCGAGATAGTCCTTCTGGCCAGCGGTCTTCGCCACGATGGCTCGACGCATGCCGGGCAGGACGATCCGTCCGTCCCCGTTGGTGGCGGGCAGCTCGGCGCCCGGCTCCGACGCGATACGATAGACGTCTTCCGGCGCGATCGACTCGCCCATGCGCGCGAGGTCGATGAGCCCCTGCACCACCGGGGTCGCCCGTTCGATCTGCTCGAGTGTGCCGCCGAGCGTCAGGGTCTCGCCGCGGAGGGTGGCGCGGACACCGAGCGCGCGCTGGAGTTCGAGGAGGTTCACGTCGTTGACGCCGCCAAGCAGCAGCGGGTCGGCGCCTTCGGTGGAGATGCGATGGACGACGTCGTTGGCGTCAGCCTTCACCAGTGACCTCCAGGTGGAGCGCGGCAAGATCCTTCGCGTCCACGGTGGTTGGGGCGCCCTCGAAGAGCGCGCGGGCGGCGGTGGATTTCGGGAAAGCGATCACGTCACGGAGCGACGTGGCGCCGGCAAGGAGCATCGCGATCCGGTCGAAGCCGAGCGCGAACCCGCCATGTGGCGGTGCCCCGGCGGCGAGGCCGTCGAGGAGAAAGCCGAAGCGGCGGCGAATGTCGGCTGCCGGAATCTTGAGCAGTTCGAAGATGGTGGTCTGCAGTTCCGGCGTCGTGATTCGGATCGACCCGCTTCCCAGTTCGTTGCCGTTGTACACCGCGTCATAGTGGAGCGCCCGGCAGGACCAGGGCTCCGTCCGGAGGCGCTCGGCGTCGTCAGGGTGCGGCGCGGTGAACGGATGGTGCGCCGGAAACCATTCGCCAGTGCCGGGATCCTGCTCGAAGAGCGGGAAATCCACCACCCAGCAGAAGGCGTGCGCCGAGGCGGGGGTGACACCGGGGCGACGGACGAGCGCGCTGCGTACCGCGTGGAGCGCGGGCGACGTGACCCCATCCGCACCGGCGACGGCGAGGAGAAGGTCCCCCTTCATGCCGCCGAGCTTGTCGAGAGTGCTGGCGCCGATGGCCTTGACCCCCTGCCCCTCCCACCCGGCGTCGGTCCGCTTCGCCCAGATGAGGCCGCCCGCGCCGGCATCCTTCGCGAGCGCGCCCAGCGCATCGAGTTCCTTTCGGCTGGCATCGGACTGCGCGGCGGCAACGATACCTCGCACCCGACCTCCGCCGTCGATGGCGGTGCGGACAAACGGCGCCGCGTCTGCGCCGATCAGCGCGGTCAGGTCCGTGGATCTCGAAACCATACCGCAGATCCGGCTTGTCGACGCCGTACTTCTCCATCGCCTCCGCATAGCTGAGCCGCCGGAAGGGACGCTCGATCGTGTGCCCCGCCTCGGCCCAGAGATCGACCAGCACCTGCTCGACGACCGCCTGCACATCCTCCGGCCCCACGAACGAAGCCTCGAGATCGATCTGCGTGAATTCCGGCTGCCGGTCCGCGCGGAGGTCCTCGTCGCGAAAACAGCGGGCGAGCTGGAAGTACCGATCGTAGCCGGCGACCATCAGGAGCTGCTTGTAGATCTGGGGCGACTGGGGCAGCGCGTAGAATTCGCCACGATGCACGCTGCTCGGCACGAGATAGTCGCGAGCGCCTTCGGGGGTCGGCTTGGTAAGGATCGGTGTCTCGATCTCAAGGAAGCCGAGCTCGGACATGGTCTGCCGGCTCCGCTGGAGGAGCCGGTGCCGCAGGAGCATGTTCCGCTGCAATTCGGGGCGGCGAAGGTCCAGAACGCGGTGGCGCAGGCGAAGCTCTTCTGAGGGGAGCTCCTCCCCCTCCTTCCGCGCCACGGGAATGGCGGGGGTGACGGCGGGACCGACAACGGTCAGCTCTCGCACATGCACTTCGACCTCACGGGAGGCCATCCCGGCGTCGCGCCCGATTTCGGGACGGATGTTCACCTCTCCCTCGACGAGCACAACCGTCTCGGAGCCGACCGCGGCGGCGCGAGCGATCACCTCGGGCGGGCTCCAGCGCGGATCGAACGAGAGCTGCACCAGTCCGGCACGATCGCGGAGGTCGAGGAAGACCAGGCCACCCAGGTCGCGGCGGCGATGCACCCACCCGCCGAGACGGACGCGCTGGCCAGCGTCTTCGCGGGTCAGGGCCCCACAGAGGTGTGTGCGGTGTGCGGTGGCCGTCATGCGGCGGTTTCCTTGCAGAGTCGGGAGGGCGGCTGAGAGCCGCGGCTACGGGAAACGTAACCGCCGCCCAAGGGGCGGGCAAGTAATTCAAACAAAAGGGCTTAGGGTGCAAATCGAGATTGCTTCGTCGGCCCCGTTCGGGGCCTCCTCGCAATGACAGCGGTAGCCCTTCTGTCATTGCGAGGCCACGCAGTGGCCGAAGCAATCTCGCTCCTGCGGACAGTTGAACTGCTATCTTTGCCCCATGGCATCCTCTCGAGTGGCACCACCGGCAGAATCGATCCTCGACCTGACCCCAGACGCGGCGCGCGAACGGCTCACAAAGTGGGTTGAGGAACGAGGACTTCCCAAGTATCGCGCGGAGCAACTCCATCGTCGGCTCTGGGTCCAGCCTGTCCCAGCATGGAGCGAAGCGACGGAACTGCCGGTCGCCCTCCGCGCCGAGCTGGATGCGGTCTTCCCCCTCAGGCGCCTGCAGGAAGAGCTCTCCGAACTCTCGCAGGACGGGACCCGTAAGTTCCTCTGGCGGCTGGACGACGGCGAGGCAATCGAGTCGGTGCTCATCCCATCCGGGAGCCGCCGCACCCTCTGCATCTCGTCGCAGGCGGGCTGTGCCCTCGGATGCGTCTTCTGCGCAACGGGACTGATGGGGTTTCGCCGGAACCTGAGTCCATTCGAGATCGCCGGACAGGTACGCGAAGTGATGCTGCGCGATGCCGCCGACAAGCCGAGCAACATCGTGTTCATGGGAATGGGAGAGCCCCTGCTCAACTGGCCGGGAGTGGATGTCTCCCTGAGCATTCTCAACAACCCTGAAGGGCTCGGCATCGGCGCCCGGCATATCACCGTCAGCACCGTGGGCATCATCCCGGGCATGAAGAAGCTCGCGGCTCGGCCGGAGCAATTCCGCCTGGCCATCTCGCTGCACGCGCCGACCGCGGAGCGGCGGCTGGCCATCATGCCGATCGAGAAGAAGTACGACCTCGAGGCGGTGCTCTCGGCGGCCACGGCGTTCCGGAAGCGGATCACGTTCGAGTACGTGATGATCGCCGGGAAGAACGACAGCGACCAGGACGCCGACGCATTGGCCTCGCTGGCCAACCGGCACGGCGCCCTGGTGAACCTGCTGCCGCTCCACCCGGGCGGGGCGCCGGGGCTGGAGCCGACGCCGTCCAACAAGATCAAGCTCTTCGCGGGGCGACTGCAGGCGCGCGGGGTGGAGGCGGTGGTGAGACGAAGCCGAGGGCTCGACATCAAAGCGGCTTGTGGACAATTGGCGGGGCAGCGGGGCAGCAGGGCCGCAGGGCAGTAGGGTCACCAATCGTCACCCCGGCGAAAGCCGGGGTAGTTCTTGCGGACTTCGCGTCTCTTGGCGTCTTGGCGGTGAAAAGCGTTTACCGCAAAGACGCCAAGAGGCGCCAAGGGCTCCGTTCGGTCACCGAGATGTCGCGCCAGGATGGGATTTGATCGTTTCTCTTGTGCAACAGCCCCGGCGGCGCATCTCTGTAACGTAGTTGCCATTATTGCTTTAACTCCAGCGCCACTCACCCCGCTCCAAGCACGGGTCTTGCCCCTCTCCTACATATGGGAGCCGCACGGGATTTTCACGAAAATCCCACGGTCTCCACCACTGCCCCAGGCAATTATTGAGTGACCCTCACCGGAGCACGTGTCATGGCCCTGCAGGCCGCCCCCGCGCCCGCCGATCTCGATCGTGTCCTCACGCCTGAAGCGCGTGCGTTCATTGAAGACCTCACACGACGGTTCAAGGCTCCCCTCAAGGACCTTCTCGCCGCGCGCGCCGCGCGTCAGGCCAGGCTCGATGCCGGCACCGAGAAGCTCGACTTCCTCAAGGAAACCGCGGACGTCCGTGCCGACGACTGGAAGGTGGCTCCGATCCCGGCCGATCTGCTCGACCGCCGAGTCGAGATCACCGGGCCGGTGGACCGGAAGATGATCATCAACGCGCTCAACTCCGGCGCGCAGGTGTTCATGGCCGACTTCGAGGATTCGCTCTCCCCCACGTGGGAGAATGTGATCGCCGGCCAGGGCAACCTGATGGACGCCGTTCGCCGGGAGATCGACTACGTCGACCCGGTGAGTGGGAAGTCGTATCGTCTGAACAAGACGATCGCCGTGCTGCTGGTGCGGCCGCGCGGCCTGCACCTCGAGGAACGCCACTTCCTGGTGGACGGCTCCCCCGCCCCGGCGCCACTGGTGGACTTCGGACTCTACCTCTTCCACAACGCCAGCGAACTGCTCGCCCGGGAGACGGGCCCTTACTACTACCTCCCAAAGCTGCAGGGACACCTCGAGGCACGCTGGTGGAACGAGGTCATGGCCTATGCCGAGCAGAAGCTGGGGCTGCCGATTGGCACGGCGCGGGCGACGATTCTCATCGAGACGCTGCCCGCGGCATTCGAGATGGACGAGATCCTCTACGAACTGCGCGACCACATCGTCGGCCTCAACTGCGGACGGTGGGACTACATCTTCTCCGTCATCAAGACCCTCAAGGCCGAACCGGGCCGGGTCCTGCCGGACCGCGCCCAGGTCACGATGGCAGCGCACTGCATGCGCTCCTACACGACGCTGCTCATCAAGACCTGCCACCGCCGGGGCGCCTTCGCCATGGGCGGCATGGCGGCGCAGATCCCGATCAAGGGCGACGACGCCCGGAACGAGGCCGCACTCGAGAAGGTGCGCATCGACAAGCGGCGCGAGGCGGGTGACGGGCACGACGGCACCTGGGTGGCGCACCCCGGTCTCGTCCCGCTTGCGCTCGAGGTGTTCAACGAGGTCCTCGGCACCAGGCGGAATCAGCTCGACGTACTGCGCGAGGATGTGCATGTCACCGCCGCTGACCTGCTGGCCGTACCCGAGGGAACCCGTACCGAGGCTGGCCTGCGACACAATATCCGGGTCGGCATCCACTACCTGGCCGTCTGGCTGGCCGGCAACGGCTGCGTGCCCCTCTACGACCTGATGGAAGACGCAGCGACGGCGGAGATCTGCCGCTCGCAAGTCTGGCAGTGGCTGCACAACGGCGTCGACATCACGATGGCCGACGGCCGGACAGCGACGCTGACCGAGGCTGCCTTCCGGCAGATGGTGGCGGAGGAATTCTCCGGCATCAAGGTAGAAATCGGCGCGGCTCGCTTTGCCGCGGCCCGGTATCCCGAAGCACGTGATCTGTTCACTGAATTGTCCACCGCCAAGGATTTCGTCGAGTTCCTGACGCTCCCGGCGTACCCCATGCTCGATACCACCCTGACCGACTGAGAGCCCCCATGTCTTCGACCAATGGCAAAGGCAACCGCTGGGCCGGCATCAAGCGCCCATACACCGACGCCGACGTTGCCCGTCTCCGCGGCAGCGTGCGCGTGGAACACACCCTGGCCCGGCTCGGTGCCGAGCGCCTCTGGGACTTGATGCACACGACGGAATACGTGCAGTCGCTGGGGGCCGTGACCGGAAACCAGGCGATGCAGCAGGTCCGGGCGGGGCTGCCGGCTGTCTATTGCTCCGGCTGGCAGGTGGCCGCCGACGGGAACGACGCCTGCTCGATGTATCCCGACCAGAGCCTCTACCCGGCGCATTCGGTGCCGATGATGGTGCGGCGGATCAACAATGCCTTGCAGCGGGCGGACCAGATCGAGTGCGCGGAGGGGAAGCCGAGCAAGACGCACTGGTTTGCGCCGATCGTCGCGGATGCCGAAGCGGGATTTGGCGGGGCCCTCAACGCGTTTGAATTGATGAAGGGGATGATCGACGCCGGGGCGGCCGGCGTGCACTTCGAGGATCAGCTCAGTTCAGAAAAGAAGTGTGGCCACCTGGGCGGCAAGGTGCTGGTGCCGACCGGGCAGTTCATCCGGACGCTGGTGGCGGCGCGGCTGGCGGCAGACGTGTCCGACGTGCCGACGATCCTCATTGCGCGCACGGACGCCGACTCCGCCACGCTGATCACCAGCGACGCCGACCCGCGCGACCGTCCGTTTATCAAGGATGAGCCGCGGACTCCCGAGGGATTCTTCCATATCCGGAACGGTGTGGAGATGGCCATTGCACGGGCCATCGAATACGCCCCGTACGCCGACATGCTGTGGTGTGAGACCAGCACGCCGGACCTGGATGAGGCGCGTCAGTTCGCCGAGGGAGTCCATGCCAAATTCCCCGGGAAGTTGCTGACCTACAACTGCAGCCCGTCATTCAACTGGGAGAAGCATCTCGACAGGCCGACCATCGCCAAGTTCCAGCGGGAGCTGGCCAAGATGGGCTACAAGTTCCAGTTCGTGACGCTGGCCGGGTTCCACTCCATCAACCACTCGATGTTCGAATTGGCGCGGGACTACCGCGAGCGGGCCATGACGGCGTACTCCGAGTTGCAACAGGCGGAATTCGCCTCGGAGGCCCACGGGTACACGGCCACCAAGCACCAGCGCGAAGTGGGAGCCGGCTATTTCGATGCGGTGGCGCAGGTGGTGTCGGCGGGCCAGAGCTCGACGTTGGCGTTGGAGGGGAGCACGGAGAAGGCGCAGTTCGCCTAGCCGGAGCAGGTCGCAGGGTCGAGGGCGGCCCCTCAGCGATCGAGCATGACCGCGAGGGGGCGCAATCGCTCGATGCGCAGGATGACGACCTGCAGGCTGACCGTGATCGGGACCGCCAGGATGGCGCCGACCGGCCCCCAGGCCCAGCCCCAGAACATCAGGCAGAGGAAGATGGTCACCGGGTTGAGGGGCAGGTGCCGTCCCATGAGATGGGGCGTCACGAAGTTCCCCTCGATCATGTGGATCGCGCCGCTTCCGAGGACCACGAGGAGCACCTGGCTCGTCTCGGTGAATGAGACCAGTGCAGCCAGCCCGATCAGGACCGTGGCCGTCAGGGGGCCGAGGTATGGAATGAAACTCAGCACGAATGTCACGACGCCCCACGTGATGGCGCCGGGCAGTCCCACCGCCGCCAGCAGCCCCCAGGTTGCCAGACCGACAGCAGCGCTGGTCAGCGCGTTCAAGACGAGGTACCGCGACATCTGGGACTCGATCTCGCCCAGCACGGACTCCATGTTCTCTTCGCCTGCCAGGTCGCCGATCAAGTCGGCCAGCTTCTTTCGAAAACGCGGCAGCATCGTCAGCAGGAAGTAGGTCAGGAACACCACGGTCACGATCGTGACAACGAGGTTCGTGGTGCTCACTCGCAGGCGCTGGAGCAGGCCGGGGGTCTTGATCTGTACTGTCGGTGCGCCGGCCTGCGGGGACGGCTCCGTGGCCTTTTCCACTTGGTCCGCGGTTTCCTGAATCGGTCGGATCATGCGCCGGATCTTCCGCTGGGCTTTGGTCAGGGCCGCGGGCGCCGACGCCGCCCAAACGGATGCCGGGCCCGCGAGCATCACCGCCCCGCCCGCCAGCCCGCCCACTGCTCCAAACACCACCAGGAAGGCACCGAGCGCAGTCGGAATCCCCAGCCGCTGCAAGCCGCGGACGGCGGGGCTCAGCAGCATCGTGAATATCCCCGCGATCGCCAGGGGGATCAGCAGACTCGCGCCTAGCTTCAGCGCCGCCGTCAGGAGGATGAGGAAGATGCCGACGAGCAGACTCGTCGGCATCGTTGGCCCGGAAACCGGCCGTGGTGCGGGTGATGTCATCATGCCACCGGCGCCGGTATTCGCCGGACTCCTAAAGGGTGAAATTCAGCCCCGCGGAGACCTGTCCGGTCGAGTTTTCATTCACGATCAGGCGCAACTCCGCAAAGGGATGCACACGGCCCTTGAGGGACTCCACGCCACCGAAGAGGTTCAGGCCGACGTCCGACCCGTTCCCACCGTATTCCAGCAGATTCAGTCCGCTTCCGATGTAGAGCCAACTGGCCGACGCCGGAGCCACGCGCCACTTGACGTCCGCGTTGAGGCTCCAGAGCGAGCTCGGATTGGTGAAGAAGACGTCGAACGACGGGTAGAACTCGAGGTGGCTGGAAATCGGGAGGCTGAACTGCGCACCGATGCCGAATTCCTCGTAATCGAACTGGTAGGAGAGCCGGGGACCAAGATGCATGGAATGGGTCTGCGCCTGCGCCTGCGCCGTCCCGGCAAACATCAAACCGAGCAAGAGGCTCAGGGCCAGCGTAGTACGTCGTGATGACATGTGAGTGCGCTTCCTTTGTGAGTTTTATGTGTTCGACCGAGCGGGACCCGCCCGGTCGGTCTAACGCCTTAGCGCTGGACGCACAGCCCGCAAGACGAGCAGCAGGACCACGGCGCCCACAAAGGCGACGAAGATCACGCCGGCCATGCCACCCCACGGCGTGGCGATGTCCAGGCGGTCGAACAACCAGCCGCCGATGACCGCGCCGACGATGCCGACCACGATGTCCCCCAGGATGCCGTACCCCACACCCCCGATGGCGAAACTCGCGAGCAATCCTGCGATCAGGCCGACGATCAGCCAGGTGACGATATCCATTGGGTACTCCCGGACCTCGGTCCGTATTGAGAGACTACTTCCTGATCAGTTTGCCGACCAGCGGTGCCAGCACGAGGATCCCAAGGACCACCGCCGTCCACGTCCACCCAACGTTCCACCCCGTCCCCTGAATCACGAGGATACGCCTTTCCGGATGACCTTGGCGGTCGCCTTGTGGGCGGCCTTGCAGGTCCTTATAGACCTTGCGCGCCGCCTCCCGCGTCAGCGTGACCGCGGGCTCGATGGCCTGCTTGGCCTTCCGCAGGACCTTCTTGGCCCGCTTGGTCTTCTTCATGACCGCTGCCGCGCGCCGGCCACGACCAGCACGAGGCCGGCCACAACGGCGATGCCCGCCGCCCACGGCGGGATGCTGCGCGACTCTTCGGCGGTGATCTTCACGTCACCCACGCTCAGCACATCCTTCTGCGAGGTGTAATTGGCGCCCCGGAGGAAGGCGAACGCCCCGAACACGATCAGCGCGATGCCGGCCACGAGGCTTACGGTGCGGTTCATGAGGCCCCCACGGTCAACGGACCAGTCAGGGTCAGCTCGATCGGCGCTCCGCTATTGATGACCACGTCACGGCTGGCGGTCTCGTTGGCCACGATAGCGCCACCGGCGGTACCGACCGCCGCACCGATGATGGTGCCCTTGGAATCGCCGCCGATGATGCGTCCTGCGACGGCGCCGATGGCGGTGCCCGCCGCGGTCTTCTCCACCTCACCAGCCGTGATGCCGCGCCCCTTCAGGGTGTGAGCGACATCCGTCACTTCGGCGGCCAGGGGATAGCTCTTCCCATTGACCGTGACGTCGGCCACCCGCAAGGTCAGGGTGCCGTCTTTCGCGCTCTTGGTCTTGGCGGGCGAGATTTCCGTGATGACCAGCTCGATGGTGGAACCGGCGGGGATGACGACTCGGCCGGCGCTGTTCTTGACGTCGGCGTCCACCGTCGTCATCAGGGACTGCCCCGCCTTGTCGGTCCGGGAGGTGATCGTCCGTGACGTCGTCACGTCGATCGTGGTGCCGTTGGCCAGCGTCGCGTCGGCCGCAGCCTTGCCTGCCGTGCCCTCCGGCGTGCCCTGACCACAGGCCAGGAAGTTGATCGCGACAAGCCCGGCCATCATCATATTTGCCATCTTGACCTCGAGTGGTTGGAACGGCGCGTTCGCGCCGGCACTGCTCACCGCAAGGTGAAGCGCAGGCAATCGCCCACGACTCCCCTCCAATGATCCTGTCAGTCGCCGGAGCTGTGCCGTCGAGGCACCGCGGCGAGAGTTCACAGAGAACGCTACGCATCCTGCCGGGGCGGGGGTATCGCTCGTAGTGATGGATTCGGGACTAGTTCAAAGGACGGATGGCGCGGGAGGGAGATCGGGCGGGGAGGCTATTGGGAAGGAGGCTCTGTCCGATCTCTGGAGTGAGAGAATGCCGCGACCTCGAGCCGGCTGTTCAACGCCAGCTTCTCGAGCACGTTGTGGACGTGACTCTTGACCGTGTGCAGGGCGACCCCTAATCGAGCAGCGATCTCCTTGTTGCTCAGGCCCTCGCCGAGCAGGGCGACAATTTCCCGTTCCCGGGTGGTCAGGCGCACCGATTCCAGCGCGTGCGCCTTGGTTGGTACGGGCACATTCCGGACGATCTGGGAGAAGAGGGAGTTCGTGAGCGCCTTGGGCAGCACCTCCGCCCCGTCAGCCACGGCCCGGATGGTGTCGAAGAACTCATCGAACGAGGCGTCCAGCATGATGAACCCGGAGGCCCCAGCGCGCACGTAGTCCGCCACATACTCCTGGAGCGGCAGGAGGCCCATCACGATGACCCTGGCCGACGGGACGTCTGCGTGGACCGTGGCGGTCAAGCCGAGGCTGTCGTGATCGGCCAGCCCGAAATCCAGGAGAACGATGTCGGGACGAGCCTCGCGCACTCGCGCGAGTGCTTCCTCGACGTCTGCCGACGCGGCCAGCACCCGGAAGCCCGGCTGGGTGTGGATCATCGCGGTGATGCCCTCACGGAGCAGCCGGTTGTCGTCGATGAGCACCAGCGAGATGGGGGGACGGGGCGGTTTCGCGCTGCGGGCGCGCTTCTTCGCTGGTTTGCGCTTCGAGGGTGATACGGTAGTGCGGCGCCCTGCGCCCATACTTTCCCTCCCCGGGACGGTACCCGTGGGAAGCCGGCCACAGGAGATCTTAAACAATAGGACGAGGGACGGACGTCCGCAAGAAGTCTCGTACGGATCAGCGGCACCGGAAGATCACGCGCGGGCACACCGAAATGGTGTAATTCATGTAGGATTCATCTTCACACTCCAGGTCCCCCCTGAAGAGGCACCATGACAGCCAACGGTTCGTTTGACGTGAAAATGCTCCCCGCTCCCCTGGCCGGCGATTCGCCCATTGGAAGCCTCGCCCTCGACAAGAGGTTCGAAGGAGACCTGGAGGCCACCAGCAAGGGGCACATGCTGGCGTTCAACACCAGCGTGAAGGGGTCTGCGGGATACGTGGCGATGGAGCAGGTCACGGGCTCGCTTGGGGGCCGGACGGGACTTTCGTCCTCCAGCACAGCGGAACGATGACCCGGGGGGAGCCGAGCCTGACACTCACCGTGGTGCCCGACTCAGGGACGGGCGAGCTGACGGGGCTTGCTGGCTCGATGGAGATCATCATCGAGGGAGGGAAGCACTCGTATCTGTTCGAATACGAGATCCCCGAGGTACTCTGATCAGCACAGCGCCCCTTCGTCCAACGCCGGCGTCCTCAGACATGCACATGTTTCCCGAACGCGGCTTCGACGGTCTTTCCAGATGGCGCCGTGCAGGCAGACACCGACCGTGTCCACACCGACCTGAGGCGAAACGTGACTCCCTTCCGTCTCGACAATCGGGCAGACCCAGCATCGTGAGGTCCCGCGCATGAGCCAGCCCGGCAGTTCCGGACTCACCCCGTTTCATCTCGCCTTCCCCGTGCGCGACGTCGAGGAGGCCCGTCAGTTCTACGGGGGCCTCCTACAGTGCGCCGAGGGGCGCAGCGACCCAGACTGGGTGGACTTCGACTTCTTCGGGCACCAGCTGGTCGCCCATCGCCAGGCGAGCGCCATACCATCTGGCCCCGACGCCGACCCGACAGGCCCAGCGCACCACAATGCGGTCGATGGCCACGACGTCCCCATCCCCCACTTCGGGGTGGTCCTGCCCTGGGACACCTGGCACAAGCTCGCGGACCGGCTTCGCGAGGCACAGGTGCATTTCGTGATCGAACCGTACATCCGGTTCCAGGGGCAGGTCGGCGAGCAGGCGACCATGTTCTTTCTCGATCCCTCCGGCAACGCGCTTGAGTTCAAGGCGTTCAAGGACCTGTCCCAGTTGTTCGCGAAGTAGCCATGGTGTGTCGCAGCCCCTGTTCGTGTACGTACACTCCATCTCGGGGATACCGGATGCGATTGCCGTTTGTTGCACTGATTGCGGCCACCGGCCTGGCGTGTTCCCCCGCCCCGGACATCGGCGACAGGGGGGCCGGCAGCGCCGACTCGAGCTTTGTCGCCATGCAGGAACGCGGCAAGGAGGCGATGGGCGTCGACCAGTACACCTCTTCACATATCTTCGAGCCGCTGCCTGATGGCGGACGCATCGTCCTCCAACGCGACTCCGTGGACAGCGCGGGGACCGAGGCGATCCGCGAGCATCTGGCGTCGATCGCAGTCGCCTTTTCGGAGGGCCAATTCGACATCCCGGGTTTCGTCCACGCCCAGGTAGTTCCGGGCACGGCCATCATGGCCGAGCGGCACGCCGACATCACCTATACGATGGACACGCTCCCGCGCGGGGGCGAGGTGGTGATCCGGACCGGCGATTCCACGGCAGTGACGGCCGTGCATGAGTTTCTTGCGTTCCAGCGTTCCGCGCATCATGCTATGGGACACGATCCCAGCGCCCACTAGGAGAGGTCGCCCCGCCCGGAGGCCGTCATGTTCGCCTTTGCCCGAGCCGTGATCTACGCCAGTCTCTTCATCGGGTTCGTTCTCGTCCTCGTCCCGGCCGGCATCCTCGAGATGTCCGGCGTCTCGCGTCCGACGAGCCTTGGCCTGCTCCAGTTCCTCGGCGGCGCAGTCGCTGCTGCCGGGGCGGTGCTCGCGCTCTGGTGCATCGCCGCCTTCGTGCAGATCGGGAAAGGGACCCCTGCCCCCTTCGACCCGCCGCGGCGACTGGTCGCGAAAGGCCCTTACCGATACGTCCGCAACCCCATGTACATCGGCGCCGCCCTCGTCCTCGCCGGCGGTGCCATCTTCTACCGATCCCCGAGCTGCTCGCCTATTTCGGACTCTTCGTGGTCGTGACCCACACACTGGTTCTCCTCTACGAGGAACCGGTGCTTCGCCGGCAGTTTGGCGACGATTACGCCGCCTACTCCACTCAGGTTCGCAGGTGGCTGCCACGGCTCTAACCTGGAGGCGGTGTCCATGAAGGTCTCCCCCGCCTGGCTCGCGCTCTCGTTTCTCGTCGGCATCGAGGCGCCGCTCGTCGGGCAGACCACGCCGCAGGTGGCATCCTCACGGGGGGAGATCATCGCCGCCGCGAGGGCCATCGTGGAGGAAGCCCGGTTCTGCTCGTTCATCACGGTCGGTGCCGACGGCCAGCCCCAGGCTCGGATCGTCGATCCGTTCCCGCCCGACTCGGCGTTCACGATCTGGATCGCCACCAACCCGCTGACACGCAAGGTGCAGGAGATCCAGGCCAATCCGCGGGTCACCCTGCTCTGCTACAACCCGGCGGCCTATGAGTTTGTGACGGTCCTGGGTACGGCGACACTCGATACGGACCCCGTGCAGAAGGCGGGGCATTGGAAGGACGCCTGGACGTCGCTGTATGAGGACCAGAACCGCGGCGACGACTACATGCTCATCCGCGTCACCCCGTTCCGCCTTGAAGTGGTCAGCACCCACCGTGGGATGCGGAGCGACCCGACAACGTGGCGACCGGTCGTCGTGGACATGTAGCTCGATGCTCGACGATACGCCGACTCCTCCGGCTCCCCTCCGTATCGTCAAGACGATCCATACCGTTGTCTGGGTGTTCTTTGTCGGGGCGATCCTCGGCGTGCCCATTGCCGCCCACGCACGGCGATTCGACTGGGCGCTCGGACTGGCTGGCGTCGTGTTCGTCGAGGTGATCGTCCTCGCCGTCAACCGGATGCAGTGCCCCCTGACCCCGATCGCCGGTCGCTACACGACGGATCGGCGCCCCAATTTCGACATCTACCTCCCGGAATGGATCGCCAGATGGAACAAGGAAATCTTCGGCCCGCTTTACGTCCTTGGACTGGCCTACGCGGCGGCGCGATGGTTCGGCGCTCATTAGTCACGCCTGGCCATCACCGTGCGCTGGGCTCAGCGCTCTCCCTCCTGCTCTCCCTGACTGTCATCCATGCGACTCCCGCTGCACTTGCGGCGCAGGCCTCCTCGGTCGTGCTGGTCCGCCACGCGGAAAAGGTCGATACGACCAGGGACCCCGCACTCTCCACGGCTGGGATGGTACGAGCGGAGGCACTTCGCAGCTGCGCTCGCGGCCTTCCCGCTGCAGGGCATCTTCGTCTCCGAGTACGGCCGGACAGCCCAGACCGCCACGCCGACCGGCGACGCATTCCACCTGACCCCGACCGTCATCCCGATCCAGGGATCGAAGTCGGCCCAGGCTGCGGCGACCGCGGCGGCGATCCATGCCATGCCGACCGGGGAGCGCTGCCCTTGTCATCGGTCATTCGAACACGGTGGGGATGATCATCGCCGCGCTGGGCGGCCCCGAGGTGGGGGAACTCTGCGACATGGAGTACGCGACGATTCTTCGTTCTCGAATTGCCCGCCGACCTGCCGCCGCGCCTTCTGCGGGCCAGCTTCGGGGCCCCTGATTCGCCGGAGGTAATGGCGTGTCATGCGGCGGCAGCTCGGCAGTAAAGACAGCCCAACCGCTGAAATGCTCTCGGACGCGGAAACCCGCCTTCCTTCTCCAGCGTAGGGTGATCAGTCCCCACCCTCCGAGGCTCGGCCGTGCAGACGACAATCCCTATCCAGGCGCCCATTGCATCTCGCCTGGCCGCCCGAGGTACGCAAATCGGCCTGGTGGTGACCACATTTTCGGTCCTCCTCGTTGCTTCGGCAACGACGGCAGAATCCCAGGACTCGCTCTCCCTCTACAGCCGCATGACTGAAGCGGTCATGGCGCAGGAGTCGGCCCTCATCGCACTCCGCCACGACATTCACCAGCATCCAGAGACCTCGAGAAACGAAACACGGACCGCGGCCGTGATCGCGGCCCGGTTGGAGGCGTTGGGCTTCGAGGTGATGACCGGGATAGGAGGGTACGGCGTCGGCGGCGTGCTGCGCGGCGCGATGCCCGGCCCGATGGTCGCGTTTCGCGCTGACATGGATGCGGTGAGATCGCCGGCGCCTGACCCCGTGCCGTACCGCTCCCTCACCCCTGGTGTGCGCCACATCTGCGGACACGATGTGCATGTGGCAGTTGGCCTGGGGATCGCGGAGGCATTCGCGGCTGTCCGGGACGACCTGGCAGGGTCGGTCATGCTGATCTTCCAGCCTGCCGAAGAATCAGCGACGGGTGCGAAGGCGATGCTCGCTGATGGAGTCTTCGCCTCCTCGCAGCCGGACGCCATCTACGCGGTACACACCGCCCCCTACCCGGTCGGTACCCTCGGGACCGCCCCCGGCGGCATGATGGCGGGCCGTGCCAGGGTGACCGTGACGCTCCGCGGGCCCGGCGACCTCGATGCCGCCGCGGAGGCAATCCGCGCCCTGATTCGCAGCGTGAACACCGTGGCGCCCGACCAGGTCGCCCAAGCCGCCCCCGACGGCTTCATCCTGGTGCAGCTCTTTCCAGGTTCCGGGCGCTCGGCAGGCGGCGCGACGCGGACCGTCGGTGCGATGATCACGACCGCGAGCGCCGAGGCGCGCAACCGCGCAAGAGTGGCGATCGTCCGCGGCGTGGAGAGCCTCCGCCTGCCGGATGTCTCCGCCTCAGTCTCTTACCAGGATCGAGGAGATCGCGGGTGTGACCAACGATACGGCGCTGGTCTCGCAAGCCAACGCCAGTATCCGCGCCGTGTTTGGTGACGAGGCCGTCGTCCTCGTGCAGGGCGTTCCCCCGGTGTTCAGCGAGGACTTCGGGTCGTTTCAGGGGGAGGTGCCTGGCGTGATGTACTTTCTTGGAGTGAGCAATCCCGCCACGGGCACGGTCGGGATGCCGCACACCGACTCCTACGTCGCGGACGATGCAGCGATCCTGGTCGGTGTCAGGGCCATGGTCGCCGTGTTGCTCGAGCGGATGACGGCGCGGTGAAACGCTCCCGGGAGACCCAGATGCGCCTTCGTCACTGCCTGTTCGCTTCGGTCTTGGCAGACGAAAACTTCACCTGGAAGAGGAGCAACCGAATCGCGGGCGACCATGTCCCGATGTGGACGAACTCCATAAACGGACAGCATGTGGAGAAGTCGTGAAAGACTAGTACAGCAAAGCTTTACACGCACAGCTCCCGCCATAGCGCCCCCCTTCCTCTCCACGACATTTGTGTTCCGATCTGAAACTATTTGAAACGTTTGCCGTCATCTCTCTTCAGGGTATCACACCTGAACTTTTCCACATGGAGAGTGCCGGATGACTGCAACGGTGAATCCCAATCCCTCGGCGGCGCTGCCAGCGAGGATCGCTGCCGCCTGGATGCTCGGACTCGTGGCGCTGGGTTTGGCGACATGGGCCGGCCAGTCCGCAATGGCCACACTCGGTGTAGGACGGCTGACGCGCTACGGCCTGCAGGCGCTCATCATGTCGGGCATCGTGGTACCCGGGATCTGGTGGCTACGCACCCGGGTCGACCGGCGCCCCCTGGCGGGACTCGAGGTCCTCGGATTGGCGCGCTCACTGCGAGGGTTCCTGATCGGCGCGGGGCTCATCCTGTTCCCGCTGGTCGTGACGCTGGTGCTTACCGACCTCGCTCGGATGGGCGACCGTCACGGTGAACACCTCCACTCCGGCCCTCGGCGCACTGGCAGCCGGATTCTTCACGGTGCTCTTCTTCGAGGCACTCCCGGAGGAACTCGTGTTCCGGGGCTACATCTACCGCAATCTGAACACCGTGCAACGCCGCTGGGTTGCTGGCGCGGTCACCGTGGCCCTCTTCGTCCTGCTCCCTGTCGTGCTCGTCCCCATCCAGCGGAACCTTCTCGGCATGGAGATTCAGGTTGGTCCGTCGGATCGGATCACCGGTGGATACGTGGTCATGATGGCGTGCTTCGGGGCGTTCGTGCAGTACCTGCGGGTCCTGACCGGCACAGTGTGGACCGGCATCGGATTCCACCTCCACTTCGTCTTCCTGAACCGGATCGTCAGCCCACGCGACGGCGCCCTGATCAATCTGTCGGACTTGACGACCGAGGGCCCGATGCAGGTGACGCTGATCGTCACCGTCCTCCTCGTGCTGGCGGCGCTGGCGCTCTCCCCACGTTTCCTCAAGCGCTCGGTGGGGTGGAACCAGGTGGATCCCGAATAGTCGCGCGGCGACTACCTCTTCCGCCGCACGCCGGTCACCGGCTGCGGCGGTTGGTTGGCCATCTCGAATCCCTCCAGCACCCGTTCCACCGTCCCGGAGAGCGAGTCGCCCTTCACGGCCAGCTTCCAGGTGCTGATGACCGTGGCCGTCCGTTCCTCACCGTTCATGTTGAGCTGGGCCTCGGTGTGCGCGATGAAGGTGGCTTCCGGGCCCGCCCCGCTCGCGACGAGGCGCTGCATCGGCCGTGGAGGAAATTGATCGTTGGCGTCCATGTTCAGCTCCCCGACGAGCGAATCACCGGCGGCCGCGATCTCGAGGACGCCGGTTCCCAAGATCGGCGTGTTGACCCCGTTCTCCACCGTGGCCCCTACGGGATACGAGACTTGCCAGCTGCCCACGAAGGGCGATTGCTGGGCGGCGAGGGCGGTGGTGTGCAACACGATCAGACAGCACAGGGTGCGCAGCATCGCCGGCCTGCTCCTGGTATGGGGTTGAGAACGGTATGGGTCAGACTTCTTGTCGGGATGCCGGGCATCGACAATTGGTCGCAGACGAAATCTACTCGCGGGTGGGGGCATCCAGCCCCGGCGACACTTTCGGATGACCAGTCCGTAGGACGTACCATCGTCTCCGCACTTGAACCTGCCGCCTGAGGAGCCCGCCACGATGGTGCCCCGCCGACTCCCGGTCCTACTGTTGCTGCCCCTCCTCCTCGCCACGGTCCCCTTCGCCACCGCCCAATCGCCCAAGCCCTCCCGGCAGGCGGTGCTCGAACGCGACGGCGTCATCTGGGGAAGCGCTGCCGCCTGGGGTGTGCCCTTTGTCGAGAACATCGCGGAAGACGAGAAGATTGCCGGCCTCAGCCGCCTCTGGATGGAGGTGAAGATCAACTTCCCGAACTTTGCGCTGGTGCCGGACCTCGACTGGGACCAGACCTTTATCGACTACATCCCGAAGGTGCGCGCCACGAGGAGCACCTATGAGTACTATCGCGTCCTCCAGACAATGGTTGCCCTCCTCCACGATGGCCATACCGACGTCTTCATGCCCAAGGAGATCGCGGCTCGGCAGGGCACGCCGCCGCTCCGCCTCGAGGTCATTGACCATCGCGTGTTTGTCGCCGGCGTGGAGAGCCCGTCGCTCGACTCGCTCGGCCTCTCCCGCGGTCTCGAGATCGTGTCGATCGACGGAACCCCGGTCGCTGCCTTCGTGGCACGTGAGCGCGCGCCCTACGTGAGCAGCAATTCGCCGCAGCACACCGAAGTCCTGCAGTACACCTACGGTCTCCTTACCGGGGACCGGCAGGTGCCGGTGTCGGTGCGCTTTCGACGACCCACGGGCGCGGAGTTCACTCTTCGACTCAACCGCTCGGGCTATGCCGAGGTCACCCCGCTCCCGGCCATGGAGGTTCGACAGCTGCCCGGCAACCTGGCCTACCTGGCCATCAATTCCTTCGGGGACCCGGCCATCGAGGAGCCGTTGCTCGCCGCGTGGCCCGCCATTCTGGCCAGTGATGGTTTGATCATCGATGTGCGGCAAAACGACGGCGGGAGCGGGCTTATCGCGTACGCGATCCTCGGCTATCTCTCCCCGGTCGCGATTCCCCTGCCGCAGTGGAAGTCGCGCCAGTATGTGCCGACCCTGCGCGCCTGGGGCACGGCCGGGGCGTGGTACACGGCCGACAAGCAGACCGCGCCGGGCCAGCCCAGTGCCTACTACGGGAAGCCGGTGGTGCTCCTGACCGGCCCCCGGTCGATTTCGGCGACGGACGTGTTCGCCGAGACTTTCCGGGCCATGGAACGAGGAATGATCATCGGCGAACCGACCGGCGGCACCACGGGTGACCCGGTGGGCATCGCGCTGCCCGGCGGCGGATTTGGGCGGGTCTCCACCTCGGCAACCGTCGGCACCGACCTGGTGGGCCGTGGCGTGCAACCTCAGCTCCTGGTGCCACGCACGGTGCAGGACTTTCTCGCCAACCGGGACGCCGCGCTTGAGGCGGCGATCGCTGAGCTTCAGCACCAGAGCGCACACTCCGGCCAGTAGCCGTCCCCGATTAACTTTGCGGCCATGGATTCAACTGGAACCGCATTGGCCGACAGCAGGCGCCTACTGGGCCGAGCAACTGCGCGAGGCCTGGGGCATCGAGGGCGAGCTGCATCCCTTGTCGGGCGAGCTCGACCTGAACTTCCGGGTCGTCGCCCGCGACGGCCGGCAGTTCGTCCTCAAGGTCATGCGGACCTCGGCCGACGAGGCCTTCGTGGACATGCTCTGCGCCGCGCACCTCCACATCCGTTCGCGCGACGGCTCGGTACCGGTACCCGGAAGTGGTCCCCCTCCCCGCCGGAGCGCTCCGCTGTGCTCACGGCCCGATCCGGCCGGCGACGCCCGCATCCTCTGGCTGCTCTCCATGCTGGACGGTCAGGTGTATGCCACCTGCCGCCCCCACCCGCTCATCCTGAGTCGCGACCTCGGTGGCTGCGTGGCCCGAATGGACCGTGCGCTGGCCGACTTCGCCCATCCGGCCCTCGAACGGGAACTGAAGTGGGACCTGCGCCATGCCGGGTGGGTTTCCGACCACCTCGACGCCATCGCTGACCCGGCCCGCCGCGCGCTGCTGAACGAGGTGTTGGCCCGGCACGCACAGCTGCTGCCGGCGCTGCTGGGACAACCGCGAACTCCCATTCACAACGACGTCAACGACTACAACATCCTGGTTGCGACCGGGACGGATGGCTCGCCACGAATCAGCGGGCTGCTCGACCTCGGCGATCTCGTCTCGGGTCCCGTCGTCGCGGAGGTTGCCATCGCCGCGGCGTACGTCGCACTCGATCATCCGTATCCGGAACGCGCCATCGCGGCGCTGGTCGCCGGCTACCACGCGGTCACACCGCTTTCCGGCGACCAGATCGACATGATCTGGCCCCTGCTCCGGACCCGGCTCGCGCTGAGTGTCGTCATCGCGGCCCTCACGCAGAAGGAGCGACCGGACGATCCCTATGTCGTCATCTCCGAGGCACCGGCGTGGCGGTATCTCGAGCGGTCAGCTGGCCTTCCCGAGCCTCGCATGACCGCCCAGTTCCGCGCCGCCTGTGGACTCCCCGCCACCGACAGCGCCGGCCGCGTGCCGAAGTGGCTCGACTCCGCACGAGGGTCGTTTGCGCCGGTGGTCTTCGCCGATCTCACCGCGGCCCCGGTCTGCTCGCTGGCCATCGCCGAGACGGCGGTACCGCAGGACCTCACGCGGATGAGCGATGCGGAAGCGCTGGCACTCGGCCCTGATGTCGAAGGCAACGACGCCTGGATCGGTCGCTACGGCGAGCCGCGCGGCGTGTATACCGATGCCGCGTTTCGGGCGGATGCCTACCGCGGCTCCGCGCGACGCACGGTGCATCTCGGCGTGGACATCTTCATGACGGCGGGGACTCCGGTACACGCGCCGATGGATGCCGTGGTGGAGGCCGTCGAGTACCGTAGCTGGGCATCTCGATTACGGCGGCATGGTCGTCCTGCGACACACGACCCCGGACGGGGACGAGTTCGTGACGCTCTACGGCCACCTCTCCCCGGCCTCGATTCGCCATCTCGCACGGGGCCAGCGCGTGGTGAAGGGATCCCCCTTCGCATCCCTCGGGGCGCCCGAGGAGAACGGCGGATGGCAGCCACACCTGCATTTCCAGCTCGCCGTAGCTCCCGACGCGATGCCTGCCAACTGGCCCGGCGTCGCCGACCCCGACGACCTCGACCTGTGGCAGGCGCTCTGCCCGAATCCGGCCGCCCTCCTGAACCTGGGCGACGATCGCGTGGCGTACCGTCCCCTTGATCCCACGACCATCGAGGAGCAGCGGCACGCCCACTTCGCGACCAACCTCCGGCTGAGCTACTCCGACCCTTGTCTCTTCGTGCGCGGGTGGCGGACCCATCTCTACGACCAGTGGGGGCGACCGCACCTCGACGCGTACAACAACGTGCCGCATGTGGGACACGCGCATCCGCGACTCACGGCCGTGGCGTGCGATCAGCTCGCGCGCCTCAACACAAACACGCGATACCTTCACCCTGCGCAGGTGGAATTCGCGGAGGCACTCCTCGCGAAGCTGCCGTCGCGCTTCTCGCACGTCTTCCTGGTCAATTCGGGCAGCGAGGCCAACGAACTGGCGCTTCGTCTGGCGCGTGCGCACGCCGGTGGCAAGGACATGGTCGTCGTGGACCACGGCTACCACGGCAACACGACCGGCGCCATCGACCTCTCGGCGTACAAGTTCAACAAGCCGGGAGGCGGAGGCCCGCCGGACTGGGTCCATCTCGTTCCGGTCCCGGACACCTACCGCGGCGAACACCGCGGGCCCGATGCGGCGGATCGGTATGCGGACGCCGTCGATGATGCGCTCGCGCGCATTGAGGCCCGCGGCGGCCGGCTCGCGGGGTTCATCGCGGAGACCTTTCCAAGTGTTGCGGGGCAGATCATCCCGCCAATGGGGTATCTGCCCGCGGTGTACGCGCGCATTCGCGCGGCGGGAGGGGTTTGCATAGCGGATGAAGTCCAGACCGGCCTGGGCCGACTCGGGGCCAATTTACTGGGGCTTCGAGCAGCAGCAGGCCGACCCCGACATCGTCGTGCTCGGGAAGCCGCTGGGCAACGGCCACCCGATCGGAGCGGTCGTCACGACAGCGGACATCGCCCGCTCATTCGACAATGGGATCGAGTTCTTCTCGACCTTCGGCGGCAGCACGCTCTCGTGCCGGGTCGGAATGGAAGTGCTGCGCATCGTCGACGACGAGCAGCTGCAGGCCAAGGCCGCGGTCACCGGTGCCCACCTGCTCGCCGGACTGGGCGCCCTGCAGAAACGCCACGACATCATCGGCGACGTGCGGGGCAGCGGGCTCTTCGTGGGCGTGGACCTCGTCGCGGATGGCGCGACGCGCGCCCCGGCCACGCGTGCGGCGCAATACGTGAAGAATCGTCTGCGCCAGGAGCGCATTCTCATCGGGACCGAGGGGCCGGCCGACAATGTGCTGAAGATCCGGCCACCGCTCACGGTGGATGCGGACGACATCGATCACCTGCTCGCGACCCTCGACCGCGTGCTCGGCGAGACACCCGTCCCCAGGCCCCGAGGGAACGACGGCCCGATGAGCGTCAGTCCCTCCTTCCGGACATTCGTGCTTGAGCAGCTGGCGCGCGCCGCGCCGGACATCCGCGACCGAGTCGATGTTTGGCGGGGTCGGGATCTACAGCGGGGAGTTCTTCTTCGCGCTGATCGACGAGGACACCGTCTATTTCAAGGTGGACGACAGCAACAGGGCGATGTTCGAGGCGGAGGGGATGGGCCCCTTCAAGCCCTACGGGCCCGACGGCGGGAGCATGCAGTACTACGCGGTGCCCGAGGCTGTGCTGGAGGACTCCGAGGTGCTGCTGGATTGGGTGGAGGCGGCGCTGGCGGTCGCACGCCGGAAGAAGACCCGCCGGCCGCGGCGTGGCAGCCGCTAACCGGCAGGGTTAGGTGGGGCGCGCCCTGGCTCAGGAGGTCAGGTAGTCGAGCACGTCCCCCGCGCTGTAGCGGGTCCGGCCCGCCAGGAACGCTCCGATGGTGCTGCAGGTCGTCGCCGCTGGTCACGAGCGGGGGTTCGACGGTGTCGTCCGCGCGGGTCTGCCCCAGGCCGATGTCGGCCATCAGTCCATTGCAGAGGCATCGGCGCCCCTCCGTGTCCTCCGCCTTGCCGCCCTTCTTCACGTAGGTATCGACCGGCTCGGCGGCGCATCGATAGCGGATCTTCCCCTCGGGTGTGTAGTACGGAATCCGGAGCGCGCCGAGATCGCAAAGCCGCTCCCGCTCCACGTCGCTGCCCGGCGCACCGGGCCAGGTCACCACCTTGAAGGGAAATCCGGTGGGCGACGCCCGCGGGTCGGTCGTGACCGTCACGTCGACCCGGCTCGACGTGGGCCAGCACCCCGTACTTCAGTTCGTCGGCGAGCCCCGACTCGTCGCAGTAGGCGAAGAGGGTCCCGACCTGGATGCCGTTGGCCCCGGCCTCGAGCGCCTCCTGCAGGCTCCCCCGCCGGCCGGTGCCCCCTGCCAGCCAGAAGGGCAGGCCGAGCTCGGCCACCTTCGCGAGATCCACCTCGTCCCGCTCGCCGTAGAGCGGCTCGCCGCGTTCGTTGAACGTGGGCGCGCCACGCGGCGGGGCGTTGTGGCCACCGGCGGTCGGCCCCTCGATGACGAATCCGTTCACCTTGCCGCTCGCCTTGCGGGCCAGCACCGTCGCCAGCGAATTGCTGGCGATGATGGCCAGGAACTGGGGGCGCTGAAGGACCGGAGGGGTCGTGGACCAGAATGCGGCGGGGTCCAGGGTGAGGTATTCCTCCTGACCGGACGGAAGGCCCTCCACTTCGAAGCGCAGCTTCGCGGCCTGGTGCTCGGAGAGGCGGTCCAGTGCGCCAGGAATTTCGCGGGGAATGCCGGCACCCATCAGGATCGACATCGACCCCGGCCAGCATGGCGCCGTAGAGCGCGGCCAGGGTCGGACTCTGGATCTTGGTGAGGAGATTCATCCCCACCATGCCGTCGTGGCCCTCCTTCGCCAGGTACACCTCGACGAACGCGGCCAGCACGATGACCAGCTGCCGTGCCGTGCTGGCCACCTGCTTGTCCATGGGGAGGAGCTTGTAGGGCGTGCCGGGCTGGCGGCCCTCGGGAGGAAGTACAGCCGTTCCACGTCGTCGGCGACGCCGGGAATCGGGAACGCGGCCATGGCACGCCGCATATGGCCGCCGGGATCGCCGTCCTGGAGCCGGCGCACGAGCACGGTGTCGATGGCGGTGCCGGACACCACGCCCAGCTGCCCGCGCTGCGATACCGCCCGCGCGAGCCGCCAGTCGGAAATGCCGACGCCCATCCCACCCTGGATGATCGGGGGAATCGAGGTAGCGGCAACCATGAGACCGAGCCTCACTTCCGGTTGGGTGACGGCGACACCAGCCACGGGCAGCGCCCCGCACTCGTGCGCCCAACGCTCCGCCTCAGTGAATTGGAACATCAGGGACGGGTCTGGGAAGGAATTCAGCACCGATAGTCGAGACGGACCATCATTCGACGGCCTTGAGCCGGGCGGCGGCCTGGGGGTACTCCGGATCGAGCTCCAGTGTCTTTCGGTACTGCACGGCTGCTTCCTTCGGCTGGCCGGTGAAGCGGTATGCCTCGCCGAGCTGGTACTGGCTCGTCGGATCGTCCGGGAAGTCGGCGGCATTGAGCTGGAACACCGCGAGCGCATCCTGGATCCGCCCCGTCTGCAGGAACTGATACCCTACCGTGATGGCACTTGCCGACGTCGCTTCCTTCGGGCGGGCGGCACGATAGGCCTTGTAGGCGGCGGCCACCGAACCATCCCCCGCCGTCGTTTCAGTCAGCACGTCGGTGAGCGAAACCAGGCGGATTCGGCGCAGCACCGAGCGGGCGGCGCCACCGTTGACGCCATTCCCTGAAATGAGCTCGTTGATCCAGAGGTCCTGACCGGAGGGCGAGACGGCGATCCCGTTCGGCTGACTCATCAGGGCGCCAGTGGCGGGGCCATCGCTCTGTCCCTGCAGCCCAGTGCCCGCGACAACGGACACGGTGCCGTCACGCTCCACCCGAAAGACCTGGTGACCGCGAAACTTGGTTACGTAGAAGCCGCCACGTGCATACAGCGATATGGCCGTTGCCACCGGCACCCGGCACATCCGCGAACTCCGTCGCGACACCATCGGGCGTCACCCGCACCACTTTGGTGTTGCCGAAGTTGACGACATAGAAATCGCCGCGATCATCCCTGGTGATTCCGTTGGGACAGGCAAAGAGCGGCCCCTCAACGAGTCTCGTGACCTGATGGTCGGGCCGGACGACAGTGACGTATCCGCCGCGACAATTCACCACGTACAGCCGCCCGCTGTCCCCCGCGGCGATCCCGACAGGACCAGCGAGCCCGCGCTCCGCCCACATGCTGGTCGTCCCATCGCGATCGACACGGGTGATGTAATCACCGTGGAAACTGGATTGGTATACCTCCCCTTGTGGGCCGACGGCGTTGCCGGACGAGCCGTAGAAGCCGTTGGCATAGACCTCGACCGAACTGCCAGGCGTGTACCGCCAGAGCCGGTTGCGGAAATCGGCGACGTAGACGTAGCCCAGCTTGTCCACCGCGACGCCCCCGACTGCGCCCATCCCGGGAATGGTGTCGCCGTCGAAGACGGTGAAGAGCGTATCGGGCGGGATGGTCTGCTGGGCAGAGAGAGGCACGGTGGCGACAAGGCAGAGGGCGAAGGATACGGCGTTCCGGGTCCACAGGGGCATCGAGGGTCTCCTTGGTGATTCCATCCCTACGGGGTCCGCAGGCCGCTGGTTCCGGCGGCACGAGCCCGGGTGGCGTGAACGCGCTCCGTACCCCATCTTGGCCTAGGACCTCCTGCGTCGAGAGATCATGTCCCTGGACTTGAACCGCCTCAAGGCCGCCCTCTCGGACCGCTACCCGATCGAGCGGGAACTTGGACGTGGCGGAATGGCCACGGTCTACCTCGCTCGCGACGTGAAACACGCGCGGCAGGTCGCCATCAAGGTGCTCCACCCGGATCTCGCCGCGTTCATCGGCGCCGAGCGATTCGTGCGCGAGATCGAGATCGCGGCCCGGCTTGCCCACCCACACATCCTGCCCCTGTTCGACTCGGGTGAGGCCGACGGCTTCCTCTATTATGTCATGCCCTATGTCGACGGGGAATCGCTGCACGACCGGTTGCAGCGGACTGGTCCCCTGCCCCTGGCCGAAGTGGTGCGCCTGACGAACAGGTGGCGTCGGCCCTGAGTTACGCCCACGAGCAGGGGGTCATCCACCGCGACATCAAGCCGGGGAACATCCTCTCAGTGGCGACCAGGCGATTGTCGCCGACTTCGGCATCGCCCGCGCCCTGGCGGCGGCGGGCGGCCCGTCGCTGACAGGCACCGGAATGGCGCTCGGCACGCCGGCCTACATGAGCCCCGAGCAGGCCTTCGGCTCGGCCTCGCATCGACACCACGACCGATGTGTACGCTCTGGGCTGCGTCGTGTACGAAATGCTGGCGGGCAACCCCCCGTTCAAAGGGTCCACGCCCCAGGCGGTGCTGGCCCAGCACGCCGTCAACGCCGTCCCAAGCCTACAGTTGAGCGATGCAGGGCTCGCGACCTCCGTGGAACGGGTCGTCTGCGGGCGCTGGCCAAGGAGCCGGACGACCGGTTTCAGACCGCGAGTGGACTTGCCCAGGCCCTCGCCGGCGCCATTACCGAGGAGGCGAGGGCGGAGGAAGTGAGTCGGAAGCGCCGCCGGCGCTGGGCCAGAGGAGCCATCGCCGTCCTCCTGATCGCCGCGCTGTCGCTGGGCGGCTGGTGGCTTCGGGGACAGATCGACCGCCCGACCGATCGAGCTTCTGGCGGTCCTGCCCGCCTCCAACATGACCCGGGACCCGGAGCAGGACTTTTTCGTCGACGGGGTGCATGAAGCGCTGGTGACGGAGCTCCAGCGC
>CAVOVI010000002.1:0-95250 GCA_963699825.1 uncultured Gemmatimonadales bacterium
GGAAACGAAGTCGGTCGAGGGTCTCTACTTCGCGGGGCAGATCAACGGCACCACCGGCTATGAGGAAGCCGGCGCCCAGGGGTTGATCGCCGGGGCGAACGCGGCCGGCAAGCTGGCAGGCAAGGAACCTTTTGTCGTGACGCGGGACGAGGGGTACTACTCTGACCCGTTGACCCGAGGATTGTCATGACTGCCGTCGCTCCCAGCAAGCACCCCTTCACCTCCATGTCGAAGGGCCGCGAGCCCTACAAGGTGGCCGACATCTCGCTCGCCGAGTGGGGCCGCAACGAGATCCGCCTCGCCGAGTTCGAGATGCCCGGCCTGATGGCGCTCCGCACCGAGTACAAGGGCAAGCAGCCCCTGAAGGGCGCCAAGATCATGGGCTCGCTCCACATGACGGTGCAGACCGCCGTGCTGATCGAGACCCTCGCCGAGCTCGGCGCCGACGTGCGCTGGGTCAGCTGCAACATCTTCTCGACCCAGGACCACGCGGCCGCGGCCGTGGTGGTGGGGCCGAACGGCACCGTGGCCGAACCGCGCGGCGTGCCGGTCTACGCCTGGAAGGGTGAGACGCTGGAGGAATACTGGTGGTGCACCGAGCAGGCGCTCGAGTGGCCCGACGGCTCCGGCCCGACCCTGCTGCTCGACGACGGCGGCGACGCCACGCTGCTGGTGCACCGCGGCGCCGAGTACGAGGCGGCGGGCGCGGTGCCGAAGTTCGACGAGGCGAACGACTCCGAGGAGTGGGGCGTCATCCTCGAGGTGCTGAAGCGGAACCTCAAGACCAGCCCCGGCAAGTGGACCAAGATTGCCGCCGACATCCGCGGCGTCTCCGAGGAGACCACCACCGGCGTGCACCGGCTCTACGAGATGATGCAGGCCGGCACGCTGCGCTTCCCGGCCATCAACGTCAACGACGCCGTGACCAAGTCGAAGTTCGACAACCTCTACGGCTGCCGGCACTCGCTGACCGACGGCATCCTGCGCGCCAGCGACGTGATGCTGGCCGGCAAGGTGGCGGTCATCTGCGGCTACGGCGATGTGGGCAAGGGATGCGCGCAGGCGCTGAAGGGCCAGGGCGCCCGGGTCATCGTCACCGAGATCGACCCGATCTGCGCGCTGCAGGCGGCGATGGAGGGCTACCAGGTCACCACGCTCGAGGACGTGATCGGCACCGCCGACATCTTCATCACCGCCACCGGCAACAAGCAGGTCATCAGCGCGCAGCAGATGGCGCGGATGAAGGACAAGGCGATCGTCGGCAACATCGGCCACTTCGACAACGAGATCGACATGGCGGGGCTCAAGAAGCTCCCCGGCGTGAAGCGGGTCAACATCAAGCCGCAGTTCGACGAGTACGTCTTCCCCGACGGGCACAGCGTGCTGATCCTGGCCGAGGGGCGGCTCCTCAACCTCGGCTGCGCCACGGGCCACCCGAGCTTCGTGATGTCGGCCAGCTTCACCAACCAGGTGATGGCGCAGATCGAGCTCCACACCAGCGCCGACAAGTACGAGAAGAAGGTCTACACCCTGCCGAAGCATCTCGACGAGAAGGTGGCGCGGCTCCACCTCGGCAAGCTCGGCGTCAAGCTGACCCAGCTCAGCCCGGAGCAGGCCAGCTACCTCGGCGTCAAGCCCGAGGGACCGTACAAGCCGGATCACTACCGGTACTAGGCGTCACGCAGTGGGACTGCAAGAAAGGGCGCCAGTTGGGCGCCCCTTCTTCTGTCATTGCGAGGAGGCCCCGAAGGGGCCGACGTGGCAATCTCGATGTCGATCCCGAGTCCGAGATTGCTTCGGCCACTGCGTGGCCTCGCAATGACAGAACAGGTCTCCGCTAATGCGTCGCGGCCAGCAGCTTCGTCAGGTTGGCCGTCGTGATTCGGTTGATGGGCACCGAACGGCGGAAGACCAGCGTGCGAGCCATCGGCCGACCACTCCGCGCCGCCCTCACTCTCCGGGGTCGTCGTGATCCGCCGCGTGGAGCTGTCGGCCAGCGTCAGGATGCCGTAGTCGCCTGGCATTGCCGTCCCGGAACCGGTAGAACAGCTGGGTTCCGTCCGGGGACCATCGCGCTGCCAGCTGCGCCGACGGGCAGGAGTTGGCGCCCAGTCGCCGCCGTTGATCGGGAGCAGCATCGCCACCCGCTCACCCTCCGAACCCCCGACGTTCACCATCACGGAATCCGTTGCTGGAGAGCGTTCCCCGCACGCCAGGGGTGGACTTGTCCCAGACCGTGTGCAGCGAGCCGTCCGCCCCGATGCGCACCAGCGCGATGGCGCCGGGGCCCTGGCCGAGCACCGCAGCCAGGAGCGGCAGTGAAGGATGGGTCTGCGTACACAGTCCAAGGATCCCTCCGGTGGTGGTGACCTGCACCGGCGCACCGCCCGAGACCGCCACGCGCCAGACGTTTCCCCACGTCGCGTCCTGGTTCGGCACAGAAGTACAGCTCCTTGCCGTCTGCGCTCCAGACAGGATTCTGTTCCCGCACCGGCCAGGTGGTGAGCTGGCGCGGCGCGCCGCCGGTGGCATCCACCACCCAGATGTCCAGCGAGCCGCCCCGGTCGGACACGAAGGCGAGCTTCGAACCGTCGGGGGACCAGTACGTCTGGCTGACCGTCCCCGCGTTCGGGAGGATCGTCCGGCTCGCGCCCCCGGCAAGCGGCACACTGGTGAGGTCGAACACCCCGCCGCCGCGGTTGATGCTGACCTCGACCTCCCCCTGGCTCGAGACATTGAACCAGGAGGCCTCGAGGGAGTCGGGGGTGAGCTGCCGCTCGGCGCCGTCGGAGAGGGCGTGGGCCCATATCGTCTGGCTGGTCTTCCCCGTGGTGTAGGCCAGCTCCTGCGTCCCCGGCCGCCAGTCGATGAGCTGCTCGCGTGCCACGTCGTCGGTGATCCGTTCCGGCCGGCCCGCCGGCGGCCGGCATGACCCAGAGGTCGGTCTGGAGACCGCGTTCGGAGCGGAAGGCGATCCACTCTCCATCCGGCGACCAGATGGGCGAGTTGTCGTCCCGTACGTCGTTGGTGAGCTGCTGAGGCTTGCCACCATCCACCGGCAGCACCCAGACATCGGCCGCGCCCGTCCGGGTGGAGGTGTAGAGCAGGCGGGTCCCGTCGGGAGACCAGGGGGTTATCGCACCGCTGAGACTCTCGAATCCATCGGTCGTGAGCGGCTGGAGATTGCCACCCACGCTGTCGGCCAGCTCGATGAAAGTCTGACCGCCGTCTTGGACCTGCACCGCCAGCTTCGAGCCGTCCGGGGACCAGAAGGCAGAGTGGGTCCGCGACTCTCCCGGCACCAGGCGCACCGGGGTGCCGGAATCGACATCGACCGCCATGGCGACGATCGTGGTACCGGCCAGGGTGACGTAGGAGAGCCGCCGTCCATCCGGGTTCCAGCCGATGGGCTGCTGGAAAGCCTCGGGCGCGTTGAGCCGCCGCGGCGGGCTCACCGGCCGTGTCCACCACCCAGACCCGGGGGAGCGTTGTCCCGATGTCGGCGCCGATCGCGAACCGGGAACCGTCCGGCGACCAGACCAGCGGGTTCGCCTGGCTCGCGAGGATCGGCACCTTCTTCGGTGCGCTCATGTCGGCCGGCGATTCCCACAGCTGCCACTTCTCGCCCGCGCGCGACCACCAGTAGATCCGGGAGCCATCGGGGGAATACCCCGCCCCGATGTCGTCGGCGCCCGGCTGGCGAAAGCGCCGTCGCGACGGGAAGGCCGGACTGATCGCCGCAGGCACCCAGCGCCAGCAGGGCGCCGAGGAAGAGGACTCGCTTCATGGACTCGCTCCATCGGTGGAGGCCAGGGCTTGGGGGTCGAGCGCCCCGCGGACGCCGCTGGCAATGCGGTTGACGATATCGCTCTGCGCCGCGAGCACGTCGCTCACGTCGCGTTCGTAGGTGTCGGACCAGAGACTGCGGGTGGTGACCGGATCGCTGAACTGCACCGTGATGCGCATGACGTTGCCGGCCCGGAAGACCGACGTCACCACCAGCGCGTCGAGATTCAGCTTGGTGGCCACCTCCCGGTCGGGGGTGGCCCCGTCGGCGTAGCGCATCATGTTGGAGACCGGCGCCACGCCGACCGTGCCGGTCTGTGCGATGGCGGTAGTGAGGGCGTCCTGCATGGCGCGCACGAAGAGCGAGTCCTGCCCCGAGATGTCGTTGATGGCCAGCACGCCGACCCGCTCGATCTTGCCGCTTCCCCCACCGCCCCGCGTCATGGCCCAGGCACCGATGGCCCCGCCGATGAGCACCACCGCGGCCACCACGCCCATGATCCACGACCGCGGGGACTTCGTCCGCGGCAACGTGACCTTCGGCACCGGCCGCGTGTGCGTCGGCGTGATGCCCGCCGCTCGGCGTGGAGCCGATCATCTCGAGGTGGCTCACCAGCTCGTCGGCGGTCTGCCAGCGGTCGGCGGGGTTCTTGGCCAGGCAGCGCATCAGCGCGTCGGCCAGCGGGTCGGGCATGCCGGGCCGCACCTCGCGGATGTCCTTCGGCACCTCCATGACATGCGCCGCGAGGATCCCCTGCGCCGTCTTCGCCTCGAAGGGGAGCCGGCCGGCCAGCATCTCGTAGCCGAGGATGCCGAGGGCGTAGATGTCGGCCCGGGCGTCGATGTCGGTCTCGCCCATCGCCTGCTCGGGCGCCATGTACGACGGCGTCCCGACGGCGATGCCGACGGTGGTCAGCTTGTCGCCGCCGGCGGCGGAGACCGCCTTGGCCACGCCGAAGTCGGTGACCACGGCGTGGCGGCCCGACAGCAGCACGTTGCCGGGCTTGATGTCGCGGTGCACCACCCCGCGGGAGTGCGAGTAGGCCAGGGCGTCGGCCACCTCGCGGAGGATGCGCACCGCGTCGGGCACCGGCAGCTGCTTCTCGCGGTGCAGCCGCTCGGCCAGGGACTCGCCGTCCACGAACGGCATGACATAGTAGAGGAAGCCGGCCGTTTCGCCGGAGTCGTAGAGCGAGAGGATATGGGGGTGGTTGAACTGGGCGACGATCCGGATCTCGCGCGGGAAGCGCTCGGAGCCGAGGGCGGCGGCGAGCTCCGGCTTGAGGACCTTGAGCGCCACCTGGCGGTCGTGCTTGACGTCGCGGGCCAGGAAGACGGTCGCCATGCCGCCGGCGCCGACTTCGCGGACAATAGAGTACTGGTCGCCGAGGGCGGCGTCGAGGCGGGTCTGTTCGTCAGTCACTGGTACCCAATCTCCCCCTCAGGGGGCCGCACCGCAACCCGTGGTCCGGAGAGCGGGTTCGGCGGAGGTCCAGCCTATCAATGGGCAGGCCTGCCTGGCCGAAGCCCGAGCCATCGGTGGCCGGGTTACGGACCACCGAACCCCCGCCTATTATTCGAGGGACGATCCACTCACCCCTGGGGACCCATGCACCGCTCTCTGATGCCACTCGCCGCCATTGTGCTCTTCGCCTGCGGCCCGTCGATCACCGTCACGCAGGACCCGGCCATCCCGATGCCCGGCGCCGCCACCTACGTGTGGGGTCCGCCGCCGCAGAACGTCCCCAATGAGCAGGGCATCGTGGAGCAGAGCCCGGTCATCCGCCAGCGGATCAAGACCGCCATCGACAACGAGCTCAAGAACAAGGGCTATCGCCTGACGGATTCGGCGCAGGCGGCGTTCATGGTCCGCTATGCGGTCGGTTCGAAGTTCGAGCAGACCCAGGTGACCAACAACGCATCCACCGGCGCCGGCGTGGTCAGCACGAATGCGTGCGGCGGGGCGTCCTGCTGGAGCGGCTGGGACTACGGCTGGTACGGCACCCAGACCACCGACGTCTCGACCCGGAAGTCCGGCGTCGTGGTGGACCTGGTGGACCTGAAGACCGGCACCCTGGCCTGGCGCGGCATCTACGCGAAGGAATCCACCGGCAAGGTGCCGTCGCAGGAGGCGGTGCAGGAGGCGGTGGACAAGCTCTTTGCCAAATTGCCGGCCGTCGGGAAGTAGATTTCGTCACCCCCACTTTCTGGAGCAGTCATGTCATACCGTCTTCTCTCCCTCGCCGGCGCCGCGCTGCTGATTTCCTGCGGCCCGTCGGTGACCACGCAAGTCAATCCGAACGTCACCGTCCCGGTGGGCGCCAGCTACGCCTGGGTCGGGACCGACAACGTCAACGGTGGCGACCCGATCGTCTCGAACGAGATCGTCCACTCGATGATCAAGCAGTCCATCCAGAGCCAGATGGCCGCCAAGGGCTACAAGCTGGTGGCCGACAACGCCGACGCGAAGTTCTACGTGCGCTATTACTTCGGCACCCAGACCCAGACCAGCTACGTGACCACCACCACCGGCGTCGGCTACGGCCCGGGCTGGGGCTACGGCTGGGGGTACGGCGGGATGGGGATGACCACCACGCAACCGGTGGAGACCACCCAGGGCAATGCGATCATCGACCTGGTCGAGATGGGCACCAACACCATGGTGTGGCGCGGCACCATGACGGGCGACCTCAGCAACAAGGCCCCGACCCAGCAGAAAGTCGATCAGGCGACCGCGAAGCTCATGGCCGGGATGCCGTCCGCCGGCCCGCCGCCCGCGAAGAAGTAGCGCCGCCGCAAGCACCACCGACCACCAAACAAGACGGGTCCGCGCCAATCGCGCGGACCCGTTTTCGTTCGCGGAACCCTTGGCGTCTCTTTGCGCCTTTGCGTTGAAAAGCCTTTAGCGCAAAGACGCAAAGGGAACCGCCAAGGCGCAAAGAACAGCTAGGGAGTGGGGGGGTCGGGCGGGTAGAGCAGGAGGTCGATGGCGCCCTGGCCCTTCACGATGATCTGGGCCACGAGCGCATCGGGAGCCGCCCACACTCCGGCGGGCGTCGCGCTCGTGAGCGTGGTTCGGAGGAAGAGCCCCGGGGCCAGCTCCCGATTCATGTTCTCCTCGGCCAGCACCCGCGCCTTCTCGATCGTGGGCGCCAGATTCACCCGGATCGCCTCCCGGAGCTTCTCGGTGACCGCGTCCGTGGACGCGAGCCAGGCCAGCGCCCCGGTCAGGGCGTCGGTGGTGCCGGCATCGATGACGAGGTCGGGCATGGTGAGCACCCCCGCCGAGTCGATCTGCGGGCGACCGACGGCGTAGAGGGTGCCGTTCGCCGCGCCCGAGACGGTCAGCGCCACCACCACTCGACCGTCGCCGAGGGGGGTCGGCTTGAGGTGGCGGATGGACATCGTGCGCTTGCCCACCTTGATCTTCGTTTTTGCGAGGGCCTTCGACAGAATGTCCTCCGCCACATCGTACGGCAGTCGCCCCTCGCTCAGGATGAGAAGCTGCGCGGGTGGTGCCTCGCTCCGATCAGGCGGCAGGAGGGGATTGGTCGAGGAATCGGGACGCGCGCCGCCGACGATCCGGGGGTTCGCCTCCAGCCCCACCTGGAAGAGCAGCGTGTCACCCGCCGTCGTCGGCGGAAGGAACCGCAGGACGACGGGGTTGATGAGCAGCCAGAGGCTGTCGGTCAGCCGGAGCGGCTTCTGCATCGTACCCCAGACATCCTCGACGGTGGCGCGGAGCGGGAAGGCGGCGATCTTCTGGTCCACCTTCTTCAGTTCACCCTGGAGCGCTCCCTCCGCCGCGGACAGCACCTTCTCCGTCACGTTGATGTGCGCGGCGGTCACCTCGCATTGATCCCGCTCGGTGTCGGTGAGCGGCACCGCCTTGACGACAGACGTGGTGCGGAACTTCCAGGTGCTGTCGATGCGCGCCGTCACACGCAGCGTCACCCGGGCGCGCGGCTGCTCTTCGTCCTCGCCGGTACCACACGAGGCGCTGACCTCCGGGAGGATGGGCGCGTTGTACCATCCGCGGCCCTGATAGTGCAGAACTGACGAGACGGTGGCGGTCCGGCCTTCAATGTCAATGCGGAACGGCTCCCGCATGATCTGATACGCGACGTGCATCCTGTCATTGCCCTTGACCGCGAGCTTCTCGTCGATGTTGCCGATGGTGCCGGGCACTTCGGACTCGAGCCACTCGAGCCCTGGCTTCAGGTCGTAGTGAACCGGGATCTCGAGTCGTGACGGCGGCACCGGCGGGAGCGACTCCTGGACCACGCCCGTCACCATTGCGGGTGGCGGGGCTTCAAAACTGTCGCCGCCGCACCCCCCGATCCCGGGCAACACCAGGACTGAGATCGCCAGCGCGAGTCGCTCGGCTTGAATTGGCATACTGGAATCTATACCGAGGATGACACCGTAGGAGGGGCTGGCTAGGTTCCAACCGAGTTCCTCATTACGGAGACCCGATCATGGCATTCGTGATTCACCGCCTGCCGCTGACCCCGCTGTTCGCCGGTGCCTTGTTCCTGGCCGGCTGCGCCTCGAGCACGCCGCCCGCCGCTCCCGCGCCGGTGGCCGCACCGGCCGCCGTCGCGCAGGAGCGGCCGGTGCCGTATCCGATGGAGGAATCGCTCTGGTTCCAGCGAGCGGTCAAGAGCGACACCCGCACCCGGACCGGGGTGCCCGGACCCAAGTACTGGCAACAGTGGGCGAAGTATGACCTGGCCGCGAACTACGACCCCGCTACTGGTCGGCTCACCGGCACAGGCACCATCTGGTACTACAACCGGTCTCCCCGCCAGCTCACCACCGTCTACGTCCATCTGCACGACAACCTGTTCAGTGACAGTGCGGTACGGAACGAAACCGTGCCCATCACCGGAGGCGTCACGCTGAGTCGCGTGGCCGTGCGCGGAACGGACGTCCCCGAGGCCGGGGACAAGACCCGGGGCTACAAGATCAACAGTACGGTCATGTCGATTCCGGTGGGGCCTGCCCTCGCCCCGGGTGACAGTGTGGACCTCGAGTTCGCCTGGAGCCTGACGGTGCCGCCCGACGGCGCGCCGCGCGGCGGCCGCACCGATGACCTCGCCTTCATCAGTTACTGGTATCCCCAGATGGCCGTGTACGACGACGTGGTCGGCTGGCAAAACGACCCGTACATGGGGAACGCCGAGTTCTACATGGGCTACGGCAGCTACGACGTGGCCCTCACCGTGCCGGCCGGCTACCTGATCGGCGCCACCGGGAGCCTGGTCAACCACGCGGAGGTGCTCCCCCCCGCCATCATCCAGCGGGTGGGGATGGCCCTCACGTCGGACACGGTGGTGCACGTCGTCACCGAGGCCGATCGCGGCGCGGGCAAGGCGACACTCGCCGGACCGTCGCTCACCTGGCGGTTTCACGCCGACACGGTGCGCGACTTTGCGTGGGGGGTCTCCGACAAGTTCGTGATGGACGCCGCCCGCGCCAAGGTCGGCGACCGGGACGGCGACGGCGCGGCGGACTACGCCCTGATCCACACCTTCTGGCTCCCCGGCAACGCCACATCCAAGTGGGCCGAGGACGCCCGCTACTCGCGGCATTCCATCGAGTTCCTCTCCAGCTATCTCTGGCCCTACCCCTGGCCGGTCATGACGTCCATGCAGGGCCCCAATTCCTGCGGCGGCATGGAATACCCCATGATCACCTGCATCGGCGGCTTCCAGCCGGACACCTTCGCGCTCTATGGCGTGACCGTCCACGAGCTGGCGCACATGTGGTTCCCGATGCAGGTCGGCTCGGACGAGAAGCGCCACGCGTGGCAGGATGAGGGCCTGACGGAGTTCAACGGCGTGCAGGGCGAGGCCGACTTCTTCACGGGCCGTGACGCCGAGGCGCAGGACAAGGGCATCTACGGCCAGGTCGCGCGGATGGGGATCGAGGAGCCGCTGATGCGGCACGGCGACCGGTACGACACCGGGATCGGGTACGGGGTCGCGAGCTACATGAAGCCCGCCAACATCCTGATGACGCTGCGCGGCATGCTCGGGCCGGAGCTCTTCCTCAAGGCCTACCGCACCTACGGACTCCGCTGGCGGTACAAGCACCCCACGCCCTGGGACCTCTTCTACAGCTTCGAGGACGTGACTGGACAGGATCTGGGATGGTTCTGGCGCACCTGGTTCTGGGAGACGTGGACGGTGGACCAGTCGGTGGCGAGCGTCACCGCCGGTCCAAACGGATCGACCATCGTCATCGTGGACAAGGGGCTGGCGCCGATGCCGGGCGAAGTGAAGGTGACCCGGAGCGACAGCACCACGGTGATGGAGAAGATCCCGGTCAAGTACTGGCTCGACGGCCACGCCACCTACACCTTCACCGTGCCGGGGGCGGCGGTGGTCGGCGTCGAGGTGGACCCGGAGCAGAAGCTCCCTGACGTGGATCGCACGAATAACAGATGGAGTCCGTGAACCGCGGCATCTACCCAACGATAGTCGGCGCGTGCCTCCTGCTGGCCGCGCCGCTGGCGGCGCAGGGGACGGGTGCGATCAGCGAATCCATCCGGGCGCGGGTGAACACGCTCCGGTTGTACGACGGCGACGTCACGGTGCTCGCCGTGCCGCTGCAGACCGGCAGCATTCTCTCGCGGTTCTACGCTAGCCGCAACTACCAGCCGGCCTGGACCGACCCCAACCAGGCCGGCGCCCTGTTGCAGGCCATCCGCGCGTCGCGCCAAGACGGCCTCGAGCCGCGCGACTACCTGATCGAACCCCTCGAGCGACTGGCACCCTTTGCGCTCGCGCCGACGACGTCTCCCACCCTCCGGGCGGATTTCGACCTCCTGGCGACGGAGGCGCTGATTCGCCTGTGGTCGTCGCTCACCATCGGCAAGGTCGACCCCGCCACACTCGACACCACCTGGCACATTCCGCCCCCACCGCTGCCGCCCGACGCCGCGGGCACCATCGAGGCGCTGGCCACCTCCGACACGCTGGCCCTGGCCATCGCGACGCTCGCACCCCGCCACCCTCTCTACCTCCGCCTTCGATACGACCTTGCCCGGTACCGGGCGCTTGAATTTGTCGGCGGGTGGGAGCCGGTCGACGGCGGGCCGAATCTCGAGGAGGGAGACCTCGATGCACGGATCCCCTCGCTCCGGCGCCGGCTCGCCGCAACCGGCGACCTCGACTCTGCCGCTGCTGCCGACTCCGGAAAGACGTTCATGCCGCCGCTCACCGCCGCGCTGATGCAGTTCCAGTCCCGTCACGGCTTGTACCCCGATGGTGTCCTCGGCCCACGCACCATCGCAGAGTTGAATGTGCCCGTGTCCGTGCGCATCGAGACCCTGCGCATCAACCTCGAACGGGGCCGGTGGGTGCTGCGCGAGCTCGGGAGCACCTTCGTGGCGGTGAACATCGCCGGCTTCGAGTCGTACTTCGTGCGGAACGACACACTCGTGTGGCGAGCACCGTCCATCGTGGGGCAGCCGTTCCGACAGACGCCCGAATTTCGGGCCACGATGACTTATCTCGTCGTCAATCCGACGTGGACGGTCCCTCAACTCCTCCTCGACGAAGATGTCTTTCCCGCCGTCCGGCGCGACTCGACCTACCTCGCCACCCACGCGATGCGGGTCCTCGACTGGCAAGGGAAGGCCATCGACCCCGCGACGATCGACTGGCACTGGTATCGGGGGCGGACGTTCCCCTACCGGATCGTCCAGGCCCCGGGCGGCAGCAATCCGCTGGGCCGCATCAAGTTCATGTTTCCCAATCCGTACGCCGTCTACCTGCACGACACGCCCGCCCGGGCGCTGTTTCGCAAACCGCAACGCACCTTCAGTTCCGGCTGCATTCGAGTCGAGCACCCGATGGCGCTGGCGGAGCTCCTGCTCGAGGGGTCGCCGTGGACGCCCGCGGCGCTCGACAGCCTCGTGGCCGTCGGCGCCGAGCAGACCATACCCCTCCCCCGTGGGATCCCGGTCGTGCTGTTGTACTGGACGGCCTGGTCGGCGGAAGACGGCACCGTCAACTTTCGGAGCGATGTCTATCAGCGCGACGCGGCGGTCCTCCGCGCACTCGATGCCCCATTCGAATTCAGGAGTCCCTGATGCGCCCCTGTCCCCGTTCGGCGTGGATCTTCTGCTTGCTGGCGCGCCTCACCGGCTGCGCCAACACCCGCACCCGCACCCGTGTCCCTCACCGCTCCTCCTGCCCCGCCGCAACCCGACGCCACCCTGCAGGCGCAGCTCCAGGAAGCGGTCCAGGGATTTCACGGTGACGTGGGCGTCTATGTCCGGAACCTGCGCACCGGGCAAACAGCGGCGATCCGTGCCGACGAGCTCTTCCCCACGGCCAGCATGATCAAGGTGCCGATCCTGCTGACGACCTTCCAGGCGCTGGAGGACGGCAACCTGGAGTTCCTGCAGAAGCTCACCTATACCGACTCGCTCGCGTATTCCGATGAGGACGACCTCCTCGCGCTGGTGCAGGACAGCAGCACCATCGAGCTGGCCAAGGTGGCGATGCTCATGATCACCATGAGCGACAACACGGCGTCGCTCTGGCTGCAGTCGCTGGCCGGCACGGGGGTGCAGATCAACGAGTGGCTGACGCAGCACGGCTTCGATTCCACGCGCATGAATTCGCGGACGCCGGGACGTCGACCGAACTGGGAGGCGTATGGGTGGGGGCAGACGACGCCGAAGGAGATGGCGGAACTGCTGGTGCTGATCCGGGAGCAGAACGCGGTGAGCCCGGCCGCCGACCAGCAGATGTACCGGATGCTGACGCGGATCTACTGGAATGGCGAAGCCCTGAGCCAGATTCCGCCGTGGGTGCAGGCGGCGTCGAAGCAGGGGGCCGTGAATCGCTCCCGCTCCGAGGTGGTGCTCGTGAACGCGCCGGCGGGGGACTACGTCTTCTGCGTGATCACGAAGAACCAGGAGGACGAGAGCTGGGAGGCGTCCAATGAGGGGTACGTGCTGCTGCGGAAGGTATCGGCGCTGCTGTGGAAGTACTTCGAGCCCGATACGCCGTGGGTACCCGCACCAGGAGCGGCTCGGTTCACCCCATAATCACCGTTGGCTCTTTGCGTTCTTTGCGCCTCTTAGCGCCTTTGCGGTGACAGCTTTTCACCGCAAAGACGCAAAGGGTAACGCGAAGGGCGCAAAGCACCACATGGTGCCCCGCCCCACACCGTTGGTTACTGCGCGACCGCCAGCGCGAAGTTCTCGTCCGTGATTGTCACGACGACTTCCTTGGCGGTGGCCGTCAGCGTCTTGGTCGAGGCAAAGCTCACGCCGTTCGGCAGCGTGGAGAACGCCACGTCGAGCGTCACCGTGGCACTCGGGTCGTTCAGCCAGGTGTCGATCGCCACGTGCCTCACCTGGTGCGACGCCTGATCGACGGTGATGATCACGTTGTCGCCCTTCTGGAGATAGTTGCTCACCGTCAGGGCCACCGTGCCGTTGGACGGGTTCGGCGCGGTCGCGACGTCACCACGCCCCTGCGCCGCCTGGATGGCCGCGGCCTTGGGCGGGACATACTGCGCCACGAGCACTTTCACGCTGTCCATGTAGGTCTTGAGCTCCTCGATCTTGGAATCCTTGACCGACCGGCGCACCGGGCCACGCTGCCTCTTCTCTTCCGGCGGGGCGCTGGTGACGGTGCAGGTCGGCTTGGTGCCGCCTGCCATGTACTGACACGAGGAGGTCGACGTCGACTTCACCTCGCCCTTGAAGGCGATCGCGGTGGTCTCCATCCAGGCATAGTTCCGCTGGGCCGCGGCGTTCGCACCCATGGCGGCCTTGATGGCCTCGACTTCCTGCTGGGCTCCGTCCTGTGCCTGTGCGATCGATACGATACCGACCACGGCCAATGCGGCCAGGGCCGAGCGAATAGTCAATGAACTGCGGTTCATGGGACGAAATCCTCAGAGGGGTTGAAGTACAGATCGTGCCGAGAATAATACCAATGAATCAGCCGACAGGCACCAATCCGCAATGCGCACGAAGTCCTTCGCGTCTCCTCGCGCCTTTGCGTTGAAAAACTGTTAACGCGAAGACGCAAGGAGGCGCCAAGGCCGCAAAGGGGGAATGGTTACCTGGCCACCTGGCCGAGCAGGGCCATGGACTGCATCAAGTTGAGTGTCTGACAGGTACGGCGCCGGCCCGAATCGGAGCGCGTCACCCCGGTAGTCCGTGAGCACCCCGCGCTCGCGAAGGGCGCGGCTCAGCCCACCCGCATCGGGCGCACGAAGCGCGAGGAATCCACCGAGTTGCTCGAGCGCCACGGTGCGGTCCCTCGTCACCACCGCCGGATCGAGGTCCAGCGCGTCGAATCGGTGCTGCCAGCCGTCCGATCTGGTGCTGGCTGACCTCGCGGAGGAAGGTGGGAGTGAGCCCCTGCGCCTCGAAGAAGCCGAACACCTCCGCCGCTCGGTAGTGACTGGTCGGGTCGTAGGTGGAACCGGCGAACTGGTCAGCGCCCCTGCCATAGGCCACCACCGTGGACCTCGACTCGGCGAGCGCGCTGAACTCGCTGAACCAGCCGGTGATGACCGGACGAAAGTTTCGACCGGGGGGAATCCGCAGGAAGCAGTTCCCTTCCCCCAGCTGGCAGTACTTGTACCCACCGCCTGTCACGAAGGCGCCCCCCAGCCCGTGCCGGGGCACCGACATCGGCACGACGCCCAGCGCGTGATAGCTGTCGACCAGGAGTTCGGCGCCGCATCGGGCGCAATCCTCGGCCAGCTGGCCGAGGCCCGACACGATGTGCGCGTTGTGGAAGAAGACCGCCGAGACGAGCACCGCGGCGGTCCGGTCGGTGATCTCGGCGGCGAGGCGTTCCGCGACCGTGTCGGCCGGGTCGGCGGCCACCCTGACGATCTCGACCCCTTCCTCCCCAAGGCGGTCAAGCTGACGGCGTATGGTGTGGAACTCCCCGTCGGTGGTGACGAGGCGGGGACGCCGCTGCAGGGGAAGCGCGGAGAGAAATCGAAGGAGCAGGTCGTGCGTGCTGGACGCGAGGGCATATTCGCCGTCCGGGTCATCGAGCAGCGTCGCGAATCCCCGCCGCACCCGGTCGGCCTGGGCGAAGGCTCGCTCCCACTTCTCGTCCGCGAGTTCGGCGGCGTCTTCCCAGGCGCGGAGCTGGCCGTCGCGCGCACAATCGGGCCAGGCCTGGTGGGAGTGCCCCGTCAGGAGGAGGCGATCAGCCACGCGGAAGGCGGAATAGTCCGGCGCGAGCCGGTTGGGCGAGCGGTAGAGTTCGTCAGCCCGCACGGGGGCCCCCAGAAAGCGTCGAGAACGGAATGAGCAGCGGGGACACGGGGCCGCCTACAGATCCGCCCGAATCGCCCACAGGTCTGGAAAGAGCGGACGGTTCAAGGTTCGCATCAGGTACTCCGCGCCGTCCGACCCTCCTGTACCCCGCTTCGTCCCGATGGTGCGCTGCACCATCTTCACGTGGCGGTATCTCCATTCCTGGACTCCCTCGTCCAGGTCCACCAGCCGCTCGCAGACCTGCGCCGGCAACCCGCCCTTCCGATACACTCCGACCAGCACGGCCTGCACGGCGGCCGACGGCGTGACCGGCTGGGTCACATCCCGCGTCAGCTCCTCCGCGGGGACGGCGGCGCCCTCCTGCGCGAGGTAGGCGAGGAACCCATCCCAGAGCGTCGGACGCGGCGAAGCGGCGCTCGAGCAGCGCCCGGTGCGGGGAGCCTTCCGGATAGCGTTCGAGGGCCGGGCGCTGTTTGTGTCCCAGCGCGAACTCGAACTCGCGGAACTGGAAGGACTGGAAGCCGCTGCCCGACTCGAGCCGGTCGCGGAAGGAGAGGAACTCCAGCGGCGTCATCGTCTCCAGCACATCGATCTGGGACACCAGCACCTTCAGGATGGTGAGGATCCGCTTCAGGGCACCGAGCACCGCGAGCCCGTCGCCGGCCTCGAGGAGGCGGTGCAGGCGGCCCACTTCATGGAGGATCTGCTTGAACCAGAGCTCGTAGACCTGGTGGATGACGATGAACAGCATCTCGTCGTGTTCCGGTCCGTCGCTCAGCGGCTGCTGCAGGGCAAGGAGTTCGTCCACCTTGAGGTAGGTGGCGTAGGTGAGCGGCTTGGAGGGAGAACTCAAAAGTTGTTCCGCTGGTTGGGGGACCCGATGACGGGCGTCTCCGGGCGGAAGATCGTATCCACGAGGGTCCGCGGCTTCATGCCCTGCCCGGGGAGCACCGACTGCCCCGGCTTGCACGGACGGGCGTTGCGGACGGTCCAGCCGCTCGGCATCCCGGCCGAGTCGAAGCGGACGTCCCCCTTCTGGAGCAGCGCCACCCGGCGCACCCCGATGGGCGTGGCCAGTTCGATCCGCCCATTCAGTTCGTACCTCGCCGTGATGTAGTCGTCGCCCTTCGCATGCACGCGCGGTTCATCGGCGCGGGGAATCTGCAGCAGCGCAATCACTTCCACCGAATCCCGCATCTTCATCGTGAACGACTTGTCGCTTTGGAGCACCCCGACCAGCATGCCATCCACGAGGAGCTGCCCGTTGATGGTGAGCCCGTCGACGTTGAAGTCGTTGAGGTTGCAGCCGGTCAGGACGATCTGGAGGGTGTCGGCCGGGGATCCCTGGAAGGTGGTGCGAACGCCGCTCAGCGCGAAGGTGGGATCGGAGTAGAGCCACCCGCCGAGGGGCGTGCAGCCGAGTACACCGAGTCCCAGAAAGAGGGAGCCGGTGAGGATGGCTGTCGGCGACGTGAACCTGCGAATCCGCATGGGCGCTGGTGACTCCTGTTGATGCTCATCGTGACTCTCCCCGCGCCTCGCGCGCGAGCAAAGCCCGCTTCCGGTCTTCTCCCCACCGATACCCCCCACCCGACCCGTCGGCCCGCACCACCCTGTGACAGGGGATGACGACAGCCACCGGATTTGCCCCGCACGCACTTCCCACCGCCCGGGCCGCCCCCGGCTTGCCGATCGACGCCGCGACCTCGGCGTACGTGCGGGTTTCCCCGTACGGAATCTCGCGAAGGCTGTTCCAGACCGCCCGCGAAAACGGGGTGCCGGCCACGTCAAGCGGAATCAGCGCGAGCGGCGCCCCTTCCGCCAGATGCCGTTGGACCGCGCCAGCCATCGAGGCCAGGGCCCGGTCGTCCCGATGCAGTTCGGCGCTCGGGAACTCACCGACCAGTTCCCGGACGAGCCCCGCGTCGTCCTGACCGAACCAGGCCGCACAGAGCCCCCGGTCGGACGCCGCCAGCAGGAGCGGTCCGGCCACGGTCTCCGTCACGGTGTACCGAAGGGTGACGCCGGCTCCACCCGCCCGATACGAGGCAGGTGCCATCCCCAGCGCATCGGCTCCCTGCTCGTAGAGCTGCCGGCTGGACCCGTAGCCGGCGTCCCAGCCGGCGCGGCTCACCGAACGGCCCTGCCGGAGTCCCGCCTTGAGGCGCTCCCGGCGCAGGGCCTGCGCATAGGCCCGGGGACTGACCCCGACCAGCCGGGAGAATGTGCGCTGCAGGTGCGCGGGGCTCAACCCCGAAATACGGGCAAGCTCCGCCAGGGGAGGGACCTCCCCAAGATGCTCGTCAATATACGCCCGGGTACGCCGAACCGCCTCATCGCCCGAGCGAGGCCCGGTACCGGGCAACGCGTCGTCGGGGTGACACCGGCGGCAGGCCCGGAAGCCGGCGGCACGGGCGGCGTCAGGCGTATCGTAAAACGTTACGTTTTCACGCTTTGCGCGTCGGGACCCACAGGAGGGCCGACAATAGATCTGCGTCGTCCGAACCGCAAAGACGAACCGGCCGTCGGCGCCCGCGTCGCGGGCGGCCACGGCGGCCCACCGGTCACCATCGACCGACCGTGCCTTCAGAGCAGGTGAATTGATCATGGAGGCAAGCTACGGCGAATGCCGGGGCGGGGCTATCCGGTTTGTGCGGTGAACTGAAGGCGGGGCCGGTTGGCAGGGAGGCAGCGAGGCCGTAACTGCCCCGCTGCCCCACAGCCCCGCGGCCCAATCCGCACCGTCCTATTTGAGGAAGAGGAGCTCCCTGTAGGTCGGCATCGGCCAGAACTCGTCCGCCACGTGCAGCTGGAGTTCGTCCGCGACCGTCCGGAGCTCTTCCATGGCCGGGATGACCTTCGCCTTGATCTGCTGGGCGTGCTTGATCGGCGACTCGGCGTGCGCCAGCGTCACCTTGTCGAGCGCCGCCGTCGCCTTCCGGAGTCGGCTGACCGCGCCGACGAAGGTCCGCAACGCCGCCCGTGAATCGGCGTCCTCGACCCCGGCCGCCTCGGTGGACGCCACGGCCTCCGCCATGAGGGACTGGTGCGCCAGGGCGGCGGGAAGGATCATCGTCCGCGCCATCGCGACCATCGTCTCCGCCTCGATGGTGACCTGCTTGATGTACTTCTCGATGGCGATGTGGGTGCGCGAGTCGAGTTCCGCCTTGGTGAGCACGCCGTACTTCTTGAACATGTCGTAATTCTTCCTGGCCGACAGCGCCTGGAACGACTCCACGGAGTCCTTCAGCATCGGCAGGCCGCGCTTCTTCGCCTCGGCGTGCCACTCCGGCGTGTAGTTGTCGCCGTCGAAGATGACCCGCTTGTGCTCCTTGAGGAGCTTCTTGAGCAGGGCCATGGACGCGGTCTCGAGCTTGGCCGCCGTCGGCTTGTCACCCACCGCCTTCTCGATTTCCCCCGCCACATGGTCGAGCGACTCGGCCACGATCGTGTTCAGCACCGTGTTGGGCCAGGCGACGCTCTGGCTCGAGCCGACGGCGCGGAACTCGAACTTGTTGCCGGTGAAGGCGAAGGGGCTGGTGCGGTTGCGGTCGCCGGAGTGCCGCGGGAGCTGCGGCAGCGAGCGGGCGCCGAGGTCGATCATCCCGCCCTTCAGCGTCCGCTTCGGCGAGCCCTGCTCCACCTGCGCCAGGATGTCGGAGAGCATGTCGCCGAGGAAGATCGAGATGATGGCCGGCGGCGCCTCGTTGGCGCCGAGACGGTGGTCGTTGGCCGCACTGGCGATGCAGGCGCGGAGCAGGTCGGCGTGGAGGTCCACCGCGCGGATCACGGCGCAGAGGAAGACCAGGAACTGCATGTTGGTGTGGGTCTCGTCCTGCGGATCGAGGAGGTTGACGCCGGTGTCGGTGGCCATCGACCAGTTGTTGTGCTTGCCGCTGCCGTTGACGCCGGCAAAGGGCTTCTCGTGCAGCAGCGCGGCGAGGCCATGGCGCTGGGCGACCCGCTTGAGGGTCTCCATCAGCAGCATCTGGTGGTCGCTGGCGATGTGGCTGACCTCGAAGAGCGGCGCGATCTCGTACTGGCCCGGCGCCACCTCGTTGTGCCGCGTCTTGACCGGCACGCCCAGGCGGTAGAGCTCGAGCTCGACCTCGGACATGAACGCCAGCACGCGGCTCGGGATGGTGCCGAAGTAGTGGTCCTCGAGCTGCTGCCCCTTCGGCGGACGGGCGCCGAAGAGGGTGCGCTCGCAGGTCATCAGGTCGGGCCGCTGGAAATAGAGCTCGCGATCCACGAGGAAGTACTCCTGCTCCGGGCCGACCGTCGTCGCGACACGGGTCACCCCGGTGTCCGTGCCGAAGAGCTTCAGGATGCGCAGCGCCTGCTTGCTGAGCGCCTCCATGGAGCGAAGGAGGGGGATCTTGGTGTCGAGCGCCTCGCCGGTCCACGACACGAAGGCGGTCGGAATGCAGAGCGTGACGTTGTTGTCGCCGCGCACCAGGAAGGCGGGGCTGGTCGGGTCCCAGGCGGTGTAGCCGCGGGCCTCGAAGGTGGCGCGCAGGCCGCCCGAGGGGAAGCTCGAGGCGTCCGGCTCGCCCTGCACCAGCTCGGCGCCGGAGAAGTTGAAGATCACGCCGCCCGAACCGTCGGGGCTGACCAGCGAGTCGTGCTTCTCGGCGGTGAGCCCGGTGAGCGGCTGGAACCAGTGGGTGAAGTGGGTGGCGCCGTTCTCGATGGCCCAGTCCTTCATGGTGGCGGCCACCACGTCGGCCACCTGGGCATCGAGCTGATCGCCGGCATCGATGGTCCGGACGAGACTCTTGTAGATCTCCTTCGGGAGGCGCTGGCGCATCACGCGCCGGGAAAAGACATCCTTGCCGTAGATGTTGTCGATGCGGTCCATGGGGGCGGTCACGGTGTTCCTCGCGCAAGCGGTCAGGGAGGACGAGCGGCGGACGCGGGAGTCTAGCGGGGCGGGCCGGCCGGGGCTAGTTTTTCCCATAGACGGTCTATGGAAGAACAGAAAGGACACGAAGATCGACCCTCCTCCCGGGAACCCTGGACCTGCTGGTCCTCCGCGCCCTCGCGTGGGAGCCGACGCATGGCACCGGCGTCGGCGACTGGATCAAGCTGGTGACCGGCGGGGTGCTCACCATCGAGGAGGGGTCGCTCTATCCGGCGCTGCGGCGGCTGGAACGGAAGGGGTGGATCACGTCGGACTGGGGACGCTCGGACGCGAACCGGAAGGCGCGCTTCTACCAGCTCACCACGTCAGGCCGACAGGAATTGAGGCGCCTGGCGGCGGAGTGGAACCGGTACGCGGAGGCGATGAAGACGGTGCTCGGGCACGGGGCGCCGAGGCCGTGGATGTAGGAGACGGGGAAGCGGAGTCGCATGTCTACGGTTCGTCATCTTGCAAGGGAGGGATTTCCAGATCGGCCCCCGGCGCGCCACCGAGGAAGACCTGCCACCTTTGCACCGCGGCCTCGTCCACCTTCGGCTGCCCAATACAGCGCTCAACAAACTCCGTGAACCGGGGTGAGAATGGCGTCGGCTTGGCCCGCCACCACGCCTGCACCCCGGGCAGCGAGATCCACCACCCAAGCGTCGTCCCCCAGCGCCCCCAGACCCGCTCCGGGAGTCGCCCGGCATGCGCCTCGTCGAACATGAACTCGAAGGTGCCGAACATCTCGTAGAACATCCAGGTAAATCGGACGCGCTCCTCCCGTGTCAGCGAGAAGACGTCCCGCACTCCCTGGCTCAGAATGCGCGACATGTCCGCATCACTGCTCAGGCGGGACTGCGTGGCCCCGAGTCGCTCGAGCGCCTTGGCGTAATTCTGTGCATGAAGAGACTTGGTGTGGCGACGGACCTGCGAAGTCAGGCTGATGACGGCTACCAGCACCGCCACGAGGCCAGCGTATTGACCGAACTCCCGGAGCAAGTCGAGGCTCATCACACCCCTCCGTTATTCAGCGCGCATTCCTCCTGCTATCGTATCACCGCTGGTGCTGAACGCAAGCCGGGGCAGCGGGGCGACCGCCCCCTGCCCCGCTGTCGCCCTGCCCCACCGCCAGCGCTAGCTGGCTCTGGCCCACACCTTCAGGAACGGAATCCGGGTCGGTGCCGGCTCCACCACCGCCACCGGTTCCTCCACCATCGGCGCGTCGAGTTCCACTTCGGCCATCGCGGCGAGCGCCTGCTGGTAGACCATCTGGGCCTGGTGGGCCGAAAGATCCATGGTCCGGATGTAGTGCCGCACCCCTTCCTCGGAGGAACCGCTGCGGGTGCCCGCCAGCATCAACGCGTTCGACTTGTGGGTGGCGGCGAGCCCTTCGAGGGCGCGGGCGGTGGCGAGAGTCATCCGGCGCCGGGCCTCCTGGGTGGCGGAGGCCATGCGCCGGGTCACGCCGATGAGGGTGCCGGGATTGAGGAGCGCCCACCCCTTGGGCGTGGTGTCCGACGCTGGGGCATCGAGGGTCGAGAAATCCAGGCGAAGGAAGGCTCCGGTTCGCACGGCGTCGCGCATGCCGAGGGGGACGGGGACTTCACGGAAATAGGCATCGAGCGCCTCGTCCACGGAGACGAACGGGGCGAGGGCCTCGACAAAACTGGCGGCTTCGGTGCGGTGCGTCTCGACCAACGCCTCCCAGGCGCGGGCGTAGGCAACCTGCACCTGCCGGTCGGCGGCCGAGGCGTTCGGGGTCAGCGAGGGAATGGCATTCGGGAACTGCATCGTTCGTCACTCCGGAAAGAGGTCAACTTCCGGGAGTGAGAGGAGCAGGAGGAGTGCCATCCCCGCGGACACCACTCAACCGCCGTATTGGCAACAGATTGACCGATGGCTCCGCAAGCCGTTGCAGTGTCGATTGCGCGGGTGCGGCAGCCTCGGACACACGGCAGTGAGGGATGGATGCGACAGATGTGACGAAGGGGCGGCCGAAGGCCGCCCCTTCCCTCCAGACAGACCTGCGCCTGCTAGAACAGAATGTCCGTCCCGAGCGAGTAGGTCCACCCCGTCTGGCCGGCGGTGTAGTATCCGAAGGTGGAGCCCGTCGGACTCTTGTAGACGTTGATGGCGTGGGCATTCAGCCGCCAGCTGCGCGTGCCGGTCGGGTAGAAGCTGAGGCCGGGCGAGATTTCCGTCGGGTTCCGGTCGAACTGGTCCCAGACCCATCCCGCCGAGGTGTAGAGCATGAGGCGTCTCGGCACGATCATGTAGCCGAGCTGGGCCTGGAGGCCGCGGTCGGTCACCGAGCTGAGCGGGAGCGGCCCGTCGGCGCGGAAGTCGGAGAGTTCGCGCTGGTAGTACTCCGACTGAAAGCTCCAGCCCCGGTACTTGAGGCCGGCATTCAGGGAGAATTCGTTGTAGGCCAGGTACTCGACCGTCACGCCGTCCGCCAGCGCCCCCGTCTCGAAGGCGTACACGCCGTCGGAGAGCCGGAGTTGCGTCTCGTTCGGCTTGGGCTGGTCGAGCGGGGCCGCGCGGTACTCGCTCGGCGCATAGGCATAGAGGCCGCCGAAGCGGGTCGCGAGCTTCTCGTGGTACTCGAGGTCACCGAAGCCGCCCCGGGGGCCGAACTCCCCGGTGGTCGGCATCCACATGAGGCTGCCGCTGTACGCCATGGAGCGCGCGTCGTTCGCCGCCGTGATGCCGAGCTGGCTGAGGTTGGTGTTGATCGACGCGGTGTACCAGAGGCGCGACAGCGGCTGGCCGGTGATGAAGACGCCGGTGGAGAAGCCACCCCGCATGAACTCCTCGGTCATCTGCCGGTCGCTGCCCGCCCAGAACGGCCAGGAGCCCTGCATGGAACTCACGGCGAGGTTCGGGGCCATGCCGACGCCGAGGGTCAGCGCCGGGCTCACCTGATACTGGAGGTTGCCGAACGCCAGGGTCTGCTGCGTGGCCCCCAGGCTCCAGACCGTGATGTTGTAGCGCAACTTGGGCTTCCAGAAGAAGCCGGTGAACCAGACCATGGTCCGCTGCCAGTAGAAGCGCGTTCATCGCCGCGACTTCGCGCTCGCGGCCGAGGTGGTCGGTGTAGGTCTGGTCGCCGGGGGTCTGGTCGATCCACCGGAACAGCCCGTACACGCTGATGTTGAGGCTGGCCTTGTCCTTGGAGGTGAAGAGCTGGAACCCCTTGCCCGGCGTGAATTCGCCGGCGGTGGTGTTCCCGGAAGTCCCGAATTCCACCGGTCCATACTTCGTGCTGTCCTGGGCGGTGCTGTCCGCCGGTGGCGGCATCGAGATGTCCTGCGCGAAGCCTCGGGCCGGCAGCACGAGCAGCGCGACGCCGAGCCCCAGCAGAAGACGGTGGCGGGATGCGTGGCCGACAAGGGTGCGCGTCATGGAAGGGTGCCCCGACGAAGTGTGAATGGCAGCCGACCCGCCCGTGCGGAGACGAGGAATGCGCGACCCCGCCCCCGACACGGTGGGTGGCCCTGCCTACTTGGAACCGGTCTGGGCGTAGGGATTGCCGCCCAGGGCGTTGGAGATGTCCGCAATCGCCAGCTGGGCGCGGACGCTGTTGCCGGCGGCGTCGACCGGCGGCGAAATCACGGCGATGCCGAACTTGCCGGGCGAGACGGCGATGATGCCGCCGCCCACGCCGCTCTTGGCGGGGAGGCCGGTGACGGAACAGCCACTTGCCGGCGTCATCGTACAGGCCGGCGGTGGCCATGACTGCGAGCGTCGGGCGGTACGACGGACGCCTTCATCACCTGCTTCTTCGTGACCGGGTTCCGGCCCCCAAAGGCCAGCGTGGCGGCCATCATCGCCAGGTCCTTGGCGTTGACGCCGACCGAGCACTGCTCGGTGTAGATGTCGACCGCCTGGAGGGGGTTGTCCTTGATGTAGCCGTAGGCGTACATCAGCATCCCGATGGCCTGGTTCCGCTGGTTGGTGGCGGCCTCGGAATCGTAGACGTCCTTGAGGACAGTCAGATGCACGGCCGGCGGCGGCGTTGTAGAAGTTGGCAATGTTGCTCCAGATCTCGCCGCGGCTGGCGCCCTGCACCATGCTGGTGGCGGTGATGGCCCCCGGGTTGACCAGCGGGTTCATCTCGGCGGCGTCCTCGAGCTTCGAGCCGCCGAGGCCCTTGTAGGACCACTCCACCGACACGATCGAGTTGAATCGCATTCCGGTCGCGTCCGCGCCGATGGTCTTCAGGATGGCGTCAGGGCTCTGCTGGTCCATGACCAGCGCGATGGTGTAGACCTTCGAGATCGACTGGATCGACACTTCCGTCTTCAGGTCGCCGGCGGTGTACACCTTGCCGTCGGCCGTCACCACCGCGATGCCGAACACCTTCGGGTCCACCTTGGCCAGCGCCGGGATGTAGTCGGCGACGGCACCGTCATTGTTGTTCTTGTACTTGGCGTACGCGGCGTCCACCGCCGCCTGGATCTGGGCCGGCGTCTGGGCGGCCGCCGGGGCCGCCGTGAGCACGGCGCCCGCAAGCGCGAGGCCGAGAGCCCCGCGGCCGAGCGTGGTCATGAAGCGCGACATCAGCTGCCTCCGAGGGTCTGCTTGAAGGAGTACTTGAACGAGACGCGCGATGCGGTTGTCGTTGTAGGACCAGTCGTCGGAGAAGTTCTTCCGCTGGCCGTAGGTGTACTCGATGCCGGCCAGGACATTCGGCGCCGGGTAGTAGATCAGGTTGACGGCCGCGTACGCGCCCGACGTGGAAGGCGTCGGGCGACTGCCCGTCGCTGTTGTCGATGTTGAGCGTCGAGTAGCCGATCGAGCTCGTGAACTTCTCGCTCCAGGTGTGGTCGAGGAAGGCCACCATGCTCCACATCGGGAGCGCCACGCCGATGATCGGGGAGACCGGGTCGGAGAAGTTCTCCTGGATGCCGATGTCCACCGGGGCGTCGTTCATGTAGTTCTGGATGGCCTCGCCGTAGACGCCCTGCAGCCGCAGCACGTCGGACTTGCCGACATTGATGTTGGAGCTCAGGGTGACGCCCCAGCCGGTGGCGGAGCCGGAGAAGTCGGTCGCGCCGGCGTTGAGGTCTTCCCACTCGATGGCCCGCAGGATGCCGCCGAGCTGGATGTAGCCCCAGTCGTGCGCGGACCGGTACTGCGCGGTCAGGTCGGGCAGCGGGAACTTGGCCGCGACGCCGTCGAGCTCGACGCGATCGCCGTACTCGCCGGCGTCCGCGCTGGCGCCCGGGCGCTCCAGCGCGATGTTCAGGAACGACTTGCCCTGGATCGGGGAGTAGCGCATCTGCACGTTCCGGAAGAAGATCATGCCGTTCGGGCCCCAGTACTCCAGCGTGTTGGGGAAGACGTCGATGTCCATGAACGAGCTGTTGTTCTGGCCCGCGCCCCACTTGCCCAGCTGGCCCCAGGCCTTCCGAAGCCGGATGGTGGTCTGCCCGGCGTCGGACCCGACGCCGAACATGTCGAACTCGAAGATGGTGTAGAGCTCGCCGGCCTTGGTCGGCACCCAGGACTGGACGCCGAACCGGCTCTGCCGGACGCTCGCGAAGATCTGGCCGTCCGCACCGAACTCGTTCTCGTAGGCAGGCAGCTTGGTGGGACGCATCACGTCGTACCAGTCGGGATTGATCTGGTCGATCTGCTTGCCGAAGTCGAGCTGGGCAAACCCGTAGATGTCGAACTTCGCCTTGCCGGGGGCGTCCTGCGCCACGGCCGGGACGGCGAACAGGACCAGCGCCGCGAAGAGCCAGCCCATGGATCGAGGAACACAACGCAGGTATTTCATCTGACCCCTCCGCAATGGTGAAACCAACTGGAAGCGTTGGATGTGACCCGCTCGCCGGCAGGCCTTCACCCTCCCGTGGAGAGTAGCGGGAGCCGGGGGAGAGGTAACCTCGGGATTTTACGGGGCTGGGAGGTGGAAAATTACGAGGATTCTGGCCTTGCCGGGGGCTCAGAACTCGACCAGGCCCTGCTTGATGGCAAAGTGCACCAGCTCGGCGTTGGTGTGCACGCCCAGGGTCTCCATCATCTGGTACTTGTGGAACTCTACCGTCCGGGCCGAGATGCCGAGGCTCGAGGCGATCTCCTTGGCCGAGCGCCCCTCGGCCAGGAGTTGCAGTACCTCCCGCTGCCGGGGCGTGAGGGACGCGACCGGGTCGGCGGGCTGGTCGGGCCCCTTCTGGATCGCAGACGAGGACCTCCCCCGCCATCTGCGGGGAGATGTAGGTCTCCCCCTTCAGGGCGGCACGGATGGCGGTGACCAGTTCGTCCGAGGCCGAGTGCTTCAGGACGAAGCCGGCCGCCCCGGCCTCGAGCGCCCGCCGCGCGAAGGTCACGTCCCGGTGCATGGTGAGGAACACCACCGGGACCTCGTCTCCCCCCTGCCGCAACTGGACCAGCGCCTCGATGCCGTTGAGGTGCGGCATGGTGATGTCGGCGACGATGACATCCGGCCGCAGCTTCGCCGCGGCCGCCACCAGCTCGCGCCCGTCTTCCACCACCCCCACCAGCTCGAACTCCGCCGCGAGCAGGCTCTTCAGCGCTTCGGCCACCAGGAGATGGTCGTCGGCCAGGAGGAGCCGCGGACGGCGCGGGGCGGTCACGACGACCTCCCCCTCACCGGTACCCAGGCGACGACGGTCGTGCCCTGCCCCGGCTCGCTCTCGATGTCCAGGGTGCCGTTCACCAGCCGGACCCGCTCCCGCATGCTCGCCAGGCCGAGGCTCCGCGCCGAGCCCGGTTGGCCGAGCGCGAAACCGACATCCGTCATCCCGCACCGCGAGCAGCCAGCCCCCGTCCAGTCGGCGCAGCGTCACGCTTGCGGAGTGGGCCCGGGCGTGGTGGGTCACGTTGCTCAGCGCTTCCTGCGCGACGCGAAAGAGACAGAGCGCCGCGTCCCGGCCGAGGTCCGTGGGCACCGATCGATCTCCACCGACGAGCGCCAGCGGATCTCGGCGCCCGACCCGTTCGCATTCTGCCCGCAGCGCCTCGGCCAGGCCGAGCTCCTCCAGCACCGAGGGATGGAGCTGATAGGCAAGGGCGTGGACGTCCTCGCTGAGCCGGATGAGTCCGTGCCGGATGTCGCGCATCGCCTGCGCATGCGCCTGGTCGGGTGCCGCCTGTTCCGCGCGGCCCGACGTCGATGGCCAGCACCGCCAGCCGCTGGGTCACGTCGTCGTGCAGTTCCCGCGCGAGGAGGGCGCGCTCCGCCTCGTGCGCCGCGATCAGTCGCCGGCCGAGCTGCCCCAGTTCCGCCTCGGCCAGCTTCCGGTCCGTGATGTCGCGCAGGACGCCGAAGGTGCGGACGGCGCGACGGTCGGCGTCGCGCTCGGCCACCCGGGCCAGGTGGTGGATCCAGCGTTCCCCCTCGCTCCGGATGCAGGAAGCGATACTCGACGGACGCCTGTTCCAGCCGCCCGTCGTGCAGCTGGTCCCGCATCAGCAGCACCCGCGGGCGGTCCTCGGGATGCAATTGCTCCATCCAGAACGTCACGGCCGCCAGCCCCGCCTCCCGCTCCGGGGGAACCCCGCACACCTCGCGGAATCGATCGTCGACGAAGGTCGTGCGCGCGGCGAAGTTGACGGTGTAGTAGCGCCAGGCCGGCCAGCTCGGCGCCTGATCCCAGACGCTCTTCCGTCTCCCGAAGCCCGGCGAACATCTCCTGCCGCATCAGGGCGCCGGCCAGCAACTCGCCCAGCAGCTGGAGTCGCGGCACGAAGACATCGGGCCACTGATTCTCGTGGTGCACGGTATTGAGCACGATCAGGTGGCTGATGACGCCGTGGGACGCAATGGGCAGCGAGAGGGCGGACCGAATGGGCATGCTGCAGCCACATCTCCCGTTCGGCGGCCGCCTCGGGCGGGAGGTCCGCAAGCTTCTCGATCCGCACCGGTGCGCGCTCGACGAGGAGCCGCTGGTGGGACCAGGGAAAGGCCGGCACCAGGTTCACGTCCCGCGGCACCGGCACGACCCCCTCCGCGTAGGCGCCGAGGAGGACGTGGACCGCCTGGTGGTCGGGGCTGACGGAGAGCAGGGCACAGCGGTCGGCGTGGAAGAACCGCCGGACGGCGTCGAGGGCGCGCTCGATGACCGGTTCGAGCTGGTCGAGCGGGGCGGCCAGGAGGGAGGCGGAGGTGTTCGATAGCAGGGTCTCGAACTCGAGTCGGCTGCCGAGGTGCTCCACCGAGCGTGGCGTTTCGTCGAGGGTGGTCACACCGGTGAGTATACCCGCCGCTCCGCGGGGGGGAAGCGCGCCCTACTCGAACCACCCCCGGTTGCGCAGATAGAGGTACATCGCCCACCCGACGACGCACATCGACCCGAGCGCAAGCGGATACCCGAAGCGGAGCCCGAGCTCCGGCATCCCCTCGAAATTCATTCCCCAGATCCCGGCCATCAGGGTGAGTGGCATGAAGATCGTCGACAGGATGGTGAGCCGGCCGAGCCGACGGTTCAGGCGAGTCCTGGCTCCGGGCGTCGAGCAGTGCGCGGATCACGTCCATCCGGCCTTCCAGCCAGCTGGAGCGTGCGCTCCGTGGCCTGGAGGTTGGCGAGCGCGCAGGCCTGGTAGTCGGCGACCGCGCCGCCCACCGCCGATGCCTGCGTCGTGGCCATCAGCGCCGTGAGGATCGGCAGTTGTCCGCTGACGATGGAGTCGAACGCCAGCAGTTCCGATCGCCGCTCCGACATCTCTTCCATTTCCACAGAACCGGAATCGCCATCCAGCCGCCGTTCCAGGTTCACGACCTGTTCTTTCAGCTGCGCCGCCCGGCGCAGACCCGACAGCGACAGCGCCATCAACTGCGCGGCGAGCAGCCCGGCCACGCTGCTCTCGGGGAGCCATCCCGGCGATTCCTCCAGGATGCTGCCCCGCGCCAGGGCCGCGAACGGCATGGCGTGGATCGTCAGCAGGAGATCTTCCCGCGCCAGGACCGTGATGTACTCGACCGTCTGGCGCTCCACCCCGTCCGTCTGAAGTGGGATCACCAGGAAGGTCACCCCCTTGATCGGGTAGAATCCGGCCCGCTCCCCCGACTCCAGGCAGAGCCGCCGGGGCAGGCCGGAAACGCCCAGCGCGTCGAGGAGGGTATCGAGAGGCTCGGCGCCCGCCACCTGTACATCCATCCAGAGCCGCACGCCGGGAGCGCCGAGGTCCTTGAGGGCGCTCCCGTATTCACGCGGCAGCAGTTGCAGGTCGTCGGTGATCTGGAAGCAGCCGATCTTCATTCGTCACTTCCTGGCAACTCGACCGGCGGGAGGTCAGGGGCAGGCAGCGTGCCCGCACTCGTCCCCGCCAGCGCGGCCACGACGAGTGTCCACGCCGGGAACACCGCCAGCCCGGGCACCACCTCGACCGCCAAGGCGCCCAGGAGCGACCAGCGGAACCCCAGGACCGCCAAAAGCAGCACTGCCGTGATACCGTCGAGGAGCCACTGGACCGGCGGGAGCAGCGCGACGCCGAAGCCGAGGGCATCGGACGCCACGGCCACCAGGAACGCCCACCGCCAGCGGGGCGAGCTCCAGGCCAGGGCAAGATTGTGAATGAGTGATTTCATCGTGATGCACCGCTCCCCGGTGGCAATTCCGGCCATGCGCGCCTCATCCCGCTGGCCGACGCTCCAGCGGCAATGTAGGGGAGTGGCGCCATCGCGGATATCGGTGGATGAGGGCGGGACGGGACGTCAGGGTTGGGCTCCCTGCACCGCTTCAATCGCCGGCAGCAGATCGGTGGCGATCGCCCGTTTCAGCACAAAAGCGTCGGCGCCAGCGGCGATCGTGGCCTCGCGCACCGATTCCTCGTCGTGCACGCTGAGCACGATCACCTTTGCGCTGGGACAGCGCGCACGCAAGATCCGCAGCCACTCGAACCCGCGGCCGCGCGCCAGGGAAAGGTCGACCACCGCCACGTCAGGCTGCAGCCGGGCGGCGCCTTCGATCAACGACGCCTCGTCGGCCACCATCAGGACGCTGCCGAACGCCGTCTCGAGGAGTCCGCGCACCCCCTCCGCCAGACCGTGGTGGCGGTCGGCGAGCAGCACGCAACTCACCGGCCTGCTGATCATGTTGTTCTCGCCTCCTCCGCGACGCTCGGTCGCGGCACTCCGTCAGTCGCGACCGCGGCCCGGAGCGAACGAGTGACTCACGGTGCGACGCCGGACGCCGGGGTCGGGGCCGGGATAGGCAGCGGCTTGCCGACGTTGGCCTTCTCCCACGCCCGGACCTTCACGCGCGCGGCATCGAAGAGCCGCTGGTAGTTGCCGAGGCGAACCTTCTGGCTCGCCTCGGGGGTGAGCAGCTTCCAGAGCGGCGCGTAGATGTTGTAGACCGCCATCGGCGAGTCGAGGCTGGCCGGCGCCACGACGTCGGTGCCGAACAGGAACCGGTCGGGATACTTGTTGATCAGCGCCGCCGTGGCCTTGACGGCCTCCGGGCTCGACGTGATGTACTTGGCGGTCTCGTCCCAGGAGATGTCGATGTACACATGCTTGAGTTTCGGATCAGCCAGGGCCACGTCGAGCAGGGCCAGCTGTTGCGGCACCGGCCGCACGACGCGGCCGAGGCCGATGTGCGCCCAGATGATGGTCGCATCGGGATGCCGCTCGAAGAGCGCCCGCATCTGGGCGAGCAGGTAGGGATCCTGGCCGTCCTTCGGGAACGGCATGTTGAGATCGTTGTGCAGGATCGCCACCAGCCCGGTTTCGGCGGTGAAGTCGAAGAGGCGGTCCAGGGCGGGATCGGTCAGGCTCGCCGGTCCACCCGCGATCTTGGAGGAGACGAACTCCTTGTGGATCGAGAACTCGCCGATGCCGGAGAAGACGCCGGGGAAGGTCAGCAGCACCCGGCGGACGTGGTCGGCGGCGTACATGTCGGCGGGGTTGAAGCCGGTGATCATCGGGTCGAGTCGCGCCTGTTGATCGGCCGGCAGCGACCGGTATGACATCGCGATGAATGCGTCGGTAAAGGAGTAGTAGTAGAGCGGCGCGTCCGACTGCAGATAGTAGGTGGGGGCGAAGCTCCCCGAGTTGCCGAAGGCCCACTCCTGCTGCAGCGGAATGCCAAAGAGGGTGGAGCGGCAGACCGTGCTCCCCATCATCCGCACGTAGTCGGCGACGGGCGTCCCTTCCTGGATGTAGTTGGTCAGGTGGAAGTGGGAGTCGCTGTACTTGGCGTTGGCGCACCTGGCGTCCTGTCCGACAGCCGGACTGGTGGCCACGAGCGCCAGCGCCGCCACGGTGGTGAGCACGGTTGTGTTCCGTCTCATGTGACTACCTCGGCGTGTGTCAATTGGAAGGCAGCAGAGCGTCGAGTGGAGTCTAGACCGGAGATGGGGTCGCGTAACCTCGGGATTTTACGGGGCTGGATGCGGCAAAATTACGAGGTAGGAGTGTACCGGTAGAGTCGGATGCGGAGTCCGCCTGTCGACATGTCGAGGCTGGGCTCGACCGGCAGGCCGGTCGCGGTGGCCAGGCCAGGGTCGGAGGTCACGAAACCGAGCGACCAGGCGGCGAGCGGACCGCGCATGGCCTTGCCGATGGAGGCGTAGAGATCACGCAGCCTGCCGCTCTCGCCGACACGGACGCCGTAGGGCGGGTTGGTGAGGACCAGCCCCGGTGAAAGCGCCGAGACGTCGGGGTCGGAGAGGGTGTTGGTGAGTGCTGCGCAGAGGATCGACAGGTCACCTGCGACCCCCGCTCGCTCGGCGTTGGCGGCACAGGCCTCCACCGCGCCGGCGTCCCGGTCTGCGGCCACGATGGACGCGGCTGCCCGGTCACGAATCTCCTTCTCCGCTTCCCCGCGTACGTATTCCCAGACATTCAGCTTGAACTCCGGCCAGTTCTCGAACGCGAAGCGCCGCCGCCAGCCGGGGGGAATCCGCCGGGCCAGGAGCGCCGCCTCGATGGGGATCGTCCCCGAGCCACAGAGGGGGTCGACGAGCGGGACGCGTGCCGTCCCACTCCATCGCGAGCAGCATCGCCGCCGCGAGCGTCTCCCTGATCGGTGCCTTGGCGGAAGCCTGTCGATACCCTCGGCGGTGGAGCAGGCCGCCGGAGCTGTCCACGCTCAGGGTGAGCTGGTCATCCACGATACGCACCAGGAAACGCTGCACCCCTGGGAGCGCGGAGACGTCGTCGTCGAGGGCATCCGCCTCGGAGGGCGCGCGAACCGGGCGCGCGCCCGGCACAGCTGCGACCACCGCGCGCTCCAGCCGCTCGGCGACCGCGTCCTGGTGATAGAGCCGGCTCTTGTGGCTGGTCACCCGGAAATGCACCGCCCCGCCGGCAGGCACCCACCGCGCCCACGCCACGCTGCGCGTCTCTTTCTCCAGCTCGGCGAACGAGCTGGCATGAAACTCGGCGATGCGAATGACGAATCTGCTCGCGGTCCGCACGCGGAGATTCGCCGCGTAGAGGATCCCGGGGGGAGCCGTGAACGCGACGCCGCCCGGCTCGACGGTACCCACCGACGCGCCGACCGCCGTGAGTTCGGCGGCCATCAGGTGCTCGAGGCCCGGAGCGCAAATCGCGTAGCAGCTGTACATATGGAGGAATGGTAGCGGGGGATGTCCCCAGGCGCCTTCTGGCGTGACCGCCCGGCCCTCCATAGCTTTGGTGATGCATCCGCTGCCCGCACCCCGATGACCGACACCCTCACCCGCCTCACCGCCGCCCTCGCCGACAAGTACCGCATCGAGCGGGAAATCGGCGCGGGCGGCATGGCCACGGTGTACCTCGCCGAGGACCTGCGGCACGGCCGCCAGGTGGCGCTCAAGGTGCTGCGGCCCGAACTGGCCGCCACGCTCGGCAACGAGCGGTTCTTCCGCGAGATCCAGGTCGCCGCCCGCCTGCAGCATCCCCACATCCTCCCGCTCCACGACTCCGGCGAGGCCGGCGGCTTCCTCTACTTCGTCATGCCGTACGTGGACGGCGAGTCGCTCCGCGACCGGCTGGCGCGGGTCGGCGAGCTGCCGGTGCACGACGCGGTCAAGATCCTGGTCGAGGTGGTGGACGCGCTGGCGTACGCCCACAGCCAGAAGGTGGTCCACCGCGACATCAAGCCCGACAACGTGATGATTTCCGGCCGCCACGCGCTGGTCACCGACTTCGGCGTGGCCAAGGCGGTGAGCGAGGCCACCGGCCGCCAGCAGCTCACCACCGCCGGCGTCGCGCTCGGCACGCCGAGCTACATGGCGCCGGAGCAGGCCGCCGCCGACCCGAACCTCGACCACCGGGTGGACATCTACGCCGTCGGCGCCATGGCGTACGAACTGCTGACCGGGCGGCCGCCCTTCACCGGGATGACCTCGCAGCAGATTCTCGCCGCGCACGTCACACAGATCCCCGATCCCCTCTCCCGGCACCGCCCCACCTGCCCGCCGGCACTCGAGGCGGTCATCATGCGCTGCCTGGCCAAGCGGGCGGCCGACCGGTGGCAGACCGCCGAGGAACTGCTCAACAATCTCGAGCCGCTGGCCACGCCGAGCGGCGGGATGACGCCGACCCAGACGCGGCCGGTCACGGCGTGGCAGGAGGCGACGGGCCGGAGGAACTGGATGCCGGCGGCGGTGGCCGCCGGCGTCGTGCTGCTGGCGGCCGTCGGATGGCTGGTGCTCCGCCCGCGCGGCGGCGCGGCCGCTATTCCGCTCGACCGGGTGCAGGTCACCTTCACCGGCACCGCCGAGACACCCGCCCTGTCGCCGGACGGCCAGCGGATCGCCTACAGCACCCGGCAATGCGACGCGGACGGGCGCTGCACCAAGGACATCGTGGTGCAGGATGTTGCGGGGGCAGGGACCGCCACGGTGCTCCGCGGGGCCATGGGTGTCTGGAGGATCGGCTGGTCCGCGGACGGCCGGTTCCTGGTGTTCTTCGGGGCCATCGGCGGCGAGACCTGGGGTGTCTACAGTGTGCCGTCACTTGGGCGGGACACCACGCCATCTCGGCTGTTGTTTTGGAGGGCCAAGCTTCGCCAGCGACACTGCCTTGGTCAGTCGCGACCCCGTCGTCGGGGACTCGATCGGGTGGATCCGCTGGGTGACGATCGCCGATGGCGTGGCACACGACAGCCTGCCGGTCCGGGCGGTGCCCCAGACCGATGTCTGGGCCAGCATGTCACCGGACGGCTCCCGTCTGCTGATCCGTGCCCGCACGGGGCAGGGACTCGCCGTCATCGTGACGGCCCGCGACGGCACGCCGCTCGACACCCTGTCCTTCGGGCGCGGGTCGGTGTACCCGCCGGACTGGACCCCGGACGGGCGCGCCATCCTGGTCCAGGTGCCGCGTGCGGGAGTGACCGGTGAGGTGGATCTCCTCCGGTACCGGGTGAGCAGCCGGGGGCGGATTGACCCGACGCCGGATACCCTGGCCCGCCAGATGCCGGTCAGCGGCTACCCGGGGGCGGCGATCAGCCGGTCGGGCATGCTGGCCTATGCGTCAGGCCCGGCGGAGGTGTCCGTCTGGGCGCTGCGGCGGGCCAAGGCGACCGACATGCGGTTCGAGCAGCGCCGCCTCGCCGTCTCGACCGGCCTGATCAACGGCACGATCAGCCCGGACGGGACCCACGTGATCCTCAACCGGCGGCGCCCGGGCGGCGACGACCGGAGGCAGTTCTCGGTCATGCCGTTCGACAGCGGACCGGAGCAGCCGCTCGGCCCCCCGGTGCTGATGCGGGACTTCGATCCGACCCAGGACAGCAAGGCCATCCTGCTCGCGACCCGCCGTGGCGCCGACAGCGTGACGCTCTCGCGTGTGGCGCTGGAGTCGGGGCGCTCCGAGCCGGCGGGGGCGTTGGGTAGCAACGACTTCTTCAACTTCGAAGCGACGAAGGGGGGAGGGCTGGTCATCACCCCGACGCGCACGAGCTTTCGCCGCATCGGGATCCCCGGGCTGCCCGACAGCACCTTCCAGATCCCGGCAGAGGTCGGCAACATCGTCCGCATCGATCCCTCGCCGGATGGGCGGGCGTTCGCGTCGGTCGGCTTCGACCAGACCGGCAACCACCTGGTCTTCCATCGCATCTCCCTCGTCGATGGCAGCGTCACGCTGCTGGCAGAGTTCGGCCAGGAGGACCTCGCCGGTGTTGCCTGGCTGAATGACGGCACGGTTGTGCTCGAGGTGCAGGAATCGGACTGGACACAGGCCTGGTATCGTGTGCCCGACACCGGAGGCACCCCGGTTCGGCTGGGCACCGCGCCCTGGCCCGACGCCTACTATCGCTTCTCCAGCGACGGACTCCGGGTCACCGCCCGGGTCAACGACCGCCGGACCGACATCTACATCGTGCCGAACTTCGCGGAGGTGTTGAAGGAATAAGGCGCCGTCGGCGAGCCACGTTGGCTCGTTCAGCTGAAGTTGCGTTCAGCGGCCACAGGGGTGCCGTGCGGCCACCCCGCCCGATCCGCGCCCGGCGTCCGCCGCCCGACCCGGTATATTTGAGGTTGGCCCACCCCCGGGCCCCATGAGGAAATTTCATGACCGAACTGCCGCCATCGGACGCCCCGGCGTCCGAGACGACCGAAGAGGCTGTTGACTGGAACGCCATGCTCGCCCCCTACCGCCAGCCGGTGGCGTGGAAGAGCGGGTTCCAGCTGGCCTCCACCGCCTTCCTGCTGGCCGTGTTCTGGCTCGCCGCGGTCTGGAGCCTGGACGTCGGCTACTGGCTGACGCTGCTCATTGCGGTGCCGGCCGCCATGATGGTCGTCCGGCTCTTCATGCTGCAGCACGACTGCGGACACGGCGTCGTTCTTCCGCTCCCAGAAGATGAACAACCTGGTCGGCGGCGTGCTCGGCGTCTTCACCCTGGTGCCCTACGCCTACTGGCGCCGCACCCACGCCATCCACCACGCCACCAGCGGCAACCTCGACGTCCGCGGCCTCGGCGACATCGACACGCTGACCGTCCGCGAGTACCTGAGCCGCTCGCAGGTTCAAGCGCATCCTCTACCGGATGTACCGGCACCCGGCGGTGCTGCTCCTCGTCGGCCCCACCTGGCAGTTCGTCCTGAAGCACCGGCTCCCGCTCGACACCCCCAAGGGGTGGAAGCGCGAACAGGTGGGGGTCCAGCTGACCAACCTGGCGCTGGCCGGCGTCATCGCGCTGATGTGGTGGACGCTCGGGCTGAAGCAGTTCCTGCTGGTGCAGCTGCCGATCACGCTCATCGCCGGCTCCATCGGGGTGTACCTCTTCTACGTGCAGCACCAGTACGAGGACACCTACTGGCGCTACCGCGAGGCGTGGAACTATTTCGCCGCCGGCCTCGAGGGGGCGTCGCACCTGACGATGCCGAAGTTCCTGCAGTGGTGCACCGCCAGCATCGGCCTGCACCACATCCACCACATCGCCAGCCGGATTCCGAACTATCAGTTGCAGAAGGCCTACGACAACCACCCCGAGCTGCAGCAGGTCACCAGGCTCACGCTCTGGAAGAGCCTGACCACGCTGCGCCTCACGCTCTGGGACGAGGACACCAAGCAGCTGGTCGGCTTCCGGGAACTCCGCGCCATCCGCGACCGGATCGCCGCGGAACTCGAAGCCGGCGCGGCGATCATGGCCACCAAGCCCGAGGTGGTACCCGCTTCGTGGCGGTAGGTGTGACGGGCGCTCTGCGCGCCGCGCCGCTCGCCGCGCTGTTCCTCCTGGCCACCACGCCGGTGGCCGCGCAGGAGCTGCAGTACGAGGTCTCCTTCCCCAACGCGGTGCATCACGAGGCGCAGATCACCCTGAGCGCCTCAGGGTTGCCGCGCCGGCCGGTGCAGTTCCAGATGAGCCGCTCCTCCCCGGGGCGCTACGCCATTCACGAGTTCGCCAAGAACATCTACGCCGTCAGCGCCACCGACAGCGCCGGTCATCCGCTGACCGTCACGCGGACCGAACCCTCCACGTGGACGGTGTCCGGCCATGCCGGCACGGTGCGATTTACCTACACCCTCTACGCCGACCGGGCCGACGGCACCTACTCGCAGGTGGATGCCACCCACGCCCACCTCGACATGCCGGCGACGTTCATCTGGATTCGCGGAGCGGAATCGTGGCCGATGGCGGTCTCGTTCCGGATTCCGTCCGAGTCCCGTTGGAAGGTGGCCACGCAACTGTATCCGACGGACGACGCCACCCGCTTCACCGCACCCAACCTGCAGTACTTCATGGACAGCCCAACGGAGCTGAGCGACTTCGCGGTCCGTGAATGGACCGTCACCTCGCCGGCCGGGCGCTTCCCGGTGCGGCTGGCGCTGCATCACGAGGGGACGGATGCTGAGCTGGACGGCTACGTGGAGATGCTGAAGCAGGTGGTCGAGCAGGAGATCGCCGTGTTCGGCACGACTCCGCAGTACGACGTCGGCAGCTACACCTTCATCGCCGACTATCTGCCGTGGGCCTCGGGCGACGGGATGGAGCACCGCAACTCCACCATCATCACCTCCTCGCTCCCGCTCAAGGGCAACGAGCAGCGGCTCCTCGGCACCGCCGCGCACGAGTATTTCCATTCGTGGAACGTGGAACGGATCCGACCGCGGTCCCTCGAGCCGTTCGACTTCACCCGCGCCAACATGTCGGGGGAGCTCTGGTTCGCGGAGGGGTTCACCAGCTACTACGGCGCGCTCTTTCTCCGGCGCGCCGGGGTGACTTCGCTCGATGAGTATGCGCACGGCCTTTCGGGCAACATCAACGCCGTCATGCACGACCCCGGCCGGCAGTTCGCGAGCCCGGTCGGGATGAGCGAACAGGCGCCGTTCGTGGACGCGGCCACCTCGATCGACCCGACCAATGAAGACAACATCTTCATTTCGTACTACACCTGGGGATCGGTGGTCGGGCTGGCGCTCGACCTGACGCTGCGGAAGGAATTCGGGAAGCCGCTCGACGGCTTCATGCGGATGATGTGGACCAGGTACGGGCAGTCCGAGACGCCCTACACCATGCTCGACCTGCAGGAGACGCTGGTCCAGTACTCCGGCAACAGGGAGTTCGCCGACCAGTTCTTCGCCAAGTACATCACCGGGCGCGAGGCGCCGGACATGGCGCCGCTGCTGGCGCAGGCCGGACTCCTCCTCCGTCCCCGCAACCCGGACAAGGCGTGGTTCGGCCCGGTGCGACTCGACATCGATGCCCACGGGGGGCGGATCGACGGACCGACACTCATCGGCTCACCGATGTACGAGGCGGGACTCGACCGCGGCGACGTGATCCTCACCCTCGATGGCCAGCCGCTGACTTCGGACAGCGTTTTCCAGGCCGTCAAGGCCGCCCACACACCGGGCGATGTCGTGGCGGTCAGCTACCAGGGGCGCGGGCGGCAGAGCATCGCACAGATCACGATGCCCGCCGACAGCCGGCTTGAGGTGGTCACCTACGAAGAGGCGGGAATGCCGGTGACCGAGGCGATCCGGCAGTTCCGGGAGCGCTGGCTTAGCGCATCGCCTTCTCTATCTCCTTGATCTCACGCGGTGCCTTCGACAGCCACTCCACGCCGTCGGCCGTCACCAGGTAGTCGTCCTCGATCCGAATCCCGATGTGATTGTAGCGCTCCACCATCGGACGCACCTTCGCGATGAAGGCGCGGTTCTTCGGCGTGTCGGCCAGCATGTCGAGGAGCGCGGTGCTGATGTAGACGCCCGGCTCGATGGTGAAGACCTCGTTCAGCTGGAAGATCCCGGTCGGCGAGTAGGAGTACCCGCCGGCGTCGTGCACCTCGAGGCCGATGCCGTGCCCGGGGCCATGCGCCATGTAGAGAAAGGCCTGGGAGCAGACCACCGGCACCCGCTCGCAGCGGGCGGCGTCGGCCCACGGCGGATCGAAGGTGGCGTCCGGCCCCTCGGTCAGGCCCAACCTGGCCAGCTCGGTGGCCATGATGGCACGGATCGCCTTGTCCCCGGTGCCAACCGGCTCGCCCGGCCGCGCCACGTCGGCGGCGGCCTGCTGCGCCGAGCGGACGATCGAGTAGATGGCGGCCTGGTCGGCGGTGAACTTCCCGCTCACCGGGACGGTGCGTGTCACGTCGCCGGCGTAGCCGTCGTAGAGGGCGCCCATATCCATCACCACCACCTCGCCCGCCTGCATGACGCGGTCGTTGGCGCGGTAGTGATAGCTGGTGGAGTTGGGGCCGGAACCGATGATGGCGCGGAAGGAGGGACCGGAGGCGCCGGCCATGCGGAAGGTGTAGTCGGTGAGGGCAAAGATTTCGTGTTCGTTGACGCCGGGACGCACCGCCTTCATGGCGGCGACCTGCCCCATGACGGAGATGTCCACCGCCTTCCGGAGCAGCGCGATCTCGGCGGGGCTCTTCACCACCATCAGTGAATCGAGCAGGGCGTCGGCACTCCGCACCGTCACGCTGGGATGCGCCGCCCAGAAGCGCTGCACGAAGTACCGCTCGGCGCTGAGCGAGTCGCTGGACCGGTAGTCGCGGCTGTGCGCGTCGGTCACGGTCCAGAGGGTTCCCCGGCTGGCGATCGCGTCCATCACATCCCGGAGCTGGTCCCGGTCGCGGAGTCCGAGGCCGGTTCGGCGCTCCAGGTCGGCGGAATCGGGGGCGAAGCCGTCATAGAGGGCACGGCGGGGGTCGATCGGCGGCTCGAAGAGCATCTGGTAGGTCACCTTGCCGCCACGGACCGCCATGACGAAGACGGCGTTGACCCGCTCATAGCCGGTCAGATACTCGAAGGCGGGCAACTGGTGGAATTCGGCCTCATCGGTCATCGGCTCCCCTGACCCGAACGACAGCAGGACCCCGTCGCCGAGATGGGCGGCCACGGTATCGCGCCGGGCGGCATACTCGGCGGCGGGAATCTGGAGCCGCGAGCGGGGTCGCGAAGAGCAGGGAAAGCAGGCCGATCCGGCTGATTCTGGGCATTCGGGACTCCGGGCGGTTGTGGCGGTGCATTGTCAGGCTCTCAATCTGGTGCAAGGGCTTGAAAATCCGCAACTTGGCCCCTTGCCCTCCCTCGCTTTGGGAGGCAATCTACGCGGATAGGTATTTTCAGGTTTGCCCCCTGCCGGACCTCCGAGGGAGGAGTTGGACGTGCCCCTGATTCCACCGAAGCTGGTTGATTCCCTTTCCGATCGATACCGGCTCGAAGGCGAGCTGGGTCAGGGTGGGATGGCCACGGTCTACCTGGCCCAGGACATCAAGCACGATCGCAGGGTCGCCATCAAGGTGCTGCGCCCCGAGCTTGGCGCGGTCATCGGCGCCGAGCGGTTCCTCAGCGAGATCAAGACCACCGCCAATCTCCAGCATCCGCACATCCTCGGACTCATCGATTCGGGCGACGCCGACGGGCTCCTCTACTACGTGATGCCGTACGTGGAGGGGGAATCGCTGCGCGACCGGATGAGCCGGGAGAAGCAGCTGCCGGTGAACGACGCGGTACGCATCGCGACGGAGGTGGCGGGGGCGCTTGACTACGCGCATCGCCACGGCGTCATCCACCGCGACATCAAGCCGGAGAACATCCTGCTGCACGACGGCTCGGCGCTGGTGGCCGACTTCGGCATCGCGCTGGCGGTAAGCACGGCCGGCACGCGGATGACCGAAACCGGCATGACGTCTCGGCACGCCGCACTACATGAGCCCCGAGCAGGCGATGGGCGAACGCGAGATCAACGCGCGCTCCGATGTGTATGCGCTGGGATGCGTCCTTTACGAAATGCTGACGGGCGACCCGCCGTTCACCGGGTCGCACCGCGCAGGCCATCGTGGCGCGCGTCGTGACCGAGAGCCCCCGCTCGATGACGAGCCAGCGGCACACCATCCCGCCGCAGGTGGAGGGGGCGGTGCTGACCGCGCTCGAGAAGCTGCCAGCCGATCGGTTCGCGACGGCGGCGGAGTTCGCCGCCGCCTTGGCCGATACCAACTATGCGTCCCGCTCGACGGTCATGAGCGCCGCCGCCGGCGGGTCGCTCGGCGGCCGGGCACGGGTGCGCAGGGTGATCAACGCGCTCGGCGTCGCGCTCGTCGCGCTCGCCGCGCTCGCTGCGTGGGGCTGGATGCGGCCCAAGCCAACAGCCCCCGTGATCCGCTACAGCATGGGACTCCCCACCGACCAGGCGATGCGGCAGGGTGTGCTCGGCGTCAACGTGGCCTTGTCGCCCGACGGCAGCCGGATGGTCTATGTCGGCCCCGGCGACGGGGGCGACCAGCTCTGGGTCCGCGAGCGCAGCCGGCTCGATGCCACGCCGCTGCCGGGGACCATCGGCGCTCACAGCCCCTACTTCTCGCCGGACGGCGAACGAATCGCCTACTCCTCCACCCTGAATGTCGAGCTAAAGGTTGTGCCGGTCACCGGCGGGCCGCCGATCCGGCTCGCCTCGCCCGGCACCGGCTCCGGCGGCGGCGGGGCGTGGGGCCCCGACGGGTGGATCTACTTCGACTCGCCCGGCGGCATGAGTCGCATCCAGGCAGACGGTGGCGATCCCGAACTCGCTGTTCCACTGGATACCGCAACGAAGGAAATCGGACACGCCTGGCCAGATGCGCTGCCAAACGGCAAGGGGCTGATCTATCGCTCCCGGCGCAACCTCGATCCGACGGATTTTGACATCGCCGCCTATGACTTCAAGACACGGGAACGGCACATCCTGACCAAGGGGCTGCTGGCGCGATACGTGGCGCCGGGATACCTGGTGTACCTCCGTGCCGACGGGGCGGTCCTCGCAGCGCCGTTCGACCAGGACAAGCTCCAATTGACCGGACCGGCCGTCCCCCTCTTCGAAGGGGTGATGACCAAGCCGTTCGGCTCCGCCGACATCGCGCTCGCCCGCAACGGCGCGACCCTCGTGTACGTCCCCGGCCTCGCGTCGGATGGCGGCGGGGTGTCGGAACTGGTGATGGTGAGCCGCGCGGGGATCGTCGCGCCCCTCGACCCGCCGGTCACCTACAACCCCTCGGCCAACCCGTCGCTCAGCCTCTCACCCGACGGAAAGCGCCTCGCGCTGGATATCGTCGGCGCCGCGTCGCCTGATATCTGGATCAAGCAGCTCCCTGCGGGACCGCTGACCCGGCTGACCTTCGAGACCCGAACCGCGTACCGTCCGCGCTGGACGCCGGATGGACAGTCGGTGATCTACCCAGCGCTCGTCGACAGCGGAGTGCAGGCCATCTGGAAGAAGAAGGCCGACGGAAGCGCCGCCGCCGAGCTGCTCTGGCGGATGCCCGGCCACTCGATCGCCGAGGCCTCGATGTCGAACGACGGGCAGTGGCTCATCTTCCGGATTGTGGCCGACAGCCAGAACCGCGACATCTACGGCGTCCGTCCGGGACGGACACCGTCGCCACGCCGTTGCTCACCGGCCGGTTCCACGAGGAGGGGGCCGCGCTCTCGCCCGACGGGAAGTGGCTGGCCTACGCCTCCGACGAGTCGGGCCGCTACGAGATCTTCGTGCGGCCGTTCCCGAACACCGCGGGCGGACGCTGGCAGGTCTCCACAGCAGGGGGCACCGCGGCACGCTGGTCGCACAGCGGGCGCGAACTCTTCTTCGAGGCGCCTTCGGGGGACATGATGGTGGTTCCGGTGACGCCCGGGGCCACCTTCGCCCCCGGAGCGCCGCGACGGCTGTTCCCACTCGGGGTCGGGCTGGCATCCTCCTATATCGTGCCGAGGTATGATCTCACGCCTGACGATCAGCAGTTCGTCATGACCCGGCTCGCCGCCGTGAACCAGGCGCCGGGCGCCGGTCAGCTGGTGGTGGTGGACAACTGGTTCACGGAGCTCACGGCGAAGATGGGGAAGAAGTAGCGTGAGCACTGATCCGCTTCCCCGTCTGGCCGCCGCCCTCGCCGACCGCTACCGCATCGAGCGGGAGCTCGGCCAGGGCGGTATGGCCACCGTCTACCTGGCCGAGGACCTGAAGCACGACCGCAAGGTCGCGCTCAAGGTGCTGAAGCCGGAGCTCGCCGCCGTCATCGGCGCCGAGCGCTTCGTGGTGGAGATCAAGACCACCGCGTCGCTCAGCCATCCCCACATCCTGCCGCTCTTCGACTCGGGCACCGCCGACGGCTTCCTCTATTACGTGATGCCGTTCATCGACGGCGAGACGCTCCGCGACAAGCTCGACCGGGAGACGCAGCTCGGCATCGACGAGGCCGTCAGCATCACGACGGCCGTCGCCGACGCCCTCGACTACGCGCACCGGCACGACGTCATCCACCGCGACATCAAGCCGGAGAACATCCTGCTGCACGACGGCCGGCCGATGGTGGCCGACTTCGGCATCGCGCTGGCGCTGAGCGCGGCGGCCGGCGGCCGGATGACCGAGACCGGGATGAGCCTCGGCACGCCGCACTACATGAGCCCGGAGCAGGCCACCGCCGAGAAGGAGATCACCGCCCGGAGCGACGTCTACTCGCTCGGCAGCGTGCTCTACGAGATGCTGACCGGCAACCCGCCGCATGTGGGCGCGTCGGCGCAGCAGATCATCATGAAGATCGTGACGGAGGAGGCCGCGCCGGTCACGAAGCTCCGGAAGGCGGTGCCGCCCAACGTGGCGGCCGCGGTGGCGCAGGCCATCGAGAAGCTGCCGGCCGACCGCTTCGAGAGCGCCAAGGCGTTCGCCGAGGCGCTCGACAACCCCGGATTCCGCGGGACCACCACCACGTACGCCGCCTCGGGACAGGGCGCGACCGGCAACCGCCGGGCTGTTCTGGCGGGATGGGGGGTGGCGGGGCTGCTCCTCGTGGCGCTCGCTGCGACCTGGTTCCTTCGCACGCCGGCTGCCAAGGCACCGACTCGTCGCTACGCCATCAGCTTCCCCACCGATGCCAGCTACTACAACTTCGGGAGCCTGGAAATCACGATTGCGCCCGACGGGAGCCGCTTCATCTATCCCGGTGGACCGTCGCGCCGCGAGGCAGGGCTGGTTCTCCAGGAGCGCGACCAACTGACGGGCCGGATCCTCCCCGGCACGGGGAATTCCTTCACGCCGAGCTTCTCCCCCGACGGAAGTCGCCTCGCCGTCCGCGAGCTGCGGGCGGGCGCCCTCCGGGTGCTGACGATCGACGGTGCCGTGTCCACGACCATCCTCGACTCACTTTCCGGATTTGTGAACGGCGGCACCGCCTGGGGCAGCGACGGCTACATCTACGTGGCGGGGTCGAGCGGGCCGCGGGGCATCCTCTACCGGGTCCCCGAGACTGGCGGGGCGGTCGAGCCCGTCACCGCCGCGGACAGCTCCCCCGGGACGATCGCGCACGTCGCCCCGGTGGCGCTGCCGGGAGGCCGCGGAATCGTGTACACCGACTGGCACGGACCGACGCGGGGCAACGACAACTGGATCGTGGCGCGCGACCCGAAGACCGATCGCAGCGTGCGGCTGGTCCAGGGGCTCCAGGCGTGGTACCTCGACATCGGGGCGCTCCTGGTGCTCCGTCCCAACGGCGCGGCCATCGTGGTTCCGTTCGACGCCGACAAGCTTGCCATCACCGGTCCGGAACTCCCGATCCTGGAGGGCGTCGCGATCGGGTCCTTCGGTCTTGCGAACCTGGCGGTCGCCACTGACGGCACCCTGATGTACCGGGCCGGTACGGCGCAGCCCACCCAGCGCCCGGTCCGCCCGGTCCGCGTCTCCCGAACCGGGCAGGAGGCCGATATCGATCCCTCCTGGTCGTACACCCCAGGCTTCAACGGCGGCCTCAGCCTCTCGCCGGACGGCACCCGCCTGGCGGTCACCGTCCATGGCGACCCGGTGGGCGACATCTGGATCAAGGACCTCGACCGCGGTCCGCTCAGCCGGCTCACCTTCGACAACACGGTCAAGTACCGGCCGGTCTGGATGCGGGACGGGCAGTCGCTCAGCTATATCACCGAGGACGGGCAATCGAGCGCCATCCTCCGGCGTCGGGCGGACGGAGGCGGCGCCGTCGACACCGTCGTCACCTCGCTCAACACCATCGCCGAGGCCGCCTGGTCGGCCGACGACTCGTGGCTCGCGTACCGGATCACGATGCCGAGCCGGGACATCTACGCCATGCGGCCGGGGGTCGATTCCGCGGGGTTCCCGGTGGTGGCGTCCACCAGGTACGATGAGCGGGCCCCGACCGTTTCTCCCGACGGCAAGTGGCTGGCGTACCAGTCGGATGAGTCGGGACGCGACGAGATCTACATTCGGGCCTTTCCGGATTCTGCCGCGGGCCGGCGGCAGGTGTCGGTGGCGGGCGGCGGCGAGCCGCTCTGGGCCCACAGCGGCCGCGAGCTGTTCTACCGCTCGCTCGCGGGGCAGATGGTGTCGATCCCGGTCACCACCGCACCCACGCTGACCGTCGGCGCGGAACGTGTGCTGTTCGCCGACAGCACCTATCTCGAGGCACCCAGCTATCGCGGCTATGACGTGAGTCGCAACGACCAGTCCTTCATCATGCTGCGCGTGCTCCCCGAGACCGCGGCTGCGCCGACGGGGCAGCTGGTGTTCGTGGAGAACTGGTTCACCGAGCTCCGGGCGAAGTTGGGGAAGAAGTAGTCCGAGCTCCAATCGCCGGCTGATGTCGCGGAAGCGATTCGAGCCCTGCCGTCACCCCGGCGCAAGCCGGGGCCCATGGAACCTGGATTCCGGCGTGCGCCGGAATGACGCTCCTATCATGGACTGGATTGTACATTGACCGACCCGCTCGCCCGTCTTTCCGCCGCGCTCGCCGACAAGTACCGCATCGAGCGGGAACTCGGCGCCGGCGGCATGGCCACCGTCTACCTGGCCGACGACCTGAAGCACGACCGCCAGGTGGCGGTCAAGGTGCTGCGGCCGGAACTCGCCGCCGTCATCGGCGCCGAGCGGTTCCTGAGCGAGATCAAGACCACCGCCAACCTGCAGCACCCGCACATCCTGCCGCTCTTCGACTCGGGGAGGCGGACGGCTTGCTCTTCTACGTGATGCCGTTCGTGGAAGGGGAGACGCTCCGCGACCGGATCGACGCGGGAGAAGCAGCTGCCGGTGGCCGACGCGGTGCGGATCACCACGGAGATCGCCGCGGCGCTCGACTACGCCCACCGCCACGGCGTCATCCACCGCGACATCAAGCCGGAGAACATCCTGCTGCACGACGGCTCGCGCGCTCGTGGCCGACTTCGGCATCGCGCTCGCCGCGAGCAAGCGCCGGCGGCACCCGGATGACCGAGACCGGCATGTCGCTCGGCACGCCGCACTACATGAGCCCCGAGCAGGCGATGGGCGAGCGCGAGATCACCGCGCGGAGCGACGTCTACGCCCTCGGCTGCGTCGCCTACGAGATGCTGGTGGGCGAGCCGCCGTTCACCGGCCCGACGGCGCAGGCGATCATCGCCCGGGTCATGACCGAGGACCCGCGCACCCTGACCGGACAGCGCCGCACGATCCCGCCCGGCGTCGAGGCGGCGGTGTTCACGGCGCTCGAGAAGCTGCCCGCCGATCGCTTCGCCACCGCGGCGGAGTTCTCGGCGGCGCTCGCCAATCCGGCCACGACGACCATGCGCCCCGGCGTCCAGCCTGGTCACCGGCGACCAGGCGGCGCGGCTGGCTGGTGGCCGGCGCCCTGGCGCTCGTCACCCTGATGGCGGGATTCCTGATCGGAAATCGCACGGACCGATCCCGGCAGCGTGGGCCCCGGGGAGGTGGTCCGGGCCACGCTGGCCTTCGGCGACAGCGGCGCGGTCCAGGCCATCGGAAACGTGCGGATCGCCATTTCGCCGTCCGGCCGGCGCGTCGCCTTCGTCGGATCGGATGGCATCGATCAGCAGCTCTGGATCCGGGAGCTCGATCAGCCGGATGCCCGTCCGCTTCCCGACACCAGGGGCGCGTTCGGCCCGTTCTTTTCGCCGGACGGGGAGTCGATCGGCTTCTTCACGAGCTCCGGCGGACGCACGATGCTCAAGGTGATCCCGGCCACCGGCGGCGTGGCCCGCGTCGTCGTCAACGACTCCGTGGCCAATTACGGCGGTGGCGACTGGGGCGACGACGGCAACATCTACTTCACGACTGACAACCGAAGCCTCTCCCGGGTCGCGTCCACCGGCGGTACCGTCACCCAGATCTCCACCCCGGACACGGCCAACGGAATCAAGGAGCATGACTTTCCCGATGTGCTGCCCGGCAGCAAATTCGCGCTCGTGATGCTGTGGAAGGGATCCATCGCCGCAAATCACGTCGGCATTGTCAACCTGGAGACGGGCGTCACGACCGACCTGGCCCCGGGATCGTATGCCCGATTCCTGCCGCCAGGCTTCCTCGCCATCGGGACCTCGGACAGCCGGATCCTCGTCGCGCGATTCGATCCCGACAAGGGCACCCTGGCCGGTACGCCGGTTCCCGTGCTCCAGGACGTCGCGACCGATGTGTCCAACGGCACCGTCCAGTACGCGGTCTCCGAGCGCGGCGCCCTTCTCTACCAGGAAGCGGCTCTGGGCGGCGACCGCCTCGTCTGGGTGGACCGGACCGGCGCCACGACACCGGTGGATACCACCATGCGGGGCATGATCCAGAACCTCGCGCTCTCGCCCGACGGCTCCCAGATTGCGGCCTCCACGACCGAGTCGGGCGAACCCGAGATCTGGGTGAAGCAGCTCCGGACCGGGACCTACAGCAAGCTCTCGTTCGACGTGACCGGCGCCGACCGTCCGGTGTGGACCCCGGACGGCCGCAAGGTGGCCTTCCTCGCCACCCGGAGCGGCCGCCGCACCGCCTGGATGCGGCGGGCCGACGGCAGCGACAGCACCCGCCCCGCCTCGCCCGGAAGTGCCCAGCTGGATGAGATCTGGCTCGACCAGACCGGTCGGTACACCGTGCTGCGGTCGGAAGGGGCCGGCGTCGGCAGCCGGCGCCTGCTGGTGGTCGAGAACGGCGTCGACACCGTCCCCCGGACGCTGATCCAGTCGCAATTCGACCATTACTCCATGACCCTCTCACCCAACGGCCGCTGGCTCGCCTACGTGTCGGAGGAGTCGGGTGCGCCAGAGGTCTATGTGCGGCCCTTCCCGAACGTCGATTCCGCCCGCATCGCCATCTCGGTCGGGGGCGGGATCGAGCCGCTGTGGCGGCGCGACGGCACCGAGCTCTTCTTCCGGACCTCGCGCGGCGAAATGTTCTCCGTCCCGGTGAATACCGAAACGCCGTTCGAGCATGGCACCCCCCAGCTCCTCTTTTCGGTGCCCGGCCTGCTGCAGAGCATCTATCACCGCGGCTACGACGTGCACCCCGACGGCGAGCGGTTCCTGATGGTGGAGTCGTACGGCGGGCTGAGCACGCGCCAGCTCAGCATCATCTTCAACTGGCGCGCGGACCTCGAGAAACTCGAAGGAACACCCAAGTGACTGATCCGCTTTCCCGCCTCTCCTCCGCCCTGTCCGACAAGTACCGCATCGAGCGGGAACTTGGCGCCGGCGGCATGGCCACCGTCTACCTGGCCTTCGACCTCAAGCACGACCGCAAGGTGGCGCTCAAGGTGCTGCGCCCCGAACTGGCGGCCGTGATCGGCGGCGACCGGTTCCTGCAGGAAATCAAGACGACGGCCAACCTCCACCACCCGCACATCCTCCCGCTGCACGACTCCGGCGAGGCCGAGGGGCTGGTGTACTACGTCATGCCGTACATCGAGGGGGAGTCGCTTCGGGCCCGGCTCGACCGTGACAAGCAGCTCCCGGTGGACGAAGCCATACGGATCGCCCGCGAGACGGCCGACGCCCTCGACTACGCGCACCGGCAGGGCGTCATCCACCGCGACATCAAGCCGGACAACATCATGCTGCACGACGGGCATGTGGTGGTGGCCGACTTCGGCATCGCGCTGGCGGCGAGCCGCACCGAGGGCGGCTCCCGGATGACCGAGACCGGCATGAGTCTCGGCACGCCCCACTACATGAGCCCTGAACAGGCGATGGGGGAGCGGGAGATCAACGCCTCGAGCGACGTCTACGCGCTCGCTTGCGTGCTGTATGAGATGCTGATGGGGGAGCCGCCGTTCACCGGGCCGACGGTACAGGCCATCATCGCCAAGGTGATGACCGACTCGCCGCACGCGATGACGGTGCACCGGAAGAGCATTCCGCCGTACGTGGAGGCGGCGGTGCTGACGGGGCTCGAGAAGCTGCCGGCCGATCGCTACGCCACCGCCGCGGAGTTCGGGGCGGCGCTCTCGGGGGCCACTTCGGCGCGCACCGCCGCGCACCTGGCGCAGCCTGCCGCCGTGCGCACCGGGCCATGGCGCCAGGTGGCCATGGCGGCGGGGGCCGTGGCGGTGGCCGCCCTGGCCTTTGGCGTGTGGGCCTGGCAGCGCGAGCCGGTGCAGCCCACCGTGCGCGTGTCGGTCTCGTTTCCCACCGGCGAAAAGATTCGCTCGTCGCCCACACGCCGCTTTACCTTGTCGCGAGACGGGTCACGTCTGGTCTATGTCGGAACCGACAGCATGAGTGGAGATCAGCTTTGGATCCGGGACCTGAACTCCCTTACCGGGCGGCCGCTGCCCGGTACCAGCGGGGCGCTGGCCCCCTTCTTCTCGCCGGACGGCCAGTCGGTGGGCTTCTTCACTGGCAATCCAGGCGACCTGCGGATCGTCTCCGTCAATGGCGGGCCGTCCCTGACCGTGGTCCGGGACTCCGCCATTCCATGGGGAGGAGACTGGGACGCATCCGGTTTCATCTACTTCACCACCGCGAAGTCCGTCGTTGGCCGGGTACCCGAGGGCGGCGGGGTGGTCGAGGTGGTGAGCAAACTTGATTCGGCGAAGGGCGTCACGGAACATGACTGGGCGCAGGCCCTGCCGGGTGGGAAGCGCCTCCTGATCCAGCTCTGGCACAGCTCCATTGCCGACGCCGAGCTGGCCGTGCTGGATCTGGCCACTGGCGTGGCGACTCCCATCGTCCAGGGACTCTACGGCCGGTATATCCCGACCGGCCACCTTGTGTACGCCACGAGCACCGGTTCGTTGATGAGCGCGCCATTCGATCCGTCCGCGGGGACGATGCCGGGGGCCCCGATTGCGATCGTCGAGAAGGTTCAGGTCGACGCCAGCAGCGGATCGGCGCAATTCAGCATCGGCGACAATGGCACGCTCGCCTACATGTCCGGCGGCGGCGCAGGATCCGCACAGGTGGTCTGGATTGACCGCACCGGCAAGCGGACTCCGGTAGATAGTGCGTGGCGCGGCCAATTCGCCGATGTCGCCCTCTCGCCCGACAATTCGCAGCTCGCGATCGCCGTTCTGGGAAGCGATGGCGAGCAGATCTGGGTCAAGCGACTCCCCGATGGTCCTCTCTCACGATTGACGTTCACCACCGGTGGCAGCAGCCGGCCGGTCTGGGCTCCCGACGGGCGCCGCGTGACGTTTATCTCCGCACAGGTTGGTGGGGTGCGCCAGGGCTGGGTTCAGCGCGCCGACGGCAGCGCCGAGGCCAAGCTCTTGCTCAAGAGCGGCCGGAGCGTCGAGGAAATTGCATGGACACCCGACGGGAAGCAGTTCCTGGTCCGACTCGGCAGCACCACGGGAGGGCGCGACATCGTGCTCGCCTCCGAAGGTGACACCACGCAGCGCGTTTTGGTGGCCGGCCCCGGCGACGAGTTTGCTCCCGCGGTGTCACCTGATGGCCGGTGGTTTGCCTACGGCTCCAATGAGTCGGGACGGAGTGAGATATTCGTGCGACTGCTCGACGATCCGGGGGCGGGTCGCACTCAGGTCTCGTTGCACGGAGGTGAGGAGCCGCAGTGGGCCCCCTCCGGCAAGGAGCTGTACTATCGTACGCGCGCTGGTGAGATGATGGCCGCGGAGGTCACGCTCGGCGCCACCTTCAGCGCCTTCAGCGCACGGCCCCCGCGCGTCCTGTTCGTCATCCCCAACGCCGCGACGGACAACTTCCATCAGGCGTACGATGTGAGCCGCGATGGCCGCTTCCTGATGGTCAACCAGGCGGCGAACGAAGACGGGGAACTGGTGATGGTGTTCAACTGGTTCGATGAGATGAAGGGGCGGAAGTGAGCGGCACCAACCCGGAAGCCGGCCTCGTCCGCGCCATCGGCCCCTGGGCGCTGGGCGCCAACGCGATCAACCTGACGGTCGGCGCCGGCATCTTCGCCCTGCCCGCCCTGGTGGCCGCCATCCTCGGTCCGGCGGCGGTGCTGGCCTACCTGGTGTGCGGGGCGCTGATCCTGCTGGTGCTGACCTGCTTCGTCGAGATCGGGACGGTCGTCACCCGCTCGGGAGGTGCGGTCGCGTACATCGAGGAGGCCTTCGGACCGATGGCAGGCTTCGTGGCCTGGGTGGTGTTCGCCGTCGCGTATGCCGCGGGGGCCGACGCCGCGGTCGCACACGTGGTGCTGGACGCGACGGCGGCCTCGGCGCCGGTGCTGGCGGGCGGCCTCCCTCGTGCACTGGCCCTCGTCCTGCTGTTCGGCGGACTGGCCGCCATCAATGTCCGCGGCGTGCGGCAGGGCACCCGGCTCGCCGTGGCGGCCACGGTGGCCAAGCTCGTCCCGCTCCTGCTGCTGGTGGCGTTGGGCCTGTTCGCGATCCAGTGGTCGGCGGTCAGCGTGCCGGCCTGGCCATCGCTCGAGCAACTCGGCGCCGGGGGCGCTGGTGCTCTTCTTCGCGTTCGGCGGGGCGGAGAGCGCCCTCACGCCCGAGCGGGGAGATCCGCGACCCCACTCGCACGGTGCCGCGCGGGATTCTGGGCGGCACGGCCTGCGTGCTGCTCCTGTATCTCGCGCTGCAGTTCGTGGCGCAGCAGGTGCTGGGCGCCCAACTGGCGGAGGGCGGCGGGACCCCGCTCGCCGACCTGGCGGAGCGGCTGGCCGGCGGCGCGGGGCGAGGCGTGGTACTCGCCGCCACCGCGGTCTCCGGCTTCGGACTGCTCTCAGCGGACATGATCGGCTCTCCCCGCGCCATGCTGGTGGTCTCGGAAAGCGGCATCCTGCCGCGCGCGCTGAGCCGGGTCCACCCCCGCTTCCACACGCCGTCGATCGCCATCATCACCTTCGCAGCGATCACGCTGGCACTGGCTCTGAGCGGTGGGTTCAAGGCGCTGGCGATCCTCTCCAGCGCGGCGCTGTTGCTCACCTACCTGGCCGTCTGCCTCGCGGCGCTCAAACTGCGCTACACCCGGCCGCGCGTGCCGGGCGCCTTCCGCGCACCCGGCGGGCCGACCGTGGCCCTCCTTGCCTCGGCGGTGGTGCATCTGGGTGCTGTCGCACTCGACCCGGCAGGAGGCCGTGAGCATGGCCACCCTCATTGCCCTGTCCATTGTCTATTACATGATCCGCCGGCGGGCCGCGGCGTGGAGTGCCTTCCATGGCTGACCTCCTTCCCCGCCTCGCCGCCGCCCTGGCCGACCGCTACCGCATCGAGCGCGAGCTCGGCCAGGGCGGCATGGCCACGGTCTACCTGGCCGAGGACCTCAAGCACGACCGCAAGGTGGCGCTCAAGGTCCTGAAGCCGGAGCTCGCCGCCGTCATCGGCGCCGAGCGGTTCGTGGCGGAGATCAAGACCACGGCGCGCGCTGCAGCACCCGCACATCCTGCCGCTCTTCGACTCGCGGCGACGGCCGACGGCTTCCTCTACTACGTCATGCCGTTCATCGACGGCGAGACGCTGCGCGACAAGCTCGACCGCGAGACGCAGCTCGGCATCGACGAGGCGGTGCGCATCACCGCGCGACGTGGCCGACGCGCTCGACTACGCCCACCGGCACGGCGTCATCCACCGCGACATCAAGCCGGAGAACATCCTGCTCCACGACGGCCGCCCGATGGTGGCGGACTTCGGGATCGCGCTGGCGGTCAGCGCCGCGGCCGGCGGGCGGATGACCGAGACCGGCATGAGCCTCGGCACGCCGCACTACATGAGCCCGGAGCAGGCCACCGCCGAGAAGGAGATCGACCGCCCGGAGCGACGTCTACTCGCTCGGGAGCGTGCTCTACGAGATGCTCACCGGGAACCCGCCGCACACCGGCGCCTCGGCCCAGCAGATCATCATGAAGATCGTGACCGAGGAAGCGGCCCCGGTCACCGAGGCTGCGCAAGGCGGTGCCGCCCAACGTGGCGGCCGCCGTGGCCAAGTCGCTCGAGAAGCTGCCGGCCGACCGGTTCGAGAGTGCCAAGGCGTTTGCCGACGCACTGCAGGACACCCACTTCACGACGGCGTCGATGGCCGAGGTGACGCGCCCGGCCGCCACCATCGCCCGGCGCGGCGCTGACCATCGGGCTCGGTGCGGCACTCGCCGTGATGACGATGGTCGCCGCATGGGCGCTCACGCGGCCCGCGCCTCCGCAGCCCGTGACGCGCTACGGCCTCTTCCTGCCGCCCGATCAGGCCCCCGATCCCCTTGGTTTTGCGGTGGTCTCGCCCGACGGGTCCCGCATCGTCTTTCTCGGTTCGTCTGCGGTCGGGCCGGGCAGCGCGCAGCTCTGGGTCAAGGAGCGGGACCAGCTCTACGCGACCCGACTGGCGGGGACGGACGGTGCCTCCTCCGCCGCCATCTCACCGGACGGCAAGTGGGTCGCCTTCGCCCAGGCGGGCCGGCTCCGGAAGGTGCCCATCGCCGGTGGGCCGTCGTCCCGCTGGTCGATCACGTCGGCACCATTCCCGGCGGCGTCGCCTGGCTGTCGGACGGCACGATTCTCTATGTCACCGAGTGACGTGCGGAGCATCGCCCGCCTGTCCGGGAACGGCGGGACCGATCCCGTACCGGTCTGGTCCAGGGACTCGCTGATCGTCTCTGCGCCTGGCACCCCTGCCGGTTGCGCGCGGCGTGCTCTTCCAGACCTGTTACGCACCCTGCGACCGGGGCGACCTGATGGCACTCGATCTGAAGCGCGATTCCGCGCACCAGGTCGTCGCGGGGGCGGGCATCGGGTACTACGTCGACAGCGGCCACCTCGTGTACGTCCTGCGAGGCGACCAGACGGTCCTCGCGGTGCCCTTCGATCTCAAGACGCTGCAGCCCAAGGGAGCACCGGTCGCGGTGCTCGACAGCGTGGGGGCCGGAGGACGGCTCGGCGCCTACCTGACCGTGTCGCTCGGAGGCACCGTCGTCATGCGGAGCGAGACCATCGGGCAGCTCCGGGAGTTCACGATGGTCTGGGTGGACCGGAACGGGCCGCGAGACCCCGGTGGACTCCGGGTGGACCTTTCGCCTCACCCAGTTCGCCGGCAACTATGGCTGGCGGCTCTCCCCCGACGGTACCCGCCTGGCCATCGGCCTCAACACACCGGCCGGCGATGATATCTGGGTCAAGCCGCTGCCACGCGGCCCGCTCGCGCGCGTCACCTACGGCGAGGTGTCGGAGAACCGGCCGCGGTGGACCCAGCGCGGGGACGCGGTGACACTTCGTGTCCTCCGCCGGTCTCTTCCAGCGCCGTGCGGACGGGACCGGCCAGGACTCGCTGCTCTTGGCCGGCGGGCTGGACGAGGGGGTGGTCTCCCCCGACGGTCAGTGGATCGTGTACCGGAAGGGCGCCTCCTCGGCGTCCGCGGGCGGTCGCGACATCTACGGCATTCACCGCGGCGACACCGTTCCGGTTCCGCTGGTCGTCACGCCCTTCGATGAGATGGCCATCGCGCCCTCCCCCGACGGCAAGTGGCTGGCCTACCAATCGGACGAGACCGGACGCCTCGAGGTCTTCATCCGGCCGTTCCCGAATACGACCAGCATGAAGGTGCAGGTCTCGAATGGGGGCGGCACAGCACCGATCTGGTCCCGCGACGGCGGGGAGCTGTTCTACCTGGGTGCGGACCAGCGGATGATGGCCGTGCGGGTGACGGCCAGTCCCACCCTCCAGGTCGGCGAGCCGCGGGCGCTCTTCCGGCTCTCCGATGCGCTGGCGAGGCTCAACGCGGACTACTACGCCCCGTGGGACGTCGCACCGGATGGCCGGTTCATCATGGCGCGGACCATCGAGCAGGAGGCCGAAGTCGTCGCGCCCCTGATCGTCATCGAAAACTGGCTCGAAGAGCTGAAGACCAGGGTGAAACCATGACGGACCCCATGACCCGCCTCGCCGCCGCCCTCGCCGACCGCTACCGCATCGAGCGCGAGCTCGGGCCAGGGCGGCATGGCCACCGTCTACCTGGCCGAGGACCTCAAGCACAAGCGCCAGGTGGCGATCAAGGTGCTCAAGCCCGAGCTCGCCGCCGTGCTCGGCGCCGAGCGGTTCGTGCAGGAGATCACCACCACCGCGGCGCTCCAGCATCCGCACATCCTGCCGCTCTTCGACTCCGGCGACCGCCGACGGCTTCCTCTATCTACGTGATGCCGTTCATCGACGGCGAGACGCTGCGGGGCAAGCTCGACCGCGAGACCCAGCTCGGCATCGACGAGGCGGTGCGGCATCACCACGCGAGGTGGCCGACGCGCTGGACTACGCCCACCGGCACGGCGTCATCCACCGCGACATCAAGCCGGAGAACATCCTGCTGCACGACGGCCGGCCGATGGTGGCCGACTTCGGCATCGCGCTGGCGCTCATCGGCCGCGGCCGGCGGCCGGATGACCGAGACCGGCATGTCGCTCGGCACGCCGCACTACATGAGCCCCGAGCAGGCCACCGCCGAGAAGGAGATCACCGCCCGGAGCGATGTCTACTCCCTGGGCAGCGTCTGCTACGAGATGCTCGCCGGCCAGCCGCCGCACCTCGGCGGATCGGCGCAGCAGATCATCATGAAGATCGTGACCGACGACGGCGCGGCCGGTGACCGAGCTCCGGAAATCGGTGCCGCACAACGTGGCGGCCGCGGTGGCGAAGTCGCTGGAGAAGCTGCCGGCCGACCGGTTCGCGTCCGCGAGGGAGTTCGGGGAGGCGCTGAAGAACCCCGGCTTCACGATGGTGGGCGGCACCGTCGGCATCGCCGCGGCCGCCCCGGCGGCCACCGGTCGCTGGCGCCTGATCGCGATGGCGGCCTCGGCGCTGGCGGTCGTCGCGACGGCGGCGGCCGTCTGGGCGGCGCGCCGGCCCCAGCCCGCCGGACCCGTGGGGCGTTACCCCGTGGTGCTCGACAGCACGGCGCCGCTCGCGTACTTCGGTTCCGATGAGCCAGGCCGCCTTGCACTGACGCCGGATGGCCGTGAGCTGGTGTACGCGGGCGATCTGGCGGGCAGGGACCGGCAACTCTTCGCTGCGGCCCCTCGGCAGCCTGGTCTCGCGTCCCATCCCGGGGACATCGGGGGCTCCGGTCCTCCCCACCGTGTCCTGGGACGGTTCACAGGTCGCCTTCATCGCGGTCATTCCCCCCCCAGCCACGATCCGGGTCGCGTCGCTGCGGGGCGGGCCGCCGCTGACCCTGGTGGACTCCGGGTTCCGGGGCCCCCCGGCCTGGGGACCCGGCGGGTACGTGTACTTCATGGGCACAGGCGACACGATCCGGCGCGTGCCGGCGGGCGGGGGGGCAATCGAGGATGTCGCGGCCCTCCCCGCCCCCGGCAAGGGGGGGCGTCATCGGTGGCTGAACATCCTCCCCGGCGGACGCGGCGCCCTGGTCGGCGAGGATGCAGGCGATGATGGGCAGTACAAGCTGCATGTCGTGGAGCTGAAGACCGGGCGCATTCGCCACACGCTGCAGGGCGTGCTCGGCTACTATATCGCCGAGGCACAGGCTATCGCGTACGTTGTCCCCGACGGCACCCTGCTGGCCGTGCCCTTCGATCTGGGGAAACTCACCGTGCGCGGCCGCCCCGTGCCGCTCTTCGGCAACCTCTCCGTGCGCGGGAACGACAGCGATCTCTCCATCGCCGGCGGAACGCTGGCGTATGCGCTCCCCGGCACCAACTCCAACGAGACGCTCGTGTGGGTGGACCGAGCCGGCGCCATGACGCCGGTGGACACCGCCTGGCACGACCCCGAGCTCGAGGCGTACGCGCTTTCACCCGACGGCGCTCGGCTCGCCATCACGATCAGTTCGTCCGATGCCGGGACCGGCCGGGTGGACATCTGGGTCAAGCAGATGGATGCGGGCCCCCTCTCGCGCCTCACCTTCGGCGGAGATGGCAATGAGGCGCCTGCCTGGACGGCGGACGGACGGTACGTCAGCTACAGCTCGCGCCGTGACGGCCACTGGAGCCTCTGGCGTCGCCGCGCGGACGGCGTCGGATCGGAGGAACTGGTCGCGGATCCGGGCCGGAACGTGCTTGACGCCCGCTGGTCCGCCGACGGCGCGTGGCTGGTGGCGGCAGTCGCTGGCCCCCTTCGCAGGACATCATGGTCATGCGGCTCGGCAGCGACACGGCCCTCCGACCGCTGCTGGCCGAGAGCTACGGCGAACTGCAAGCCGAGCCTGTCGCCTGACGGGCGCTGGCTGGCGTACCAGTCGAGGGAGACCGGCGACTGGGAGATCTTCGTCCGGCCCTTCCCGAACGTGGACGAGGGCAAGTGGCAGATCTCCCAGGGCGGCGGCACCGATCCGCTCTGGAGCGGCGACGGCCGGGAACTCTTCTATCGATCGGATGACGGAGACGCCATCCGCGTGGCGGACATGGCGCAGCGGGCCGGCGCTGGCCGCGCACCGCGTCCTCCTGCGCGCGCCGGTCGGCACAGCGTTCGAACTGAACTTCAATGACCGGATGTTCGAGCTCTCGCGCGACGGCCGCCGCTTCCTGATCAACACCCAGGGCACGGGCGACAAGTCGGGAGACCTTGTGGTCGTGGAGAACTTCATCACCGAACTGCGGGCCGCGCTGGCGGCGGAGAAGTCGGAGTGAAGAGCTCGTCGCTAAAGCGACGGCTCGGCTGATGTCGCTAAAGCGACACGGGCCCTTCTGTCACCCCGGCGAAAGCTGGGGTCCAATGAACCTGGATTCCGGCTTTCGCCGGAATGACGATTACAGCAAAGACTGGAAAGCAATTTGACTGACCCACTGTCCCGCCTCGCCGCCGCCCTCGCCGACCGCTACCGCATCGAGCGGGAGCTGGGCCAGGGGGGCATGGCCACGGTGTACCTGGCCGAGGACCTCAAGCACCACCGCAAGGTGGCCATCAAGGTGCTCAAGCCGGAGCTCGCGGCGGTGCTGGGTGCCGAGCGGTTCGTGCAGGAGATCACGACAACGGCCAACCTGCAGCATCCACACATCCTGACGTTGTTTGACTCCGGGGAGGCCGACGGCTTCCTCTACTATGTCATGCCCTACATCGAGGGGGAGTCGCTCCGCGACCGGCTCGACCGCGAGAAGCAGCTCCCGCTCGAGGACGCCCTCGCCATCGCCCGCGAAGTGGCCGACGCCCTGAGCTATGCGCACGCCCACGGCGTCGTCCATCGCGACATCAAGCCGGAGAACATCCTGCTGGCGGACGGGCACGCGACCGTGGCCGACTTCGGGATCGCGAAGGCGGTAAGCGAGGCGGGGGCCACCCGGCTCACCGCCACAGGGATGTCGGTCGGTACTCCTATATATATGAGTCCGGAGCAGGCGGCCGGGGAGGCCGACCTCGACGGCCGGAGCGACCTCTACTCCCTGGCCTGCGTGCTCTACGAGATGCTGGCCGGCCAGCCCCCGTTTACCGGCCCCACGGCGGCCAACGTGGTGCACCAGCACCTGACCGCAGATGCGCGGCCGGTCTCCCAGTTACGGCCGGCCGTCCCCCCGGCGATTGCGGATGTCCTCGCGCGGGCGCTGGCCAAGAACCCCGCCGACCGGTTCAGTCCGGCGGCCCAGTTCGCCGCGGCGCTCGGTCCCCTGGCCAGCGCCGCCACGCCGGCGCCACGCGGCCCGTCGCGCCTCGTCATCGGCATCGGTGCCGCGGCCGTACTGGTTGCGGTGGCTGTCACGGCGATCGTGATGCGGAAGTCGGGTGACGCACCGGCCGTGACCATCGGACGCACGACGCAGGTGACCCGCGACGCCGGGCTCGAGGTGGATCCCGCGCTCTCTCCCGACGGCAAGTCGATCGCCTATGCCGCCGGGCCCACCAACGCGATGCAGATCTACGTGCGCCAGGTGAGTGGCGGCCGGCCGGTTGCCCTGACCAGCGACACGACCGACAACTTCCGCTGGCCGCGGTGGTCCCCCGACGGCTCGCAGGTCGCCTACCAGTCCAACGACGGTCTCTTCGTGGTCCCGGCCCTGGGTGGCCCCCCGCGCCGCCTCACCCGGATCGAACCGGGCGACTCCGACCTGACCACCGGCATGGCGACGCCCATCACCGGCTTCGACTGGTCGCCGGACGGCGCCCGGATCGCATTCACCACCGGTGTCAGCACCAGCCGTCTCACCCTGCTGACGCTGACGGGAGGGGCACCCGTCACCCTGCCCGTCCCCGACGAGTCCTCCGCCCCCGCCTGGTCACCCGACGGTCGGACCATCGCGCTCTCGGCCGGGAATGTCGCCTTCGTGTTCGGGACCGGTTACTTCGGCAATTCCGGGGCCTCGGCCATCTGGCTGGTCCCGCTGGATGGATCCCCGGCGACCGAATTGACCCAGGATCATGCCATCAACGTGTCGCCGCAGTGGTCCGGCGATGGGCGCGAACTCTTCTGGGTGTCCGACCGCGACGGCACCCGCGATGTCTATCAGCAGCCGATGCGGAGCGGCGTCACACCCGATGGCCCGCCGCGGCGGCTGACCACCGGGGCCGATGCGCAGGGGTTGAGCATCAGCCGGAATGCCCCGCGGATGGCCTATTCCCGGCTGAACACCTGGACCGGCATCTGGACGATCCCGGTGCCCGCCCGGGGCCCCGTCTCGATCCGCGCCGCCACGCCGATCAGCACCGGCAACGAGACGACCGAGGATGTGGACGTCTCTCCCGACGGTCGCTGGCTGGTCTTCGATTCCGATCGCAGCGGGAACCCCGAACTCTACGTGATGCCGGTCTCCGGCGGCGAGGCGCGCCAGATCACCGACCATCCGGCAGGCGACTTCAGCGGCGACTGGTCACCGGACGGACGCCGCATCGTCTTCCATTCGCTGCGGAACGGCAATCGGGACATCTACACGGTGGACGCCGACGGCACGGGCCTCCGACCGTGGACCAGTGCGCCGTCCGAGGAGATCGACCCTGACTGGGCGCCGGATGGCGAGCGCATCGTCTACGAGGTCATCGGGGCAAAGCATGGATTCGACATTCTCCGGCTGGCCGATGGCGTCGGGCCCGAGTTCTTCGAGTCGCCCGTCGGTGACTTTGCCCACTGGTCGCCCGACGGCTCGTCCGTTGCCTACCACGCCGCCGAGGGGATCCGGCGGCGCGACGTCGCCTCCGGCGCCGAGGTCCTGGTCGCCTCGAACGTGGCGGACGGCAGCGAGGCCTTCTATGCGGCCTGGTCCCCCGACGGGGCGCAGATCTACTACCTGGCGCGCTCGCCCGCGGGCTGGACAGTGCGGGTCGTGCCATCCGGCGGCGGCTCCAGCCGCGTGCTCGTGACGTTTGACGACCCGACACGGCAGCATGCGAAGTATGGCTTCGCGACCGATGGGAAGGCCTTCTACCTCACGCTCGGCTCGCCGGAGAGCGATATTGTGGTGGCGGAGCTGGAAACGCCGTAGCCGCCGGACCGCTGGCTGAAGCCAGCGCTCGGCTGATGTCGCTGAAGCGACACGTGCCCTGCCGTCACCCCGGCCCCCGTCTTTCGCCGGAATGACGATCATTTCCTGAAATGGACTACGCATTGCCTGACCCCCTGCCCCGCCTCTCTGCCGCCTTGTCTGGCCGCTACCGCATCGAGCGGGAGCTCGGCCAGGGAGGCATGGCCACCGTCTACCTCGCCGAGGACATCAAGCACGACCGCAAGGTCGCGCTCAAGGTCCTGAAGCCCGAACTCGCCGCCGTCATCGGCGCCGAGCGGTTCGTGGTGGAGATCAAGACCACCGCGTCGCTCAGCCATCCGCACATCCTGCCGCTCTTCGACAGCGGGGAGGCCGACAGCTTCCTCTATTACGTGATGCCGTTCATCGACGGCGAGACGCTCCGCGCCAAGCTCGACCGCGAGACGCAACTTGGGATCGACGAGGCGGTGTCGATCACAACGGCTGTCGCGGACGCGCTCGACTACGCCCACCGGCACGGCGTCATCCACCGCGACATCAAGCCGGAGAACATCCTGCTGCACGACGGCCGCCCGATGGTGGCCGACTTCGGCATCGCGCTGGCGCTGAGCGCCGCCGCCGGCGGCCGCATGACCGAGACCGGCATGTCGCTCGGCACCCCGCACTACATGAGCCCGGAGCAGGCCACCGCCGAGAAGCTGATTACTGCGCGCTCCGACATCTATTCGCTCGGCAGCGTGCTTTACGAGATGCTCACCGGCAACCCGCCGCACGTGGGCGCGTCGGCGCAGCAGATCATCATGAAGATCGTGACCGAGGAGGCCGCCCCGGTCACCAAGCTCCGGAAGGCCGTCCCGCAGAACGTGGCGGACGCCGTGGCCAAGGCGCTGGAGAAGCTGCCGGCCGACCGGTTCGCCACCGCCAAGGAATTCGGCGATGCCTTGGGGAACGCCGCGTTTACGTCGATGGCGGGAGTGCACCCAGGTGGACAGTCACGGCCTCCCGGCCCCGCTGCCCCGCTGCCCCGCCTGCTGAGCCTCGGGCTTCTCGCGGGCACGGCAGCGCTAGCACTGTGGGGCTGGCTGCGTCCGGTGCCGACCGCCGAGACCAGCCGCCAGCGGGTGGTGTTGTGGGAGCACGCAGGCGGGGAATTTCTCTCTCCCAGTATCGACCGCTTCTACACCCAGGCCGCTATTGCACCGGATGGATCCAGCATCGTCTTCACCGATTCCATCGGCGGCAATCATCGGCTCATGCAGAAGCTCCGCGGCCAGCGTGACCCGACGCCGATGTCGGGTACGGAGGGCGGGCTCTCGCCATTCTTCTCGCCCGATGGGAAATGGATCGGCTATCTCACCACGGACAGCAAGCTCAAGAAGATCCCGGTCGGCGGTGGCGGCTCCTTGACGCTCTCCGATAGCGTCAATGTCGTGTACCCCACGGCGGCGTGGCTGGATGACGGGACGATCATCTACGAAGGCCAACGCAGCGAATTGCGGCGAATTTCCGCTAACGGAGGGAAGAGCACAGTCGTGCTCGCCGACAGCTCCAACCAGCGCCTCACCCTCCCGATCGTGGCGCCTGTCTTGGGGAGTCGCGGGGTGCTCTTCACCGGCTGTCCCGGAAACTGCGCCAACGGCTCATCGGTCTACGTCTTCGACTTCGCGGCGGACAGCGCCCGCCTGCTCGTGGCCGATGCCGCCGGCGCCTGGCATTCCCCCACCGGCCACCTGCTCTACACCGACCGGGCAGGCGGACTCTTCGCAGCCGGGTTCGATGCAAAGCGGCTGGTCCTCACCACTGGCGCCGTTCCGGTCCTGGAGGGAGTCGCCCCCGCGACGTTCGCGTTGTCACCCTCGGGAGCGGCGTTGTACTCCGTCGAAACCGGCGCCAAGGCACAGTCCTCCCTGGTCTGGGTCTCGCGCGATGGCAGCACGCAGCCCCTTGATCCGTCCTGGACGGGCGCGTTCGCCTATCCAGCGCTCTCGCCGGACGGGCGGGCTGTTGCCGTGAGCGTCCGAGACGGGACCACCCAGCTCTGGGTCTGGCGTGCCGACGGGACGAGGCAGCAGATGACGCGCGACGGGACCGTCAACTGGCGCCCCTCCTGGACACCGGACGGCCGGTCGATCTATTACCTCAGCAACGCCGGCAATGCGGCCACGGCCACCTCCATGGATGAGCTCGACATCTACCGATTGCGCGTCGACGGCAGCGCCCCACCCGAACGTGTCGTGCACCACACCTTCGGGTTGTGGGAAGCGGAGGTGTCGCGCGACGGACAGTGGGTCCTGTTCCGTTCCGACGAGATCGGGGGGATCGGACACATCTACGGTCGACGCCTGACCGGCGACACCGCCCTGGTGCCGCTCCTGGTCAAGGAAACGGCCAGCAACCAGGCCGCCCTCTCTCCCGATGGCCGGTGGCTGGCGTATACCTCCATCACGGCTGGTGGCCGGGAGGTGTACGTCACCCCCTTCCCCAGCATGACCACGAGCCGGCTGATTTCGCGCGACGGCGGCTCCGAGCCACGCTGGGCCCACAGTGGCAGGGAACTCTTCTACAAGAGCGGCGACCAGCTGATGGTCGTGCCCGTGGTGCCGGGGCCGACCCTCACCCTCGGAGTTCCCCGGGCGCTCTTTCCCGTCAATGGGTACGCGTCGGCCCGCAACCGTCAGCAATACGACGTGGCGCCCGACGATCGCCGCTTCCTCATGATCAAGGAACCGGAGAACACCCCGGGCGAGGTGGTCTACGTGGAGAACTGGTTCTCGGAACTCAAGGAAAGGGTACAGCGGTGAGCGACATGACGACGCGTCTCATGACCACGACCCGTTGGCTGGCGCTCGCCATCCTCTGCGCCTCGTGCAACCTCGAAACGGCGCCTCCCGCCGGGTCGGATACGCTGTCGCAGCAATTCGACCGCCAGGAGGTCCGCATCCCGATGCGCGACGGCGTCGAGCTCTTCACCGTCATTCTCACGCCCAAGCGCGCGGACGGAGCCCTCCCCTTCATCCTGAGCCGCACCCCCTACGGCACCGCCGGGTGGGGCGGAACGTACAAGATCGGCTACGGCTTCCAGGAACTGATCAAGGAAGGCTACATCTTCGTCTTCCAGGACATCCGTGGCCGCTTCCAGTCCGGCGGCACCTTCGTGATGAGCCGCCCTGCCTGCTTGGAGCGTGGCGACGGGTGCATCGATGAGGCCACCGACACCTGGGACACCGTCGAGTGGCTGCTCCAGAACGTGCCGAACAACAACGGCCGGGTCGGGCAGCTCGGCATCTCGTATCCAGGGTGGACCACCAACGCCACCGCGTTCGAGCCGCATCCTGCCATCAAGGCGCTGAGTCCGCAGGCCACGATGGGCGACGCCTGGATGGGCGACGACTTCTTCCACCAGGGCGCCTTCCGGCTGAGCTACGGGCTGGAGTACGCGTGGGACATGGAGGCCAGCTCCGACCAGAGCATCCCCCCCACCCCCGGCCGGTACGATACCTACGACTGGTATCTCTCCTTCCCGACGCTCCGGGACCTGAGTGCCGCGGTCGGCGCTGACGCCTGGCCCACCTGGCGGAACTTTGCCACGCACCCGTCCTATGACACGGTGTGGAGCGCGCGGTCGATTCCTTCGCGGCTCAAGAGCGCCCCGGTCCCGACGCTGAACGTGGGCGGCTGGTGGGACCAGGAAGACATCTACGGCACGCCCAACGTCTATGCCGCGATGGAAACGCACGACTCCGCGCACCGGAACTTTCTCGTCATCGGCCCCTGGTACCACGGCGAGTGGTTCCTCGAGGCCGGCGACTCGCTGGGCCCGATCCGGTTCGGCAGCGCTACCGGCGAGACCTATCGCCGCACCATCGAGGCGCCGTGGTTCGCGTACTGGCTGAAGGACAAAGGCGACGGGCAGTTCCCCGAGGCGCGGGTGTTCGACGCCGGGGCGCAGCAGTGGCGCACCTTCGACGCCTGGCCGGCGCCGACCTCCGCAACGAGGCAGCTCTACTTCCACGACGGTGGCAAGCTCTCGTTCGACCCACCTGTGGCCACGAGCGGCTTCGACCAGTACGTCAGCGACCCGGCGCGCCCGGTTCCCTACCGGCACCGGCCCATCGAATGGACCTATGACCCGCGGGGATCCGACTGGGACTACTGGATGACCGAGGACCAGCGCTTCGTGGACAGCCGGCCCGACGTGCTGGTCTGGCAGACGGAGCCGCTGACCGAGGAAGTCACGGTGGCCGGCTCGATTGCGGCGAAGCTCTTCGCTGCCACCACCGGCACCGACGCCGACTGGGTCGTGAAGCTGATCGACGTCTATCCCGATTCGATCGCAGATCGGCCGCGCATGGGCGGCTACGAGTTGATGGTGGTCGGCGAGATCATGCGCGGCCGCTACTACAAGGGATGGGACAACCCGCAGCCGATTCCCGCCAACACCGTCACCCCCTTCAGCGTGAACCTGCACCAGCAGGCGTACACCTTCCGGCCCGGACACCGCATCATGGTCCAGGTGCAGAGCACCTGGTTCCCGGCGCACGACCGGAACCCGCAGACCTTCGTGCCCAACATCTTCGAGGCCAGGGCCGGTGACTTCCGGGCCCAGACGCACCGCATCTACCGGAGCGCACAGTACCCGTCGCACCTCGAGCTGGATGTGCTGGGGGCGGCGCAACAGTGAGAATTCCCCCGAGCCCCGCTCGATCGCCGGCTGAAGCCGGCGCTCGGCGGGTGTCGCTAAAGCGACGCGTGGGCCGCCCTCTCCGCCAAAGCAGTCCGTGGAACAGGCGGATGGACCAACAGCCTTCATCACGGATGCATTTGGCTGCGCGAATCGGTAGAATCCACGTCGCTTTAGCGACATCAGCCGAGCCGTGGCTTTAGCCACGGGTCGAGCAGCGATCCGGAGTGAACTCATTGACCGACCAACTCTCCCGCCTCACCGCCGCCCTCGCCGGCAAGTACCGCATCGAGCGGGAGCTTGGTGCCGGTGGCATGGCCACGGTGTATCTCGCCGAGGACCTGAAGCACCACCGCATGGTGGCGGTGAAGGTGCTGCGGCCCGACCTGGCCGCCACCCTCGGTCCCGAACGATTCGTCCGGGAAATCGAGGTGGCCGCGCAGCTGCATCACCCGCACATCCTCCCGCTCTACGATTCCGGCGAGGCGGACGGCTTCCTCTTCTATGTCATGCCGTACGAAGCGGGGCAGTCGCTCCGCGAGCGGCTCCACAAGGAGACCGAGCTCCCGGTGCGCGACGTGGTGCTCCTGCTGCACGACGTGGCCGACGCCCTGACCCACGCGCACGAGCACGGCCTGGTGCACCGCGACATCAAGCCCGAGAACGTGATGCTCTCCGGCCGGCACGCGCTGGTCACCGATTTCGGCGTGGCCAAGGCGGTGAGCGACGCCACCGGCCGCCAGAAGCTCACCACCATGGGCGTCGCCCTCGGCACCCCCGTGTACATGGCGCCGGAGCAGGCCGCCGCCGATCCGCATATCGATCACCGGGCCGACATCTACGCCCTCGGCGTGCTGGGCTACGAACTCCTCACCGGGCAGCCCCCGTTCACCGGGCCGACGCCGCAGGCCGTCCTCGCCGCGCAGGTGACCCAGGCGCCGATCGCCGTCACGCAGCACCGTCCCACCGTGCCACCCCAACTGGCCGCGCTGATCATGCGCTGCCTCGAGAAGCGTCCGGCCGACCGGTTCCAGACGGTGGCGGAGATGCTGCCGATACTCGAGGCGCTGTCGACACCGAGCGGCGGGGTGACGCCCTTCGGCACCGCACCGTACAGCGCGGTGGCCCCCCGCCCGAAACGGCATCTGGCCTACGGCGCCGGGGCCGTGGTGGTACTGGGGCTCGCGGCGTGGTTCGGCTGGCGCACCTTCGGGCCGAAGCCCCTCTCGATCCATATCGCCAACACCCGGCAGGTGACCCGCGAGGCGGAGCCCGAGATCCACGTGGCCATCTCACCGGACGGCCGGGAAGTGGCCTACGAGTCGGGCTACCCGAACGGAACGGAAATCGTGGTGCGGGACGTGACCGGGGGACGGCCACTCTCCCTGACCGGCGACTGGACGGGCGCCCAGGTCTTTCCGCGATGGATGCCGGACGGCCGCAGCATTGTCTTCCAGAATCAACGCGCCAGCGCCGCGCACGCAGCCGGAATATGGAAGCTGCCTCGCCTCGGTGGACCGGCGGTCACCCCTGATTCGATCGACAACCTGGCGCTGAGCGCGGGGTGGGCCATCGCGTCCACGGCGGACAGCGGTTTCGCCATTGACCCGGCCACCGGCGACACGGGATTTCGGGTCGCCGATCACCCCCAGTCCCATTCATACATCTGGCGTCCGGACGGCAGTGCGCTGGCCTGGGTCATCGGCAACATCGAAGGAACCGGCACCTGGGGGAATGTCGCCCCGAGCGAGATCTGGGTGGAGGTCGCCGGCGGCACGCCGGTCCGGGTCACCGACAGCACCTCGCAGAACCTGAGCCCGGCCTGGATGCCGGACGGGACGCTGTTGTTCGTGTCCACTCGCGACGGGGCGCGGGACATCTACGCCGTCCGGCTGGACCGGTCGGGCACTCCGCGGGAGGCGCCGGTCCGCCTTACCACCGGCCTCGAGGCCTACACCCTGTCGGTCTCCGCCGACGGACGCACCGCGGCCTACGACCGGTTCATCCTGCGGCGCAACATCTACACGGTCCCCATTCCGACGTCTGGCAGCGTGTCGATCCGCGACGCCCGGCCCATCACCACCGGCAACCAGACCATCGAAAACATGGACGTCTCCAGCGATGGTCAGTGGCTCGCCTTCGACTCCAACCTCGAGGGCAATCAGGACATCTTCGTGATGCCGGCGGCGGGCGGCGAGGCCCGGCGCGTCACGCGGGACCCAGGCGATGACTTTTCTCCAGACTTCTCGCCGGATGGCCGCGAGATCGCCTTCTATTCGCGGAGGAATGCCACCCGAGATATCTACGTGATCAACACCGATGGCACCGGTGAGCAGCGTCTCACCGCCGATCCGGGCGAGTCCTTTCATCCGGCGTTCTCGCCGGACGGCCTCCAGATTGCCTACAGCAACGGCTCGCGCCCCTGGATGAATCTGTTGTCGCGCGATGCACCGACCGCCCCGTGGCGTGGGCCCGAACCGATCATGACGGACAGTGGATTCGCCCTCCGGTGGTCACCGGATGGTGCGAGCCTCGTCTACGACCTCCGCGGACCGACCGGCGGCATCGCGACCCTCCGGCTGGGCGGGACCCCGAGCATGGTGCTCCGAAATGGAACCGCGGGACTCCGCAACAGCGTGTGGCCCGAATGGTCGGCCGATGGACAGACGATCTACTTCCGCGCCGTGGATGAGACCGGCACCCAGGGAGTCTACGCGGTTGCGGCGACTGGCGGTGCTCCCCGCCTGCTGGTCCGGTTCGACGATCCCGCCATGGGGGTCTATCCCAGTCCGGTCCTGGCGGCCAATGGCATGTTCTATTTCGCGATCAGCGAGATCGAGAGCGACATTTACGTAATGGACCTGGTGACGGAGTGACGACCGCCGGCTGAAGCCGGCGCTCGGGCCGCCGACTAAAGTCGGCTCTCGGCTGATGTCGCTAAAGCGACGCGTGGGCCGCCCTCTCCGCCAGAGCAATCCATGGAACTGGCGGAGAGACCAGATGCCACCATCATGGAAGCGTGTTCCTACACGAGATGACAGAATCCACGTCGCTTCAGCGACATCAGCCGAGCAGTGGCTTTAGCCACTGGTCGAGCAGCGATCCGGAGAGCACTTAGTGACTGACCCCCTGCCCCGCCTGTCCGCCGCCCTCGCCGACCGCTATCGTATCCTGCGGGAGCTGGGTCAGGGGGGCATGGCCACGGTGTACCTGGCCGAAGACCTGAAGCACGACCGAAAGGTTGCGCTCAAGGTGCTGAAGCCGGAATTGGCCGCCGTCATCGGCGCCGAGCGGTTCGTGGTGGAGATCAAGACCACCGCCGCGTTGCAGCATCCGCACATCCTGCCGCTCTTTGATAGCGGGGAGACGAACGGCTTCCTCTACTACGTGATGCCGTTCATCGACGGCGAGACGCTTCGTGCCAAGCTCGACCGCGAGACCCAGCTCGGCATCGACGAGGCGGTGAGCATCACGACCGCCGTGGCCGACGCGCTCGACTACGCCCACCGCCACGGCGTCATTCACCGCGACATCAAGCCGGAGAACATCCTGCTGCACGATGGCCGCCCGATGGTGGCCGACTTCGGCATCGCGCTGGCACTGAGTGCCGCCGCCGGCGGCCGGATGACCGAGACCGGGATGTCCCTCGGCACGCCGCACTACATGAGCCCCGAACAGGCCACCGCCGAGAAGGAGATCACGGCGCGGTCCGACGTGTATTCCCTCGGCAGCGTGCTCTACGAGATGCTCACCGGGAATCCGCCGCACACCGGTGCCTCGGCGCAGCAGATCATCATGAAAATCGTGACCCAGGACGCCGCCCCGGTCACCGAGTTGCGGAAGGCCGTCCCACCCAATGTTGCCGGTGCCGTGGCGCAGTCGCTGCAGAAGCTCCCGGCCGACCGGTTCGAGAGTGCCAAGGCGTTCGCCGACGCGCTGCAGTCGTCGGTGTGGCGTTCCACCGCGACGCTGGGCGCGGCTGCTTCCGCGCCGCCGTCGAAAGGCATTGACGCCCTTCCGGGCGGTCGGCTCACCCTCGGGCTCGTCGCCGCACTCCTCGTCATGACGGCACTCGCCGGGTGGGGGCTCTTCAACCGACCGGCACTGCCGGTGGTCCGCATGGCCATGGGCCTGCCGCGCGCAGCAGGAGCTGGTCTACGGAGGCATCAATCTGACGCCGCCCCGCGTCGCGATCACCCCCGACGGCTCGACCATCATCTATGCCGGTATCGGACCGATCGCCGCCGTGCTCCCCGGTGGCGGGCAGGCCTTCCCTGCCGGACAGTTTGCTCTGGGCGTGGCGTCACAGTTGTGGATCAGGCCACTCGACGAACTCGAGGGTCGGCCCCTCACCGGCACCGAGAACGGCTGGGCCCCCACCGTCTCCCCGGACGGACAGCGCATCGTGTTCACCGTCTTCACCGAGAACCGCGCGGACATCCGCGTGGCTCCGCTCGCCGGCGGTCCGCCGATCACCGTCGCGAGTGATGCGGGGTTCTCTTCCGCCTCCTGGGGTCCGGACAACCAGGTCTACTTCGTCGACCGTTCCGGACTTCGAGTGCGGCGGGTCCAGGCCAGCGGCGGGCCCGTGGAAACCGTGACCGAGGTGAAGGAGTTCACCTCCGGCGGGCGCCTCGAATGGCCCGATGTCCTGCCGGACGGCAAGCACGCGATTGTCACCGTCGGCATTCAAGCCCAGTCCCGCCTCGCCAATCACGAGATCCACGTACTTGACCTCAAGACCGGCATCTCGACAAAGGTCGTGGATGGTGTCTACGGTCGCTACAGCCCATCGGGCCATTTGCTGTACATCACCTCCGACAATGTGCTGATGGCGGTGCCGTTCGACGCGAAGACCGGGAAACCGTCGGGGCGGCCCACGGCCCTGGTCGAAGGGGTGGACTACCGGAACAACGGTTCCGGCGATGTAGCGATCTCCGCGAGCGGCTCCATGGTGTACTCGACCGCCGGGCTGAACGCCCCCGAAATCATGGTCTGGGTGACGCGTGATGGCACGGTGACACCGGTCGATCCGGCGTGGACCGGCGACCTCGAATTCGAGGGGCTGAGTTTGTCGCCCGATGGCACTCGGCTCGCGGTCGAAATCGTGGCGAGCGTCGGCAGTAGTGGCGCGGGCAGCATCGCGCGCACGAGCGATGGGCTCTCGCGTGGCGACATCTGGATCAAGCAATTGCCGCGCGGTCCGCTTTCTCGACTCACCTTCGGCGACGTGGACAGCAGGACGCCGACCTGGAGCCCGGACGGCCAGACGCTCGCCTACCTCGCACGTGGCGCCGACAACGTCTGGGCGGTCTACCGCCGGCCGGCGGACGGCAGCGGCGTTCCCGAACTCCTCCCCGCCCCGCCCCGCGAACTGTACGACCTCTCCTGGTCGGCCGACGGCCAGTGGCTGCTGGCCGGCATGGCGGGCCCGCCAAGCGACGACATCGTCGCCCTCCGGATCGGCAAGGATACCGCATGGTCCGTCATCGTCGAGGGACCGGCCCATGAGTTCGAGCCGATGCTCTCACCCGACGGGCGCTGGCTGGCCTACTCCTCCGACGAATCGGGGCAGGCCGAGGTGTATGTGCGGCCCTTTCCGAATACCTCCAGCGGCAAGTGGCAGATTTCGACCGAAGGCGGTATCGAGCCAGTCTGGAGCGCGAGCGGCCGAGAGGTGTACTACCGCTCGTTTGACGGCAACGGCATCTGGCGTGCCTCCCTGTCCGGAGGGCCGAGCACCGCGATTCGGCAGCAGGTGCTGCGCATTCCCGATGGGAGCGTACGAGGCGAATCCGCGCAATCGCCTGATCGCGATATCGGCGGATGGGCAGCGCTTCCTGATGGTGAACCAGACCGGCCGGGGCGACGTGTCGGGCGACATGGTCTTCGTGCAGAACATCCTGGCCGAATTGCGGTCCAAGGTCGGGCGGTAAACTGATCGGCCACCAGCTGTAGGGGCGCACCGATCGCACGTGTCGCTTCAGCGACATCAGCCGAGCCGTGGCTTTAGCCACGGATCGAGCGACGACCCAGACCCGGTTCACGTTTCCCGCCTGATGGCGTAAATTCCCGGACAGCATGCCCTTCCGATCGCGCGTCTCCCAGCTGCTGGCCCTCGCCCTGCTCCTGTTGTCACCAGGGGCTGGGGGCCTCGCGCTGGAGGTCAGCCATCCCTGCCCCGGCGATGCCTCCCACGCGGTGCCCGCTGCGGAGCACACACGGCACTCGGATTCGCACCATTCGGACCAGCAGGACTCGGGGCATGGCGACCGATGCTGCTGCTTCGGCGCCTGCTCGCTGGCGCTGCAACATCCCGCGCTGCCGGCAGCGGTAGCGCCTGCCACTCTTGTCGGTCCCAGCGCATACACTCTCGATGCACGGCCGCCGGCCCAGCCGCTGCTCATATCGCCGCCCCGGCTCCTGCCCCCCGCCACCGCACCCCCCGCCAGTCTTTCCTGAGTCGGTTCCCACATCCTTATGCATTGAAACGGCGGCGCACCTCGTGTGCCCGTCTGGCTCTGAGCTTTCAGGAGAAGACTGCCATGCATTACTCTGTCACCCGCTGTATCCCCGCTGCCGTGGGGCTGCTTGTCCTCGCGATCGCCACACCTGTCGAGGCCCAGGAACCCGAATGGTCGAGCGCGCGCCCCGATGGGCACGCCCCGATCGGCGTCATGGCCGACCACACCCACGAGCGTGGCGAGATGATGCTCTCGTACCGCTACATGTACATGGATATGGACGGCAACCGGACCGGCACCTCCGAGGTCACCACCGCCGATGTCCTCGCTGATTATCCCGTCTCGCCGCTCAGCATGCCGATGAACATGAGCATGTTCGGGCTGATGTACGCGCCGAGCGACCGCGTGACCCTGACCTTCATGCTGCCGTACCTGAGCTACTCGATGGATCACGAGACCGGCATGGGAGGGCTCTTCACCACCGAGAGCAGTGGTATCTCCGACCTCAAGGCCTCTGCGCTGATCGGGCTGTTCAACAAGGACCGGCAGGAGATGCACATCCAGGCCGGGTTGAGTCTTCCGACGGGATCGATCGAGCAGGAGGACGTGACCCCGATGAGCATGGGCCAGCCGGTCGAACTCCCCTATCCGATGCAGCTCGGCTCCGGCACGCTCGACGTACTCCTCGGGCTCACCTACCTGGGGCAGGCTGACAACTGGTCCTGGGGCGTGCAGGCCAGCGGCGTCATCCGGACCGGGACAAACGACAACGACTACCAGCTCGGCAACGTCGGGAAACTCACCGCATGGTACGCCCGCCGCTGGAACGGGTGGGTGAGCACCTCCCTCCGGGTGGCCGGCAGTTCGTGGGGCAACATCGACGGGGCGAACCCCGCGCTCAACCCCATGATGACCCCCACCGCCGATCCCTCGCTCCGCGGCGGGACCCGGTTCGATGCCCTCGCCGGCTTCAACTTCAAGGTCACGGGGGGCGCTCTGAAGGGGCAGCGCGTCGCGATCGAGGCCGGGATCCCCTTCTACCAGGACCTCGACGGGCCACAGCTCCAGACCAAGTGGCTGATCGTCGCGGGGTGGCAGTACGCCTTCTCGCTGTACTAGCCGACAGCATGCGGCTCGAAAGCCCCGCCCGTTGAGTCTGGCCGCTTGCGCCCTCGTCGCGGTATCCTAAGGGGTTATCCGCTGTCCTTTGCGTCTCTTTGCGGTCTTCGCGTTAGGCGGCAGTTCACGCGAAGACGCGAAGCCGCGAAGGTGCCCATGCAGCCCTCCTAGCCCTTGAACTCGCACGTCTCGTGTCGCTTTAGCGACATCAGCCGATCCGCGTCCTAGGCACGCGAGGCTTCGAATTGACCGACCCCCTGTCCCGCCTCACCGCCGCCCTCGCCGACAGGTACCGCATCGAGCGGGAGCTCGGCCAGGGCGGCATGGCCACGGTGTACCTCGCGCACGACGTGCGGCACGACCGCAAGGTGGCGCTCAAGGTCCTGCGGCCCGAACTGAGCGCCATCCTCGGCGCCGATCGGTTCCTCGCCGAGATCAAGACCACCGCCAACCTCCAGCACCCGCATATCCTCAGCCTCTTCGATTCCGGGGAGGCGGAGGGCTGGTCTTCTACGTGATGCCGTACGTGGAGGGGGAGAGTCTTCGCGATCGGCTCGACCGCGAGACGCAGCTCTCCGTCGACGACGCGGTGCGCATCGCCCGCGAAGTGGCCGACGCGCTGGCGTACGCGCACGGTCAGGGCGTCATCCATCGCGACATCAAGCCCGAGAACATCCTGCTCTATGGCGGGCACGCGATGGTGGCCGACTTCGGCATCGCGCTCGCCGTGAGCCGCTCCGACGGCGGCACCCGCATGACCGAGACCGGGATGTCCCTCGGCACACCGCACTACATGAGTCCCGAGCAGGCGATGGGGGACAAGGAGATCACCCCCAAGACGGACATCTACGCGCTGGGGTGCGTGCTCTACGAGATGCTGGTCGGGGAGCCGCCGTTCACGGGACCAACGGCGCAGGCGATCGTGGCCAAGGTGATGACGGCGGAGGTGACGAGTCTCTCGGCGCAGCGCCGCTCCGTGCCGGACTACGTCGAGGCCACGGTGCTGCAGGCGCTGGAGAAGCTGCCGGCGGACCGGTTCGGCAGCGCGCAGGAGTTCCTGGCATCGCTCTCGGGCACGATGACCACCCAGAGCATGTCGCGGTCGATGGCGCGGGCGCCGTCCCCGGGACCGTGGAGAAACATCGCCTACGCCGCACTCGGCGTGGCGGTGGTCGGGGTCGCGCTGGCGGCCTGGGGGATGACGCGGTCACCGGTTGCCGGAGCGGTGCCATCGGTGGCGTTTCGCCTCAGCCAGGATGGGCCGACGGCCCCGAACTACACCGGGGACGTACGACCGGCCCTCGCGATTTCCCCCGATGGCTCGCACCTCGCCTATCGTGCTGAAGACGGTGGCCGGCGCAGCATCGCCGTGCGTGACCTTGGCTCGGTGGACGCCCGCTTGCTCCCGGGAACGGAAGGGGCCCGTGACATCGTCTTTTCCCCCGACGGCCGCTCGCTGCTCTTCCGGCAGGGGACGGCGCTCAAGCGGACCTCGCTCAGCGGCACACCCCCGATCAGGGTGGCCGAGATCGGTCAGTCGCCGTCGACGTACGGCCTGGTCTGGCTCCCTTCGGACACGATCTACTACCTGATCGAGGCATCGCGCTCGATCTACAAGGTGAGCGCCGACGGGAACAGCGCCCCAGTCGCCATCCCGCTCCCGGACTCGATCGGCCTGCTAAGCGAGCTTTCTCCGATCCCTGATACCGAGTGGCTGCTCTCGTCCGAACTGTCGTCCGAACTCGGCGGGGGTCGGACCGCGACGATCGTCGTCCTGTCGACCAGGACCGGCGAGATCCGTCGCCTGAACGGGAAGGGCGTCGGCATACGGCTGCTCTCCGACCGGCATCACCTCCTGCTCGGCAAGGACAACGGCCTGCTGACGATCGTCGCCTTTGACCCGAAGCGACTGGAACTCAGCGGTCCCGAGGTCCCGGTGCTCGACGGCGTCCAGGCCACCGTCATCGGCCTCCCCTCCCTGGAGCTCTCAACGTCTGGCGTACTGGCCTTTGTCACCGGCCGTGAGAATGACCGGACGGTCGTGGAGGTGGACCGGAGCGGGCGTGTCACTCCGCTTATGGCGGAGCCCGCCGAGTACAAGGACCCACGATGGTCGCCGGACGGCACCCGCATCGCGGTGGAAATCGCGCAGGGCATGCAGGGTGATCTCTGGATTCGCGATATGAGGGCAGGCACCCAGACCCGCCTCACCAACGGCAGCGAGAATCTCTATCCGCTCTGGACGCCGGACGGGCGGCGGATCGTCTTCACCTCCCGCCGCGCCGGCCTGGCAGGGCTCTGGTGGCAACCTGTCGACGGTGGGAGCGAGGCCGAAAGCCTGCAGCCGGGCAATGAACAGGACCTGCGGTTTCCGCATGACATCAGTCCCGATGGGCGCACCCTCCTGGTTCGAACCAACACGGCGGCGAGTGGCTTCGACATTGGCGCCATGGAGTTGAAGCCCAATGGTGAGTTTCGGCCGGTACTCGCCACACCCGAGAACGAGGGCTCGCCGGTGTTTTCGCCAGACGGCAAGTGGATGGCGTACACCTCGGATGCGTCCGGCACCAACGAGGTGTATGTGACGCCCTGGCCGGAGGTGGGGCGCCGCGCCCAACTCTCCTCGGGCGGAGGCCAGGAGCCGCAGTGGAACCCGCAGGGCGGTGAGCTGTTCTACCGAACCGGCGACGCCATGGTCGCGGTCCGGCTCGTGGAGCAGGACGGACTCCTGGCACCTACCCGGCGCGACACCCTCTTCAGCGGTCCCTTCTACCAGCAGCCGCGCTGGCCGGAATACGATGTCTCCCATGACGGCACCCGGTTCCTGATGATCAGGCGTGGCAGCGCCCGCCAGGAGATCGTCGTCATCACCGGGTGGGCCGAGCAGGCGGTGAAGAAGCTCGCCGAGGGTGGCGGCACGACGCGATGAGCCGAGCTACGGCCTTGGCCACGACCCTCGCGGTCGTGGCATTCACTTTCCCTGCGAGCGTGGCCGCCCAGCGCCCCTGCGACCCCGTCAGCCCGGTCCCCAGCGCGAGCCACGATCTTTACTGCGTCCATCTCCTGCCGGCGGCCGGCTACACGGCCACCGGTACCGCCGAACTCGACTGGATTCCGGGCCCCTTCACCGTCAACGTCTCTCGCGATGGCACCAACCGCTGGAACCTGCGCGTCGCGCTGAGGAATCTCCCGCCGCTGCCGCAGGGACCCGCCCCCGGATACGTCGCCTGGGTGATGCCTCCGTCGCTGACGCCGATGATCCGGCTCGGCACGGTACGCGAGGGCACCACAGATCTCGGTCCCTTCGCGCTGCAGATCTTCCTGGTACACGTCTCGGCGGAACCGGACACGACGGCGACGACGCGGCAGGGTGCGCTCGTCCTCCGCGGCGAATCGGCCGCCACCCGCCTCCGCCCCGCCGACAACTACGAATTTCTGCTCGGCGCCATCGGCGTCCCCACCGAACCGGACGCGCATGCGCATCACATGGCCACCGAGCCGGATTCGCTGGGTTGGACCGGCATCCCGATGTACCCCAACCTGCAAATGCTGCTCTCCGAGATGCGGCTGCGTCCCGCCGTCCATGCATGGAAGCCGCCCGAGAACCCGAACGCGCCGGTCGCCCGGCCGCGCGAGGTGGTGACACTTGGCGACGGCGATACGCTGGACCTCACCGCCGGCGTGGTGCGCCGGATGCTCGCCGGGCGCAGCTACACGATGTTCGGGTTCAACGGCCAGTACCCCGGCCCCCTGCTGCGTGTGCCGCAGGGTGCACAGATTACCGTCCGGTTCCACAACGAACTCCCCCAGCCCACGACGGTGCACTGGCACGGGCTCCGTCTCGATCCGCGCTTCGACGGCGTCCCCGGACTCTCGCAGCCGGCCGTCGAACCGGGCGAGAGCTTCACTTACCAGCTCATCTTCCCCGACGGCGGAATCTTCTGGTATCACCCCCATGTCCGCGAGGACATCCAGCAGGACCTCGGCCTCTACGGCAACATCTTCGTGCAGTCGCCGAGGCCCGACGCGTGGGGCCCCGTCAACCGGGAAGAATTCCTGCTGCTGGACGACCTGCTGGTGGGGGACGACGGACTGGTGCCCTGGGGGCTGGACGAACCGACGCACGCGGCGATGGGGCGGTTCGGGAACATGCTCCTCGTCAACGGCGAGCCGGACTGGAAGCTGACGGTGCGCCGCGGCGAGGTCGTCCGGCTCTTCCTGACCAACACCTCGAACACCCGCACCTTCAACCTCAGCTTCGGGCCGGACACCCATATCAAGGTTGTTGGCTCCGACCTCAGCAACTTCGTCCGGGAGAGTTGGGCCGAAAGTGTCGTGATCGGCCCAGCGGAGCGGTACGTGGTCGAGGTGCGGTTCGATACGCCTGGCAGCGTGGCGATGGTCAATGCGGTACAGGGGCAGGACCACTACAATGGCCGCTTCTTCTCCGTGGTGGACACCCTGGGCCTGGTGACGGTGACGGGGGAGCGTGCCGAGCCGGAGCTGTCAGTGTCCTTCAACAACCTGCGTACCGACGGATATGTGGCCGACGAGACGATGGCGCTCCTCCGCGCCAATCAGGGACTGCCGCCGGAGCGGGTCCTCGAGCTTCGGGCCAGGTGGGTGGGGCTCCCCTTCGTGACCGAGCGGTTGATGCGGGTGGACAGCATCTATCACAACCCGGTCGAGTGGGCCGGGACGATGCCGGGAATGAACTGGGCCACGATCGGCCCCCAGGCGCAGTGGACCCTGCGGGATCACGCCACCGGCAAGGAGAATGGCGAGATCGCCTGGCGGTTCACCCAGGGCGACATTCTCCGTCTCCGGCTGGTGAACATCCGCGAGACGCTCCACGCGATGCAGCACCCGATCCACCTGCACGGGCAGCGCTTCCTGATCCTGGCAGTCAACGGCGTCCCCAGCGACGATCCGGCCTGGAAGGACACGGTCCTTGTGCCGGCGGGCTCCGCGGTGGACCTTCTGGTGGAGATGTCGAACCCGGGCCCGTGGATGCTGCACTGCCACATCGCGGAGCACCTGCAGTCGGGCATGATGATGACTATCAACGTGGAGGCTCAGTGATCTACAACCCCCAGCTCCGGACTTTCCTGGTGGCTGCCCTGGCGGCCGCATCTCCCACCCTCCTCTCGGCGCAGCAGCCGGAGTTCGGGCCGGCGGTCAAGGCGTATGTCACGGTCAGCGACTCGGTCGTGGCCATCACCGATGTGCTGGTGATCGACGGCACCGGCGGCGACGGCCCAGCCGGGGCAGACGGTCCTGATCCGCGACGGGATGATCGCCGCAGGTCGGGCCGACCAAGAAGGTGAAGGTGCCGAGCCTATGCCACGAAGGTGGATGGAAAGGGAAAGACGCTGATCCCCGGCATCATCGGGATGCACGACCACATGTACTACTCGGCCGCGGGCGGGCGTTCGGCGCAGATGAGCTACACCGGACCGCGGCTCTACCTCGGCGCCGGCGTCACCACGGTTCGCACCACCGGCAGCCAGTCACCCTACGGGGACATCAACCTGAAGCACCGGATCGATGCCGGCCAGGTGCCCGGGTCCGCGCATCTATGTCACCACGCCGTACCTGACCGGCCCGGGCGGTGGTGGGACGATGTCGGTCGCGGAGACGCCCGGAACAGGCGCGCCGGTTCGTGGACTACTGGGCGGAGGAGGGCGCCACGTGGATCAAGTTCTACACCAACATCAGCCGGCGAAGCGATGGGCGCCGCCATCGACGAAGGGCCACAAGAAGGGGATGCGGGCAACCGGGCATCTCTGCTCCGTCACCTTCCGTGAGGCGGTGGGACTCGACATCGACGACCTGGCGCATGGCGGGATGACGGCCACGGACTTCATCGAGGCGAAGGAACCGGACAAGTGCCCGCCCGAATTCGCTGGTGCCGACCGACCGGCCGTCGACGGGCGACGGGCGACGGTCGCGACGCCGCTGATCACCTACATGATCGCCAGCAACGTCTCGATGACGACCACGCCCGCGGTGTACGAGCTCTTCTACCAGAACCGCGCCGGTCACCGACGAGCGGGTGCCTGAACCTGATGGCGCCCGGAGGTCCGGACCGCCTATGTGGCCGAGCGCGCGCAGATCGACAGCACCACCAACTGGCCGCTCACCGAGGAGGGGTTCGCGCGGGCGCTCGCCTTCGACAAGGCGTTCTATCGACGCCGGCGGCGTGCTGGCGAGCGGCGTGGATCCGACCGGCAACGGCGGCGCGCTCCCCGGGCTGGGCGACCAGCGCGGGTACGAGATCCTGATCGAGGGGAAGTTCACGCCGGAGCAGGCGGTGCAGATCGTCTCGCTCAACGGCGCCAAGATCCTGGGCATGGCCGACGTGACTTCGGTTCGGTCGAGCAGGGGAAGGTCGCCGACCTCGTGCTCATGAACGGCGACCTGCGCACCGCATCCGACGGTGATCCAGAACGTCGAGATCGTCTTCAAGGACGGCGTTGGGTATGACTCGCCCAAGTTGATCCAGGCGACAAAAGGAAGAGTCGGCATTGACTGACGCGGCTTCGCGGATGATCAGGAAGGAGGGTTGACCCATGTCAGCTGACGCACAGTGGGTGCGCCCGACCGATCTTGAGATCGACATGTTCGGTCTCACGCACATCGGCCGCGTGCGGAAGGAGAACCAGGATCACTTCATGCTCTGCACCGTGCACCCCCAGGTGGTGGTGCACGGCACCAGCCTCCCCGAGCCGGAGTCGCTGCCGCTCCGGGGTGAGCGGATCGCCACCTACATGCTGGTCGCCGACGGCGTCGGCAGCGGATCGGGGGGCGGCGAGGCGAGCCGGCTGGCGCTCGCCACGGTCACGCAATACGTCGCCTCCTCCATGCGCTCCTACCACGCGGCCGGCGCCGCGTCAGACGCCGATTTTCATCACGCGCTGGCCGCCGCAGCGCTCGAGGCCCACGCGGCCGTCCTGAAGAAGCAGGCGCTGGATCCCGACGCGAAGATGGCGACGACACTGACCCTCGCCGTCGCCGTCTTCCCCTGGATGTACGTCACCCAGGTGGGAGACAGCCGGTGCTACATCTACTGGGACGGGAAGCTGACCCAGATCACCCGCGATCAGACCCTGGCCCAGGGACTGGCCGACCAGGGGATCCTGCCGGCGGACCGCGTCAGCAGTTCGCCGCTCAGCCACGTCCTCTCCAGCGCCATCGGCGGCGACGAGGCGATGCCCGTCGTCAGCCGCGTCGAGATCCCCCGCGGCTGCGTGATCCTCCTGGCCACCGACGGGCTGACCAAGCACGTGAGCGATGCGGAGATTACCGAACAGATCGAGGGGATGGAGTCGTCCGAACAGCTCTGCCGCACACTGCTCGATATGGCGCTCGATCGCGGCGGCAGCGACAACATCACACTCATCGCGGCGCGGGCACCGATCCGTACGGCCGGCGGCTGAAGCCGCCGCTCGGCAATCGTCCCGGCGAGCCTGCGTCCACATCGTGGAGAGCGGGGACGCCGGGGTGAGGCGATATCATCGATTGCAGGTCGTCGGCGCCTCAATCCTTCGCGCGAACACGATCTGCCCGTCGCGGGGCGCGAGACGGCGATAGCCGCAGAGATGGAAGATCGGCACCACGAGGAAGCGCGCGATATTCGGATTGACCAGGACCTGGCGCGGGCGCGTCGGGTCCCGCCGGACACCGGGCAGCCAGGTGAGCGCCCGATCCACGCGCAGCCACCGCAGCACCGCGGAGACGCTCAGCCAGCTCCGCCGCACCGGGCGGGTGATGAAGAACCCGTCCGACCCCAATCCCTGATATCTCGGCATCAACAGCAAACCGCTCATCGGGGCGCGGACCGGCCCACGCACATCCTCGGCGAGCAGCTCGCCGCGTGTGATCGGCTGAAAGTGCCGGAACCCCGGCAGCATCTCGAAATGGTCGTCGGGGGTGATGTTGTGCCGGTAGACGATCTCGGCGACGACTGGCGCGCCATCCGCGGCGGTACGAAGCCGCTCTGCCTTCGCATCGACCACCACCGAGTCCGTGGGCACCGCGTGAATGCCCGCCAGCACCGTCCAGAGCGCCGACTCGAGATTGTCCGCGGTCTCCGGCGCCTCGTGCTGTCCCCCCTCGATCACCAGGACCGACCGCCCCTGTCGCTCCATGTAATCCAGCATGGAGCCGCGGATCGATTCCTCGATGCCGAGGATGAGGGGAATGGGGCTGGCGAAGGCGATGGCGCGGTCGTGCAGGGTGTCGTTGATGGCCTGGAAGGGGACGCCGGGGCCGGAGGTGGAGTGGAGTTCGATCAGCAGGATGTCCCGGTCGGGGAATTCCCGCTCAATAGCATCGAGCTCCTGCACCAGTGCGCGCAACTCCGCCTGTTCGACGCAGGAGGGGTGTTCCGTCCCCCGCGCGCGTGTGACCTCGGCAGGAGTCCAGAGCCGGGCGAGATCCCGGTCCACGAATCGGCGGCCGAGGTGCAGGGCGGCCAGATTTCCCGTGATCGCCACGAGGGTGCCGGTCAGCGGCAGTGCGCCGCCCTCAAGCGAGTCCAGCACGCGCCGGACCGCGATGGGACCGGCCGGTTCATTGCCGTGGATACCGGCGATCACGACGACGACCGGTCCCGGCTGCGCCCCATCCACCCGGCCGATCAGTCGGCCCCGGTCGGCTCCCGTCGCGTACGACGTCGCGCTGGTCACTCCGATGAAGACCCCTTGAGATAGCGCTCGAAGAGGTGGAAGGCGATGTCGAGGAAGTCGCGCTCGCTCACCACGCCGACCAGCATCCCGTCCTTCACCACCGGCAGGCAGCCGACCTTGTGTTCGCGCATCAGCGCGAGGGCGTCGATGCACAGCATGTCGGGGGTCGCGGTAATCGGATTGACCTTCATCACGTCCCGTACCGGCACCGGCGCGGCCGCGCTGGCCCGGCCGTTGGCCACGAGCCCGAGAAGGGTCCGATGGGAGAGCATTCCCACGAGCCGGCCCTCCTGGTCCTCGACCGGCACATGCCGCAGGTGCCGCCACCGCATGACGCTCGCCGCGACATCCACCAGGTCCTCCGGGTGCACCGTGAAGAGGTCGGTGGTCATCAATTGACCGACCACGCGATGGCTGTCCCGCCACTCGTCAACGCTCATCTCCTGTGGCGGGCCCCAGGTGTGCACCGGGTCCCCCGAGCGCTGCCGTTCCAGCATGATGCGGGTGAGCGTGAGGTATCGCGCGGTGGCCGGGCGCATCCCGTCCAGCCGGTCGGCGGCGTCGAGCGCCCACTGGGCACCGGTCTGCCCGGTCTTCACCCGCTCCTCGATCACGCCGATGTAGCGGTCGATGTCCTCGGCCGGGATCTCCCGCCGGGCCAGGCCGGCCCGTGCGTACGGCAGGAGCACGTCCAGCAGCAGCGGGCGCGCGGCATAGGTCTCACCATCGGCCCAGCGGAAGTTGGCGTGCAGGCCGTAGCGTGCCGCCGCCTGGAAGTTGCCCTTCACATGCGCAAAGGTGAACGACTTCCGGACGTCGCCGTATTCGTGGCCGAGCTCCACCATGAGGCCGAAGAAGAAGGCGGCGTTGGCCACTTCATCGAGCACGGTGGGCCCCGAGGGGAGCACGCGGTTCTCGATCCGCAGATTCGGCTTGCCATCCAGCACGCCGTAGCAGGCGCGATTCCATCGGTAGATCGTCCCGTTGTGCAGGGCGAGGGCGCGCAGCTTGGGGATCTCGCCGCGGTCCAGTTGGGCCAGCGACGATTCGCCGGTGTCGGCGCGGAGCAGCAGGCGGAAGCGGGCGATGTCTTCCTTGAAGAGCTCGGTCACCGATTGATCGACCCAGTTGTCGCCGAAGGAGACTCGTTGCGGTGCGCCACGCGCCTTGTGCTGGTCGGAACGGACATCGAGCGACTGCTCGAACATGGCGACCCGCGTCTCACGCCAGAGCCGGTGCTGCAGCAGCAGGGGGAGTTGGCGGCGGCCGCGAGGACCGGGGCCGTGACCACCTGCGCCAGGTTATAGGCGCGGGCGAAGTTCTCGGCGCCGATCTGGAGGTGGATCTGGAAGCTGGTGTTGCAGGCCTCGAGCAGGACGTTGTCGTGGGTGAGGGAGAGCTCCTCGATCCCCTTGATCTGGGTCCGGAACTTCCCGCCAGACAGCTCGCTCATGACCCGGTTGAGCTCCTGATAGCGTGCCAGCGGCGTCATGCTCGAGAGGGTCAGGTCCTGCTTCTCGAGGCTTGGCAATGTGCCGGACAGCAGAATATCGCCGCCGAGCGCCCGAGCGGCCGTTCGGGCCCGCTCGAGGGTCTCGTTCAACCGGCGTTCCATCTCGGAGAGACAGCGGTTCTCGAAGGTGAGTGGCTCGAGATTGTATTCGATGTTGAAGAGGGCGAGTTCGGTGGTGAATCCCTCACCGATGTCGCGGAGCACCTCCGTCGCCAGGAGCGCGGGGCGACCGTCGGGGTAGACCAGGAACATCTCCTGTTCGGCGCCGATGCGGCACAACCCCGGCTCGATGGCGCCGCTGGCGCACATCCGGTCCAGCGCCTCGACATCGTCGAGGAGCGCGCGGGCGATGCGCCGGAGCTGGTCGTCCCCGGCCGGGGCGGAGATGTCGAGTTGACCCATATACAAGGAAGATATCGGCCACCCCACGGATGGCTAGCGGGACATTTCTGAAGAAAGGCGTAAAGATGGGTCGCCTTTGGGCGTATCCCCCAATTCAGGCTGGCGGGTGGCGCAACCCCGTTCCGTAGCGCACCTTGGGAGTGAGGAATTGTCTCACCCGTCACCCCGGCGAAAGCCGGGGTCCAGGTATCTTTGCGTTCTTTGCGTTTCTTGGCGTCTTTGCGTTAAAAGCATTTCAACGCAAAGACGCAAAGACCGCAAGAGTCTTTTCATGGGAGTGACCATTTGACTTCGCCGCTTCCCCGCTTGGTTGCTGCACTATCCGACCGCTACCGCATCGAGCGGGAGCTCGGCCAGGGCGGCATGGCCACGGTGTATCTCGCCGAGGACCTGAAGCACGACCGCAAGGTCGCGCTGAAGGTGCTCAAGCCCGAGCTCGCCGCCGTCATCGGCGCCGAGCGGTTCGTGGTGGAGATCAAGACCACCGCCGCGCTCCAGCACCCACATATCCTGCCCTTGTTCGACTCCGGCACCGCCGACGGCTTCCTCTACTATGTGATGCCGTTCATCGACGGGGAGACGCTCCGCTCGAAGCTCGATCGCGAGACCCAGCTCGGCATTGATGAGGCGGTGGAGATCACGACGGCCGTTGCCGACGCGCTGGACTACGCGCACCGGAATGGCGTCATCCACCGCGACATCAAGCCGGAGAACATCCTCCTGCATGACGGCCGCCCCATGGTGGCCGACTTCGGCATTGCCCTGGCGCTGAGCGCCGCCGCGGGCGGCCGGATGACCGAAACGGGGATGTCGCTTGGCACGCCGCATTACATGTCCCCCGAGCAGGCCACGGCGGAGAAAGAGATCACCGCCCGGAGCGATGTCTACTCGCTGGGGAGCGTGCTCTACGAGATGCTCACCGGCGACCCGCCCCACACCGGCTCCTCGGCGCAGCAGATCATCATGAAGATCGTGACCGATACCGCGCGCCCGGTGACCGAGCTCCGGAAGTCGGTGCCCACGAATGTGGCGGCCGCGACCGCGAAGTCACTCGAGAAGCTGCCGGCCGATCGGTTCGCGTCCGCGGCGGAGTTCGGCGCGGCGCTGGTGAACCCGGGGTTCACCATCGCGGGTGGGGCGGTCGGAGGCGTGGCAGCCGGCGGAGCCGCCGGAATCTCACGCCGCGCCTTCGCTGGCGTGGCCGCGCTCGCCATGATCTGTTTCGCGGCGGCGCTCTGGGGCTGGCTGGGCCGCCCGACGCCGCCGGGGCCCAGTCGCTACGCGCTCGCGCCTCTGCCCTTCAACTCAGCCGGCTATTTGGGCAGGCAGGTCACCCTGTCACCCGACGGCGCAACCATCGTTTACATGGACTCGGTGGGCGGGTTTCAGCTGTGGATCAAGACAGAGGACCAGGCGGAGGCGGTGCCACTCACCGGCACCGCAAACGGATTTGGGCCGCAGTTTTCCCCCGATGGGGCGTGGGTCGCCTTCGCATCAGAAGGGAAGATCAAGAAGGTGCCGCGCCTCGGGGGGTCGCCGGTGACCATCGGCGATTCAGCGGCCGGCGGCGGCCTCGCGTGGCTCGACGACGGCACCATCCTGTACCGGGGGTCTGGGGAAAGCAGCACCACGCTCCGCACGGTGACCTCGGAGGGAGTGCCGCTCCGCGAATGGAACGATTCGCTCTTTGCCGGGGAAGGTGCCGTCCACCTTGCCGGGCTTCCCGGTGGAGGCGCTGCGCTGGTGTCGCTCTGCGGAGAAACGTGCATAACGTCCCGCCTTGTCGTGCTCGACCTCACCTCAGGGGCCATGCGACCGGTCATGGGCGACGTCATCAGCGCCTGGCCCGTGGGTAAGGACCGGGTGGTGTTCGTGCGACCCGATGGCGGGGTCTTTCTCGGCCAATTTGACGCCAGGAACGCGCGGTTCCGCGCACCTCCTGTACCTGTGCTCGAAGGAGTGGAAGTCAACAGCAGTGGAGCCGCTGGTTTTGTCGCCGCACGCAACGGGACGGCCCTCTACCGCTTGGGCGACGGCTCGGCTACCGATGGGCAGTTGGTTCAGGCGCTCTGGGTGACCCGCGAAGGCGTGGCATCGCAGATCGACTCCAACTGGACCTGGCAGCACACCGGCCAAAACAACAACGGGATCGCCCTCTCCCCGGATGGCGGCCGCCTGGCGGTGGCGACCCGGGACGGCGGGAAGGAAGACCTCTACGTCAAGCAACTCGAGCACGGCCCCTTCACACGCCTGACCTTCGATGGTCGGGCGCGCCGCCCCGTCTGGAGCCGCAATGGGAAGGATGTGTGGTACACCTCGATGGACAGCACGGGATTGAGCCTCTATCGTCGGCGAGCCGACGGAACGGGATCACCGGCGCTGATCCTCGATCTCGCAGACAATGTGGAAGAGGTCATCGAAACACCGGATACCGCGGTGATGATCGTCCGGACCTCCGCGACGGGAGGAACGTCCGGCCGCCGCATCTACATCTTCCGGCCCGCCGAAGGAACCGGCGACAGCGCGCTCACACCGCTGCTCGACTCACCGGACTACAGCCAGATTGCACCGGCGCTCTCCCCCGACGGGCGGTGGCTGGCGTACACCTCGGACGAGTCAGGCCGGAACGAGGTGTATGTGCGCCCCTTCCCGAACGTGGACAATGGCCGTTGGCAGGTCTCGCGCGACGGCGGCAACGAGCCGGTCTGGGCGCACAGCGGCCGAGAGCTCTTCTTCCGCTCCAACCGTGCCGGGCGTCGCGGGTCAATCGTGGCCGTGCCGATCCTGCCGGGACAGGCGTTCGTCATGGGCGACCAGAAGGAACTCTTTCCGGACCGCTTTCGGCGGGACCCATACCACGCCCAGTATGTCGTGACCCCGAATGACCGCCGGTTCATCTTCGTGGAGTTGAAGCGCGAGGGACAAAGCGATGCCGTGGCCGCACCGGCCCCTCCGGTCCTTGCGCAACACTGGCTGGCCGAGATGGACCTGCGGCCCAACGCGGCGCGGTAATGGGGACGCCTCGCGAGTCGTGACTGAAGTCACGGCTCGGCTGATGTCGCTGAAGCGACACTAGCCATGGTGCCGGTGTGATCAGTTCCGCCGCCTTTGATGACCGGCCATCCCGGAATCGCTTCGGCTGGGTGGTGGCGATGTTGGTGGCATACATAGGAGCCGGCCGCTCCCACATTGCGGGGGCTCACGGTCGTCGCGCTGTAGCCTTTCGCCCAGCGGAGCGCGGGCGTGCCCGATGAGGCATCCCAATTGATGGCCCTGGCTGTTCCACCCTTCATCCGCTGCAGCAGGCGCGGCAGCGATGTGGATGGGTGTACTCGCACCAACAGATGCAGGTGTGTTGCCACGATTCCCATTGCCAGGATGTGCGCCCTTTCCTGTCGGGCAATGATGGGTAGGTTCTCCCAGAGATAGGCTGCGCGCCGGCTGTCGATGGTCGGCTCGCGCTCTCGCGTCGTCCAGACGATGTGGACCAGCAGTCGATGGTGCATACCCAACTCTTGAACACCAGCTCTGGTTCCGTGGTACCCGTATAGCGCCGCCCGTGTCGCTTTAGCGACATCAGCCGAGCCGCGGGTTTACCCGCGACTCGAGCCGGGACCGAGATTGCTTCGGCCACTTCGTGGCCTCGCAATGACATAACCAACGTGGGAGCCGCATTGACCGACCCCCTGCCCCGCCTCGTCGCCGCATTGGCCGACCGCTACCGCATCGAGCGGGAGCTCGGCCAGGGCGGCATGGCCACGGTGTATCTCGCCGAGGACCTGAAACACGACCGCAAGGTCGCGCTGAAGGTGCTCAAGCCCGAGCTCGCCGCCGTCATCGGCGCCGAGCGGTTCGTGGTGGAGATCAAGACCACCGCCGCGCTCCAGCACCCACATATCCTGCCGCTTGTTCGATTCCGGCACCGCCGACGGCTTTCTCTACTACGTCATGCCGTTCATCGACGGCGAAACGTTGCGGAGCAAACTCGACCGCGAGACCCAGCTCGGCATCGACGAGTCGGTGGCCATCACGGTGGCGATCGCCGATGCGCTCGACTACGCCCACCACCAGGGCGTCATCCACCGCGACATCAAGCCCGAGAACATCCTGCTCCACAACGGCCGCCCGATGGTGGCCGACTTCGGCATCGCGCTGGCGCTGAGCGCCGCGGCGGGTGGCCGCATGACCGAGACCGGCATGAGTCTCGGCACGCCGCACTACATGTCTCCCGAGCAGGCGACCGCCGAGAAGGAAATCACCGCCCAAGTCGGACGTGTATTCCCTCGGCAGCGTCCTCTATGAGATGCTGACCGGCGCGCCGCCGCACCTCGGCGGCTCGGCGCAGCAGATCATCATGAAGATCGTGACCGAGGAGGCCGCGCCGGTCACCAGGGCGCGGAAGTCGGTGCCGCCCAACGTGGCGGCCGCGGTGGCCAAGTCGCTGGAGAAGCTGCCCGGCCGATCGGTTCGAGAGCGCCAAGGCGTTTGCCGAGGCGCTGGGCAACAAATCATTCACGATGCTGACCGCGGCCGCGGCCGGGCGCGCGGCCGGAGTCGCCGGCAACCCCCGCCTCCTCCGTGCCCTCGCGGCCGCCTGCGTGTTGCTGCTCGCGGCCGCGCTCTGGGGGTGGCTGCGGCCGACAGCCTGACGCTCCGGTGGCACGCTACGGGCTCTCCTTTCCGCCTGGGCAGGAGTTGATCGACCAGTACAACATGCCCTTTGCGCTGGCACCCGACGGGTCGTGGATCGTGTACGACGGGCCCGCGGAGACTGGCCAGCAGCTCTGGGTCAAGCAGCGTGAATTCCTATGAAGCCACGCCGCTGACCGGCACGGCGCACCCGGCGGGCGGCAGCGCGCCCGCAATCTCCCCCGACGGCGAGTGGATCGTCTTCACGGTCGAAGGGCAGTTGCGGAAGGTCCCGCGCGGTGGGGGCTCGGCCATCACCATCGCCGACTCGACCCACCAGGCAGTTCCGTGGCGTCGCCTGGCTCGATGACGGCACGATCGTCTACCGGGATCGGGACAACCGGCTCCGCCGGGTGCCGGACATCGGCGGAGTCGCCGAGGTCGTCTGGGCGCCGGATTCCGGGACGGATCAGCGAGCCCGCCTCCCCACGCCGTTGCCCGGAGCGCGTGGCGTGTTCTTCAGCTTCTGTGGCGACAATGGCTGCAGCGACCAGGGAGGGTGGGTGCTGGACTTCAAGTCCGGGAAGGCCCGGGCGCTGGTGCCTGACGCGGTGATGACCTGGTACACGCCCTACGGGACACCTGGTGTACGTCCGGAAGGATGGCGGGGTGTTCGCCGCGCCCTTCGATCTCGGCTCGCTGGAGGTGACCGGCCCCTCGGTGCCGATCCTCGAAGGGGTCAAGGTCGTCGCGAACCTCATCCCCCGCCTTGCCCTCTCGACATCGGGGATGATGCTGATGATCGCGGGGCCGGCCGGAGGGGGCACCGGGATTCCGTCGGAGGCGGTGTGGGTGACCCGGGAGGGTACGGGCGACCCTGGTCGATTCCTCCTGGCAGTTCTCGCTGGCGGGCAACTTCGCGTGGGCCCTCTCGCCCGACGGCCGTCGGCTGGCGGTGACCATCCGGGGACCGACCGACAACGATGTGTGGATCAAGGAACTGGACCGAGGGCCGATCTCGCGCCTCACGGTGGACAAGGCGGAGGATGTTCGGCCCCACTGGACGGCGGACGGGCAGTCGGTCTCGTTCATCACGAACCGGGGCACCAATACAGATGTGTACGTGCGCCGGGCCGACGGCACACTCCCAGCGGAAGTACTGGTGGACCTCGACGAAGACATTTACGAGGCGGTCTGGTCGCGCGATGGATCTGGCTTGTCCTCCGAACCGGCGGGAACGACGGGAAGCGCGACATCTGGGCGCAGCAGCCTGGGAACCGACAGCGCGCCGACACGCCTTCTGGCGACTGAGTTCGACGAGAATGGCGTCACCTTGTCGCCCGACGGGCGGTGGCTGGCCTACCAGTCGGATGAGAGCGGAGAGGCTGAGATCTACGTTCGGCCCTTCCCGGACATCTCCTCGGGCAAGTGGACTGTATCGCTGGGCGGAGGATCCAGGCCCCTCTGGGCTCACAGCGGGCGGGAGTTGTTCTACATCCATGGCGGCGGTAATGGCAGAGCGATGATGGCGGCGCAGATTCGCACTTCCCCCACCTTCGAGGTGACGGAGCGCCTGACACTCTTCCCTGTTCCTCCCAGTCAGTATCTGCTCCCTCCGAACTACACCCCCTACGACATCAGCCCCGACGACCGGCGCTTCCTGCTGATGCGGCGGGCGGGGTCGGGTGACGAGGCGCCGCAGACCGCCCTGATCCTGGTGGAGAACTGGTTCGAGGAGTTGAAGGCGAAGATGAGTCGATGAGGGATGTCGCGAGTCGCGGGTAAACCCGCGGCTCGGCTGATGTCGCTGAAGCGACACGAGCCAATACCGCTTCTTCTGTCATTGCGAGGAGGCCCCGAATGGGGCCGACGAAGCAATCTCGGACAAGAACGTGAATTCGGAGCCTCGATTTGACTTCCCCGCTCGTCCGACTCGCCGCCGCACTCGCCCTCGGCGTCATCCTCCTCGCGCTCCCCGCCCGACGGCCCCCGGTGCCCCCGGCGCCTCCAGGCGCCGTGCCGTTCGAGTGGAACCAGGACTCGCTCTGGCGCGCGCTCGAGGCGCGGTTCGTGGCGGTGCGGTCGGCAGGGTGCGCCGATGTGCCCGCGGAGATGGCGCTCGGCTTCAAGGCCGTCGGCAGCCTGCTCGACACCCTCGGCGCCAACGATGTCGCGTCATCCGATCCGCGGCTCGACACCCTCGAGAGTTCTTTCTTCGCACTCGGCCCCGTCGTGGCCGCCTGCCCCGCCGGGCTCCGCGAGTACGTCACGCTCTCCGGGCAGGCTCCGCGAGGTCATCAAGGACCAGTCGCAGCACTGGGACGCCAGCGACCTGCCGAGCAGGCAGCGGCTCTACCGCCTCCTTTACGGCACCCGCGCCGCCGTCGAGGAGGCGATGCTCCAGCATCCGGACAGCTCGCTACCCCTCCTCGTGGGCCGCGACGAGCCGTCCGCCACGCCCTCGGCCGAGGTGCACGGCGTCCGCATCCACTCGGGGGACATGCTGGTCTCCCGCGGCGGCTACCCCACCTCGGCGCTCATCGCCCGGGGCAATGACTATCCCGGCAACTTCTCGCACGTGGGGCTGGTGTACGTCGACTCGGCCACGAACGAGATATCCGTCATCGAGGCGCATATCGAAGTCGGCGTCGCCATCACGACCGCCGAGGGGTACCTGGCGGACAAGAAGCTCCGGCTGATGGTGCTGCGGCCCCGCGCCGATCTTCCCGCGCTCGTGGCGGACCCGATGCTGCCGCACCGTGCCGCGGGCAAGATCCTGGCGCGGGCCCGCGCGGAGCACATTCCTTACGACTTCGCCATGGATTATGCCGACCCGTCGGGACTTTTCTGCTCCGAGGTGGCGTCCACCGTCTACAAGGACGAGGGCGTCACCCTCTGGATGGGGCTTTCCACCATCTCGCGCTCGGCATCCGCACCTGGCTCGCGGAACTCGGCGTGAAGCACTTCGAGACCCAGGAGCCCTCCGACCTGGAGTACGATCCGCAGCTGGTGGTGGTGGCCGAGTGGCGGGATCCGGTCGATCTCAAGCAAGATCATCTCGACAATGCCGTGCTCGACGCGATGCTGGAGGGCGCGGATCAGGGAGTGGAACTCACCTACCCCTGGTACAAGCTCCCGGCGGTGCGGCTGGCCAAGGGCTACAGCTGGGTGCGGGTGCTCCTCGGCGGGCACGGGCCGATCCCCGAAGGGATGTCGTCCTCGTCGGCGCTGAGCCATGACGTCTTCGTGACCCGGCAGCGAGCGCTGGCGGGGGAGGTGCGGCGCGCTGCCGAACGTGACGACGAGAAGGCTCGGGTACCCGCCCTTCTACTGGACGCTGGTGGATCTGGCGACCCGCACCGCGCAGGCCGACTCCCTCTAGCCGTCCCCTCTATCTGGCGATATGCTGAGGGGTTATCTCTTCAAATCACCGGCTGAAGTCGGCTCTCGGAACACCGGCTGAAGCCGGCTCTCGGGCCGCTGGCTGAAGCCGGCTCTCGGCTGAAGTCACTAAAGTGACGAACAAGTCCTGATGGTACGTGTCGCTTCAGCGACATCAGCCGAAGCCGTGGCTTTAGCCACGACTCGAGCCGCCGCGAGGAGCCTTTCCATTGACCGACGTCCTCCCTCGCCTCGACCGCTGCCCTCTCCGACCGCTACCGCATCGAGCGGGAGCTGGGCCAGGGCGGCATGGCCACCGTGTACCTGGCGCAGGACATCCGGCACAATCGCCGAGTGGCGGTCAAGGTGCTGCGCGCCGAGCTGGCCGCGGTCATCGGCGCCGAGCGCTTCCTCTCCGAAATCACGACGACAGCGAATCTCCAGCACCCGCACATCCTCCCGCTCTTCGACAGCGGCAAGGCCGATGGCTTCCTCTTCTACGTGATGCCGTACGTCGAAGGAGAAACGAGTCCGCGACCGGATCAGCCGGGAGAAGCAGCTGCCGGTGGCCGACGCGGTGCGGATCACCGATCGAAGTGGCGAGTGCGCCTCGACTACGCCCACCGCCAGGGCGTGATCCATCGCGACATCAAGCCCGAGAACATCCTGCTGCACGATGGCCTGCCGCTGGTCGCCGACTTCGGCATCGCGCTGGCCGTCAGTACCGCCGGCACCCGGATGACCGAGACCGGGATGTCCTCGGTACGCCGCACTACATGAGCCCAGAGCAGGCCATGGGGGAGCGGGAGATCACCGCCACCTCCGATGTGTACGCATTGGGCTGCGTCCTGTATGAGATGCTGGTCGGGGAGCCGCCCTTCACCGGGCCCACGGCACAGGCCATCATCGCTCGTGTCGTGACGGAAGAGCCGCGCTCGCTCTCGATTCAGCGGAAGACGATCCCTGAGGATGTCGAAGCGGCCGTGGAGCAGGCGCTGCAGAAGCTGCCGGCCGATCGGTTCGCGTCTGCAGCGGAGTTTGCTGCAGCCCTCCAGGGCCAGGGTACCGTTTCCATGACCCGGGCACGGCCTCGCGGGCCCGCCGCCACGCAACCTCGCCGCCACATCCCGATCATGGCTGCCTCGGGGCTTGCCCTCGCGGCATTGGGGCTCGCCGGTGGATGGGCGCTCTGGCACCAGCAGGCGCCGAAGTTTCCGCCGATCGTGTCGCGGTTTGCCCAGCCGTTGCCGGACAGCTTGGCCTATTTCGAAACCCTGGCGGATCAGGTCGTCTATGCGCCCGACGGCTCCGTCTTCGCCTATACCACGCAGGCCGGAATCGTGCTGCGGTACGCCGATCGTGTCGAGCCGGTGCCGGCACCTGGGACGCGCCGGGGTGTCCTGCCCTTCTTCTCCCCGGATAGCCGCTGGCTTGGGTACTCCGAGGGCCCCCGCGTAATGAAGGTCCCTCTGGCCGGTGGTGCGGCGGTGGCCAGTCTGCGACTCCTGCCCGGGGTATGCGTTCTCCTGGGGGAGCGACGACTCGGTTCGCTATTACGCATCCGGCGATGCGGAGCTCCAGACACGTCAGTTGTATGTTGTGCCTGCCCAGGGCGGCATCCCCCGCGTATTCGCCACGCCCGACAGCGGGTCGGGCGAGGCGTTCCGTTCTCCCGTTCTGCTGCCGGGGCAACGAACCGTGTTGTTCGCGCTCTTCAAGGGGCGGACCAGCCGCCTCGCGGCGCTGAACCTCGACAACGGCGTCATCACCCGCTTCGAGCAGGTCGGGTTCTCACCACAATGGGTCGATCGCGGTTTCGTGGTACTGGGCAACCAGGACGGCTCCTTGATGGCACTCCCCTTCGATGCCCACCGGGCGCGACCCGCCGGCGCCCCGGTGATAATCGCACGCGATATCAATCAGTCCAACGCCTTTGTCACGACCGCCGGGGTTTCAGCGTCGGGGGCCATCGCCTACCCACAGTCAGGGTCCAGCGCCCTGCGCGAGTTGATGCTTGTGTCGCGGGACAGGGCAGGCGAGTCCCCTGGCAAGCGAGCCGCGGGCGTTCGACAATCCCCGCTTCGCCGGATGGCCGCCGCATCGCGGTGACGATCAGGGTCACCGACGGACCCGGGCGCGATGTGTGGGTGCTCGATATCGCGCAGCGCTCGTGGTCCCGCCTGACTACCGACGGTCTCAGCGATCTCCCGATCTGGACCCCGAATGGCCGGCGCGTGGTGTTCTCGAGTAATTCCGACCTCTGGTGGGTCGCGGCGGATGGGAGTGAGCAAGCCGAGAGCCTCTACGTGGCGAACGGAGGCAGGATTGCGGGAAGCGTCCTACCCGATGGGAAGAGTGTGGTGTATCAGGAGTATGGCAGTGGGAACGACGGCATCCGGACCATGGTGTTCGATTCCGCTCCGGCCTCCCGCATGATCCTTCCCGCCGCCTTCAACGAATCCCAGGTGACCCTCTCCCCCGACGGCCGCTGGCTGGCCTATCAGTCGGACGAGGCGGACCGGATGGAGGTGTATGTCCGGCCCTATCCGGTGCAGGAGGGGCCGCGTGTCGGTCTCCCTGCTGGGCGGGACGGAGCCGGCCTGGTCCCGGGACGGACGCGAGCTGTACTACCGCACCGGGGACAGCCTCATGGCCGCGACAGTCTCTCTCACTCCCACCTTCGCGGTCACGGGCCGTCGCGCCCTGTTCACTGACCCGTTCCTGCGTGCGACCAACTCCCATGAGTACGATCCGGCACCGGACGGGCAGCACTTCGTCATGATTCGCGGTGGTGCCACACAATCCACGCTGATCGTCCTGCAAAATGTGTTTGAGCGGCTGGTGTATGAACGCGGGCAGAAGAAGTGATTCGAGCTCGTGACTGAAGTCGCGGCTCGGCTGATGTCGCTGAAGCGACACGAGCCCAAGCGTCACCCCGGCGAATGCCGGTCCGTCAACCTGGATTCCGGCTTTCGCCGGAATGACGAACATTTCACGGACTGGATTGCGATTTGACTTCCCCCCTTCCCGCCTGACCGCCGCTCTGTCCGACCGCTACCGGATCGAGCGCGAGCTCGGTCAGGGCGGCATGGCCTCGGTGTATCTCGCCGAGGACATCAAGCACAAGCGGAAGGTCGCGCTCAAGGTCCTGAAGCCGGAGCTGGCCGCGGTGATCGGCGCCGAGCGGTTCGTCAGGAAATCCCGACCACCGCGGACCTGCAGCACCCGCACATCCTGCCCGCTCTTCGACTCGGGCGAGGCCGACGGCTTCCTCTACTACGTCATGCCGTTCGTCGACGGCGAGACGCTGCGGGACAAGCTGGACCGCGAGACGCAGCTCGGCGTGGACGAGTCGGTCACGGATCGCCACGGATGTGGCCGACGCGCTGCGACTACGCCCACCACCAGGGCGTGATCCACCGGGACATCAAGCCGGAGAACATCCTGCTGCACAACGGCCGGCCGATGGTGGCCGACTTCGGCATCGCGCTCGCGCTGAGCGCCGCCGCTGGCGGCCGGATGACCGAGACCGGGCCTCTCGCTGGGCACGCCGCACTACATGAGCCCGGAGCAGGCCACCGCGGACCGCGATCGAGCGCGCGAGTCGACGTCTACAGCCTGGGCAGCGTGCTCTACGAGATGCTGCGCGGCCAGCCGCCGCACTCGGCGGCGTCGGCGCAGCGATCCTGGTGAACATCATGACCGAGGAGGCGACACCGGTCACCCAGCACCGGCACTCGGTGCCGGCGCACGTGGCCGCGACCGTGGCGAAGGCGCTGGAGAAGCTGCCGGCCGACCGCTTCGAGAGCGCCAGGGCGTTTGCCGAAGCGCTGCAGAATTCGGGCTTCACGGTGGCCGGCACCGTGGCGATGGGTAGGGTGGCGCGCGCCGGGATGCGGGTCGGGTCAACCTGGCGCTGGCCGGAGTGGCACTCGTCGCGATTGCGCTGGCAGCTGGGGGTGGATGCGGTCCACTGCCAAGCCCGCGATGCGGG
>CAVOVI010000003.1:0-42801 GCA_963699825.1 uncultured Gemmatimonadales bacterium
GAAGTCGATCACCAATCCCCGCCTCCTTCGCCATGTCCTCATGGTGCTGGCCGCCGTCGTCGTCGCCTTCATCACCGCCCGCATCACCCGGCTCGAAGTCGGCCCAATCGCGATGTTCGGGGCCGCGGTGCTGTTGCTCCTCGACGTCCACGACCGCACCGCCGAAGAGCGAGAACCACCACGTGCACTCCAGCCTTCGGCGAAGTGGAGTGGATGACGCTCTTCTTCTTCATCGGGCTGTTCGTGATGGTCGAGGGGGTCAGCAAGACGGGACTGCTGGATATTCTGGGGGACAAGCTCCTTGCGGCGACGGGGGGGGATTCCGACGGTGACGGTCCTCGCGGTGCTCTGGGTCTCGGCGCTGCTCTCTGCGGTGCTCGACAACATCCCCTTCGTGGCCACCATGATTCCACTTGTGAAGGGGCTCGAGCCGGCATTCGGTGGGGCGGCGGGGTTGGAGCCGGTCTGGTGGGCACTGGCGCTCGGTGCCTGCCTCGGCGGCAACGGTTCCCTCATGGCGCCAGCGCCAACCTCGCCGTGGCCGGCATCGCGGAACGGGCGGGGGTCCCCTTCCGGTTCACGAAATTCACCGTGCGTGCGCTGCCGCTCATGCTGCTGAGCGTCGGCATTGCGCACGTCTATCTGTGGTTGAGGTACCTGCGGTAGGCGGTTACTGCACCACTACCAGCTGCGACTGCCGGCGACGAGCACCTTGGCCGCTTCGGCCGTCAGGTAGGGAAACTCCCGGCCCAGCCGGGCCGAGATGGGGCTGGTCCGCGTCGGACTGGTGTAGGCCGTCAGTCCCTGGCGGCGCGCCTCGAGCCGCACCCGCAGCATGTGGAACGGATCGCTCACCACGACGACTTCCGTGATGCCATACCCCCGACACCACTCTGCCGCCGCGACGATTGATTCGTCGGTCGTTCGGCCGGACGGCAGCACGACCAGCACCGGCAGCGGGACCGACTTGGCCAGATACTCCGCCGCCGCTTCGGCTTCGCTGGTCTTGTCGCCGGCGGCGACGCCGCCGGTCAGCACGATGATCGGCGCAACGCTGTCGGCGTAGAGTTGGGCGGCATGATCGAGCCGAGCCTTGAGAACCGGGCTCGGCTTTCCGTTGTACTGCGCCGCCCCGAGCACGATGATGGCCGGGACGGGCCGGGCCTGATCCTGCCGGCTCACGGACAGCACGGAGAAGAAGGCCACGAGGTAACCCACCACCACGAACAGGAGACCGAATCCGAGGACCGTCTTGAGCCACGTCACCTAGAGGTCGAACCCCTGCCCGAGCGCCGGCAGCACCACCTCCTTGACCCCTTCCTCCTTGAGAATCTTCGCCATCGCCTCGCGGGCGGGCGTCTCTCCATGCACCACGAAGGCCCGTTTCACCGGTCCGCCGATCTTCCGCACCCACTGGCGCAGCTCGTTTCGGTCGGCGTGGGCGGAGTAGCCGCCGATCGTCTCGATCTCGGCCGCCACCGAATACATCTCGCCGAAGATCTTCACCTCGCGCGAGCCCTCCTGGATTCGGCGGCCGAGGGTGTGCTCCCCCTGGAACCCGACGAAGAGAACGATGTTCTTGTGATTGCCGATGCCGTTCTTCAGATGGTGGAGGATGCGGCCCGCCTCGACCATGCCGCTCGCGGCGATGATGATGGCGGGGCCGTTGAGGGTGTTGAGGGCCTTGGATTCGCCCACATCGCGCACGTACTTCACCAGCTGAAAATCGAAGAGGGCCTTCGCGCGGTCCACGAGCTGCTCGCGCTGGTCGAAGATCTCCGGGTGCAGGCGGAAGACCTCGGTGGCGTTCACCGCCAGCGGGCTGTCGATATAGATGGGGATGCCGGGGATCTTGCCGGCCAGCCAGAGCGCATGGAGGGCATAGACCAGCTCCTGGGTCCGGCCCACTGCGAACGAAGGGATCAGCACCTTGCCACCCCGGCCGGCGGCCCGCCGCACGATTTCCCCCAGTCGCTCCTCGGCCCCGGCGACCGACTCGTGGTCCCGGTTCCCGTAGGTACTCTCGATGATGAGGGTGTCGATGGCGCCTGACGGCGGCACCGGGTCGCGGATGATGGGCAGGTCGTTCCGGCCGATATCTCCTGAAAAGACGAGCCGGTGTCCTTCGCCCTCGGTGATCCGGATGTCCACCGACGCCGAGCCGAGGATGTGGCCGGCGTCCATGAAGGTGGTGACAAGGTGCTTGCGGACGTGGTGGGGTCGATTGTACGGCATCGCCTGGATCAAGTCCTGCACGGCGATCGCGTCGGCCATGTTGTAGAGCGGTTCCGCCTCGGGACCGACCCGGTCGTGTCGCTTGAGGAATTCGAAGTCGCTCTCCTGGATGTGCGCAGAGTCGGGGAGCATGACGGCGGAGAGGTCGCGCGTGGCCGGGGTGGCGATGATCGGGTTGTGGTACCCCTCCTTGATCAGCAGGGGGAGCCGGCCGGTGTGATCGATGTGTGCATGACTCACGACGACCGCGTCGATCAGCCGCGCATCGAATGGGAGCTCGGCGTTGAGCTTGCGCGTCTCGGAACGGCGTCCCTGGAAGAGGCCCGCGTCGAGCAGCACCCTGGCACCCGCCGCCTCGAGGAGATGCATCGAGCCGGTGACCTGGCCGCCGGCGGCGCCGTGGAAGGTTATTCGCACGAGTGCGAGGCGGGGCAGGGGGGCAGCGGGGCAGTCAATGGCACCATTGGCTCCGATGAAAAAGAAACGTCACCCCCGCGAAAGCGGGGGTCCGGTGCGGAGGTTTCTGGATCTGCCCGCGGTTGAGCGCGGGAATGATGTCGCTAATTCCCGCTTAAGCCATCCCGCCGGATTCCACCTCACCCCCTGCCCCCTCTCCATGATATGGGAGGGGGGACGCCGGGTCAGGTCGTTCCGAAGCAGCCGATCTCCGGCGTCGCCGAGCCCGGGCAAGATGTATCCGTGCTCGTTCAGCTCGCGGTCGAGCGCGGCGACGAAGACCGGCACGTCGGGGTGATCGCGCTTCATCCGTTCGACTCCGGCGGGCGCGGCGACGAGCGAGATGAGGCGCAGCTGCTTCGCGCCGGACTCCTTCAGCTTGGTGATCGCGGCGGAGGCGCTGCCGCCGGTGGCGAGCATCGGGTCGAGGACGAGGTACACCTTGTCCGCGCCGAGGGGCGGAATCTTGAAGTAGTAGCTGACGGGCTCGAGGGTCTCCTCGTTGCGGTAGAGGCCGATGTGACCGACGCCGGCGTTGGGGAAAAGGGCGGCGACGGCGTCCACCATGCCGAGCCCGGCGCGAAGGATCGGGACCAGCACGATCCGGTCGCCCGGGCAGGCGGCGTCCCTCCATCATTTCCAGCGGGGTGCGCACCGGAATCGGTTCGGTGTCGAGGGTGCGGGTCGCCTCGTAGGCCAGGAGGGTGGCGATCTCGCCGACGAGCTGGCGAAACTCCCGGGTGGGCGTCTCGACACCGCGGAGCAGCGCCATCTTGTGCTGCACCAGGGGGTGGGAGACGACGGTCAGGTTGGCGGGAGGCATACCGGGAATGTACGGTCGGGCAGGGGAGGGGGAAAGGACCGGCCCGGGACCGTCACCCCGGCGAACGGCAGGGTCCAGGGTTGGCTCACGCGAAGCCGCGAAGGGCGCGAATCAATTCCCTCAGCAACGCGTCAAGATCCCGTTCGTCCGTCTCATAACTGGTGATGCACGCTCGCAGCGCGCGTCGGCGCTCGCTGCCGAGGATCACGGGGCTGATCCAGGTCTGCCGATTCTCGTACACGCGGCTGATGACGTCATCGATGGACACCCGGCCCGACTCGATATCGGCGTGGGTGAAGCAGACCACCGGCAGCGGCGTGTCGGCCACGAGGGTCCAGCCGGCGGCGGTGAGCTTGTCGCGGAGGAGCCTTCCCATCGCCGCCTGGTGGTCGACCAGTTTGCCGTAGCCCTCGATCCCCAGCTCCGCCAGCGACATGAACACCTTGAGGCCGGTCGCCCGGCGACTCCACTGCGGTGTGGTCTGGAAATTGTCCACCGTGTCGCCGGTGGGGACGGGCATGTAGGTGTGGACGGCGGCGAAGGCCTGTTTCACCGCTTCGGGGTGGCGGCAGAAGAACATCCCGCCGCCCATGGGCACGCTCAGCCACTTGTGCGCGTCCCAGGTGACGGAGTCGGCGAGCGCGATGCCCTCGAGATGGGGCCGCAGCGTGTCCGACATCAGCGCGCCGCCCCCCCAGGCGGCATCGGCGTGGAACCAGGCGCCGGTGCGCTTCGCGACCGCCGCAAGTTCCGGCAGCGGATCGACGATGCCGGCGGCGGTAGTGCCGGCCGTCCCCACGATGAGGAGCGGACTCCACCCGGTGGCGCGATCGGCTTCGATAAGCCTTTCCAAAGCGACGGGATCGAGCTTCAGGTCGGCGCGGACCGGCGCCTCCCGCACGGCCGCCGTGCCGAGGCCCGTCATCTTGGCGATCTTGACGAAGGAGTGGTGGCTCTCGCCCGAGAGGTAGATGGCGGGCCGGGTGCCGAGCGCGGCGACCCCCTCCTCTGCCCAGTTCGGGAAGCGGGAGGCCAGCGCGCAGAGGGCGGAGCAGAGGTTGGCCTCGGCGCCACCGGAGGTGAACTGCGCCAGCATGCCGTCGGGGTCGTAGCCGATGCGGGCGGCCAGGGCGCGAAGCGCCAGCCGTTCCATTTCATTCGCGGCGGGGCTGTGACTCCAGACGGCGAGCTGTACGTTGTAGAGCGCGGCGAGGGTGTCGGCCACGATGCCGGCCTCGCGGACCTGCGGATTGAAGAGGCCGAAGTACCGCGGACTGGTGACGTGCACCTGCTGGGTCCGGAGGAGCCGCATCACATCGGCGGTGAGGGTCTCCAGATCGATCGGCTGGTCGAACCGGTAGCGAGGCTCGAGCTCGGCGCGGAGCGACGCGGGGGTGGCATCGGGGATGACGGGAAGATCCCGGATCCGGCGGCGGAAGTCGGCGATTTCGGCCGCGATATCGGTCCAGAGAGGCATTCGGGATTATAGGCAGGGAAGGGGCAGGCAGGGAGGGGCGGTCCGCTTGGCATTGGTACCCCAAGTCCTTATATTCCCGCCGCTTGAGGCTAGGTAGCTCAGTTGGTAGAGCAGCGGACTGAAAATCCGCGTGTCGGGGGTTCAATTCCCTCCCTAGCCACTTCCCAAAGACAATTCTCGGCTGCGGAACGGGGTGGGCTCACGTCCACCCCCTTTTAGCGGCCCCATGCGCGGGCGGATCCGCCGGGGTGGGCTTATGCCCACCCCTTTTTGCGTCTCCATGCGCGGGCCCATCCACCGGGGTGGGCATATGCCCACCCCTATTCATAGGGTTTCGCGACTTCGTGCCGGACGAGCAGATCGTCACCCCCGCGAAGGCGGGGGTCCAGTATGGAGGCTCCTGGATTCCCGCTTGCGCGGGAATGACGCGGCTTCGAGCTTCGGCCCCGCTTCCCCGCTTCCCCCGCTTCCCCGCTTCCCCGCCTACTGAATCATCAGGTGCGCCCACGGCTTGCCGGGGTACATCAGCCACGGCTGGTCGGTGAGCGGCATCGCGGAGATGCCGGTCGACTCCTGGGTAGCGTATGGCAGGTAGAACGAGAGGAGTTTGCTCGAGTTCTTCGGCCGCCCCGCCATCGGGTCGAAGTTGAGGCTGTCGGCGTAGAGTGAGTAGAGTGCCGCCCCGCCCGTCGGCATCTTGATGGTGCCGGCGTTGATCTCGGCGAGGCGGGCCGAGTCGACCTCGGAGCGCTTGGTGATACCGGCGGCGCGGAGTTCGCGTCCGCGACTCATGAAGGCTGCGAGGGACGTGTGATAGCAGTGGGCGGCGTAGCCCTCGTTCGCCGGATCGTCGGTGAGGCAGATCATTTCATTGGTGCCGGCCCGGAGCTGGACCAGCGGCCCGCCGGTCGTCTTGTAGCCGAGCACCTCGGCGCCGGCCCGCATGCTGTCCGGGAGCGGGAGGACGGCAGCGGCGATCTGCCAGGCTGCCGTCGGTGTCTGGGCGGCGGCCGGTGCCGCGACCGATACGATGGCAAGCGAGGTCATCAGAAGAGAGTGGCGCATTGGTCAGTGTCCTTTGGTGCGTGCAGGCGGAAGGAGGGCGGCGTACACCATCGTGCGAAACTTGCTTGCCAGGTCGAGACCCCGCGAGGGCAGGAGCTGCTGCATCAGGACGACGACGAGTCCCTCGGTGGGATCGACCCAATAGTTGGTGGCGTAGGCACCGCCCCAGCCGAACCGTCCGACCGAGCCGTACTCTCCCGCCAATCCGGGGTCTTCCAGCACCTGGAAACCGAGCCCAAATCCCAGTCCCGGGTCCGGGTATAGCGTCCCCACCTGGTCCCTCGTCATCAGCGAGACCGTGGCCGGGGAGAGAATCCGCGCGCCGTCGAGCTCGCCGCCGTTCAGCAGCATCTGCAGGAAGCGCGCATAGTCTCCCGCGGTCGAGACCAGGCCGGCACCACCACTGAAGTTCTGTCTCGGTCCCGAGAGATAGTCGCCCTGGCCCCTCGAGCCGGCCGGGGCGCGGACCAAGGCTCCCTCGGCGGTCACGGAGTATACCGTGGTCAACCGATGGCCGACAGAATCGGGAGGAAAGAACCAGGTGCTGTGCATCCGGAGCGGTGTGAAGATCCGCTCCCGGAAGAACTGATCGAGGGGCACGCCCGCGGCGCGTTCCACGACGCAGCCCAGGACATCGCTGGCGTAGCCGTAGATCCAGACCTCCTCCGGCTGTGCCGCCAGCGGCAGGGTGCCGAGGCGATCCATCGTGGTGCAGACCGGCTCCGCCTTGTCCGCCAGGTACCAGCCGTACCCCGCGGCAGGGCCGAGCCCGGCGGCGCGATAGTCGTCCTCGATCAGGGATCCGGTGCCGTAGGATAGGCCGGCGGTCTGGGTCAGCAGGTCGCGGATGGTGATCCGGTCGGTGGCCGACACCAGCACCCGGCCGCTGTCGGTGGTCACCGCCACCCTCATCGAGTCGAAGTTAGGAATGAACTGCGAGACCCGATCATTCAGGCGAAGCCGCCCCTCCTCGACCAGGATCATCGCCGCGACACTGGTCACCGCCTTGCTCTGTGACGCAATGCGGAAGAGCGCGTCGGGTCGCATCGGCTGGTTAGACTCGCGGTCGGCCAGACCGAAGGCGCCGCTCCACGCCACCTGGCCGTGTCTGAGGATCATGGCGACGACCCCGGGGGTCCTGTTCTGATCCACGTACGACTGGAAAAGGGTGTCGATCCGGGCCAGCCGCGCAGGAGCAATACCGGGCGGCACTCCCTGACCGGCAGGGAGTTCCTGGGCGGCCAGATTGGGCGCCATGGAGAGCGCCAGCAAGAGAATGAGGGGTCTGGATCGGCGGGACATGGCGGCTCCTGGTGACAGGAGGTTGAAGGTACGGCCCGTCGAAGGGCGGCGCTAGCCGGAAAGAACGGAAACGGCCACCCTGCCACATCTTGCGTATCCTCCGGTTCGGCGCGAACTTCCATCCGCTTCCCACCCCTTATATTGGCACCGCCCCGCAATCGAGCATTGATGACCACCGCAGCCCGCGCCTGTCCCGCATGCCATACCCCGTTGCCTGACGAGGCGCAGTTCTGCCTCCGTTGCGGCGTGGCCACGCCCACCGACCCGGGTGTGCCCCAGCGCACGGCCACCACCGGCATGGTCGAGGTGGCGCAGGTCAAGAAGGCGCTGGCGGGCCGCTACCAGATCGAACGGGTGCTTGGCGAAGGCGGCATGGCCACCGTCTACCTGGCGCACGACCAGAAGCACAACCGCAAGGTGGCGGTGAAGGTGATGCGACCCGAGCTGGCGGCCACGCTGGGCGCCGACCGGTTCCTCCGCGAGGTGCAGGTGGCCGCGCAGCTCAATCACCCGCACATCCTCCCGATGCACGACTCCGGCGAGGCGAACGGCGTCCTCTATTACGTGATGCCGTATGTCGAAGGGGAGACGCTGAAGGAGCACGTCGCCAAGCAGGGGCAGCTCTCGGTCAACGAGACGATGCGGCTCGGCCGAGAGGTCGCGGAGGCGCTGGCCTATGCGCACACCCGAGGCATCATCCACCGCGACATCAAGCCGGGCAACATTTTGCTGCAGTCGGGGCACGCCTTGGTGGCGGACTTCGGGATTGCGCGCGCGCTCGGCGAAGAGGGCGAGGCACTCACCAAGACCGGCCTCGCAGTAGGCACGCCGCAGTACATGGCACCGGAGCAGGCCACCGGCGAGCGCGAGGTGGACGGCCGCGCCGACATCTATGCGCTGGGCGCCGTGATGTACGAGATGATGGCGGGCGAGCCGCCGTTTACCGGGCCCAACGCACGCGCCATCATCACGAGAAGTCTCACGGAAGAGCCGCGCTCGCTCACTACGTCGCGGGCGGGGTTCCCCGTGGCGGTGAACAGTGCGGTGATGAAGGCGCTGGCCAAGAGTCCGTCGGATCGGTACGCCAACGCCGGGGAGATGGTGGGGGCGCTCGACCGCGCGATCGAAGGAACCCGGAGCGGCACCGGCGAAGTGGCGGTGACGGCAGGCCCCGCGCCGCTGCAGGTGTGGGGGCTCTTCGCGCTCGGCTGCATGGGGATGCTGGCGCTGGTGTCGGCCATCATCCGCCAGTGGGGATTGCCGCGGTGGACCATCGGGTTTGCCGTGGCGCTGTTGGCGATCGGTGCTGTGGTGCTGGTGCTCACCGGCAAGATGGAGGCGCGGCGCCGCGCGGGGGCCGACACGCCGGGAATGGGGCGGTTCCTGACGTGGCGCTTCGCGACCGTCGGTGGTGTCCTGTCGCTGCTCCTCTGGGCCAGCGTGGCGACCGCGCTTGCGCTCTCCGGGCCCGGTGGAGGCACCGGCGCCGCGGCGGCTGGCAACCACCTGGCCATCCTTCCCTTCGAAAACCAGGGCGCGGCGGACGACGCCTACTTCGCCGACGGCATCACCGACGAGGTGCGCGGCAAGCTGGCGCGGGTCAGCGGCATCACCGTCATCGCCTCGAGCAGCGCCAATCAGTACCGCAACTCGACCCAATCCCCACAGACCATCGCCACCGAGCTTGGTGCGAACTACCTGCTGGTGGGGAAGGTGCGCTGGGCCAGCGGGCCCGGTGGGACACGCCGGGTGCAGGTCGTGCCCGAGTTGATCGATGGCCGTACGGGTGCCACCACGTGGCAGCAGAGTTTTGATACCGACGTGACCGACATCTTCGAGGTGCAGGCGCAGATCGCCTCTCGCGTGGCGGGGGCGCTGGGTGCGCAGCTGGGGTCGCAGGAGCAGCAGCAGATCGCGGAGCGTCCGACCAAGAACGTCGCGGCGTACGACCTCTACCTCAAGGGCAAGGCGATCTCCAGCGCCGATGCTGTCTCGAGCCGGCTTGCAGCCAGTTACTTCGAGCAGGCGGTGGCGCTGGACTCGACCTTTGTCGATGCCTGGGCGGAACTCTCACGGGCGAGTGGACGAGTCTTCTTCAATGGCAGCAGGGACCCGGTGGCTGGCGCGCGGGCCAAGGTGGCGATGGAGCATGCGATTGCCCTGGGTCCGCAGCTCCCCGCCGGGTACACCGCGGCCGCCGCCTACTATGGGCTCGTGGACGTCGATACGGAGAAGGCCGCGGAGGCCATGGGGCGTGCGCTGCAGCTGGCGCCGAATGACGCGGGCGTCCTGGCCAGCGCCGCGCGGGGCGACCTGAACGAGGGGAATATCGAGGCTGCGGTCGCCAAGCTGGAGCGCGCCAAGGAGCTCGACCCGCGCTCGGCGTCGACCCTGAGCAACCTGCAGCAGGTGTACGTCTATCAGCGCCGCTTCGACGATGCCGCCGAAGCGGGTCAGGCAGCCATCGCGCTCAGCCCGACCGATCTCAATCTGGCCGAGTGGCAGGCGATGGTGTACCTGGCTCAGGGCGACCTGAAGGGGGCGCGAGAGGTCATTCGTGCGGCGATCGATCGTGGGAATCCTGCACCGGCCGTGGCGGCCATTTTCGGCGGGTACTACGAACTCTCATGGGCGCTGGCGGACCCCGAACTGAACCTGCTCTTCCGGTTGACGCCGGCGGCCTTCGACAATGACCGTGCCTGGTGGGGCCAGAGTCTCTCCATTGCGTATGCAGAGCAAGGGGACATGGCGCTGGCGCGCGCATATGCCGACTCCGCGCTCCCGAGGACGAAGGCCCTGCTGGACGCCTCGCCCAACGACGCGCAGACCATGGCACTCTACGCCCTGATGCTCGCCCACGCTGGGCAGAACAAGAACGAGGCCGCGGCCCTGGGCGAACGGGCGGTGAACCTGGAAAAGACCGGCCAGGGCAACCAGAGCTACAACATGCTCCTGCTGACCCGGACCTATCTGGCGCTCGGAGAAACCGACAAGGCGCTCGATACCATCGAGCAATTGCTGGGACGCTCGTTCTACATCACCCCTGGCTGGCTGCGGATCGACCCCACCTATCAATCGCTTCGGGGGAATCCGCGGTTTGAGAAGATGGTGAAGGGGCAATAGGCGGGCAGCCGAGCAGACCCATGGACCCCGGCCTTCGCCGGGGTGACGATTGGACGGCGGGCGGTGGAACCTCACCGCCCGCTTTGCGTAGGGGGATGATCCCCCACGCCCGGAGCCGTTGATGCGCAGCCGCACCCTCGCCTTGTTGTCCCTTCTCGTCCTTCCAACGTTCCTGCACGCCCAGAACTACACGCTCGATCTTCCGGAGGCCAGCCCGCACGCGACCGTGAGCCAGACGATTGGCCTCACCACACTCTCGGTGGACTACCATCGGCCCGGCGTGAACGGCCGGGTGGTCTGGGGTGGGCTCGAACCGTACGATTCGGTCTGGCGGGCCGGCGCCAACGACAACACCGTCTTCGCCTCTTCCTCGGCGTTCACCGTCGGTGGAAAGACACTTTCTGCGGGTCGCTACGCGCTGTTCATGATCCCAAGGAAAGCAGGGAACTGGACCGTCATCCTGAGCAACCAGCCCAACGCCTGGGGTGCGTTCAGCTACAACCAGGCGGAAGACGCGGTGCGGTTCGACGTGATGCCGAAGGCGGTTCCCCTCACGGAGCGGCTGCGGTATGACTTTGGGGATCCCACCCCCGATGCCGTGACGCTGTCGATGCGATGGGACAAGGTGGAGGTGAGTTTCCCGATCGCCGTGAACACGAACGCCGTCACGATCGACAGCCTGCGGGTGCAGCTCCGACACTATCCCCGTTTCTACGGGCAAGCGTGGGTCCAGGCCGCCACCTGGGTCCTGGCCAACACCCAGAACGTCGCGCTCGCCGAGGCGTGGGCGGACACCGCCATCATCCGGGCGCCGACCTTTGCCAGCTACAACGTCAAGGGCTGGGCGCTCGACCGCCAGGGAAAGACGGCGGAGGCCGACTCCCTCCGGCAGGCACACCTCGGCATCGCGACGGAGGCGGAGATGAACGCCTACGGCTACCAGCTGGTGGGGCTGAAGAAGAACCAGGAGGCGCTGGCCATCTTCATCCGCAACACGAAGGAGCATCCTGACAGCTGGAATACCTGGGACAGCCTGGGGGAGATGTACGCCACGCTGGGGGACACGAAGAAGGCGGTCGCGAATTACCAGAAGGCGCTGGCACTGACGAACGATCCGACGCAGCAGGCGCGGATTAATAGCATTCTAGCGGGGTTAAAGTAACACTCCATTGTAGTTCTTCGTGTCTCTTCGCGTCTTTGCGGTAACAGTTTTTCACCGCGAAGGCGCAAAGAGGCGCTAAGGGCTCCGCTCTGCTTACAGGTTGTTCACAAGGCGCTTGATACCGTCTTTGATCCGAGGGACATTCCAGTTGATGAGGTAGCCAAGCCGCAGATTGGACATTTTCAGGTATGTGAGCAACTGGGCTCGGTGAATTGGAGCGACTGCCTGGAGTGCCTTGTTTTCGACCAGAATCTCTCCCTCGATTATCATGTCCACCCGATATCCTGTCTCAACTGTGATTCCAACGTAGTGGACCGGAAATGGTACCTCACATTCCACCGTGAGCCCCCGTCGGTGAAGTTCGTGAAAGAGGCAGGCCTGGTAGGCCGACTCCAAGAGCCCGGGTCCCAGCGCTCGATGAACCGCCAGCGCCGAGTCAACGATCACGGAGCCCACCTGCTCCAGCTCTTCAATACTCTTCAACTGGCCACTCATCGATGCGAGGAGGGCACGCCACATCCGCCTTCCTTCCTTTGCGGCCTTCGCGCCTCTTCGCGTCTTCGCGGTAAGAGCTTTTTGCCGCAAAGGCGCAAAGAGACGCCAAGAGCGCCAAGAACAACGAAGGGCTAGTACTGTGGGCGGAGGTCACTCGTCGGGCGGTACCACCCCATCGCAGGCGGTACCGGAATCGGCAGAACTGTGGGACGCCTACTGCGCCAACCGCGCCTTGAGGTCGGTGAACCAATGGTCGACGCGCACCACCGTCGGGGCGCGTCCGAGGTCGGCGATCTGGCGTGGCGATGCCATGTAGAAGTTTTTGCCATCGACCGAGATGTCGTAGAACTGATGAAAGGCGTCGAGGGTGTACACCGAGGCGCCGAAGAGGGCCCGCTGCTCACCCACCGCGAAGCTCGGTGTGGTGGTGATCCGAGCCGAGGACATCTGCCCCGCTTGATCGATGTAATAGAGTGCCGTGCCGTCCGGTGACCACCGTGGTTGGCGGCCGCCGGTGGTGGACACCTGCCACCGGCTGTCGTTGGTGTTGGGGAAGGGCCGGACGTACACCTCGTTCTGGCCAGACTCGTTCGAGGTGTAGGCGATCCACCGGCTGTCGGGGGAGACGGCAGGGTGCAGCTCCGTGTAGGGGCTCGCGACCAGGGGCACCTCGGCGGTATCACCGTTCGTCCGGATGCCCACGAGGTCGCCCGCGCCAGCACTTCCATTGTCGGTACGGAGCACCAGCCAGTTGCCGTCGGGCGACCACTCGACCTCCTGCACCTGGCGGTCGATCCGCGCCAGGGTGGTGTCGGGACGGCTGCCGTCGGCGAACCGACCGGCGACAGTAGTCCCACCCAGCGTGTCGCGAATGAACGCCACCATGCGCCCATCGGGTGACCAGACCGGCCGTCGATCGGCCCCGCTGAATGAGAGGCGGGTGAGGGGTCCTCGGTCAAGTTGCTTGATCCAGATGTTCTGCCCGCCAGCGCCGACACCCATGCCCACCGCCAGCCGCCTCCCGTCAGGCGACGTGGACAGGGCCGTCAACTGGCTCGTCCATGTGGTATCGACGGGAGTCGCAGCGCCGTCTTTCGTCACGCGCACGACCATGTTCTGGTTGTCCTGATCTCCCCCAACCACGTACACGACAGTTCCTGAAGGGGACCAGGTGAGGTCGGCGTTGCTGATATTCGAGAAGAGGATATTGTCGAAGACAGGTACTCCCGCCCCCACAATCTCCAGCTTGTCCAGATCGAACCGTGCGACCAACGCGACGCCATCGCGCCGGACGTACAGCAGGTCGCCGGTGGGGAGGATCCAACCCTGGGCCACTTCGCTGAGCAAGAGCTTGGCCTCACCCGACTTGAAGTCCAGCGCCATCAGGCTCATCGTGATACAGCCGGAGGTGCACGACTGGAACAGGACGCCGCGTGCGTTTGGCAGTGGTGTCGGCGTGGCGAACCCGGCCCCCAACAGCCCCCTGTTGTCGAGGACCACCGTGGGATTGCGGCCGTCGGCATCGATGCGAATCAGGCGGTTGATATCCAGCGAGACGTACACCAGTGATCCGTCGTCGAGCCACGTGCCTCCTCCGAACCCACCAGCGACGGAGTCGGCCAGGATGACGGCGGCCCCGCTCGAGGGGCGCACCTTCTGCAGCTTTTGGTCGGCGACAAAGGCGATCCACTCGCCGTCGGGCGAATAGACCGGATTTTGAGCTCGCTCGGTCCCGGAGATGGGTACTGGATCCAGTGCGCCGTCTCGCTTGATCCAGAGCTTGCCGTTCTGGCCGTCCTCTTTGACCACGAGTTCCGAGCCGTCGGGGGAGATGGCCAGCGCCGGGACGTTCAGTGACACGGCGACACTGTCGCCCAGTGAGATGTACTGCCACGTGGTCGGCTGGTCAGCGGCAGCGCGGGCGCGTGCCCACCCCCAGGCCGCTGCGACTACGGCGACGCACGCGATTGCCGCCGCGACCGTGAAGCGCCGTTGCCACGCCCTGCCGCCCGGCCCCGCCGACGATGACGTCGCGGGCATGGCCGTCGACTGGTAGCTGGCGTCGGCCAGCGCCGCCGCAAATTCCGCTGCAGTGGCGAAGCGATCCGCCGGGAGCTTCTCGAGGGCGGTGAACACCGCCGCCTCGACCTGGGGCGGGATGGTGTGCCGCTGGCTGACGAGGGAGCGCGGATTCTCGGTGACGACCCGGGCGATGATCGCCTGGGCGGTGGGCCCCATGAACGGCGGTTCCCCGGTCGAGCATCTCGTAGAGCACACAGCCCGAGCGCGTAGACATCGGAGCGGGCGGTGATCTCCCGCTCGCCCATCGCCTGTTCGGGGCTCATGTAGTGCGGGGTGCCCAGCGACATCCCGGTCTCGGTCATCCGGGTGTTGCCGGCCTTGCTGGCGGCGAGGGCGATGCCGAAGTCGGCCACCAGCGCCGAGCCGTCGTGCAGCAGGATGTTTTCCGGCTTGATGTCCCGGTGGATCACGTCGTGGCGATGCGCGTAGTCGAGCGCGGCCGCCACCTCGGTCGCGATCCGGACGGCATCCGCCACCGGGAGCTGCTTCTCGCGGGTGAGCCGGTCGCGCACTGTCTCGCCCTGGACGTAGGGCATGACATAGAACAGAAAGCCGTCGGCCTCGCCACTGTCGAAGAGTGGCAGGATATGCGGATGCTGCAGGTTGGCGGTGGTCTTGATTTCGCTCAGGAACCGCTCGGCGCCGATGACGGCGGCGAGCTCCGGCCGCAGCACCTTGACCGCCACCTTTCGGTCATGCCGGAGGTCCTCGGCGAGATACACGGTGGCCATCCCCCCCTCGCCGAGTTCGTCGAGGAGGCGGTAGCGGTCGGCCAGGGCAGTGGAGAGGCGGGTGACGTCGCTCAACGGGAGGCTCCCGCGCTTCCCTGCAGCTCGCGCATCAGCGCCGGCAGGTTCTGGATGATGACGATCCGGGTGCCAGGGTTGCGGCGTACCAGCGCGAAGGTCTTGCCATCGGGGCTGATGGTGTAGTTGGCATGCGGAGTGGTGCTGACGTAGTCGGCCATCGAGAAGAGCGACCGTCGGGCGGCGACGGCAAAGTCCGGTGTCGTCCGGACCGCGGCGGCGATCATCGCGTCAATCTCATTCTCCCGCCCTCGATAATACAGGGTTTTCCCGTCCGGGCTCCACAATGGTTCGGTCCCGCCCGTCAGGGACACCTGTATCTGGTCGCCGTCGCCGGTGAGGGGGCGCACATACACCTGGTGTTCACCCGATTGATCCGATGAGAACGCGAGCCAGCGGCCATCGGGCGAGAGGGTCGGGAACTGCTCCTGGAACGGGCTGGCGACAACCATCCTGAGCGGTCCACGGCCGGCGCTGTCCAGGATGGCGATATCGGAGCGCGAGTCGCCACGGAGGTCGTTGCCGGTGGTGACGAGCGCGCTGCCGTCCCGGAGCCAGTGCCCCGTGTAGGTAAAGTGGATGGAGGCAAAGAGCGACTCCGCCGCCTCGGCGCTCCCGGGCCGTTTGCGGTAGAGCCCGAGATCCCCCGACTTGAGGGAGGAATAGGTGATGAACCGCCCATCCGGCGTCCAGGTGGCGTCGTGGCCGTCGCGATCGAAGGTGGTCCGGGTGAGCGTGCCGCCGTCCAGCGACAGAATCCAGACGTCCCGTCCATCGGCGCTGTTGAAATCCACCGAGAGACGCCGCCCATCGGGCGAGAACTCGGGGGCGTGATAGTTGTGGAGTTCCACCGTTGCGGGCCGTGATGCGCCCGAAAGGTCCACGAACTGGAGTGAGCGAGGCTCTTCGGGCACGTAGGCCACCGTGCCGTTGGGCGCCACGGCGAACTGGACCAGTCCGGTGCCCGTCACCGACACACCGGGGGCGACGCGGAGTCCCTGTCCCACGGGGGCTGGATGGTCGGGGTCGAACGGTGCCGCCAGCAGCGTGCCGTCGAGCTGGACCCAGACGAGGTAGCCGGCGGTGTACCGCGCCTCCACCATCTGCTGCTCGATCAGCGGTGTGGTGGTGCCATCCCGCAGGTCGAGGAGGAGGAGTGGGCCGGCGGACGTCGAGAGCTTGCGAGCCACGAGGGCGTGACGACCGCCCGGGAGCACCTGAAGCATCTGCAGCGAGTTGTCCTCGTCGGCAATGGGCCGTACGATCGAGTCCCCGTTCACCATGGCATATAATCCGCGCCCCAGCCCCGATCCGGGACTGAACCAGAGGGTGCCATCGGGCCCCCAGGCTGCCCCGGCCGTGCTGGTCACTTCCGCCGGAAGGGGCGACGATGCGCCTCCTCCGGCGGGGAGGCGATAGCTCGATCCCCTGCTGCTGGCAGCGTAGAGCCAGCGGCCGTCCGGCGAAGTCAGGGGACTCCCGTAGTTCCAGGTCCCGTCGAGCGGGGTGGCCTCCAGCGCCGAGAGGGGCTGGCGCATCAGGCGATTGAATCCCTCGGCGTCGAGGGCGACGAAGAAGACGGTGCCGCCATCGGGCGAGAGCGTCAGCCACCGTTGCGAAGACGAGCCGCCGGAGCCACCCAGACCGGGCGTCAGGAGGGCGAGCCGCGACGGGGGAGCCTCCGGTGCCGTGGGCCGGCGCAGCAGCGCCCATCCGGTCACCGCCGCCATGACAAGAAGCGCCAGCAGGAGCAGGCGGGGCAGCGGGGCAGGGCGGCGGGGAGGCTGTGTGCGCGTGGATCGGCGGGACGTCCTCGATGTCTGCCCACCACTGAGTGCGGCCGCAAACTCTGCCGCGGTGGCGAACCGGTCGGCTGGTAGCTTTTCCAGCGCGGTCAGGACGGCGTCCTCGACCTCGGGCGAAATCGACTTCCGCTGCGCCGAGAGCGCCGACGGCTCGGCGGTCATCACCTTGGCCACGATGGATTGTGCGGTGGGGCCGGTGAAGGGAGGTTCGCCGAGGAGCATCTCGTAGAGCACACAGCCCAGCGCATAGACATCAGAGCGGGCGGTGATCTCCCGCTCACCCATCGCCTGCTCGGGGCTCATGTAGTGTGGGGTGCCGAGACTCATGCCGGTCTCGGTCATCCGGGTGCCGGCGGTACTCACCGCCAGCGCAATGCCGAAGTCGGCCACGAGGGCGGAGCCGTCGTGCAGGAGGATGTTCTCGGGCTTGATGTCGCGGTGGATCACGCCGTGGCGATGGGCATAATCGAGGGCCGCGGCGACTTCGCTCGCGATCCGGACCGCATCCGCGATGGGGAGCTGCTTTTCGCGGTCGATCCGGTCACGGACCGTTTCGCCTTTCACCAACGGCATCACGTAGAAGAGGAAACCGTCCGCCGCCCCGCTGTCGAACAGCGGAAGGATGTGCGGATGCTGCAGGTTGGCGGTGGTCTTGATCTCGCTCAAGAACCGGTCGGCGCCGATCACGGCCGCGAGTTCCGGGCGCAGGACCTTGATGGCGACCTGGCGGTCGTGCTTCAGGTCGGCGGCAAGGTAGACGGTGGCCATACCGCCCTCGCCGAGCTCCCGCTCGATGCGGTAGCGGTCGGCCAGGGCGGTGGTGAGGCGGGGAAGTGGGTCAGCCAATGAGGGGTCTCCGGATCGCTGCTCGATCAGTGGCTAAAGCCACTGCTCGGCTGATGTCGCCAAAGCGACGTGGATTCTGCTAGCACTCAGGGAAAGGTACATCCACGTTCGTTGAAACACGGCTGTCCGCCGACCCGACATTCATACCGAACGGAGAGGGTGGTCGACGCGTCGCTTCAGCGACACCAACCGAGCGCCGGCTTCAGCCGGCGATCAGCGGCGATGCGTATCAGACACCAACCACCGCAAACCCGGCGGCACGAGCCGCCATGGCCAGCGCCTTGTCGTGGGTGGCCATCGTGAGATCCGCCTGATGTGCCTCGCGCCAGATCAGCGCGGTGGCGAGGTGGATCGCGTCGAGTGTGCCGAGCGGTGTTGAGAACGGCTCCGAGGCACGCCGCAGAACGGCCTGACTGACATCGACGACCTCTACCTCCTCCAGGAACTGGTAGACCGCCATCCGCCGCTCCGCGACTTCTTCACTGGACAACGCCCCCTGCCGCGCCAGACGGTCGAGGGTTCGCAGAGACTCCACCTCGGTCAGGGCGCTCGCCACGGCCCCCGTAAACCCTTCCCGAATATGCAGTGGCTCCCCTTCGCCGAGCAGGAGCCGCAGCAGGACTGAAGCGTCGAGGTAGAGCTTCATCGCCGGGGCTGGCGCTCCTCGAGGAGCGCCGCGAGGCTGTCAATGCGATGGTCGATCGGTGGGGGGAGCGCGGTCGTACCCCACGGTCGCGTTGGCAGCCGTGACGTCAGTTGCTCGGCGCCCGCCTCATACGGAATCAGCCGGGCGACTGGCGTGTTACGGTCACAGACCGTCACGGCGTGGCCCCGGCGGGCCGCGCGCAGGTAGGCACTCAGTTTCGCCTTGAGTTCAGCGACCTTGACGGTCTTTTCGGGTTTGCCAGACATGGTCACAATCTAGTCATATATAGTCACGTTTGTCAATATCGCCCCGTCTCTGGGGCCCGACTCCTACCAGAAATAGAGGTAGAGCGCCGCCACCGCCCCGATCACCGCCGCCCCGAACAGCTTCCCGTGCGGCGCCGGGGTCAGGACCAGTCCCTCCTTGACGGGCAGGACGACCGGCTCGGCCAGCGGCTGGCGCACCGTCACCACTGCCATATATAGGACAACCACGGTAAAGGTGATGGCCATGTGGTGCAGAAAGGCCACCTCCGGCAGGAACCAGAGCAGCAGCCCGTACACCGGAATGCCGAGGAGCATGGCGCCGTGCGCCGCTCTCGGAGGGGTCCTAGGGGAGAGCATCCCCACCAGAAACACCGCCACGATCCCCGGCGAGATGAAGCCCCAGAACATCTGTATGTACCCGAACACGCTCTCGGCCCGGCCCACGATCGGCGCCCAGAGGCAGCCCAGCAGGAAGAGCGCGAATGTGGCCCACCGCCCCACTCGGAGGAGCTGGGCCGGTTCGGCGCTCGGCCGCCAGAGCCGCTGGTAGATATCGAGGCTGAAGATGGTGGCTGCCGAATTGAGCAGCGACTCGAAGGTGCTGAGGACCGCGCCGAAGAGCGCGGCGAGCATGATGCCGAGGAGGCCGGCGGGCACCAGTTCGCGGATCAGCACTGGATAGGCCTGGTCGGGCGTCTTGATGAGGTCGGGAAAGATGTGCGCCGCCATGATGCCGGGCATGATGATCAGGAAGGGGATGCTCACCTTGATGGCCGCCGCGAAGAGCGTCCCCCGCTGCCCCTCGGCGAGGCTCCGCGCCGCGAGTGCTCGCTGGGTGATGAACTGGTTGAGTCCCCAGTAGAAGAGGTTCGGGATCCAGAGCCCGCCGATGAAGACTGCGAGCCACGGCATCTCGGGGTGATTCCAGGGGAGCACGGTGTGCAGCTTCCCGGCGGAGAGCGCGGTGAACTCACCCCAGCCTCCGATCGCCTTGAGCGACAGAACGAAGACGAGCAGCGCGCCGAGGAGGAGGGCGGTGCCCTGGATCAGTTCGGTCCAGACCACGGCGCGGAGACCGCCGTAGGTCACGTAGAGGCCGGCGAGCGCGCCGATGATCCAGATGCCGGTCACCACGTCGAGCCCGATGACGGCGTTGAGGGCGAGCGATCCGCTGTAGAGCACCGTGGCGAGCGCCACCAGCACGTAGGCCAGCATCATGAAGAAGGCCATGATGCTCCGGGCCAGCCCGTCGTACCGGTACTCGAGGTACTCCGGCATGGTGAAGATGCCGGCGCGCAGGAACTTGGGCAGGAAATAGAGTGCCACCACCACCATGGTGACCGCCGCCATCCATTCGTAGCTGGCAATCGCGAGGCCGAGCTCGTAGCCGCGGCCGGCCAGCCCGACGAAGTGCTCGGTGGAGATGTTCGAGGCGACGAGGGAGATGCCGATCAGCCACCAGTTGAGCTCGCGGCCGGCCAGGAAGTAGTCCTCCGTGGTGGTGCTCCGCTTGCGGGAGGCGGCAATCGACACCCCGAAGACCAGGGCCAGGAACCCCACAAAGCCGGCGATATCGAGCGGAGAGAGTCCCATGGCGGTCCGCGAGTGGAAGGGAAGCACCATCTTGCCATTTCCCGGGGCCGGGCGCAAGCTACGCGCACCATGAAGACTCTCATCGCGTTTGCCGCCTGCCTTATTCCCGCCGCGGCCTCGGCCCAAGCCAATTCCATTCCACCGAACACCTCCGCCGCAGTCGAGGTGAGTGACGGGCGAGTGATGCTGACCTATGGCGGCGAACGGCTGTTCGACGGGGCCATCGCCACGACCGGCGCGCCGGCATCGCTGATCCAGTTCGTCGACTCGACCGACGGCCGGGTGACGCAGGTGCTCAAGTGGACGGCGACCGGCCGGGACCGGATCACGCTCACCGGTGTGGTGCGCGGGTCGTCCGAGGCGTTTGCCGCGGAGTCGGAGCCGAGGGAGGATGGGCTGCGGGTGGTGCGGCACGCGGTGGGGCCGGTGCAGCAATCGGCTCAATCGGGCGGTGTACGATCGGCGCGGCGACTGGGTGCTGTCGGTGGATGTGCCGGCCGGGGTGGAGCTCGTACGCGATGCCGGCAGCCGGACGGCGCCGTCGCTTATCAGCTCACCGCCACCGGTGGAGAGAGTCTCGCTCCGGTTCCGTCCCCGGTTCTACCAGCGGCACCGCGGCCTGGCCCAGTACCGGCCGTGGGAGTATCAGCCGTGGAGCAGGTCGGTGGCGGGGTGGACCTCGTGGTACGCCTACTTCGACAAGGTGACGGAGCAGGACATTCGGAACACGGCCGACGTGCTCGGCGAGGTGCTCCATCCCTTCGGCTACGACTACCTGCAGATCGACGACGGCTACCAGACGCTGCCGATCGGCCTGCCCAGTCACTGGCTCAACGCCAACGAGAAGTTCCCGGGCGGGCTCGACGCCCTGCGAAAGTACATCAGCGGCCGAGGGCTGGAGCCCGGGCATCTGGACCAATGTGAGCTTTGCCGACAAGCCGGCGGCGGAGGCACACCCGAACTGGTTCGTGCGCACGGCGGACGGCCGGCCCGCGCGGGGAAACTGGGTCGGCTACGTGATGGACGGCAGTTCCACTGGCACGATGGACACCCTGGTGACGCCGGTCTACCGGGCGCTGAGGGCCATGGGATGGAGCTATTTCAAGCTCGACGCGCTTCGGCATCTGCGCTACGAGGGGTACAACAGCTACGCCATCTACTTCAGCGAGCGCGGCCTGGACCGCGAGTCGGTGTTCCGGGGCTTCGTGGAACAGGTGCGCGATGCGATCGGCCCGGATGTGTACCTGCTGGCCTGCTGGGGAATCCGACCGGAGCTGATCGGGCTGGTGGACGGAATGCGGGTGGGCGACGACGGCTTCGGTTATGGATCGTTCGCCCAGTACAACTCCTTCAACAACGTCGTCTGGCGCAACGACCCCGACCACATCGAGATCCACCAGGCGGACGGCTACAAGGCGGCGACGCTCACTTCGTTGACCGGGTCGGTGCTGATGCTCACCGACCTTCCGGAGGTATATCGCACCGAGCGGGCCGAGGCGGCGAAGCGGACGGCCCCGGTGCTGTTCACCCGGCCGGGGCAGGTGTACGACGTGGATCCGTCACGTTCGTCGCTCCTGGCGATGGCAAACACCGAGCTGAGCGGCTCCGGCCCGCGCCCCTTCGACGCCGACCAGCGGGAAATCGTCTCCCTCTACCAGCTCGACATCGCGCGGCCCTTCGAGCAGTGGACGGTGCTGGCCCGCACCCGTGACGACGGCGACGCGATTCCCCTCAGCGAACTCGGCCTTGATCAGGACACCGATTACCTCGCGTTCGAGTTCTGGACGAAACAATTCTTGGGCGTGGTTCGCGACACACTCTCGCTGGGTCCGATCGACCCGCGATTCGAAGTCCAGGTGGTATGTCTGCGTCATCTCGTAGAGCATCCGCAGCTGCTCGGCACCAGTCGTCACGTCACCTGCGGCGGCCCCGACGTGAAGGACGTCGGCTGGCAGGACAACGCACTCAATGGTGAGAGCGACGTGGTAGCAGGCGATCCATACGCGCTCTACCTCACCGAGCCGGACGGCTACCGGTTTGACGGCGTGGAGGCGACGGGGGCGCGGGTGGTCGGAGAGGGGAGGGAAGGGGCGCTGCGCGTCATCCGGCTGGAGAGCGCTGTGGGCGGAACCATCCGATGGAGAGCCTCGTATCGTACTGGAGAGTAGGACGCCGTCGCTGGCCCGAACCCGCTGGATGCGGTAGCTTGGAAGCCTTCTGTCATTGCGAGGAGGCCCGGCAGGGGCCGACGAAGCAATCTCGGAGAAGATTGCTTCGGCCGCTCCGCAGCCTCGCAATGACAGAAACCGTTTCCCCAATCGATCTGGAGATCTCATGACCGCACCGACAGCGCGCCTCCGCGGCGCCTGCCTGACCCTGCTCTTGCTCGTGCCTTCAGCCCTCACCGCGCAGATGCGGGCCAGTGAACGGGGCGCCGTCTCCCAGACGATCGACGGTACCACCATCAGCATCGACTATGCCCGGCCGCAGGTCCGGGGTCGGGATTCACTCTTCGGCGGCGTCGAAAAGTGGGGCACGGTCTGGACCCCGGGCGCCAACTACGCGACCACCCTCGAGATCAACCGCCCCATCAAGCTGGACGGCCACCCGGTGCCCGCCGGCAAGTACTCCCTCTGGCTGGTCATCCAGCCGGAGGAGTGGACCATGGTGATCGATCCCCGCCACAAGATGTACCACGTCCCCTATCCCGACTCGACCGCCGACCAGATCCGGTACCCGGTGAAGCCGGGCACCGGGCCGTTCAACGAGATGCTGACGTTCACCTTCGAGAATGTCCGCGGCGACGAGGGCGCCCTCTTCCTCCGCTGGGGCACCACGCAGGTGGGCTTCCAGGTCGAGGTGGAACCGAAGTACAAGCTGACCATCGACGCGGACGATGCCAAGCCGTACCTGGGCGCCTATGCCTTCCGCTGGAACGGGCAGCCCGACAGCGTCCCACCGTCGACGACCACCCTGGTGCACGAGAATGGCATGCTGATGGCGCACTGGGATCCGGCCCCGTGGCCGGAGGCCGCCACCTTCATCCTCGTCGAAATCAAGGATGACTGGTTTCTCATGGGAACATGGGAGGACGGCAAGCTGACCGACCTCGATGCCGACTGGGTCTTCGAGTTCGCGAAAAAGGACGGCACCGTGACCGGGTACGAGGTGTGGGGCGACAAGGACGAGCCGGACGCGATCGCGACCCGCGAGTGACCAATGCGGTGAAGGGCGGGGAGGGCGGCTGGTCGTCGAAGATGCCGCTCCTCGTCCTGTTTGTAACGGCGTTTGTGGACATGATCGGGCTCACCATGGTGATCCCGCTCCTGCCCTTCTACGCCACCGACTTCGGCGCCGGCGCCACGATGGTTGGCCTGCTGATTTCGGCCTTCTCCATCGCCCAGCTTTTGGTTGCGCCGACCTGGGGCAAATTCTCCGACCGCTACGGCCGGCGGCCCGCCATCCTCGCCGGCCTCATCCTCACGGCCATCGCCTATGTCCTCTTCGCCTTCGCCGGTACCATCGTGGCGCTGCTGGTGTCGCGGTTGATCCAGGGCACCGGCGGCGGGACCATCGGCGTGGTGCAGGCGTACGTGGCCGATGTTTCCAAGCCGAAGGAGCGCACCAAGAGTCTCGGTTGGCTTTCGGTGGTGACCAGCCTGGGGGCCGTGGCCGGCCCCGCTTTCGGGTCTGCCATGATCAGCCTCGGTGGCCGCCGCGCTCCGGGGCTCGCCGCCGCGGCGCTTTCCCTGCTGGTGGGCGCGTTCGCCTGGCGGTTCCTGCGCGAATCCCACGAGCTGCGCCAGACGGCGAGCCATCCGCCCGCTTCAACCTTGACCAGCCGAGCCGCAATCCGCCGGGTGCTCTCCCATTGGAGGGAGCCCGCCCCGCGTCTTATCTGGATCTACACCATCGCCATCGGGGCGTTCTACGGGACGATCCAGATTGTCCCGCTCCTGCTGTCCGACCGATTCGCCGTCACCGAAGCCAACATCGGCTACTTCGTGATGTACCTCGGCGGCATGGGCGTCCTGGTGCGCTCGCTCGTGCTGGGTCGAATGGTCGACCGCCTGGGGGAGGTGCGCCTCTCCCGCCTCGGCATCGTGATCCTCGCGCTGGGACTCGCAGCCACCGGCGTCGCCACCGGGTACCCGATGCTCGCGCTGGGGTTCACCCTCATGCCCATCGGCACGGCGTTCATCTTCCCTTGCGTGACGGGCCTGCTGAGCACCGTCGTCGCCTCGAACGAGCGTGGATTGTACATGGGAGTGCAACATTCATTTGGCGGGGTGAGCCGGGTCGCGTTCCCGATCCTGGCCGGCTACCTGATGGACCACGCCGGCGTCGGCGTGCCCTTCTGGCTTTCGGCGATCCTGGTGCTGGTGACGCTGCCACTGACGACGACGCTGGCCAAGTACGTCCTGGACAAGAACCGCACCACGGGGGACGGGCTCGCGTCGGGGCTGGATGAGATTACGGGGGAGTATGCGGTGGTGCCGGACACCAAATAGAGATCATCCCGCACCACAAAGAAGTTCCGGTCGTTTTTCTTCGCGGCCTTTGCGTCTCTTTGCGCCTTTGCGGTGAAAAGCCTTTACCGCCAAGACGCAAAGAGACGCAAAGGGACCTGTCTATCGAGCTCGAGATTGCTTCGGCCACTGCGTGGCCTCGCAATGACAAAAAGTCTCCGCGCTACGGCATCGGCGTGTAGTTCGGCCCCGCCGGCAGATAGGTCATGAGGTACCGGGTCAGGAGCGAGTAGACATGCAGCGTGGTGCCCTGGCCCTCGCGGATGCCATGGCTCCGGTTCGGATACACCATCACCTCCACCGGCTTGTTCAGCTTCACCAGTTCGTTGATCATCCGCTCGGTGCCCTGGTAGTGCACATTGTCATCGCCTGTGCCGTGGACGATGAGCAGGTGCCCTTCCAACCCCTTCGCCTGGTGGACCGGCGAGGCGGAATCGTACTTCTCGGCGTTGGGGCCGAGGAGCCCCATGTAGCGCTCCTGGTAGATGGTGTCGTAGAGCCGCTGGTCCGGCACCGGCGCCACGCTCATCCCCATCGAATACACCTCCGGATACCGGAACATCGCCTGCAGCGTCGACGAGCCGCCGCCACTCCATCCCCAGATGCCCACGCGTGTCGAGTCGATGTACGGCCGGGTGCGGGCGAGCGCCTGCACCGCCTGCGCCTGCTGCATGCTGGAGAGCACGCCGATCTGCTCGTAGACCGCCTTGCGCCACGCCCGGCCCTTTGGGGCCGGCGTGCCCATGTTGTCCACGCTGGCGACGAGGTATCCCTGGTCAGCGAGCGTCTGGTACCAGAGCCGGTTGCTGCCGCCCCAGGAATCCTGGACCGTCGTTCCCGCCGGCTCGCCGTAGACGTACATCAGCATCGGGTACTGCTCGTTTGGATCAAAGTTCTTCGGCTTGATCATCCAGCCGTCGAGTGTCGAGCCGTCGGCGATCTTGACCTGGAAGAACTCGCCCGGTGCGGTGATGGCTTCCTTGGCGCGCGCCACGAGCTCGGTGTTGGCGGCGAGGGTGCGCTCGATGGTGTGCTTCGGCAGGCTCACCAGCTCGGTGGGACCCGGGGTATCGAAGCTGGACCAGCTGTGGAAGGCGTACTTCGCGTCCGGCGAGATGGTGTACCGATGACCGCCGGCCTGGTCCATCGGGGTGAGACGCTCGGCCTTCCCCTTGCCGTCGATCCGGGTGCGCCAGAGGTACCGCTGCGTGGCGTTATCCGGTGAGGCGTCGTAGTAGAGCCAGCCTCCCTTGTCATCCACCTTGGCGATGCTCATCACGTCGAAGTTCCCTGGGGTGATGAGGCGCGCCGCGCCGGTGGCGCGGGAGATGGCGTAGGCGTGCCGCCAGCCATCCCGCTCGCTCAGCCAGATGAACTCCTTGTCGCCCTTCAGCCAATCGATGTCGTCGACGACGTCGAGCCAGGCCTGGTCGGTTTCGACCATGATGGTCCGGGTGCCGCCCGTGGCCGCGCTGACCAGGATCAGGGCGTCGTTGTTCTGCAGGCGGTTCATCCGCTGCACCAGCACCGAGTCCTTGCCGGCCCACTCCAGATAGGGGATGTAGTCCTCGCGCGGGTCGCCGGGGAGCTGGAACCAGGTGGTGGTTCCGCCGCTGGCGCTCACCACGCCGGCGGTGACCGCGGAGTTGGTGGTGCCGACCTTCGGGTACTGGATGGGGATGAGGAAGGGATAGAGCGAGTCGGTGTTGTTGATCATCAGGAAGGTGCCGACGCCGGTCATGTCGAAGTGGTAGTACGCGATCTTCGTCCCGTCCGGGGACCAGCGGAAGCCGTCGCGGACCCCGAACTCCTCCTCGTAGACCCAGTCGCTCATGCCATTGACGTGCAGCGAGTCGGCGCCGGTCGTGAGCCGGGTGATGGCGCCGTCGGAGAGCCGCTCCACGTAGATGTCGCCCTTGCGGACGAAGGCGACGCGGTCGCCCTGCGGGGAGAACTTGGCGTACATCATCAACGATGGTGGGGCTGCCCTTGCCGCCCAGCTGGCGGAGCGCGCCGCTGGCACGGTCAAGGATCCAGTAGTCGCCCCGGGTGTTCTGGCGCCAAACCCGCTCGGTGTTGGTGAAGATCATGAGCTGCTTCGCGTCGGGCGACCAGATGTAGTTATCGACCGAGAGGGGCACCGTGTCGCCCGGGGCGATGAACGACGCCGCCGGAATCAGGATGCTGCGCGCGCCGGTCTTCGAGTCATACCGGACGATGTCAAAGCCGCCGGTGCTGTCGGCAGGCTTCTCCAGCGTGGTGTAGGCCTTCCCGTCCTCGATCCACCGGGCCGGCCCGAACCGCTCGGCGGCGTAGTAGCGGGAGGCATAGATCTGCTTGAGCGCCGCGGTGGTGGCCTCGGGGACCTGCGCCGAGAGAGGCAGGGCGGTGATGGCGGAGGCCAGGGCCAGGAGGGCGATGCCACTCCGGCGAACGAATTGCATTGTCATGCGGTCAATCCTCTGGTATGGGCGCAATCCTGCGAGTGTCGCGCGATCTATGGCTGCTTCTTGGACTCAAGTTCGGGGAAGAAGTTCTCGACCACCACCAGTTCGCGGTTCTGGGTGAGTTCAGACCCGGCAAGCTGGATCATGACAAAGCGCTGGTCGTCGGGAGTGATGTCCCAGGAGTGGGGGCCGCCGGCGGTTTGGCTGGCGCTGAAGAGCGGGGTGCGCTTGCCCATGGTAAAGGTGGCGCCAGGCAACACCTCCACGGAGGTCACCATCCCGGTGTTTGCGAAGAAGAAGAGCTCGCGGCCGCTGTGCGACCAGAGCGGATCAGCGGCGCCATCGGTGGAGACCTGCCACTTGGCGCGGTCGGTGTCCGGAAAGGGCCGCACATAGACCTCGAAGCGACCGCTCTCGTTGGAGGCGTAGGCCAGCCAGCGCCCGTCCGGGCTCAGGGTCGGCTCGACCTCCTGGAAGCTCGATGTCTGGAGCAGGGGCACCGCGGTGGTGTCGCCCGTGGTCCGCCGGGCCAGGATGTCGCGGGTGGTGGTCCGGTAGACGATCCACGTGCCGTCCCGCGACCATACCGCTTCTTGGACCCCGCTGCGGGCGGTGTCGATCACCAGCACCGTGGGCTGGGCGCTCCCGTCGGCCCGCACGCCAGCGAAGGTCAGGGCCGCGCTCGTGAACCCGACCGTCCGGCCGTCGGGGTGCCACGCCGGTCGGTAGTTGGACTGGCCATCGAAGGTGAGCTTGCTCAGCGGTCCGTCGGGCAACTGCTTGATCCAGAGTTGCTGCTCGCCGGTGGCCACGATGCTGACGGCAAGCTGTTTGCCATCCGGGGAGAGCGCGAGGGTCTGGAAGCTGCTGCTCCAACCGGAATCCACCGGGGTGAAGCGCCCGTCGCGGGTCACGTACGCGACCGTCGCCGGATCGGTGTTGACCTCTCCGACCTGGTAGATCAGGGTGCCGGAGGAGGAGAGGGCGAGGTCCACCGCGCCGAACGCCCGGCCGGCGATCTTGTTGGTGAGGGCAACCGGCTGACCACGGACCTGCAGTCGCTTGAGGTCAAACGGTACCGCGAGGAGGTCACCCGAGGCCGAGACATAGATGAGGTGGCCGGTCGGCGCGTAGCGCGCGGTGAGCCCCTGTACCAGTGTGCGATACGTTCCCGATTTCGGGTCGAAGACCGCAATGTTGCTCGCCTGCCGGGCGCTCCGATACTGCACGGTGAAGAGCACGCCGCGGCCCCCGGGAATCGCCACCGGCCAGAAGTGATCCTGTTCGCCGTTGGCGGTGTCCACCGTGGTCATCTGTTCGAGCGGCCCGCCCGCGGCGGGCACCCGGACCAGTCCGGTGGTGCCGCCGCCAGTGAGCCCGTCGAAGTAGATGTAGCCGTCGGCGCTCCAGGTGCCCCCGTCTGCGCCGAGGCCCGAATCGGCAATGGTCACCGGGGGTGCGCCGCTCAGCGGCATCACCTTGATCGCCGCGTTCCCCAGGAGCGTGAACCCGATCTGCCGTCCGTCGGGCGAGAAGAAGGGCACGATCCCCGCATCGGTGCCTGGGAGAGCCACGGGCTCGAGCTGGCTCCGGTCGAGGAGGTAGAGCTGGGTGCCCTCCGGTCCCTGTCCGGCATACACGATCTTGGAGCCATCGGGCGAGATGGCGAAGCGGGTGCCCCGGTCGTGTGAGAGCTCCTTCCCGTCGGGGAGCACCATGGTGTACCGAAGTGTGGGCCGGGGAGACTCCGGCCGGAACCACCCCCAAAGCGCGGCGATCGTGGCGATTGCTGCGAGGACGGCCAGCGGGGCAGCGAGGCGGGAAAATCGTCCGCGCCCGCTTGCTGCTGCCATCATCACGGTGGTTTTCGAGGCGTAGTTCGGATCGGCCAGCGCCGCAGAAAACTCGGCGGCGGAGGCGAACCGGTCGGCGGGGAGCTTTTCCAACGCGGTCAGCACCGCCGCCTCGACCTGCGGCGGGATGGTGTGCCGCTGGCTGGTCATCGACCGCGGATTCTCGGTGACGACCCGCGCCACGATGGCCTGCGCCGTGGAGCCGGTGAAGGGCGGATCGCCGGTGAGCATCTCGTAGAGCACGCAGCCCAGGGCGTACACGTCGGAGCGGGCGGTAATCTCCCGCTCTCCCATCGCCTGTTCGGGGCTCATGTAGTGCGGCGTGCCGAGCGACATCCCCGTTTCGGTCATCCGGGTGCCGCCGGCCTTGCTGGCGGCGAGCGCGATGCCGAAATCGGCCACGAGGGCGGATCCGTCGTGGAGCAGGATGTTCTCGGGCTTGATGTCGCGGTGGATGACGCCGTGGCGGTGGGCGTAGTCGAGCGCCGCGGCCACTTCGCTCGGCGATGCGCACGGCATCGGCCACCGGCAGCTGCTTCTCGCGGCTGATCCGGTCGCGGACCGTCTCCCCCTCCACGTACGGCATCACGTAGAAGAGGAAGCTGTCCGCCTCGCCGCTGTCGAAGAGCGGAAGGATGTGCGGGTGCTGGAGATTGGCGGTGGTGGTGATTTCGGTGAGGAACCGCTCGGCGCCGATGACCGCGGCCAGCTCCGGGCGCAGCACCTTGACCGCCACCCGGCGGTTGTGCTTGATGTCCTGCGCCAGGTACACCGTGGCCATGCCGCCTTCGCCGAGCTCACTCTCTAGGCGGTAGCGATCGGACAGGGCGGCGGTGAGGCGGGGCAGCGGGGCAGTCAAATGGAGACTCCACTGTCGAGATTCTGTCATTGCGAGGCCACGCAGTGGCCGAAGCAATCCAGGATCATGGCCCGCGGCTTTCGCGGGTGAACCCGCGGCTCGGCTGCATGTCTGCTAAAGCGACACGTGCCATTCGAATCATGTGTCAGAATACCGTCAGAAACGGCATACGGCCAGCCTCACCGTGCCTGCCATCAGCCCCTTCAGATTCTGCAGGTACACCACCTCGGCCTGCTGGCCGGGCGTCCCCTGCCGAACAAAGACGAACGACTTGCCGTCGGGAAAGACGTCGTAGTTCCGGTGCGGCGTGGAGAACTCGTACCGGCCGACGCTGAAGAGTTCGGTGCGCGACTGGACCCGTCCGCCCACGATGATCGCCGAGACCAGCTTCGGTTCCGCGCCACCGCCGGCGCGATAGAACAGCTCCTTCCCGTCGCGGGACCAGATCGGCTCGGTGCCTCCGTTCGGTGACACCTGCACCTTGGAGCCGAGGCCGGGCCAGGCGCGGAGATAGACCTCCATCCGGCCCGATTCATCCGACTGGTAGGCGAGCCACCCGTTCGTCGGGGGAGAGCGCGGGCCATCCCTCGGAATACCGCGTCCCCAGCAGGGTGTCGAGCGACCCCGCACCATCGAGCGGAACCGACACGATGTCGAAGGTCGAGCCCTCGATGACGACGCCGATGCCGGTGCGCTGGTCGCGGGTGATGGAGTGAATCGAGAGCTGTTCCGGTCCCATGAAGACCGAATCCGCCCGACCCCCCTTGTCGAAGCTGCGAGCGTACTCGCCGATGATCCCGTGCCGGACCACGGCGAAGATCATCCCGCTCCCGTCGGGCCAGCCACTCGGCGTCGTGCGCGGTGGAGTCGAAGCCGAAGCGGGTGAGCGATGGAGTCGGCGATGTCAAAGAGCCAGACGTCCCGCTCCTGGTCGGTGAAGTCCAGCGAGATGCCGCCGGCCATCGGGCGACACCCGCGGATTGTGATAGGCCCGGTCGGTGCCGAGCAGCACGGTGGACTGACCGGACCGTGCGACACGCGACGCGACGCACGCGACTCGGTCGGGACGTAGGCCAGCCCTCCGGATGCTACGGTCACCGGGGGTACGAATCCGAGGATGGAGAGCACGGTGGCGCCGCCCAGCGGCATCCCGGGCCCACCGGCTTCTTGTCCTTGGGATCCCACGGCGCGCCGAGGAGGGTTCCGTCGGGAAGCGACCCACACCAGCGTACCGTCGGCGTACCCGGCCCAGGAACGGTTGCCGTCGATCAACCGCACGCGTTGCCCGTGGCTGGGTCCACGGCCACGACCGGTCCGGTTGGCGGCGATTCCGCCAGTACCGGGCGAGCACCCAGCCATCGGGGAGCACCTGGTCGAGGGTCCACGCGGTGTTGCGGGTGAACGAGTCAGGCACGGCGAACCGCGTCAGCACACCGTTCGGGGCGAGGGTAGCGAGGTTTCCCTGGGAGGCGACGATGAAATGGTCGGGGCCGACGAATTCGAGCGCCGTGAGCACTGACTCCGTTTTCGAGCGGAATGGCGATGGAGGCACCGCCCGCAACGGGAACCTTCCGCGCCCCGCCACTGGTGCCGATGAACGCGATGGTCTGACCGTCGGGAGAGAAGCTGACCGTGAAAGCGTCATCGGTCCCCTCGAGCCGCCTGGCCTGCAGTCCGTCGAGGGGGCGGGTGTAAATGGCGAACCGATCTCCCAGTCCGATGACATAGGCCAGCGTTCCGCCGTCGGGCGAGAGTCGGAGGGCGACCGGTGGCGATTCCGCAGGAACGGGCACCGAAAGCCGGAGTGGGCGCACCTCTACCTTCGGCGCCAGCGCCTTGGCCCCGATGCCGAGCCCGGCGATCAGCGCGACGGCGGCCAGGCCCAGGGGCCCATCGTTGCGGCCCGGCTGCGCGGCCGGCTGGCGGAAGGCATCGCGACGGTCGCCGAGGAGGTGTACTGCCGGTCGGCCAGCGCCGCTCGCGAACTCCGCGCCGTCTTGAACCGGTCGGCGGGGAGCTTCTGCAGCGAGGTGAGCGACCGCCGCTTCCACGTGCGCTGGAATCGTGCTGGCGCTGCGGGACCATCGGCCGCGGCGTCTCGGTGACGACCCGCGCCACGATGGCCTGCGCGGTGCTGCCGGTGAACGGCGGATCGCCGGTGAGCATCTCGTAGAGCACGCAGCCGAGGGCGTACACATCGGAGCGCGCGGTGATCTCCCGCTCGCCCATGGCCTGCTCGGGGCTCATGTAGTGCGGCGTGCCGAGGGACATGCCGGTCTCGGTCATGCGGGAGCCGGCGGTGCTCACGGCCAGCGCGATGCCGAAGTCGGCCACCAGCGCTGAGCCGTCGTGCAGCAGGATGTTCTCGGGCTTGATGTCGCGGTGGATCACGCCGTGGCGGTGGGCGTAGTCGAGCGCGGCGGCCACCTCCGTGGTGATGCGCACCGCGTCGTCCACCGGGAGCTGCTTCTCGCGGCTCGATCCGGTCGCGGACCGTCTCCCCCTCGACGTACGGCATCACGTAGAAGAGGAAGCCGTCGGCCTCCCCGCTGTCGAAGAGCGGGAGGATGTGCGGGTGCTGCAGGTTGGCGGTGGTGGTGATCTCGGAGAGAAACCGCTCGGCGCCGATGACGGCGGCCAGCTCGGGCCGCAGCACCTTGACCGCCACGCGGCGGTTGTGCTTGATGTCCTGGGCCAGGTAGACGGTGGCCATGCCGCCCTGGCCGAGCTCGCGCTCGAGGCGGTAGCGGTCGGCGAGGGCGTCGGTCAGGCGGGGGAGGGGACTAGACATCAATTACTCCACAATCGTGTTTTGTCATTGCGAGGCCACGCAGTGGCCGAAGCAATCTCGGACATCTTCCCCAAGTCGCGGGTAAACCCGCGGCTCGGCTGATGTCGCTGAAGCGACCAGCCTCGGCTGTCACCCCGGCGAAAGCCGGGGTCCAGACGCTTCGCGTTCTTCGCGCCTTCGCGTGAGCCGCCGTTATCGCGCTCACTTTCCGTCCACCTTCGCCTTGACCTCCTCGAACCAGTTCTCGACCAGGAGGAAGGTGGATTGCGCCTCGCTGCCGGCGGTCACCTGGCGCGCCATGATGAAGCGCTTGTCATCCGGGGACACGTCGAACGGTGTGTACCACTCGCGGTCATTGAGGTACAGGCCATTCCCGAGCTTGAAGAGCATGGTGCGCGCACCGAGCTGGGAGGGACCGGCGGCGGGTACCGCCACCACCATCATGTTGCGCTCGGCGTCCACGTAGAAGAGCTCTCGGCCGCTGTGGGCCCAGAGCGGGGCCTGCGCGCCGTTGGTTGACACCTGCCACTTCCCGTCGTCGACGTTGGGGAAGGGACGGATGTACACCTCGTTCCGTCCGGTTTCGTCGGAGGTGTAGGCCAGCCACTTCCCGTCCGGGGAGAGCGCCGGGGCCGATTCGTCGGCGTTCGCGCTGGAGAGCAGTTCCACCGGCGCGCTGTCCACGCCGGGGCGGAAGGTGAGGATGTTGCGCAGCTTGTTGGTCGCCGCTGTTGCCGCCGACCCGGAGCAGGAGCCACTGGCCGTCCTTGGACCAGGAGCCGTCGAGCAGGTTCAGCCCCGGGGTGTCGAGGACCACTTCCTCCTTGCCGGTTCCGTTGGCGGCGCGCTGGCGCAGGCTGCCAGCGCCGTCCACGATGTAGGTGACCGACTTCCCGTCGGGCGTCCACCGCGGGCGCTGCTCGGCGGTGGAGTCGAAGGTGAGCCGCGAGAGCGGCCCGGCCGGCAGCTCCTTGATCCAGATGTCGTCGCCGGAGTTGGTGTTGAGCCCGATGGCGAGGCGCCTTCCGTCGGGGGAAAGCGACCACCCGACGTTTCCGTTGGAGATGGAGAGCCGGAAGTTCCAGCTCGAATCGACGGGCGTCTCCCGTCCGGTCCGGTCCACCCACACCAGCTCGTGGACTCCGAACTGCGCGCCGCCGGCACCCGCCTGCATGATGAGGGTCCCGGTCGTACTGAAGGCGAGGTTCGGGATGATGCCGGAGCGGAGCGACAGGTTCTCCAGGACCGGCACGGGGGTGCTGCGCACCTCGAGGGTCTTGAGGTCGAACGGCGCGGCGAACATCCCTCCGTCGGCGCGCACATACGCGATCTGCCCGGTGGGGAGGTACCAGCCCTGCCGCGCCTCGGGAAAGAGCTGCCGCGTCGCACCGGATGCCAGGTCCAGCACCCAGAGGCTGGATCCCCGGCAGAGATTGAGGCACAGGGTGAAGATGGCCCCCCGCGCCCCCGGGAGCGGCGCCAGGAAGAAGGGCCCCCCTCCCGTGCTGTCAGGCCGCCAGACAATCGTTACGGCTCCACCGGCGTCGGACACCCGTCCGAGGGCAAGACCGACCCGCGTATAGAGCAGGGTCCCGTCGTCGAGCCAGGCGGCGGGAGGCTCCCCACGACGAATCGGCCAGGGTAATCGCCGCCCCTCCGCCGATCGGGATCTTCTTCAGCAGGTTGCCCTGGGAGAATGCGATCCACTGCCCGTCGGGCGACACCACCGGCGCCCCCGCGACTCGGTGCCCGCGAGCGGCACGGCGGTGTACTGGGATCGGTCCTTCACCCAGAGCTGTCCCTGCCCGTCATCGGACGGCCCCTCGTAGACCAGGCGCGAGCCATCGGGAGAGATGGCAACCGCCCCGTTCGGGGCCTGACCCTCTGGAAACCCGAGTCCGTAGCGTGCCACGGCGCGCGGCGGCTCCGGACGGAACCAGCCCCAAATCGCGGCGATGGTCGCGATCGCCGCGAGGCCGCCAGCCCGCCAGCAGGAGCGGTGACCGGCCGGCTCGGCGTTGCGCGGCCATCAGCACCGTGGTCTTGGAGGCGTAGCTCCTGTCGGCCAGCGCCTCCGCGAATTCCGCCGCGGTCTTGAAGCGGTCGGCGGGGAGCTTCTGCAGCGAGGTGAGGACGGCGGCTTCCACGTGCGGCGGGATCGTCTCGCGCTGGGGAGCCATCGGCCGCGGGGTCTCGGTCACGACTCGCGCCACGATGGCCTGCGCGGTGCTGCCGGTGAAGGGCGGATCGCCGGTGAGCATCTCGTAGAGCACGCAGCCCAGCGCGTAGACGTCGCTCCGGGCGGTGATTTCCCGCTCGCCCATCGCCTGCTCGGGGCTCATGTAGTGCGGCGTGCCGAGGGACATGCCGGTCTCGGTCATCCGGGTGCCGGCGGTGCTGACGGCCAGCGCGATGCCGAAGTCGGCCACCAGCGCGCGAGCCGTCGTGCAGCAGGATGTTCTCGGGCTTGATGTCGCGGTGGATGACGCCGTGGCGGTGGGCGTAGTCGAGCGCGGCCGCCACCTCGGTGGTGATGCGGACCGCGTCGTCCACCGGCAGCTGCTTCTCGCGGCTGATCCGGTCGCGGACCGTTTCCCCCTCCACGTACGGCATCACGTAGAAGAGGAAGCCGTCGGCCTCGCCGCTGTCGTGCAGCGGCAGGATGTGCGGGTGCTGGAGGTTGGCCGTGGTCTTGATTTCGCTGAGGAACCGCTCGGCGCCGATGACCGCGGCCAGCTCGGGCCGCAGCACCTTGATGGCCACCCGGCGGTCGTGCTTGATGTCCTGCGCCAGGTAGACGGTGGCCATGCCGCCCTGGCCGAGCTCACGCTCGAGGCGGTAGCGGTCGGACAGGGCTTCGGTCAGGCGGGGAAGGACGTCGGTCACTTGGAGCCTCCGCTGCTTTCGGCGACCCGCTGCCGGAATTCGGTGATCCAGTTGGGCGAGACGACCAGCTGAAAGTCGTCTGCACCTGCGAGGACAGCGAGGACGCGCTTCCCGTCGCGCGTCACGTCGTAGTTGGCCCCGAAGAAGGAGGTGCCCGCGATGCTCGTATTGCGGAGGATGGTGTCCCTTCCAAGCAACGCGAATGTGGGGGTGAGATGCACCCTCGCTGCCAGCAGGGCCGAACCCGATTTGTAGTAGAGGCGCTGCCCATCCGGGGACCAGCTCGGTTCGGCCCCACCGGCCACCGAGACCTGGACCTTGGACGACGGGTCGGGGAAGGAACGGACGTACACCTCGAACCGGCCTGACTCGTTCGACATGAGCGCTACCCATTTCCCGTCGGGCGAGAACTGGGCCGAACCCTCGAGGGCAGGGGAGTTGAGGTAGCTCCGGGCGACGCCCTCGGAGTCGAGCGGAACGCGCACGATGTCCCAGGAGGTTTCCCGCAGGCTGGTCACCAGCAGCGACTTCTCATCTGGAGAGATGGCCGCGTCCGGTGTGAGGAAGATGTTTTGTGTGAGCTTCTCGGCAGGGGACCCACCGGCGGCGAGCTGCCACCAGACGGCGCCACGCGCCTCTTCTCCCGACGCGGTGTAGAGGATGTGGCGTCCATCCGCACTCCAGCTGACCGAGGTCACCGTCCCGGACGTCGTCAGTTTCGAGAAGGTGGACAGGGTGCGGTCGTAGATCCACACATCGCTCTGCCGCCCGTCGTAGACGACGACTGCCACCCGCTGTTCGTCCGGCGACAGGCGTGGCTGCTGGTATGCCCCCGGCTGCTTCAGCAGTGGCTCGGTCCGCCCATCGGGAGAGACCCAGCCGAGCAATCCGCGCGCGCCACCACGGGAGGTGACCAGCGCGCCGCCCGGCGAGATAAACACGCCGGAATTGCCGTTATTCGCCGATGCCACGGAGACGGGGTCGTGTACCGGGATGGGCCGCCCGGCGAGCTTCCGTCCCCGTGGCATCCAGCTTGACCGCCATAATGGTACCGTCCGCCTGCAGGTACACCAGCATGCCGTCGAGGACCGCCAGCGGGCGAATCCCCTGAATGCCGAGTGGCGTCACCTTGCCGTCATCGAGGAAGGTGATGGCGAGTTCGGAGGTGGAGAGACTCCCGGACCAGATGACGAAGACGACGCTCTTGCCGTCCGGCAGGGCGATAGGCCAGATGTGGTCAGTCTTGCCGTTCGCCGTATCTGGCTCCGTGAGCGCGACGGGCTCGCCGCCGGCGGCACTGACATGGGAGAGCCCGTGGGTCGCCCCGTAGGACCCCAGCACGATCTGGTCACGGGTCGTCCAGGCCGCTCCGTTGGCGGCGCCCGCGGTCGCGATCGTCACCGGCGCGCTGCCGTCGAGCCGGACCTTCCGTTCCTTGCCGTCCTGACCGAACGCCAGCCACTTGCCGTCGGGAGAGAAATGCGGCTCGAACGCGTCTGTCGTCCCGGGAATCGGACGCGGCTCCAGCTGATCGGTGCGGAGCGCGTACAACGCCACGGTGTTGGCGTCCTGCGCCACGGTATACACGACCGTCCCCCCATCGGGAGAGATCGCCGCCGGCCACGGATAGGTCGGGACGGGTTGTGTGCTGTCCGATGCAGCGAGGACGTACCGAATGGGTGGGATCGCGGCCGGCACTGCCCGCTTCGCCACCGACGCTGCCACCGCGAGTGCGGCGACCGCGATCAGCGCGGGGACGAGGACGAGCGGATCCCGCAGCCGGGCGCGCCAGCCTCCGCCGCCGCTGGCACTGCCTGCGGTGGCGCCGTGCACGGCGGTGCCGGCGAACGAGGCGATGTTGCCACGACCCTGCAGCGCATCGGCAAAGTCCGCGGCGGTCTTGAACCGGTCCGCCGGCAGCTTCTGCAACGCCTGCCGGACCGCTCCCTCGACCTGCGGCGGGATCGTCTTGCGCTGGATGGTGAGCGAGCGCGGCTCCTCCGTCACGACGCGGGCGATGATGGCCTGCGCGGTGGGACCGGTGAAGGGCGGCTCCCCGACCAGCATCTCGTAGAGCACGCAGCCCAGGGCGTACACATCGGAGGTGGCGGTGATTTCCCGCTCCCCCATCGCCTGCTCGGGGCTCATGTAGTGCGGCGTGCCGAGGGACATGCCGGTCTCGGTCATCCGGGAGCCGGCGGTGCTGACGGCGAGCGCGATGCCGAAGTCGGCCACCAGCGCGGTGCCGTCGTGCAGCAGGATGTTCTCCGGCTTGATGTCGCGGTGGATGACGCCGTGGCGGTGGGCGTAGTCGAGCGCGGAGGCCACTTCCACCGTGATGCGGACCGCGTCGTCCACCGGCAGCTGCTTCTCCCGGCTGATCCGGTCGCGGACCGTCTCGCCCTCGACATACGGCATCACGTAGAAGAGGAAGCCGTCGGCCTCGCCGCTGTCGAAGAGCGGCAGGATGTGCGGATGCTGGAGGTTGGCGGTCGTGGTGATCTCGGAGAGGAACCGCTCGGCGCCGATGACCGCGGCCAGTTCGGGCCGCAGCACCTTGACCGCCACGCGGCGGTTGTGCCGGATGTCCTGCGCCAGGTAGACGGTGGCCATGCCGCCTTGCCCGAGCTCCCGCTCTAGGCGGTAGCGGTCCGACAGGGCCTCGGTGAGGCGGGGAAGGACGTCGGTCACTCAGCTGCTCCCATGAAAGGATCTTCGCGGCTTCGCGACTTCGCGTGAACCGCTTTGAACGCAAAGACGCGAAGAGGCGCAAAGGCCGCGAAGGGGTAACCCCTTATGATACAGTCAGATAGGAGAGTTGGCTAGAGGGAGGAGGATCGCTTTGCCCGTGTCGCTTCAGCGACATCAGCCGAGCCGTCGCTTTAGCGACGGGCTAGGGAGTATTTCCCCGCAGCTTCGCCACCAGCCCGGGCAGGTTCTGGATGACCATGATCCGCGACGCCGGGTTGAGGCGGACCATGACGAAGGTCTTGCCGTCGGGCGAAATATCGTAGTTGGCGTGCGGTGTGGCGGTGCCGATGTCCGACACCGCGAAGAGCGGCCGCCGGCTGAGCACCTGAAGCGCGGGGGTGACCTGGAGCGTCGCCATCACCAGGTCGACGCCGCTGCCGTTGGAGGCCCGGTAGAACAGCTCGCGCCCGTTCGGTCCCCAGACCGGTTCCGCCCCGCCCGAGAGGGAGATCTGCACCTGCTCCCCGGTGCCGTCCAGGCGGCGCACATAGACCTCCTCGCGGCCCGACTGGGACGATGAGAAGGCGAGCCACTTGTCGTCGGGGGAGAGGGCGGGGTACTGCTCCTCGAACCGCGTGGCAACGAGCGCTTCGATCGGCCCGCGGCCGCCGTTCCGCACAATCCCGATGTCGGTGCGGGAGCCGCCCTCCAGGGTGGTGCCGGCGGTGACGATCGCGCTCTCGTCCTTCAGCCATACGCCGGTATACCCGAGCATCGGCGAGGCGAAGAGCGACTCCGCCGGTTCGGTGCTCCCCGGGCGGACCCGGTAGATGCCGAGGGCGCCGCTTCGGGTCGAGAGAAAGGAGACGAAGCGTCCGTCGGGACTCCAGGTGGGATCGTGCCCGTCCCGGAGGAAGGTGGTGCGGGTGAGGGTGCCATCGGCGAGCCGCAGCAGCCACACATCCCGTCCGTCGGGGGAGGTGAAGTCCACCGCCACTCGCTGCCCGTCGGGCGAGAAGCGGGGGGAGTGATAGTTGTGGTTCTCCCCGACCGCGGCGCGAATGGCCCCGGAGCGATCCACAAGCACGAGGGAACGCGGATCCTCCGGCACGTAGACCACCGTCCCGTTGGCGGCCACGTCGAACTGCGCGATGCCGGTCCCGGTGAGGGAGACGCCGGTGGCGATCGTGACAGGGCTTCCTGTGAGCTTCCCGGCCCGCAGGTCGAAGGGCTGGGCCTCGAGGTTGCCGGTGGTGACGGCCCAGACCAGGAACCCCGAGGTGTACTTGATGTCCACCACGTTCTGGTCGATGAGCTGAGTAACCTCGCCCGTCTCGAGATCGAGCAGGGCCGCCGGCCCCGCTGCCGTGCCGAGGTTCTTGCGGACGGCGATGGCGGCACGATCACCGGGGAGGATGCTCATCGGGACGAATTCGGCGCTCTTCGTGCCGAATGGATGCGTGATGCGATCGTCCGGGCCGAGCCGCGCCGTGCCTTCGCTCATGTTCTGCAGCGCCCCGAACCAGAGCGACCCGTCGCCGGCCCAGGCGTAGTACCCGTTCACGTCGAGTTCTGCGGGGATCGGCCTCCCCGTCCCGCCGCCGATGGGAAACCGGGTCGAGGTCCGGCTCGTGAAGCTCGTCGCCACGAACTCGCGGCCATCCTGGGAAATGGCGTACCCGGCCACGAACTGCGGGATGCCCGGCACGACGGTGGCCTCGGTCTCGTCCAGCGCGCGGGCCATGGTGAAGTTCCCGCCCTCGGCGACCGCCGTGTAGAGAATCGTGCTGCCGTCGGGGGTGATGGCCACCTGCCGCTGGAGCCCGGTGCTCGAGCCGCCGAGCGTGGGAGTCGGGATCGCCAGCCGGGACGGCGGAAATGACGGAGGTGCGGGGCGGGGGCGGAACCAGCCCCACAGCGCAAGCGCGGCGGTGGCGGCGAGGAGACCCAGGAGCAGCGGGCGGGGCCGGGCGGCAGCGGGGCCGCGAGACCGGACCCGCCGCATGGGTCCCGTCCCCTGGCCCTGGAGGGCGGCCGCGAACTCCGCGGCGGTGGCAAAACGGTCGGCGGGCAGCTTCGCCAGGGCCGTGAGGACGGCGTCTTCCACTTCCTCCGGCACGGTGTCGCGCACCGTCGAGAGCGCGGTCGGCCGCTCCGTCATCACCTTGGCAACGATGGCTTGCGCTGTGCTGCCGGTAAAGGGCGGATCGCCGGCCAGCATCTCGTAGAGCACGCATCCCACTGCGTACACATCAGTGCGGGCGTCGAGCTGCCGCTCCCCCATCGCCTGTTCGGGGCTCATGTAGTGCGGCGTGCCGAGGGACATGCCTGTTTCCGTCATGCGGGAGCCGGCGCTGGTGGCGGCGAGCGCGATGCCGAAGTCGGCCACCAGCGCGCGCCCATCGTGCAGCAGGATGTTCTCGGGTTTGATGTCGCGGTGGATCACGCCCTGGCGGTGAGCGTAGTCGAGGGCACTGGCCACCTCGCCGGCGATCCGCACCGCGTCGGCAATCGGCAGCTGCTTCTCCCGGCTCAACCGGTCCCGGAGCGACTCCCCCTCCACATACGGCATGACGTAGTAGAGGAAGCCGTCGGCCGCGCCGCTGTCGTGCAGCGCCAGGATATGCGGATGCTGCAGGTTGGCCGTGGTGGTGATCTCGGTGACGAACCGTTCGGCGCCGATGACGGCGGCCAGTTCGGCGCGCAGCACCTTGATGGCCACGTGGCGCTTGTGCTTGAGGTCCTCGGCCAGATACACCGTGGCCATGCCGCCGGCGCCGAGTTCACGCTCGATGCGGTAGCGGTCGGATAAAGCGGCGGCTAGGCGGGGAAGCGGGGAAGTCAAATTACTGCTCCCATAATAGGATCTTCGCGGCTTCGCGTGAACAACATTTACCGCAAAGACGCAAAGAGACGCGAAGAGCGCAAAGGAACAACATTCAATGTGGCGTGTGTCGCTTCAGCGACATCAACCGAGCCGTCGCTTTAGCGACGACCTCAGCGCGGCCCCAGCAGGGCATTCCGCCGCTGCAGGATCGTCTCCCGCTCGGCGGCATAGATAGGGTCCGCGTCCTTATATAGGTCCAGAAGTTGCGAATAGTAGTCGATTGCCTCGGTCTTCCGCCCCTGTGCCTCGGCGATGGCGCCCAGCCGTGCATAGACCAGCGGGCGGAAGGGGGTGTCAAAGGGGCTCCAGCTGTCGTCGAGGCCGTGATAGAAGCCCATGGCGGTGGCGGTATCGCCGGCGGACAGCTCCAGCTCCGCCCGCAGGAATCTGCCCCGGGCACCATCGATCATCGGCAGCACCGTGGCGGCGTGGGGCACCTCATAGTTCACGGTCCGCAGGAGGTTCGAGCGCCTGATCGACGTTGCCGTTCCGATACGCCAGCTCCGCCTCCAGCGATGTGATCGCCTCCTGCTTGGTCTTACCCAGGCCGGGGAAGGAGTCGGCGCGGTTCATCAGCGCGATGATCCGCCGCGCCTCGTCGGGCCGGTCGAGATGTACCATCAGGAGGGCGGTGTGGTAGTTCCGCTCGAATGCCGCAAGCGACGGGGTGAGGTCGTCGTAGGGCGGCAGCCAGCGTGTACCCTGGATTTCCGCCGGATCGGCGGCACGAACCGCTGCGAGCAGTTCTTGCATCCGCAGCGTGTCGGCGGGCACGGTGCCCGAGGTCCAGAGGAACGCCTCGTACATATCCCAGTTGGGTGTTCGTCCCCCGGGTATCGATGCCATGAACCGGCGAAGGCCGTCGAGTTTCCCCTGGGTGATGAGCAGGTTGGGAGTCTGGATGACGACCCACGGCTCGCTCCCCTCGTACCCGCGCAGAAACTCCTGCGCGCCAGTGGCATTCTTGGCGAACCGCGCGACACCGTGCACGGCGTAGAAGCGATAGTAGGGTGGAAAGTCCCCGATCCGGCGGAGGATGTCGGCCTGCAGCGCCGTGTCACCGACGGTCCAGGCCAGGATGGCCTGCACCTCGAAGGTCCGCTCGCTCTCCGAATTCTCGGCGGTGAAGTGCTGCACCGTCTCGCGGAGGGCGTCGATGTTCCCGTACATCGCGTAGAGCCGCGCCAAATGAATGCGCGCGTTGGCGTTGGAATTCTCGAGGGCCAGCGCGCGCTCGAAGACGGGGATCGCCTCGGCCATTGGCCGACCCAGCCGCGGGTTGTCGTGAAAGAGAATCTCCCCCATCTGCACCTGCCCCTCCACCTCGTCGGGCCAGGTGTGGAGCTGCGCGGCGTACTCCTGCGCGGCTTGGTGGTTCTCTCCGTGGCGGCGGTGGCTTAGCGCCGAGACGAGCTGGCGGTCGCGGGGACGGAGCGGTCGGCGTAGCTCCAGGCGCGATCCGCCGAGCTGCGCACGTCGAGCCCGTCGATCCAGTCGGCGGCGACGCTCTTCCGGTACCAGGCCAGGGCGAACGCCGTGTCCAGCGCCACGGCCCGGTCATACGCCTCGGCGGCCTCGCGGTAGGCGCCGACCCGAAGGAGCCGCTCTCCCTGCAGGAACTCCTTGGTGGCGGGCAGTGACGCGCTGGTGGCCGTCGCCACCTTCTTGATCCGATC